>NZ_SLXI01000003.1 GCF_004345785.1 Bisgaardia hudsonensis
CCACAACATGCTTTTTAAAAGATTGAGTATATTTAGTCATAAAAATCTGCTCCTTAATTTGTTGGTTAGAGTCCAACTTTTGGGGAGCAGATCAATTTAACCGCACTTTTTAATTATGTTATGATGATTTAAACTTTACGCAAAGACACTTCCCCTGCATTGAATTCTAGTTGACTATTATCTGCTTTTTCTAAAATAAGAAAGCCTTCATTATTGATACCTTTTTCAATCCCCATAATCACTTCTTTTTCACTAATAATTTTTACTTCTTGCCCTAAGAAATGATCTAATTCAAACCAGCGTTCCCTAAAAAAAGCTATACCATCTTGTTCAAAAATAAGTAAATATTGATACAGTTTGTTGACTAATTGAATTGTTAATTCTGTTCTATCTATTTTCGGTAATACTTCGATTAATTCCGCCCAAGGTTGATCAATTTTACTATTCTGTTTTGGTATAGATAAATTAATCCCTAAACCAACCACGAGATTAATTAAACCATTTTTATGATTGCTTAATTCAATTAAAATACCAGCTAATTTTCGACCTTTTAATAACACATCATTTGGCCATTTTAATTCAATATCCGATGCTCCAAGTTCGATTAACGTATCCGCTATTGCTAAACCAATAACTAAACTCAATCCATTTATTGAAATAGTAGGCGACAATGTCCAATAAAAACTTAAAATCGCTTGCCCTGCAAAAGGTGAATGCCATTGACGACCTCTACGTCCTCTACCTGAATATTGATATTCTGTTAAACACACATCACCTTTATTTAAGTTTTCGATATTTTCTAAAAGAAATTGATTAGTTGAATTAATAATTGGTTTAAAAATAATTTGATAAGGTAATTTCTGCTTTACACTTTTAATATCAAGCAAGGAAAGTTGTGGAATGAGTTGGCAATATGTTGAAGTAACTCGGATAGCAATACCTTGTGCTTGCAATGTAATTATTTTTTGTTGTATTTCTTTTTCGGTATTATTTAATAAAGACACCAAGGTTGAAATTTGATACTTATTTCCATCGGCTAAAGCTGCTAATAATGCTAACATATTCCAATATACCTAATCTGTGTTAAATTGATTCACATACTACAAGAAAATACTATTTTTTCAAAAAAATAATTCCCTATTTTTAATCTTGCCTGTATAATGCCGTCGCAATATTTTTTATCGTTTTTTTCAATTTTAACCTATAATAAAGAGAGAATATTGCTATGTTAAGAGTAATAAAAGAAGCACTCACCTTTGATGATGTTTTACTTGTTCCAGCTCATTCAACAGTACTACCTAATACAGCCGATCTATCCACTCAATTAACCAAAACTATCCGCTTAAATATCCCTATGTTATCCGCTGCTATGGATACAGTAACCGAAGCCAAACTGGCAATCTCATTAGCTCAAGAAGGCGGTATTGGTTTTATTCATAAAAATATGTCTATCGAACGCCAAGCAGATCGCGTTCGTAAAGTAAAAAAATTCGAAAGTGGTATTGTTACTGATCCGATTACAGTTACGCCTGATTTATCTTTAGGTGAATTGTCTGAATTAGTGAAGAAAAATGGCTTTGCTAGTTTTCCTGTTGTGGATAAAACAGGAACGTTAGTTGGTATTATTACTGGTCGTGATACCCGTTTTATGAAAGATATGAAAAAAACAGTATCAGAATTGATGACACCACAAGACAGATTAGTTACCGTAAAAGAAGGGGCAACTAGCGAAGAAATCTTTAATTTAATGCATATTCACCGTGTTGAAAAAGTATTAGTTGTTGGCGATAACTTCAAACTTGAAGGAATGATTACCTTAAAAGATTTCCAAAAAACTGAACAAAAACCAAATGCTTGTAAAGATGAATTTGGTCGTTTACGTGTCGGTGCAGCCGTTGGTGCTGGTGCTGGCAATGAAGAACGTATTGATGCTCTCGTTAAAGCGGGTGTTGATGTACTATTAATTGATTCATCACACGGCCATTCAGAAGGCGTATTACAGCGTGTTCGTGAAACACGTAAAAAATACCCTGATCTACCAATTATTGCAGGTAATGTTGCGACAGCCGAAGGGGCTATTGCTTTAGCTGACGCTGGTGCAAGTGCGGTCAAAATTGGTATTGGACCAGGTTCAATTTGTACCACTCGTATCGTAACAGGCGTAGGTGTACCACAAATTACTGCCATTTCCGATGCGGCAGAAGCACTTGCTGAACGTGGTATTCCTGTTATTGCTGACGGCGGTATCCGTTATTCTGGTGATATTGCAAAAGCAATCGCCGCTGGTGCCTCTTGCGTAATGGTAGGATCGATGTTTGCGGGAACAGAAGAAGCTCCGGGTGAAATTGAATTATATCAAGGTCGCTCTTTCAAATCTTATCGTGGAATGGGATCATTAGGAGCAATGGCAAAAGGCTCATCAGATCGTTACTTCCAATCAGATAATGCCGCGGATAAACTGGTTCCTGAAGGTATCGAAGGACGTATTCCATACAAAGGTTATTTAAAAGAAATTATCCATCAACAAATGGGGGGGTTACGTTCTTGTATGGGATTAACGGGCTGTGCAACAATTGACGAATTACGTACAAAAGCACAATTCGTAAAAATTAGTGGTGCAGGTATCAAAGAAAGCCACGTGCACGATGTAGCAATCACAAAAGAAGCACCGAATTATCGTATGAGTTAATAAATTAATAAAATGAAAAGATTACTATTTATATCTCTATTTTCATTGACATCTTGCTCTATTTTAGGACCAACTTACACTGGAAAAACCATTACAGATGGAATATTGAAATCTGATGTGGAAAACTCTGTTCGTTTATTTTTTAGGAGTAAAACATCCTGTAATCCTGAAAAAATACATACTGAAATAGTAAATGTAAAAATGACACCTGATCGTTCAAAAATAATTATAGCTGATGAGATTTGGACAACTAGTGGTTGTAACAAAACATTAAAACTCAAAGTAAGAATGAGAGCGAATGAAATGAATGATGGAACAGATTTTGGTATTCTAGAATTGAAATAACACATTTATCATAATTCACTAATATTAAAAACCCCTCCTAGTTTATTCAGTTAGGAGAGGTTTTATTAATATTATTGTAATATTTTCCTTAACTCACCTATAAGGTAACAAATGAACAATATTCATAATCATAAAATTTTAATCTTAGATTTTGGTTCACAATATACTCAACTTATCGCTCGTCGTGTGCGTGAAATTGGAGTTTACTGCGAACTTTGGGCTTGGGACGTTACAGAAGCACAAATCAAAGAATTTAACCCAACAGGGATTATCTTATCTGGCGGACCTGAAAGTACCACTGAAGACAATAGTCCACGAGCCCCCGAATATGTATTTAATGCAGGCGTACCTGTATTAGGAATTTGCTATGGAATGCAAACAATGGCAATGCAATTAGGTGGATTAACAGAGTCTTCCGATCACCGAGAGTTTGGTTATGCTTCCGTTGAATTAACATCAACTGATACACTTTTCGCACAGCTAAATGATGATATTAATGCCTCATCGCCAAAACTTGATGTATGGATGAGTCATGGGGACAAAGTAACACGTTTACCTGAAAATTTTCAAATTACAGGAATAACCCCAACCTGCCCTATCGCAGCAATGTCAGATGAAAAACGCCATTTCTACGGTGTTCAATTCCACCCAGAAGTAACTCATACTAAAAGTGGCTTACAGTTACTAACTAATTTCGTCGTCAATATCTGTGGTTGTGAAACTAAATGGACAGCAGAAAATATTATTGAAGATGCCGTTGCTCGCATCAAAGAACAAGTAGGTGATGATGAAGTAATTTTAGGTTTATCTGGTGGTGTTGACTCTTCCGTTACTGCCCTACTCCTTCATCGTGCAATCGGTAAAAACTTGCACTGTGTTTTTGTAGATAATGGTTTACTACGATTAAATGAAGGCGATCAAGTAATGGAAATGTTTGGCGATAAATTCGGTTTAAATATTATCCGAGTAAATGCCGAAGATCGTTTCTTATCTGCCCTTGCTGGAATTCAAGATCCTGAAGCCAAACGTAAAATGATTGGTAAAGTTTTCGTTGATGTATTTGATGAAGAATCTCACAAACAAACCAACGTAAAATGGTTAGCACAAGGTACGATTTATCCTGATGTGATCGAATCTGCGGCAAGCAAAACAGGCAAAGCCCACGTTATCAAATCACACCACAATGTAGGTGGATTACCTGATTATATGAAACTTGGCTTAGTAGAGCCTTTGCGTGAATTATTTAAAGATGAAGTACGTAAAATTGGTTTAGCCTTAGGTTTACCTGCTGAAATGCTTAACCGCCACCCATTCCCTGGACCAGGTTTAGGCGTACGTGTTTTAGGTGAAATCAAAAAAGAATACTGTGATTTACTACGTAAAGCCGATGCAATCTTTATCGAAGAGTTATACAACTCAGACTGGTACTACAAAGTGAGCCAAGCATTTACGGTATTCTTACCTGTAAAATCCGTTGGTGTAATGGGCGATGGTCGCAAATACGACTGGGTTGTTTCACTCCGTGCCGTAGAAACTATTGATTTTATGACCGCACATTGGGCTCATCTACCTTACGACCTACTCGGTAAAATCTCAAACCGTATTATTAATGAAGTAGATGGAATATCGAGAGTGGTTTATGACGTAAGCGGAAAACCACCAGCGACGATTGAGTGGGAGTAAGATAAATAAAATTAATCTAAAAGACTGATAAAAGAAAATTATCAGTCTTTTTTATGAAAACAACGCTATTTCTAAAGAAAAGGAAAAGAATGATAGGAAATAAAAATCTTGTTATTGCTGAAAATAACGATATAAAACATATGATTTATACTTTATGAGACAAACAAGTAATGCTTGATAGCGATCTAGCAAAACTATATCAAGTCACTACAGGTAATTTGAATAAAGCAATGAAAAGAAATGCAGCTAGATTTCCCGAACGTTTTTGTTTTCAACTAACAGAGGATGAATATAACAACTTGAGATTCCAAAATGGAACCTCAAGTTTAACTAATTATGGTGGCAGACGATATATGCCATACGCCTTTACAGAACAAGGTATTGCAATGCTTTCTGCTGTACTTAAAAGTGATGTTGCAATAGCCGTCAGCATAAAAATTATGGATACTTTTGTTGAAATGCGTAATTTCTTACTTTCTAATAAAGAAATGTTTTCCCGTCTAGATAGAGTAGAGATTAAACAATTAGAAATGGATAAAAAGTTAGAAGCAGTGTTTAACTATATAGGGACAAATACAGAAGTAAAACAGAATATTTTCTTTGATGGTCAAATCTATGATGCTTTTAGCTTTATTATTGGGCTTATTGCTAAGGCTAAAAGAGAGATAATTTTAATTGATAACTATGTTGACATAAATACACTTAATATTTTATGTAAGAAAAATAAAGACGTAGATATTGTTATCGCAACGGCTGGTAAAGGAAGCTTATCAACAAAAGATATAAATAAATTTAATGCTCAATACCCTAAATTATCAGTAAAAACTACTACAGATTTTCACGATAGATTCCTAATTATAGACAAAGCTGAAGTTTATCATATAGGTGCATCGATCAAAGATGCAGGGAAAAAGAGTTTTGGAATCACTAAGATAGAAGATATAAGATTGTGTCAAAGTCTTATAAATAAAATAATGTAATCCCAAGAAAAGTTTTTTACCTACCCTCCTATCTAATATACAATAATCCAATAAAAATATAATAATTTCATAAAACAAGGTAGATAAAAAAATGGATAATACATCGTTAAAAACCACCAATGAAGCAACACAGCGTTCCGAATTACATCGAAAAATCTGGGCGATTGCTGATGATGTACGTGGTGCGGTAGATGGTTGGGATTTTAAACAGTATATATTAGGTATCTTATTCTATCGTTTTATTTCAGAAAATATGACAGAGTTTTTCAATTCTGCAGAACGTGAAGCTGGGGATTTAGAGTTTGATTATACACAGATCAGCGATGAAGAAGCGGAACAAGATTTTCGACCAAATACCGTAGAAGATAAAGGATTTTTTATTCTACCTAGCCAGCTATTCGCTAACGTAGTAAAAACAGCTAAGAAAAATGATAATCTTAATACTGATTTAGCGAATATTTTTAAAGCCATTGAAGCAAGTGCGGTCGGTTTTCCATCAGAAAATGACATAAAAGGGTTATTTGAAGATGTGGATACAACCAGTAATCGATTAGGTGGAACAGTTGCTGAAAAAAATCAACGTCTTGCTGATATTTTAACGGGTATTGCCAATATCAATTTTGGCAATTTTCAAGATAATGATATTGATGCTTTTGGTGATGCCTATGAATATTTAATCTCTAATTATGCCAGTAATGCAGGGAAATCTGGAGGCGAGTTTTTTACGCCACAAACTGTTTCTAAATTATTAGCCAGATTAGTAATGGACGGTAAAACTAATATCAATAAAGTATATGACCCAACTTGTGGTAGTGGTTCATTACTTTTACAAATGAAAAAACAATTTGAAGAGCATATTATTGACGAAGGCTTTTTTGGGCAAGAAATTAATATGACAAACTTCAATCTTGCTCGTATGAATATGTTTCTTCATAACGTTAATTATAATAATTTTTCTATTAAACGTGGGGATACTCTACTCAATCCGTTACACAATGATGAAAAACCTTTTGACGCGATTGTTTCTAATCCGCCTTATTCAATTAAATGGGTAGGCGATGGCGATCCAACTTTAATCAACGATGAACGTTTTGCTCCCGCAGGAAAACTGGCACCGAAATCCTATGCCGACTATGCCTTTATTATGCACGCATTAAGTTATCTCTCTAGTAAAGGGCGAGCGGCGATTGTTTGTTTCCCTGGTATTTTTTATCGTAAAGGAGCAGAAAAAACAATTCGCCAATATTTAGTGGATAACAATTTTGTTGATTGTGTTATTCAACTACCTGAAAACTTATTTTTTGGCACTTCTATTGCGACTTGTATTTTAGTTATGGCAAAGAATAAAACTGAAAATAAAGTTTTATTTATTGATGCAAGTAAAGAATTTAAAAAAGAAACCAATAATAATATTTTAGAAGAAAAAAATATTGATCATATCGTTGAAGAATTTAGAAATCGTTCAAATCAAGAATATTTTTCAAAATATGTCGATAAAGCTGAAATAGAAGAAAATGATTATAACCTTTCTGTTTCTACCTATGTTGAGAAAGAAGATACGAGAGAAATAATTGATATTAAAGTATTAAATAAAGAAATTGAAGAAACCGTTGCTAAAATTGATACATTGCGAGCCGCCATCAATAAAATTGTAATGGAACTTGAAGATGAATAATCAAATGATTATCTACAACACAGAAGATGGCAAAGCGAATATTGAGCTACACCTTCAAGATGGTACTATTTGGCTAAACCAATTAGAAATTGCTGAATTATTTGATACTACAAAACAAAACATCAGCAAACATATTAAAGCTATTTTTAGTGACAATGAGTTAAATAAATTATCAACTGTCAACTATAAGTTGACAGTTCAAAAAGAAGGAAACAGAGAAGTTTCCAGAAGTGTTGCTTTTTATAACCTAGATATGATACTCGCCATAGGCTATCGAGTACGTTCAGCAAGAGGAATACAATTTAGGCATTATGCCACAACAGTACTCAAAGAATATCTTATTAAAGGCTTTTCAATGAATGATGAAAAGCTAAAAAATCTCGGCGGTAGTCACTATTTTAAAGAACTATTGGATCGCATTCGAGATATTCGTTCAAGTGAAAAAGTATTTTATCGACAAGTGTTAGATCTCTTCGCCACAAGTATTGACTATGACCCTAATTCTGATGATGCTAAACATTTTTTTGCGAATGTACAAAATAAAATGCACTACGCTATTCACCATAATACAGCTAGCGAACTCATCTATAACAGGGTTGATGCTGGAAAACCATTTATGGGATTAACCCTATTTAAAGGTGAATTACCCACTAAAAAAGAAGCCGAAATTGCTAAAAATTACCTTTCAGAAATAGAATTGAGAGGCTTAAATCAGCTTGTTTCTGGTTATCTTGATTTTGCTCAACGACAAGCTGAAAAAGAAACACTAATGAAAATGAAAGATTGGGTTGAGCATATTGATAAGATTCTCCAAGCCACTGGTGAAGACTTGCTCACTGATAATGGCTCAATTTCTCGAGAGGAAATGAAAACAAAGGTCAATCAAGAATATAAAGAATTTATGCAAAAAAACCTTACGCAAGTAGAAAAAGATTATTTAAACGAAATTAAAGCTATTGAGAAAAAAGCCAAAACAGGCGGTAAGCATTATGACTAAAATCGAAGAATTATTAAAAAATGAAAAAGTGGAATGGAAGAAATTGGAAAGCCTGTTGGATTATCAACAACCTACAAAATATATTGTTAAAAATACGAATTATAATAACAAATACAATATACCAGTTTTAACTGCGGGACAAACATTTATCTTAGGATTTACGAATGAAGAAGAAGGAATATATCAGGCTAATAAAAGCAATCCTGTGATCATATTTGATGATTTTACAGCTAGTAATCATTGGGTTGATTTTAATTTTAAAGTAAAATCATCAGCAATGAAAATATTAACAGCTAAAGAAAATGTAACTCTTAGATATTGTTACCACTATATACAAACCATTAATATTGATACGACTGAACATAAAAGACTTTGGATCTCTAAATATTCAAAAATAGAAATCCCAATCCCTTCTCTTAAAACCCAAGAGAAAATTGTAAATATTCTTGACAGTTTCACAAATTATGTTACTGAATTACAGTCTGAATTACAGTCTGAATTACAGTCTAGAAATAAACAATATACTTATTATCGAGATATGTTGTTAGGTGAAGATTATTTAAATAAAATTACAAAAGAAATCTATAATATAGAAAATATTGAATGGAATAAAATAAGTGATATTTGCTTAAGACAAAGGGGAATTAATATAACAGCAAATAAAATGAAAGAAATTCATAACATAAATGCTCCAATTAGATTATTTGCTGGTGGAAATACTACTGCGAACGTGAATTATAACGATATAGAAGATAGAAAATATATAATTGATAAACCAAGTATTATTGTAAAATCTCGTGGTAACATTAACTTTGAATTTTATGATAAATTATTTAGCCATAAAAATGAAATGTGGTCTTATTCTTCTATTGATAAGAATAAATTAAATATAAAATTTTTGTTTTATTACTTAGAAAGTAATATTCAATATTTTTTAAATAATGCAACGTCAGGTAAACTACCGCAAATATCAACAGGAATTACTGATAACTATAAAGTTCCAATACCTAATATTTTAGTTCAAAACAAAATCGTAGAAATTTTAGATAAATTTCAACAACTGCTGGAAGATACTCAAGGTCTGTTACCACAAGAAATCGAACAACGACAAAAACAGTATGAATATTATCGAGAAAAATTATTGACATTTGATAATATAGCTGACAACGCAACGCAACGCAACGCAACGCAACGCAACGCAACGCAACGCAACGCAACGCAACGCAACGCAACGCAACGCAACGCAACGCAACGCAACGCAACCAAAATGATAGCGACTTCTTAGCATTATTAAAAGAAGTTTGTGAAATTGTTGGTGTTGAATTATATGAAAAAGTGCGGTGGAAAAAGTTAGAGGAAATATTTGAATTAAGAAATGGGTATACTCCTTCAAAATCAAAGAGTGAATTTTGGGAAAATGGAAATATTCCATGGTTCAAAATGGAAGATATAAGAAAAAATGGAAATATACTGAATAATTCGCTACAAAAAGTATCTAATAAAGCTATAAAAAATGGGAATTTATTTGAAGAAAATTCTATCATTATTTCCACGTCTGCTACAATCGGAGAACATGCATTGATTACGGTGCCTTATTTAGCTAATCAGAGATTTACAAACTTGAGAGTAAAAGAAGAGTTTAAAAATAAAATAGATATTAAATTTATCTATTATTATTGCTATCTACTTGATGAATGGTGCAAAAATAATACAACTAAATCTAATTTTTCATCTGTTGATATGAAGGGTTTTAGAGCTTTTACAATACCACTACCCCCTTTATCTGTTCAAGAATATATCGTATCGATTCTTGATAAATTTGATACATTAGTGAACGATCTTAATACAGGATTACCAAAAGAAATCGAACAACGACAAAAACAATATGAATATTATCGTGAAAAACTATTAAATTTTTCGAAATAGCGTTTAAATAAAAAAGGTGAATGAGATGTCAGAACAAAAGGCAAACTATAACACATCAACCATTGCAGAAATGACAAATGGAATTATCTTAGCCTGTTATGAGAAATTACCCTGTGTGCAAGAAAGCCATCAAACAGAAAAAGAGTTAGAACATCATCTTATTCAAAACCTCATCTCTCAAGGTTATACATTATTTTCTGCATCTTCCGCTGATGAGCTTTATCAAAATCTGAAAACACAGATTGAACGTTTAAATCAAGTAACCTTCACCAATGAAGAATGGCAACGTTTTTTAATGGAATATCTTGATACACCTAATGACGGAATGATCGAAAAAACGAGAAAAATACAGGAAAACCATATTTATGATTTTATCTTTGATGATGGTCATTTAAAAAATATTAAAATTATTGATAAAGACGATATTCATAATAATAGGCTACAAGTTACTCATCAAGTATCACAAAAAGGTGTACATAATAACCGCTATGATGTAACAATTTTGGTAAATGGTCTTCCCCTTGTTCACATTGAACTGAAAAAGCGTGGTGTTAGTCTTCGAGAAGCTTTTAATCAAATTCACCGCTATAAAAAAGAAAGTTTTAATACTGAACATTCTCTCTATAAATATACACAAATTTTTGTCATTTCTAATGGCACGCAAACTCGCTATTTTGCCAATACCACGTTACAAAGTAAAAATAACTATGAATTTACTTGTGAATGGGCTGATGCTAAAAATCGAGTAATTGCAGATTTAGAAGATTTTACAAAAACATTTTTTGAACGCCGTACAGTGCTTGAAGTATTAACTAAATATTGCATCTTTGATACGAATAACACGTTGCTGATTATGCGACCTTATCAAATTGCAGCAACAGAACGAATTTTGTGGAAAATCAAATCAAGCTATGAGAATAAAAAAGCAGGAAAAACGGAAGCTGGGGGATTTATTTGGCATACCACGGGTTCAGGAAAAACCTTAACATCGTTCAAAACTGCAAGACTTTCCACCGCACTTGATTGCATTGATAAAGTATTCTTTGTTGTAGATAGAAAAGATCTTGATTATCAAACAATGAAAGAATATCAACGTTTTCAAAAAGATAGCGTCAATGGCAGTAAAAACACCAAAGAGTTAAAACTCGCTATTGAGAAAGAAGATAATAAAATAGTAGTAACTACTATTCAAAAACTCAATGAGTTTGTTAAGAAAAACCCTAAACACGATATTTATAATAAACATTGTGTACTTATTTATGATGAATGTCATCGTTCACAATTTGGTGAAGCACAAAAAAATATCAAAAAATCTTTTAAATATTATTATCAATTTGGTTTTACAGGAACACCTATTTTTCCAGAAAACTCACTAGGTGGGGAAACTACATCAGCTATTTTTGGTGCACAATTACATAGTTATGTGATAACCGATGCTATTCGTGATGGTAAAGTTTTAAAATTTAAAGTGGATTATAATAATGTTGTTTCCGAGTTTAAATCAGCTGAAATTGAAACTGATGAAAAGGTGTTGAAACAACTTGAACGAAAAATGCTACTCCACCCTGATAGAATTACCAAAATTACCGAGCATATTTTAAATGTATTTAATACAAAGACACATCGTAATGAATATTATGATATAAAACACCGCCGTTTAAATGGATTTAATGCAATGTTTGCGGTACAAAGTGTTGAAGCAGCAAAATTATATTATGATGAATTTCAAAAACAACAAGCTAACTTCCCCGAAGAAAAAAGGTTAAAAGTTGCAACAATATATAGTTTTTCAGCAAATGAAGAACAATTTGCAGTAGGAGAAATCCCAGAAGAAGATTTTGAGCCTACCGCTTTAGAAAGCACCGCAAAAGAATTTTTAGATAAGGTAATTATAGATTATAACGGTTATTTTAAAACAAATTTTTCTACAAATGGTTATGAATTTCAAAATTACTACAAAGACTTATCTTTAAGAGTAAAAAATAAGGAAGTCGATCTTTTAATTATTGTGGGAATGTTTTTAACTGGCTTTGATGCACCGACTTTAAATACATTATTTGTAGATAAGCACTTAAAATATCACGGTTTAATTCAGGCGTTTTCAAGAACAAATCGTATTTTAAATAAAGTAAAAACATTTGGAAATATTGTTTGTTTCCGAGATTTAGAAAAAGCGACACAAGAGGCGATTAAAACCTTTGGAGATGAAAACAGTGTCAATGTTATTTTAGAAAAAAGTTACGATGAATACATAAATGGCTTTAAAGATGAAGTATCTGGTGATCTCATAAAAGGGTATAAAGAAATCTGTACTGAAATTCTTGAGAAGTTCCCTGATCCAACCGAAATTTACCTTGAAAGTGATAAGAAAGAATTTGTAAAACTATTCGGTGAACTCCTTAAATCTGAAAATATTTTAAGAAATTATGATGAATTTGAAACTTTCGATAGTGGTATATCAGATAGACAAATGCAAAATATGAAAAGTGTTTACGTTGATATAAGGGAAGAAATCATCAACGCTAAACATAATGAGGAAAGCGAGAAAATACAGATCGATTTTTCTGATATTGAATTTCAAATTGATTTATTAAAAACCGATGAAATCAATCTTGATTATATTTTAAAATTAATTTTAGAAAAATCGAAAGAAAGTAATGATACAGAGGCTTTAAATACTGAAATTCGCCGAGTTATCCGTTCAAGTCTGGGTACGAGAGCAAAAGAAGAATTAATTATTGAATTTATTAATACAACAAATTTATCAGAATTAAAAAATACTACTGATATTCTTGATACTTTTTATACCTATGCTAAGCAAGAAAAAACACTCAAAATTAATCAACTAATTGATGATGAAAACTTAAAATCCGAAGCTAAAAGATTTATAGAAAAATCAATACATAAAGGCTATGTAGAATATTCTGGTGCTGAACTTGATAGCATACTCCCACCGACTTCCAGACGACAAGGTGCAAGAGAAGCCAAAAAATTAACAGTATTAGAAAAAATGAAAAAGCTAGTTGATATATTTATCGGAATTTAGTTTTAGAATAAAAAAATACACACCAATTTTCCCATTTTTTGGTGTGTATTTTTATAATAGATACTAGATTTCATTATTTTTTATGATATTTAATACCACTTATTTATTTTAATAAAATTATTTAGCTAATAATGCAAACAATTCAGTGTTAACATAAAATGTTTCACGACCAAGTTTAATACGGCGAACAATAGTTAATTGTTCTAATTCGGTTAGTCGGCGAAGTGCGGTATTACGATGTATATCACAATCTTTCGCCACAAAATCTACTTTTGTATAGGGATATTTATACAAATTATTTAATAATTCATGACTATACAATTTAGGAGCTTTTTCTTTCAGAAGTTGTTTATGTTTACCCATCAATCGTTTGATTTCAAGTACTAATAGAATCGTTTCTTTTGCGGTTTGTTCTATACCTGTTAACATAAATACAAGCCAATCTTCCCAATTTTTAGTATCTCTAACGTCTTGTAATAAACGATAATAATCTGCCTTATTGCGATTAATATAACGAGATAAATATAAAATGGGGGTGTCTAACAATCCTTGTTGAATCAAATAAAGAATATTAATGATACGCCCAGTTCTCCCATTACCATCATAAAATGGATGAATACTTTCAAATTGATGATGAATAAGTGCCATTTTAACCAATGGATCATAATCTATTTCATCAGAATCATTAATAAAACGAGTAAGAAGAGACATATGGTATTCTATTTCCATAATATTTTGCGGTGGCGTATAGACATTTTTTCCCGTTCTTTGATTGATTAATTTTGTACCTGATTGGCAACGAAATCCCGCATTATTATTTTCTAAAATTTCTTGAATTGTTTTAATGGTTGTCAATGTAATTAATTGATATTTTTTAATTTCATCAAAAGCATAATGCATAGCATGGGCATAGCGATGTACTTCTTTTGCAGCTAATGAACTAAATTGTTGTGTTTCATAATTGCTACTATACATATCATCTTGAGTAGTAATAATATTTTCAATTTCGGAACTATCTTTTGCCTCTTGTAAGGGTAGTGTTCCCAATAAAATACCTTGATTTGGCATAGTATTCACAATCCCTTTTAACTCACCTAATGCCTGATGAGCTTGATTACAAGCTTTGAAAACCCGTTTCGTTTCAATTTCAGATAAATTAAATAAATCAGGGAGTTGATATTGGATATTCATAATGTTCCTTATAAATATATTCTTTGATAGGAAATGACAAATTTTATATTTTCAATATATATCAAAAATACACACCAATTTTCCCATTTTTTGATGTATATGACAATAATGCACACCAATTTTCCCATTTTTTGGTGTGTATTTTTATAATAGATACTAAAATTTTATATTTTGGGTATCGATATTTAATGAATAAATTGCAAACTGCGGTCAAAATTCCTAAAGTTTTTACTCCGCCTTGCTCTTCATAAACTCCAATACATACGGGGTGGCTGGTGATGTAAGAAAATCATCAAAAGTACCAGTTTGGATCACTTTTCCTTGATCTAATAGCACAACATAATCACTTATTCGTTGTGCTTCATCAAGATCGTGGGTAACAAAAATGACGGTTTTTTGCCATTTTTTTTGTAGATCTAACAACAAGGTTTGTAAGCCAGTACGAGTAATTGGATCAAGGGCGGAGAATGGTTCGTCCATTAGTAAAATGGGCGTTTCACAAGCAAATGCCCTTGCAATGCCAATTCGTTGTTTCATTCCGCCAGAAAGATCTTGGGGAAAGCTGTCAGCATTATCTTTTAAGCCAACTTCATTTAACCAATATAACGCTTTTTTGTACCGCTCTTTTGGTTCAACACCTTGAACTCGTAAACCATATTCAATATTTTTGATCACCGAAAGATGAGGTAATAAGCCGAAATGTTGAAATACCATACTGACACATTTACGACGAAATTGCTGTAATGCTTTGGTATTTAATTCCATTAGATTTTGCCCATTTACCCAAACTTCCCCTGATGTCGGTTCAAGCAAACAATTAATATGTCTCAGTAATGTTGATTTTCCTGAGCCAGATAATCCCATAATACAATTAATTTGGTTACTCGGTAAGTTCAAGGTAATATTATCCAGTGCACGTTTTTTACCATAAGCTTTTGTTACACCTTTAAATTCAATACTACTCACTTTTACCTCCGTAACCTTGGGTAACTCGGTCAACGATAATCGCTAGAATCACAATCGCACCACCTGCTTGTAAACCTTGCCCTACATTTAATGTTTGTATCGCTTGTAAAATAATTTGCCCTAAACCTGATGCACCAATCATAGAGGCTAATACCACCATAGAAAGAGACATCATAACGGTTTGATTAATTCCTGCCATAATTTGTGGTTTTGCTAGCGGTAGAACAATCCAAGCTAACATTTGCCAACGATTGCTCCCAAACGCTTTTCCTGTTTCAATAAGTTCTTTGTCAATTTGTTGAATACCTAATACGGTTAAACGAATTAGTGGTACAATCGCATAAATCATACAAGCAAATACAGCTGGGACTTCCCCTATGCCAAATAGCATTAATACAGGTATCAAATACACAAAACTAGGCATAGTTTGCATAATATCGAGTAGAGGTAAAATAACACGATAAATTCTTGGGTATTTCGCTAATAAGACACCAATAGGAATACCAATAATGACAGTTAAGCCAATGGAAACGAACATTAATGAAATAGTTTGTATAGCGGCTTGCCATAAACCAAAAGATCCAATTAAAAATAACCCTAATGAACCTAACAACGTAAAGCTTAATTGTTTTGTACTATGCCAAATGACCAAACCTACAATACCAATAAATAACCAAGCGGGTACTGTATCAAAAAAATGCGCCACAGGACTTAAAATATAATATTGTAAATTATGGCTGATTTGACGAAACCAATCGCCGTGTTGTTGAACAAAGCCCTTAAGCCATAAATTAAATTTATTTTGCAATGACCATTCAGGGAAAAAATTTGATTGTGTTTTTGGATAAAGTTGTTTCTCTAAGCGTTCCGCTACGTCATTACTCACCCATTGTTTCCAACGATTTGAATTATTTTGTAAAAAGATTATTGCTTGCTCTTCGCCTGTTCGAATATTCTCTGTCATTTCTAAAATTTGTTGATTTAATTCATTAGACTCAAATTGTACTTTTTGAAAAAATGAGACTAAATCAGGATATTGCTGAGCAAAATTTTCAGAAATAGCGATAGACAAATGTGAAACTGGAAACCCCGAAACACAAGGGTTATTAGTTTCAGGTTTTAATAAATCAGTCCAACAATTTGCATCATATTTAGGAAATTCTAATGGGACAAATTTATATTTAGCCATCAAACCTGTTGGTTGCCAATAATAAAATAATAGCGGTTTCTTTTGTTCGTAATGAGAAGATATTTCACTATCTAAGGCAACCCCTGTTCCAGGATGAACATTATTAAAGGTTTGTTCTAATTTAAAATTACGTAATAAATTAGTATTAAAAATTTCACAAGTCCAGCCAGTCGGACAATTTAAAAAACGAGATTTCTTTAAATTTTTAGGATCAGAAAAAAGATGAGAAAAATTACTTAAATCAGAAATAGATTTTAAATTAGGATACTGTTCTTGTAGATAGTCAGGAATATACCAACCTTGTGTAGCACCACCTTTTAAAGTATCCCCCACTACCCTTATTTTTCCTTGTGCTAGCCCCTGATCCATTACCTCTGAGCGTCCCATCCAGACTTCACTGATCACTTGAATATCATTTTGAATTAACGCATTTTCAAGAGCGACGCCTGTTGCAGAAACTTCTTGAGTGGGATAGCCATAACCTTTTTCAACAATATTTCGTAATACCGCCTCAGTGAATTGTCCACTTTCCCAAGTTAAACCACCAAATTTTATCGGTTCTTGATCGGCGTATCCCAAGGGGATAAAGCAAAAGAATAGAAGTATATTACTCAAAAATTTTTTCATTTATATTTCTCATTTAATTTACTACAACATCAATAGCACAAATAAAGATCTATTTTAATTTATAAAATAAGTATTTCCAAATATAGCAAAAGAATAATATAGATCAAATTATCATAAAATTTAAAATACCTAAAATGTTATAAATAAAATGGTTTAATTACTTGATATTTGGTTTGTTTTTATTCAGAATAGGAATTGCATATTGTAGAAATAATATGTAACTATTTATCCATAATGAAGGAGGCTATATGTCTAAAGATAGTATGTTCGTCAATCAAAGCGAAGATCATGAATTAAATTATTTATTAAAAAAATACGGACTTTCTGAAAGTAAAGAGAACCGTAAAAAACTAAAGGATCTATTACCTCCTTATACAAAAACAGAAGATGCAAACGAGTTAATCAAGAAAAATCTTGCTAACTTTGATGCTAAAAAATAAGCATATTAAAATAAATAATTAAAAAGCCTTGTTTAACAAGGCTTGTTGTTTTCCGTATCCAATATCAGCTAACTATAACACTTCACTATATATTTTCCTAAGCGTAGCTCACGCAGTATAAAAAGTTCTTATACGAAAGATAAAGCTAAAATGTGATTAATAAATAGAAAATATCTTTTTCCATAATCCTTGACTTTAATATAATTAAAACACATAATAATTAACAAGGTTAATTATTTACCAAAGTAACTAAATAAAGGTTTCTATGGATAATTCAGAATTATATAAAAATTTATGTGATTTTAGAGAAAAAACATACCGCATATTTTTAAAGAAAAAAGAACAGGCTAATTCAAAAATAACCGAAATAAGTGCCTATGATGAATATTATTTAAAAATAATCGCTAAATTAGAAAAATCAAACTTAGCCCATTTTTCAGATAGTGCAAAGATTTCTAGACCTGCAGGAACTAAAATTATTAAAAAATTTATAGAAAAAGGCTATGTAACTAAAACACTTAATGAAAATGATAACAGGGAATATCTGATTGAGCTTTCTGATTGTGCTAAAGAATATGTCAAAGAAAGTGCGGTATTATTTTCTAACATTTTAGATGAAAAGTTTTCAGTTTTAACCAAACAAGAAACCGAAGAATTGGGAAAAATAATGCAAAAATTAATTAATGAAAATAAATGGTAAGAAATATTACTGTTAGATATACAGACGTTCATTATCAAATGCCTATTTTCTTATTTATAGATATAAAACAATCCAATTTAAACAAAAATAAATTTTTCTTAAGGAGAAAAAATGAAAAACAATGATTTCCAAGACATCGTATTTAACCGAACATCAATTAAAGTATTTGATGAAAATGTAAAAATAGAACGTAAAGAAATGCTGGAAATGATCAATGAAGCAGTAAAAGCCCCCTCTTCTGTTAATATTCAGCCATGGCGATTTGTGGTTGTGGATACGCCAGAAGGTAAAGATATATTAAGACCATTAGTTAAATTTAATACAAGACAAAACGATACATCAGCTGCAATGATCGTGCTCTTCGGTGATATGAAATGCCACGAAAAAGCGGAAGAAATATATTCTAGAATGGTAAATAAAGGACTTATGCCACAAGAAGTTAAAGAGCAACTAATGGCAATGTTTATACCAGAATATGAAAATGCCCCTAAAAATATTATGAATGATCTAGTTCTAATTGATTCAAGCCTTGCAGCAATGCAATTTATGCTTGTTGCCAGAGCTCATGGTTATGATACTAATGCGATTGGCGGTTTTGAAAAAGATAAAATTGCTAATGCGTTAGGTATAGATAAAGAAAGATATGTCCCAGTTATGATTATCGCCATAGGTAAAGCTAACTATCAATCACATGGTAGTATTCGATTAGATGCTGAAGAGATAACGACATTTAAGTAAAAGCATTTAATATCAAATAAAAATTTCTATCTAATTTTTACTTGATCGATAGACTACTACTTTAGGGAATGATATTGACTAAATTCATTCCCTTTACTCTAAAACTAAATATAAAACTATTTTATGAACTACCCCACCTTAACTACATAATAGTTCTCATATTTTATTCCATAAAAATACACAAATATTCATAAATTACGAATACTTTCTTTATATTAATACTTAAAATTAAATCACATTAACTGTTTAAATTATAACATTTAAAAATTGTTATTTTTATTACATTTTTATAAAAAGCTATAAAAAGTAACATATCTATAAATATATATCATAATAAATCAATAACACATTATTTAATAAAAATATTATTAGCATTTACTGAGAATGTTACTAAATTTTCTAATTAAAAGTATTTCATCATTTTATCTTATAATGAAAAAATATTCACAATATGTGATCGCTGTCACTTTATTAACAACTTATTTTATATATACTGATAAATATAAAATTTGTTACCATTTTAACAATAATTAATATTTAAGGAGAATAGTTATGGATATTGCGGTTATCGGTTCAAATATGGTTGATTTAATTACTTATATTAATGATATGCCAAAACCAGGTGAAACTATTGAAGCACCAGATTTTAAATTAGGTTGTGGAGGTAAAGGAGCCAATCAAGCTGTTGCAGCAGCAAAGCTTGGTGCTAAAGTAATGATGTTAACCAAAGTTGGAAGTGATGTTTTTGCTGAAAATACAATAAGAAACCTACAACAATACGGCATAGATACAAATTATGTACAAAAAGTAGATGGAGTTTCCAGTGGTGTCGCACCTATTTTTGTCGATAAATCATCGCAAAATCGAATTTTGATTATAAAAGGTGCAAATGAACATTTAAAACCAATAGATATTGATAATGCGGAAAATGCACTCAAACAATGTAAATTAATTATCCTTCAATTAGAGATACCTTTAGAAACTGTGTATTACGCCATTGATTTTGGAAATAAGCACAATATTCCTGTAATCCTCAACCCAGCACCAGCAAGTAAAGATCTAGACATTAACTATGCTTGTAAATGTGATTTCTTTATGCCGAATGAAACTGAGTTAGAAATACTCACAGGCTTACCAGTACAGACCATAGAACAAATTCAAACTGCCGCAAGTACTTTAATAGAGAAAGGATTAAAGAACGTTATTGTTACACTTGGAGCAAGAGGTTCTATATGGCTAAGAGGTAACGAAATAACATTTATAGAACCTCATAAAGTCAATGCTATTGATACTAGTGGTGCAGGCGATGCATTCATTGGTTGCTTTGCTCATTATTATATATCAACTAATGATGTAATCCATTCCATGAAAATGGCGTCCTTATTTGCTGCATATAGCGTTACGGGACAAGGAACACAAATTTCTTATCCAACAAAAGATCAATTTGATAATTATAAACTTTCAGTTAATAAATAAGGAGTTACACTAATGAAAAATATACAACAAATGCCTGATGGCTATTTAAATAAAACACCAATATTTCAATTTATTTTACTATCTTGCTTGTTTCCGTTATGGGGAGCTGCCGCAAGCTTAAATGATATTTTAATTACTCAATTCAAAAGTGTATTTACATTAAGTGATTTTGCCAGTGCATTAGTTCAAAGTGCTTTCTATGGTGGATACTTCCTAATTGCGATTCCCGCCTCGTTAGTAATTAAAAAAACAAGCTATAAAATTGCCATTTTAATTGGTCTTACTTTGTATATTGTAGGTTGTTCAATGTTCTATCCAGCTTCTCATATGGCTACTTATACAATGTTTTTAGCGGCTATTTTTTCTATTGCAATTGGATTAAGTTTCTTAGAAACCGCAGCAAACACTTATAGCTCAATGATTGGGCATAAAGATTATGCTACATTGAGATTAAATATAAGCCAAACATTCTATCCTATTGGTGCTATTGCAGGTATTTTATTAGGAAAATATCTTATCTTCCAAGAAGGAGCAAGCTTAGGTGAACAAATGGTTGGAATGACACCAGAACAAATGCATGAATTTAAATTATCAATGCTAGAACATACATTACAACCTTATAAATATCTTATCTTCGTTTTAGTTGCTGTAACAGTTCTCTTCCTAATTACTCAATTTCCAAAATGTAAAGCGGTATCCTCTGAGCAACATAAAGAAGTTCACTTTATGGATACATTAAAATATCTTGCAAAAAATAAAGACTTTAAAAAAGGAATCGTAGCACAATTTTTATATGTTGGTATGCAAGTTGCAGTTTGGTCATTTACCATAAGATTAGCTTTAAACCTTAGTGATATGAATGAACGAGATGCTTCTAATTTTATGATTTATAGCTTTATTGGTTTCTTTGTTGGTAAATTTATTGCTAATTTCTTAATGACTAAATTCAAATCCGATGCAGTGCTAATGTGGTATTCCGTAATTGGTGTAATAACACTAGGCTATACCGCTTTTGTTCATGATTTTTCTGCTGTCTATGCAGCCATCTTCGCAAGTGTTTTATTTGGACCTTGTTGGGCAACAATATATGCTTCAGTATTAGGCACAGTAGAACAACAACATAGAGAAGTTGCTGGTGCGGTTGTTGTTATGTCAATTATTGGAGCAGCAGTTGTACCAGCTATTCATGGATACGTTTCTGATTCTTTAGGATCATTGCAAATTGCCTTTATTGTTCCACTTTTATGCTTTGCCTATGTAGGATACTACTTCTTCGGTAAATTAAAAAATAATGCATAGAGGAAATATTTATGAAAACGACAATATCTCTGACTAAAAATCAATTTAGCCAAAAAGAAAATACCATATTGGAAAATGATGAATTTCAAGTTGTAAGTTTTAAATATTCTTCGGGAATAGAAGCCCTTAGAGTAAGTAATAGCAAAGGATTTATTGTTGTACTTCCATTCTATGGTCAAATTATTTGGGACGCCGTATTTGAAGGGCATAACCTAAAAATGAAAAATATGTTTAACGAACCTAAAGTAGGAACATCAATTATTGATACTTATGGTTGTTTTGCTTTTCATTCTGGCATAATCCGTAATGGTTGCCCAAGCCCTGAAGATGATCACCCATTACACGGGGAAATGCCTTGTGCATTAATGGATTCAGCCTGGTTAGTATTAGAAAAAAATTCTATTAGTGTTTCTGGTTCATTTGAATATGTAAAAGGCTTTGGTGATCATTACTTAGCCAAACCAGAAGTTACCTTAAAAAGTGGTAGTAGCCTTTTTGATATAAAAATGCAAGTAACGAACCTAGCTAATGTTGAAATGCCACTACAATATATGTGCCATATGAATTATTGCTATGAACACGGTGCATCATTTAGTCAAAATATACCAAATGAAGTAATTTCATTAAGACAATCCATACCTGCACACGTTAAACCTACGCCAAAATGGCTGGATTTTAATGATAAAATTAAACAAGGAAACTATACTTTAGAATCATTAAATGATGATGAAATGTATGATCCTGAAATTGTATTCTTTATGGATAATTTACAACAATATCAAGAATCTTTAGAATTTAAAATGCACTCACCTAAAGGTCATTCTTATATTACTAAATTCTCATCTAAGGAACTCAATTTTGCAACAAGATGGATATTGTTTAATTCAGATCAGCAAGTAGGTGCTTTTGTTCTTCCTGCAACTTGCAGACCTGAAGGCTTCTTAGCCGCAAAAAATTCAGGTTCATTAATTATGTTAGCACCAAAAGAAACAAGATCATTTACTGTAACAACAGGAATAGAATAAACAATAAAAGCATTTTAAATGCCATATAAGATCATAAAGAGCTGATTATCTCAGCTCTTTATTTTTAATATCTTCAACTAAATGATAGTTAAATATTCAATAAACACTAGATAAACTAACGCCTAATCACCGAGTCAATCCATTGTCTAACATCAGCAATACGAGTGAAAATACTAATATCACCATAGTCACCATCAATAAAATCAAGATAAGGATCGGCAGCCCCCCCAGAAAGTATTCCAGCCACCACCCATTGACCATTTTTCTTAACAAACAACGCACCACCGCTATCACCCTCTACTGTGGTACCTTCAAGAGGTAGTGCTTCAGATTGACTAGTGCCTGTACCTAATAATTGCTCATCTTCACCAATAAAATCATCACCTAAACTGTTGTGAGTCTGATCAGGGCTATCAAAATCAAAAGCGAGTAAGCCACCTGAATATGTTTTTCCGTCTTCTTCTGTGATAATACCAGATACACGTCTATCTAAAATATTATTTATCAAATGCAGTTTACTATAACTATCTTCATCTTGATTCTTTGTCATAGAATAATCACCAAAACCAGCAAACCATACAGGCTTACCAAGAGGCTCAAGATCATTATGGTTGATAACTTTTACAGGCTTGATATTTGTAATTGGCGCAGACAAATGAACCAACGCGACATCATTACCTAGAGTAAAACCATCACCTTGAGTTATCCAAGTCGGATGTAATACAATCTTATCTACTGTATATTCTGCCTCTGGTTCATTAGGATTTTTACCAACTCTAACGATTACCCTATCGGGATTAACTGGGGCACTCTGCTCTTCTGCAACATAAAAATTATGAGCAGCGGTTAATATCCATTCAGAATTAATTAAAATACCTGATGCAATAACTTCTTCATCCTCTGACTTACCATCTACTGAATAAGCAAATTGGATCACTGGCGATAAATCTGGAATATCCAACTGTTTTTTATTTAAAGTAGCTTGCTCGTACTTAGCTAAAGGAACATCATGACGAATGCCAAATGCAACACCTTGTCGAGTTACATCAGCACAACTTATTAGAAAAAAGCCCAATAATAGCGTTGAAATTAAATTCATTAAATAAATTGTACGTTTTGATTGATTATTAAAATTATTCATATAGAGAGCATTATCCTATTTATAATATTATAGTTATTAAAAGTTTTTAACTGTTCTCAGGGCATTGTATCATGTATGTAGAGCTATATTATATAACGAGAAAGGAAATATATTATTAAATAGAGCCCAACTTAAGACCCATTTAAAATATCAAAAATTTTCTCAGCTAAGGCACGAGAAATATTTGGTACAGAGGCAATTTCATCAACTGTGGCATTTTTAACCCCTTGCATTCCCCCTAAATATTTTAACAATGCTTGGCGACGTTTAGCACCAACGCCCTCAATGGTTTCTAAACCACTTTGGGTAAAGACTTTTTGACGTTTTTTGCGGTGTCCTGTAATCGCGTGATTATGGCTTTCATCTCGAATATGTTGAATTAAATGTAAAGCGAGACTATCATCAGGTAAATTCAATTCTTCGCCAGTATTACTAATAATCAAAGTTTCTAACCCTGCTCGGCGATCCACACCTTTTGCTACCCCAATTAATAAGGGTTTGCCTTTATCCCAAGACACATTTAGGCTATCAAACACTTGCAATGCTCGGTTTAGTTGCCCTTTTCCTCCATCAATAAAGATAATATCTGGAATTTTTTCCTCTTCCAATGGACGATCATAGCGTTTTAATAATGCTTGCTCCATTGCGGCATAGTCATCGCCCCCTGTAATCCCCGTAATATTAAAACGGCGATAATCTGCTTTAAAAGGACCTTCGGCATTAAATACCACACAAGAGGCGATAGTTTGCTCCCCCATTGTATGACTAATATCAAAACATTCCATACGCTTAATTTCAGAAATACCTAATAAATTCTGCAAGGCAATATAACGCTCTTCCATTAATGAAGATTGTTTTAACTGGGTCACTAACGCTGCTTTGGCATTCATTTGTGCCAGTTGCAAGTATTTGCTTTTATTACCTTTGGCATTATCTTGAATAATTACTTTACGTCCTGCTCGCTCTGTTAATAAGTTTTCTAAATCATTTTTTTCAATTAACTTATGATCCACAATAATCGTATTAGGGATAGTTCTACCTTTATGCCCTTGTAAATAAAACTGCCCAACAAAAGTTGCTGTTAATTCAGGTAAATCAGTATTAGAGGGGACTTTGGGGAAATAGCTACGATTTCCTAAAATTTTTCCTTGTCGAATGAAAAGCACTTGCACACAGGCTAAACCTAATTGGTAAGCAATAGCAATAATATCAATATCATCAAGTCTTTCATTAGAGACAAACTGTTTCTCAGTTACCGAACGAACCGCTTGTATTTGATCTCGAAAACGTGCCGCCTGTTCAAAATTAAGGGTTTGACTGGCTTGTTCCATTTTTGAAATAAGATGATCTAATACTTGTTGATCCTTACCTTGTAAAAATAAACGTGCAAAATTAACCTGTTGATTATATTCTTCATCGGTTACATAACCAGCGACACAAGGTGCAGAACAACGCTCTATTTGATATTGTAAACAAGGTCGAGAGCGGTTTTTATAAACAGAATTTTCACATTGGCGAATAGGAAATAGTTTTTGCAATAGAGATAAGGTTTCTCGAACCGCACTGGCGTGTGGATAAGGTCCAAAATATTCCCCTTGAATTTTTTTAGTACCTCGATAAGAGGTAATTCTGGGGTGGCGTTCTTTTGTCAGTAAAATATAGGGATAAGACTTATCATCTCGTAATAATACATTATAACGAGGTTGAAATTCTTTAATGTAATTATGTTCAAGGAGCAATGCTTCTGTTTCAGAAGAGGTGATTGTAGTTTCAATATGATGAATTGAGGCAACCAATGCTTCTGTTTTTTTGCTCGTTAAATTAGTACGAAAATAACTGGCAAG
Source organism: Bisgaardia hudsonensis (assembly GCF_004345785.1). GTDB lineage: Bacteria > Pseudomonadota > Gammaproteobacteria > Enterobacterales > Pasteurellaceae > Bisgaardia > Bisgaardia hudsonensis. The sequence continues at coordinate 25,978 of NZ_SLXI01000003.1, forward strand.
TCGCTTTTTAAGATTTTTCGCTTTTCCCACATAAATAACCGTACCTTTATCGTCAAACATTCGATAAACGCCCGGTTGTTCCGTTACAAGTTTTAAAAAGGCTTTGTGGTCAAACATAAAATATATTGAGCTATTTGATAAAAACTAACTTAAAATAGACCGCACTTTTTCAAGATCTGCTTGAGTATCTACCCCAACGGCTGGCACTTCTTTTGCTAATTCTACGTGAATTTTTTCGCCGTACCATAACACTCTAAGTTGTTCTAGACTTTCGATATTTTCTAAAGCACTTGGTTGCCATTGTACATATTGTTTAATAAATCCTGCTCGGTAAGCATAGATACCAATATGGCGTAAATAATGATCTTGTAATTGGATTTGTTCTAAAGTTACTTTTTTCTCTACAAGTGGTGCAAATTGATCTCTATTCCAAGGAATAACCGCTCTAGAAAAATACAATACATAGCCATCTTTATCAGTTAAAACTTTTACTGCATTCGGATTAAATAATTCTTCAGTATCGGTGATTTTTACAGCAAGCGTTGCCATATTGACTTGATATTTTGCTAAATTTTCAGCTACTTGACTAACGATAACTGGTGGAATTAAAGGTTCATCACCTTGAATATTCACAATAATTTCATTGTCCGCAATATTCAATTTTTCCACCACTTCCGCCAAGCGTTCTGTACCAGAATTATGATTGATAGCAGTCATACAAACTTCGCCACCAAAATCCGTTACTACTTTTGCGACTTCTTCATTATCCGTTGCTACGATAACTCGATTTGCACCCGCTTGTTGTGCTTTTTCCCATACGTGTTGAATCATAGGTTTACCAACAATATCAGCAAGGGGTTTACCCGGTAAACGACTTGACGCATAACGAGCAGGAATAATTACCGTAAATGTTGTTTTATTCGTTTTCATATTTCACCTACGACTCGCTAGTTTGATCTAACGTGCTAGCTTTATTGGATAATAACACAGGAATACCATTTTGAATGGAATAAGCTAAGTTATCCTGTTCACAAATTAGTTGATTTTTATCTTCATCATACATTAATTGCCCTTGACACTTCGGACAGGCAATAAGTTTAAGTAAACGATTATTCATTTTTTAGCCCTTGTACTACTTTATCAATAAATATTGGTACATCTTTTCCTGTAATTTCTGCTTCTACTGGAATATACCACCAATTATCTTCTGCAAATTGACCGCACTTTACCGCATCTTTTTCTGTCATAAAGAGCGGTTGTTTTTTATTAAATTTTGATAATAAATCAGCATTAAATTTTTGGTGATCTTGTAACGCTTGAGTTGTATCTAATTTGATCCCTAGTTCTTGTAACATAGTAAAAAAACGCTGTGGATTACCAATTCCAGCAATAGCATTCGCAATTTCTCCACTGAAAGCAAACATTAACCGTTGTTCTGCTGTTACTAAATTAATTGCATATTTTGGTACTAAGGTAATCACGTTATTAGAATATTCGGTAGCTTTACCATTACTTAAAATCAAATCAACAGATTTTAGGCGGTGAGGTAATTCTCTTAATGGACCTGAGGGCATCACAAAGCCATTTCCAATACCACGATCCGCATCAATAACAATAATTTCAAAATCACGTTGTAATTTGTAATGTTGTAACCCATCATCACTAATAATGACATCACAAGCATATTCTTTTAATAATAATTCAATAGCTTCTTTTCGACTGGCAGAAATACAAACTGGTACATTGGTTCTTTTAGCAATTAATACTGGCTCATCGCCACATTGAATAGGCTCATCTTTGCTAGAAACTAGACGAGGATAATAGCCTGATTGACTACCATAACCACGAGAAATTACTCCAACCTTGAAATGTTGTTTTTGTAATTGTTGTACAAGCCAAATAACTACTGGTGTTTTCCCATTGCCACCAACAGAAATATTGCCTACGACAATGACTGGGACTGGACTATGATAACTAGATAGAATATTTTTTTTAAATAACAATAAACGAATTTGGGCAATAAGCCAAAATAAAGCAGAAAAAGGCAACAATAGCCAAGCAATAACTAAAGCGGAGAAATTTTGTTTATACCAAAAGTCCATTATTTCTACCTAATTAATGGTTAAATTGCATTGTATGTAATTGCTTATAAGCACCCTCTTTTGCCAACAGATCTTTATGTGTGCCACGTTCAATAATTTGACCTTGATCCATCACTAAAATTTCATCTGCTTTTTCAATTGTAGATAAGCGGTGTGCTATGACTAATACCGTTCTATTTTTCTGCACTTCTTCTAATGCTGATTGAATAGCCCGTTCTGATGCGGTATCTAATGCAGAAGTTGCCTCATCTAAAATCAGCACAGGAGAATTTCTTAATAAAGCACGAGCAATGGCTAACCGCTGACGTTGACCACCAGATAAACTTGCACCATTTTCGCCAATTATCGTATCTAAACCGTGTTCTAATTTTTCAATAAATTCCATTGCGTGTGCTGCAGTGGCCGCTTTAATAATATCTTCTCTTGTATATTTTTCAGTAGCCGCATAAGCAATATTATTCGCAACAGTATCATTAAATAAATGCACTTGTTGTGAAACAACTGCACAGTTTTCTCGTAAATTAGCTAAGGTATAATCCTTAATATTGATCCCGTCTAATAATATTTCCCCTTGTTCAAGATCATAAAAACGTGTTACTAGGTTAGCGATCGTCGATTTACCCGATCCTGAACGTCCCACCAATGCAAAAGTTTTTCCTTTTGGAATGGTAAATGAAACATTATTTAAAGCTAATTCTTCTCTTCCTTGATAACTAAAGTTCACATTTTTAAAAGATAGCTCCCCTTGAACTTGATTAACTTGGTGACTGCCTTTATCTTTTTCAGTTTCCAAATCAAGAATAGCAAATAACGTTTGACAAGCCGCCATACCACGTTGGAATTGAGCATTAACATTAGTCAATGATTTCAATGGTCGCATCATCGCTAACATTGAAGAAAAGACGACTGTAAATGCACCCGCGGTCAAGTTTTGAGCCATTATCACAGGAAGTGTCGCAAGATACAGTACCGCCGAAAGTGCAAAAGAGGCAATAATTTGCACCACAGGATCTGAAATGGCATCAGCCATCATTACTTTCATTCCTTTACGTCGCATATCATTACTTACGTGATTAAATCGCTCTTCTTCTACTTTCTGTCCCCCAAAAGACAATACAACTTTATGCCCTTTTAGCATTTGTTCCGCAGTCGAGGTCAACTCTCCCATAGAATCCTGCATATTTTTTCCTAAATTACGAAATATTTTAGAAACTGCTCTAATTAAAATGGCAATAATAGGACCGATGATGAAAAGTACGAGAGAAAGACGCCAACTGGTATAGAGCATTACACCTAATAGCGAAATAATATAAGCGCCTTCACGGACAATAGTTACTAAAGCACCAGAAGATGAATTTGCGACTTGTTCACTATCATAAGTGATACGAGAAAGTAACTTTCCTGCTGAGTTTTGATCAAAAAAGGTAACTGGCATATACATTAAATGCTTAAAAATACGACGACGCATTACCATCACTACTTTACCTGATACCCAAGCAAGACAATAGGTAGAGATAAAGCTAGTTATACCTCGTAAAATAATTAGCAATACCACGGCTACCGACATCATTCTCAAAAAAGAGGTATCTGTCTTCCCAAAACCATCATCAAGTAATGGTTTTAACATTTGAATTAGTCCTGCATCAGTAAGTGCATTTAAAACCAATGCGATAGCAGAAACAATTAACCCCAATTTAAAAGGCGCAATAGTCGGCCATAAACGTTTAAAAGTTTGAATAGTAGAAAGATCTTTATCTTGCATAATATCTCTTATTTATAATAATCATACAGTCGTTATTGTAACCTTAAATACCTATCTATGCCAATTAAACCACTGAACCAAGGGCTAAATTTATGCCGAGCTTGCTCAATACTAAAACTTGTTTCATAAAAATGTATATTGATCTGACCTGAATGTGCGGTATTAAATATTAAGGAATTTTGTGTTTGTAAGTTTTTAATCACGCTTTGATGTGGGAAATGCCATAGATTCCAACGACCACTTGAAATTAAAGCCACTTTAGGTTGTATATGCTCTACAAAAAATTGACTTGTTGAGGTTTTACTACCGTGATGGCCCACTTGAAGAATATCAATTTGACCAATAGAAGATAAAATTTTCTTTTCTATCTCAATAGTTACATCACCTGTTAATAAAATTTTATGCTTATTATCAGTAACCAATAAAACACAAGAATCCTCATTTTTTGATCTTTTGACGATTTTTTCTGGTGATAAAGCGATCAATGATAACCCATACCAATGCCATTTTTTCCCTCTTTTACAAAAAGAGCGGTTAAATTTTGGATTATTTTCTGAATATTTTTTCGTTGATGTAGTAATCACTTCAATATTAGGATATTGTTGCAATATGTCTTTTACTCCTCCAGAGTGATCGTTATCATCGTGACTAACAAAGAGTTTTTCTAATTGAATGCCCTCTCGTTGCAAATAAGGAATAATTTCCGCTCTTGCCATACTTCCCGTTTTCCAACCAGCCCCAGTATCATAGAGAATAGCACGCTTATCTTTAACGATTAAAGTCGCTAATCCTTGTCCAATATCCATTGTTTCTAAATGCCACAATGGTTGTAGAAAAAATAGTTTAATCATATAGCCCAAATAAAGAAACAACCCAACACTACCAATATATTTACCTATTTGCCATTCTCGTTTCGGTAAACTTCGTTTTTCATTCAAAGATAGAGGAAAACCCTTGTGATAAAAACTAGGGCGATGTTCATCTAAAATATTATTTTTTGAAAAATAGATCCAATAAATAAACAAGAAAAATAATAAAATTAAGATAAGGGATATAAAATAACTCCATTCATTATTGACCGTAATCCAATTTTCTTTTAGTGAGAAAATAATATTGTTCGTTTTCACTAGTAACCAATCCGCTATTTCCCAAGAATGCCATAATCCATTACTAAACACAGCAAATAAAATAATAGGAACAATACATAAACTAAACAAGGGAACCACAATTAAATTCGCAATAAAGCTGACAGATGATATGCCTTGAAAAAAGAAAAGTTGAACTGGAGTAAATAACCACAATAGACCAATTTGCAGATGAAATAATCCTAAAATATACCGCACTTTATTTCCAAAAACGTAAGTGATGCTTTCATTTTTCCACTGAAATAAAGATAAGGGAATAAATTTATACCAAATGATTAAACAAAATACTGCATTAACGGATAACCAAAAACTACTTGATAACAACATCAATGGATCAATAACACATAATATGGCAATCACACGAAAAAATAGTTGCCATACCGATAAATATAATCGCCACAAATGAAAACAATAGATAAGTATTAACGCTAAAATTCCACGCAAAGTAGGAATACTAAAACCTGCAAGATACGCATAAAAGCTTGCAAAAACCAATCCAGTAATAATGGGTAACAATGGGGTAATTTTATTTGTAGGTAGAAAAAATTGCCCTAACCTCGCTAATGAAAATCCTATTAACATCGCTAAACCAATATGCAATCCTGAAATTGCTATCAAATGGGCGGTATTAGTCTTTTGGTAAGCTTGCCAAGTATTATGGTCTAACCAAGCCCTTTCACCAAAACCTAGTGCCATTAGCAATCCTTGAGAAGATAAATGCGCTGTTTTTTCTAAAGCTAAATTAAGCTGTTTTTCCCGCCAAGAAAAAATATTCTTTTTTTTGACCGCACTTTTTACCTTACCATAAGCAACAATACCTTGCGATAAATACCATTTTTGTTTATCAAATCCACCAAAATTTAAACGTGAGGAAATAGGTCTTAACTTTATTTTTGTCGTCCATATTTCCCCAACTAAAATGCGATGATCATCTTTCCAATTAAGATAAATATTTTGCCCATTTAATATATTATCAGATCTTATTTTAGCTAAGACTGTCTGATATGAAGTTTGCTTAAAAATTTTTATAATTTGAATATCAATAGGTTGAGAACTATCAATTCTATTAACTTGATCGCCTATATTTAGTAAGTTTAGAGCATTAGAATGAAAATAAAATAATGACGTCAAAAGAACTATTAATAAATGGCATAATTTAATTAATCTCAAGTAATGCTTAACATAAGCATAAATAAGAATCAGCAAAAATAATAAACTGACGAATAAAAATACTGTAAATGTCATCAACCCCCAATCAGGTAAATACAATAAACTTAATGCAGCAAAGAAAATTATTTTACTGATTACATCTAAATCTAATGGAAATACTAACTTTTTCATAAATTAAAATCTTTTTCATCACTATCTAAGATTTCAATATTAGTACCTATAAAATTTATCTTTTTTTGGAATCTAGATCGCAAAATTAACATTTTTTTATAAGAAAATTGTCATCTTAAGTAAATTTATTTGCTTATTTGTTTAACTTCTGATATTTATAGCGCCTTTAAAATTTACTGTTCCAAAACTAATGGAATTTTAATGACTACCACCCTGAAATACTAATTTGGTATTTTAAAATTAAATATTAGGAGAGAATAATGTCCAAATCCTCTTTAAGCCTATTAGCTCTAGCAGGTGTCGAGCCTTATAAAGAGAAAAAAGGTGAAGAATATATGAATGAAGACCAAAAGCTTCATTTCAAAAAAATATTACAAGCTTGGCTTGAACAAATTCGCGAAGAGACATCTCGGACAGTTGCTCATATGAAAGATGAAGCATCTAATTTCCCCGATCCATCAGATAGAGCAACACAGGAAGAAGAGTTTAGTTTAGAATTACGTACTCGAGATCGTGAACGTAAGCTAATGAAAAAAATTGAACACACATTAAAAAAACTCGAAACCGATGACTTTGGTTATTGCGATTCTTGTGGGGTTGAAATTGGTATTCGTCGTTTGGAAGCTCGCCCTACAGCAGATCTTTGTATCGACTGTAAAACCTTAGCAGAACTTCGCGAAAAACAAATGATTGGTTAGACACCTTATCATCAATATTAGTTTACAATAAGAATATAGGTGCGAAAATACGCACCTTTCTTGCATAAACTTATATTATGTTTTCTAATCACTATTGAAGAGATAAAATTAGAGTATTACGGAGCTAGCTATTTTAACTTTAATAAAAAATCTGTTGAAAAAAAAATCACAATTAATATCTAAAAAACAACGTTCTAACTCAACAGAACAAAATAAAAAGCATTCATCTGAAAATAAAAAAGAACGTGATGAAGAGATTTTAATAAAAAAAAATAAACCAACAAAATCTCGTTGTTATAACAAATATGTGGTTAAAGCATCAAACAATGGTATTACACCAAAAAATATACATAAAAATGCCTTAACTGTTGTTGAAAAATTACAACGTCAAGGTTATCAAGCTTATATTGTCGGTGGATGCTTACGAGATATCTTACTAGGAAAACAACCAAAAGACTTTGATGTTGCGACAAATGCTAAGCCAGAGCAAATACAAGCAATTTTTCAGCGTCAATGTCGCTTGGTTGGTCGTCGTTTTCGCCTTGCTCATATAATGTTCGGACGTGATATTATTGAAGTTGCCACATTTCGAGCTAATCACGCTAATCCACATAATTCGGAACAAGCGAAACAAAATGATGCGGGTATGTTATTACGAGATAATGTGTACGGCACAATAGAAGAAGATGCACAACGCCGAGATTTTACAATCAACGCATTATATTATAATCCTAAAGATAATACATTAATTGACTACTTTAATGGATTACAGGACTTAAAATCAGGCAAACTACGTTTAATTGGTGATCCTGTTACTCGCTATCAAGAGGATCCCGTTCGAATGCTACGAGCTATACGCTTTATGGCAAAATTAGATATGTTTTTAGAACGAGAAAGTGAAAAACCAATTTATGAGTTAGCACATCTACTTAGCAATATACCTAAGGCTCGTCTATTTGATGAGAGCTTAAAACTCTTGCAAGCAGGTTATGGCTTACAAACTTATCAATTACTTAGAAAATACAAATTATTTGATCAACTTTTCCCAGCATTAATGCCATATTTTACAGAAAATGAGGATAGTTTTACTGAAAAAATGATCTTAACCGCCTTAAAATCTACGGATCAACGAGTTTCAGATAAGTTACGTATTAACCCAGCATTTTTATTTGCTGCATTTTTTTGGTATCCATTACGAGAAGAAGTTGATGTACTTAAAAATGAAGGCGGTCTAAATAATCACGATGCTTACGCACTCGCTAGCTCAGAGGTTTTAGATTTATTTTGCAAAGCACTTGCTGCTCCTCGTCGTCATACGGCTGTAATCAGAGATATTTGGTTCTTGCAATTACAACTATTAAAACGTGCAGGTAATGCACCAGCGAAAACGCTCGAACACCCTAAATTTAGAGCGGCATTTGATTTACTCGCTATGCGAGCAGAAGTAGAAGGTGGCGAAAGTATTGAACTATCGGCTTGGTGGCATGAATATCAATTAAGTAATACCGAACAACGAGAAAGTTTACAAAAAGAACAACAACGCTTAAATCCGAAACCGAAAAAGAAATACTATCGTACAAGAAAGCGTAGAAAACCTAAACCACAACAAGTATGATGAAAACTGTTTATATTGCCTTAGGAAGTAACTTAAATACGCCCACTATGCAGTTAAATGCTGCAATAGAGGCATTATCTAATCTACCTGATACCAAGATAGAAGGCGTTAGCTCTTTTTATCAAAGTAAGCCTCTGGGACCACAAGATCAACCAGATTATGTTAATGCGGTTACTTGTATTAAGACTGAGCTACAACCTTTGGCATTATTAGAGCAACTACAACATATTGAAAATACGCAAGGAAGAGTTCGCTTACGGCACTGGGGAGAAAGAACACTTGATCTTGACATATTGTTGTATGAAGATCTTGTATTAAATTCTGAACAGCTCACTATTCCCCACTATGATATGCAAAATAGAGAATTTGTGATCATTCCTTTATACGAAATTGCCCCAGAATTAATACTTCCCAATGGGGAAAAATTAGCTGAATTAGTGAAAAAATTCACTTCACATAATATGATTAAGATAAAGTAAAAATTAGGGGATACATTCTATCGTATCCCTACAATCAATCAGCTAAAATAAGTCCTATACTAAAGCACTTTTTATTTTATCTTCAAAAAAAGTATAATCCACAAGAAACGCATCATGACCATAATCAGAAGGAAACTCATAATAAGTTAAATTTACCCCATTTTCTTGCAATAAATCACGACTATTTCTTACCTCATTAATTTTAAATAATTGATCATTTGTAATAGCAATGAGAGTATAACGTGCTTTTATTCGAGAAAGTGCGGTCTGAATATTAGTATAATTTATTGCTGGATCATAAAGATCTAAGGCTCGTAGTAAATGTAAATAGCTATTCGCATCAAAACGAGTTAAAAATTTTTCACCTTGATAACTTAAATAAGATTCTACCTGAAAGTAATCTCCCCAATAATGAGATTTTGCTTTCACTGCACGTCCAAATGTTTTCGTTAATTGAATATCCGTACGGTAAGTCAACATACCTAGCATTCTAGCAATAGCAAGTCCCTTTGATGGTGGACTTTTATCATAATAATCACCACAACAAAAATTTGGATCATTAATGATTGCCTGTCTCATTACATGATTAAAACCAATAGCTTCTGCACTTAAGGATAAGCTAGAACAAAGATTAATGATATTATCAACTTGATCAGGGTAATCAACTGCCCATTGTGTCGCTTGCATTCCACCAAATGATCCCCCTATAACAGCTTTTAAATGATCGATGCCAAGATAATCAAGTAATGCTTTTTGTACCTTAATAATATCCTGAACTAAAATAGCAGGAAACTCACTACCATAAGGTTTATTTGTTTTAGGATTAATTGAAGAAGGTCCCGTAGTGCCTTTACAACCACCAAGCACATTGGTACAAATAAAAAAATATTTATCTGTATCTAAAGCTAAACCACTTCCTATAAAACTCTGCCACCAGCCTTTATTGATATTATCATTAATATAAGGCTCAGCATCTCCCGTTAAGGCATGACAAATCAAAATAGCATTACTTTTATCTGCATTTAAATTACCATAAGTTTGATAAGCAATATCAATATTTTCAAGCTCCCCCCCCAATACCAATTTTAAGGGGCTGCTATTAAAAAGTGTTATAATTTTCGCAGACATACAAGATTCTTACTCTACTCTGATAAAATACATAGGTAATAAACTATATTTCAGTTCATTTATTGTCAAGCATTTTTTAGACTTCTAAACATCTAGACGTATCTTGATGTCTATTTTAAATACTTTACTTGAATTATTCTCAAATTTTTATTATGGTGTTCCATAGATTTACTACAAAAGACACACAATGCCACAAGAAGAAAAGAAAAAATCAATACTAGCCATAATAAAGCTTAAAACCTTTAGCTGTCTAAAAAAAATAACATATTATTTTTTAGGGCTTGTTATAGTAACTATCTTGTTGCTTTTTATTATTGACAAAAGCATTTCTTTCTATGTTCAAGACCGAGTCTATGAAAATATAAATACATTACCCAAACGTCCTTATGGAGTTGTTTTAGGAACATCAAAATATTTTTCAGATAATACCTTGAACCTCTATTACTATAATAGGTTATTAGCTGCACAAGAGCTTTTTAAAGCAAAAAAAGTAGATTTTTTATTACTCAGTGGTGATAACAGAACTATCTATTACAATGAACCAATGAGAATGTTCAAAGATCTCAAGAAAATGAATATTCCCGAAGAATTTATGTATATGGATTTTGCAGGCTTTCGTACACTTGATTCAATTATTAGAGCAGATAGAATATTCAAAGCACATACAATGACAATTATTAGCCAGAAATTTCATTGCGAGCGAGCTATTTTCATCGCAAAATATTATGATATTGATGCTATCTGCTTTGTTGCGGAGCTTCCACCAAGAACTGATTTTGTAAAAATAAGAGAATTATTTGCAAGAATGAAAGCGATTATTGACTTATTAACAGAAAAAGAACCGCACTTTTTAGGTAAACCAGAACCATTACCTACACCAATTGCGATTCCTTTTGATTAGCGATTAATGATAAATAAGTGATTAAAACTAATATCCATCACTTAACATATTAGGCAAAAAAACAGCTTTTTGAACTCGCTTTACGCTCGTTTCAATAAAACCATTATCATATAAGGCTATTTCCCGCCATCCTGGCTGTACAGCATCTAAAGCAAAATTATTACTATCGGCTTTAAACTGAATACAAGTAGAGGGGGTCGCCATCATTTTGATACCAAACCACTCTGAATCAACAGCTTGATGAATATGCCCACATAATATTCCCTTTACATTCGGAAATTTAGTTACAATTTGCTTAAATTCTTGGATATTTCTTAAATTATGTTGATCTAACCAAGCTGAATTAGTTAATACAATATGATGATGTAAAACGATCAATGCATATCTTTCAGGATACGCTTGTAATTTTGAATGCAAAAAATCCAACTGATGCTGACTCAATTCACCATAAGATACGCCAAAAACTTGGCTATCTAACATTATTACTTGCCAAAAATCACCTAACAATAAATGTTTTAGAGGGCTAATATTACCTTGATTTTCATTTAGAATTTCAAACATTTTAGGTTGAAAATCATGATTTCCAGGAATCCAAAATACTTTTTTCTGTAATTTATTAATACCTTGGCAAAAACGTAAATATCCTTCTTCACTACTATCTTGGACTAAATCCCCAGTAGCTAAAACAAAATCATAATCAAAAGTACTTTCTTGGATTTCTTGTAATACTTGAGAAAAACTTGCTTGCGTATTAATACCAAGCAACTCCGACATTTCATCTTGGAATAAATGCGGATCGGTTACCTGAACTAATCGAATAATATTATCTGATGATTGATATTTATATGTATTTACCAAAATCGTCACCCTACTGTACTAACAACTTGTATAAGTTACCTTTTTTTATAAAAATTTCATCAAATAAATATTAAAAATGTTATCAATATCATATTTTCAGCTAATAAATTTTAAAAATTCGAACCTATATCACAAATTACAACCATTGTTGTTGTAATTTTTTATAATTTAATTCTAGCCACTGCAATCCCATTACTGCAATTCCATTATCAATAGTTCCATCGCAAACCCATTGGTATGCCTGTTCACGAGAAACTACTTGAACACGAATATCTTCATTTTCATCAGCTAATCCATGTAAACCTGTCGCTTGATCGGTATCCACTTTACCAGCAAATAAATGGATTCTTTCAATTACCCCACCGGGACTATCCCAAACTGAAAGTGCGTGTTGTAAATCCGTTACCGTTACACCAGCTTCTTCTTCACTTTCTCGTAATGCGACTTCCTCAGGATTTTCTCCTTCTTCAACCATACCAGCAATGAGCTCTAATAACCAAGGTGATTTTAGCAATTTAGGATCATAAGCCCCAATTCTCACTTGCTCCACTAAAACTACCGTATCTTTTTGAGGATCATAAGCAATAACAGCTGATGCTGCACCTTTTACTAATAATTCTCGTGTTACTACCTCACTCATTCCACCAGCAAATAATTTATGTTTAAAATGAACTTTCTTAAGCTGAAAAAAACCTTCATAAAGAGTTTCTTCTTTTAAAACTTCAATATCTTTTTGAGTAAATTGCTCTATCGCTTTCATCAAATGATCCTTATTAATAATTCTATTTGAATTGGTTATATTAGAATAGTTAATTTGCTATACCAAATGCTGTTCAAAAATTTCTGGTAATTTTTCTATCAATATTTCCTTGCCATAAATCTCTTCATTTTCCCAAGCTTCTTGTAAAACAGTAATATTGAAATATTGTTTAAATTGCTGTGCAATAGGTAAATAACTGATATGCCAAGGCTCTTTACCTATTTTTATACTTTCAGGTAAAGATAAAAATGGCAAGCAAAAATCAAAATGGTTTAAATTTTCTTGTAACCATTCACTTAATTCAAAAAAATAACCACCCTTTTCATATTCCCAAGGCTCTAATTGTAAAGATTGCTCTTTGGGTATTAAATCGGGATCAAAAATATCAATCTCCGTTCCCCAATGATGACGACTTGCCCCTGGTAATGCTGACCAACGCAGGATAAGTTGGCATTTTTTCCAAGTCGAAAACTGGCTCAAATCAATATTTTTACCTTGATCATCATGTACTTTTCGTTTACCTAAAAATTTTTCATTCCAAATTAATTGTTGTCGTTGAAAATCACGAAATGTACTAGCAGGTTGTAAATTAAAACCATTTCTGACCGCACTTTTTTGCAAAGATTGAAAAGCACTTAATGCTTGTTTATGTAAAAAATGGTTTTGTGAAAAAGGACAAGGCAAATTAACTAAATGTTCCCTTGATTTACCAGTTAACACAACTATACTTGGTAGCAGATTAACCATTCTATTTATCCAATATTCTTTCTAGAATACGTTGATAGACTTGAGCTAATACACCAAGATGTTGACAACTAACGCATTCATTCACTTTATGGATAGTACGATTTAAAGGCCCTAATTCAATCACTTCCGCTCCCATCAATGCAATAAATCGACCATCAGAGGTACCGCCTGAAGTATCTAGCTTGGGGGTAATGTCTGCCACTTCTTGTAAACTGGTTATCGCCGAATTAACTAATTTACCAGGCTTAGTTAGAAATGGCTTACCAGATAAATTCCAATCAATTCGATAACTTAAATGATGTTTCTTTAACATTTTTTCTACGGTTGACTTAATAATCTGGTCGTCAACTTCTGTACAATAACGTAAATTAAATTGAATATATAATTCTCCAGGTATTACATTATTTGCCCCTGTTCCTGCTTGAATATTCGCTATTTGTAAACTTGTAGGAGGGAAAAAATCATTACCATTATCCCATTGATAAGTAGTCAGTTCTAATAAAAAGGGAATAGCTTTATGTACAGGATTATCCGCTAACGCAGGATAAGCAACGTGACCTTGAATACCCTGAATATACAAATTACCAGTAATTGAACCTCGACGTCCATTTTTAATAATATCCCCTAATTCTGCCGTACTTGAAGGCTCACCGACCAAGCAATAATCAATCTTTTCATTGCGAGCCATTAAAGTTTCTACTACTCGTACCGTACCATCTTTAGCTGCAGCCTCTTCATCTGAGGTAATTAAAAAGGCAACTGTCCCCTGATGATTTGGATTATTTTTAATATATTCTTCGGCAGCAATAACCATTGCAGCAAGCGATCCTTTCATATCTGCCGCACCACGTCCATAAAGCATATCATCAATAATTTTCGCAGAAAAGGGAGGATAATCCCATTGGCTTTCATCGCCAACAGGAACAACATCAGTATGTCCAGCAAAAGCAATGACAGGGGAAGTATTCCCGTGTTTTGCCCATAGATTTAAAGTATCATTAAAGGGTAACCATTCAAGAGTAAAACCTAATTTCTCAAGACGTTGAGCAATTAATTGCTGACAACCTTGATCATCTGGGCTAATGGAAGGACGTTGAATTAATTGCTGAGCTAAATTTACGACTTCTTTTTTCATCATTGTTTATTATTTTAGTGGGATAAATTATTTTTTATTGAGCAATGCTGTTGCATATTCAATTTCATTAAAACCAATTAACGCTATATCATCTTGTAGAATAATCGGACGTTTAATTAATGTTGGTTGTTCCATCAATAAATCAAGTGCGGTTGTTTTTGTTAGTGTTTTTTTAGTATTCTCATCAAGATTACGCCAAGTTGTACTTCTTTTATTGACTAAACTTTCCCAACCAAAACGTTGTTCAGCCAAGATCAACCAATCTTTATCTAAACTATTAACACGGTAATCATAAAGTTCTGCTTGTATATTATTATCACCTAACCACTTTAATGTTTTTTTTACTGTATCACAGTTTTTTATTCCATAAACCTTAATCATTTACTATCCTATTATCTTTTTAAAATCATTTTTAAATACTATGCTTTCTAAACTATACTGTCAATAAACACAAAAAGTATCCTCAAAAGTAACCGCACTTTTGCCTGATTATGTCAATAACTAGCCTATATGCAATACATAAAAATGGGCAAAATAAATTGCCCATTATATTTCCTACTATTTTAATAGATAACTTCGTAGTTGATTAAAATCATTTTCCATTACATCAGAAAGTAATGGCAATTCAGCGTGTTTTGCTAAAGCTTCAGGCAACGGCAATTCAAGATTTAGAATTCGTTCTACACTTTCCTTAAATTTTGCGGGATGAGCAGTACATAAGAACAGTCCTGTTTCCCCTTGTTGTAGATCTTGTTTCAATACCCTATAAGCTACTGCTCCGTGTGGTTCGCATAAGTAGCCTTTATTATTCATTTCCACCAAGGTTTCCTCTGTTTCCGCATCTGTGACTGATGAGGAATGTAAATCAGTCAATTTCCATTGATTGCGTTTAAATAATTCTTCAACTCGAGGCCAGTTATTCGGACGACTAACATCCATCGCATTCGATAAAGTTGCAATAGTTGCATTAGGATCCCAATTACCTGTTGCTAAATAACGAGGAACCGTATCGTTAACATTTGTTGAAGCAATAAAACGCTTAATCGGCAATCCTAAAGATTTAGCTATTAATCCAGCGGTTAAATTACCAAAATTGCCACTTGGTACTGAAATAACAAGATTTTCTCGCTCTTGTGAAGATAATTGAGCGGCTGCTTCAAAATAGTAACAAACTTGGGCCAATAAACGGCTAATATTAATGGAATTTGCTGAATTTAGACCAATAGCCTCACGCAATTCAACATCATCAAAAGCTTGCTTAACTAATGCTTGGCAAGCATCAAAATCCCCTTTAATCGCCACAGTACGAATATTACCACCTAAAGTACAAAATAATTTTTCTTGTAATGGGCTAATTTTACCTTGCGGATATAATATCACTACATCAATGTTTTCTAATCCATAAAACGCGTGAGCAACTGCAGCCCCAGTATCACCAGATGTAGCGGTCAAAATAGTGATTTTACCATCACCACGCACTGTTGCTAATGCTTGAGCCATAAAACGTCCACCAAAATCTTTAAATGCTAATGTTGGTCCGTGAAATAATTCTAGAGCATAAACACCATTTTCTACTTGTTTTACTGGAGCTGGGAAAGTAAAGGCATTTTTTACCATTTTATTTAATTGTTCTTCTGATATTTCTTCCCCAATAAGTGCGGTAAGAATTTTTTGACTACGTTCAACTAATGGTAAAGCGAGTAATTCCTCAATATTCGCTAATGTTGGAATAATTTCAGGGAAAAATAACCCTTGATCTTTTCCTAGCCCCTGACGTACGGCTTGTGCAAAACTTACTTGTTCTTCATTATGTTTTATGTTGTATAAATTCATCTAATATGTCCTTAAAAATTAACTTAATCTAAGTTTCTTGCACCTTGATTATCGACCTTACAAATATGCACAAAGCCCTCATTATTTTGTAAATAATGGTTTTCTAAATAACTAGAAATCTTCATTGCTATCGATAAATCAGAAGCTATGGCAAACATTGTAGGACCTGATCCTGAAATACCAGAAGCAACTGCACCTAAGTCACGGACAGCTTGTTTTACTTCTGAAAAATTAGGTAATAATTTTTCACGATAAGGTTCAGCAATTACATCTTTCATCATATAAGCGGCTAGTGCTTCTTGTTGTGTATGACAGGCGTGTACAAAACTTCCTAAATGACGACCATGAGAAATAACATCTTGTCGAGTATAAGTTTTAGGTAAAATAGCTCTTGCTTCTGCGGTTGAAACTTCAATACCAGGATAAGCTAGAACCCAGTACCAATTATCAAAAAATGGTAATTTTTGACAAATATTACCCAATGATTGAACCATTAACTGTACTCCCCCTAAATAACAAGGAGCAACATTATCATAATGAACAGATCCAGAAATACGCCCTTCAAGTTCCCCCATCATTTCTAATAGTTCCATTTTTGAAAAAGGAGCATCATGAAATTGATTTAATGCCACCAAAGCAGCGACTATCGAACAAGCACTTGATCCTAAACCAGAACCAATCGGCATATTTTTTTCTAAGGTTAGCCTTAAGGCTTTAACCTTAGATCCTTTTAGCTTTAAACGCTCACTAAATAAAACATAAGCTTGATAGACAATATTTTTATTGGCTTCTTTCGGTAATTTACGAACAAAGTAGCCAGCTGTTTCTAATTCAAAGCCACTATTAATAGCTTCTATCTGGACAACATCCCCTAATAATGATCCATCAATGGGAGATACCGCAGCCCCTAAAGTATCAAAACCGACACTAATATTTGCACTTGAAGCTGGTGCATAAATTCTTAACATGAACGTTATCCTTAATTATTTAATGTTCTTAAAATATCCGCAAAAATACCAGCTGCTGTTACTTCATTACCAGCCCCATACCCTCTTAACAATAGTGGTATAGGTTGATAATAACGAGTATAAAATGCTAACGCATTCTCACCATTTTTAACTTTAAATAATGGATCATCACTATCAACAGCTACAACGGCAACCTTACATTTACCTTCCTCTATTTGTCCTACATAACGCAATACTTTACCTTCTGATTTTGCTTTATTAACACGTTCAGAAAATTCACTATCAAGCGTTGGTAACATAGACATAAATTCCTCTACCGATTTTCCTTCAGAAAAACCTTTTGGTAAAACACCTTCCACATCAATATCAGATAACTCTAATGGTAACCCAATTTCACGAGCTAAGATTAATAGTTTACGGGCAATATCTTGTCCTGAGAGATCATCTCGAGGATCGGGTTCTGTAAATCCTTTTTCTCGTGCAAACTTAGTGGCTTCAGATAAATTTAGTCCTTCCTCAAGTTTTCCAAAAATAAAAGATAATGAACCAGATAAAATTCCATTAAAGCGTACGAGTTCATCACCTGCAGCTAATAAATTTTGTAAGTTTTCGATTACAGGTAACCCTGCACCAACATTAGTGTCATACAAGAATTTACGTTGATTTTGACGTGCATTTTCACGCAATAAATTATAATACGCTATTTCTCTTGTATTTGCTTTTTTATTTGGCGTTACAACATGAAAACCTTCACTTAATGCTCTTGCATACAATCCAGAAACACGTTCAGAAGAAGTACAATCAACAAATACAGGATTAACAACATGGTGTAATTTAATGAATGAAAGTAAAACATCAAAATCAGAAGGTTGAGTGGCATTTTCTAAATCAGACTGCCAATTATCTAAACTTAATCCATTTTCATTCAATAACATTTTATGAGAATTAGCTAATGCACAAACTCGTATTTCAATATCTTTATTTTCTAAATACCGTTTTTGAGTTTGTATTTGTTCAATTAGTGCATTACCTACACCACCAACACCAACTAAAAATATATCCACAATTTTCTTATTGTTAAATAATGCTTGATGTGTTGCTTTTACAGCCTCAATTGCTTGATTTTGTGAAACCACAGCAGAAATAGAACGCTCAGAAGATCCTTGAGCAATAGCCACAATATTGATATTTGCTTTTGATAATGCAGAGAAAAATCTTGCCGCTATTCCTTTAGCTTGTGCCATTCCATCGCCAACAACAGAAACAATAGATAAATCTCTTATTACATCAATAGGTTCAAGAGCTTGTGATTGTAATTCTTCTGAAAATTCAGCTTCTAATACAGCTTTAGCTTTTTCTGCAACCTTAATGGGTACACAGAAACTAATACTATATTCTGATGAAGATTGAGTAATTAAAATAACCGAAATACCTGCTTTAGAGAGAGCTTCAAAAATACGAGCAGCCATACCAACCATTCCCTGCATACCAGGACCTGAAACATTAAACATCGCAAGATTATCTAAATTTGTAATACCTTTTACTTGTAAATTGCTACTTTGTAGGCTATTAATGACCGTTCCTAAAGCATCAGGATTACCTGTATTCTTAATTAAGCAAGGAATATTTGTTTGTACCAAAGGCCCTATTGTTCTAGGATGAATAACTTTTGCACCAAAATAAGAAAGTTCCATCGCTTCACGATAAGATAAATTTGGTAATAAACGTGCATCAGGCACTAATCTCGGATCACAAGTATAAACACCGTCTACATCAGTCCAGATCTCACATACATTCGCACCCAAACAAGCAGCCAAACAAGCAGCAGAATAATCAGAACCGTTACGACCAAGTAAAACTAATTCTCCCTTATCATTTCCAGCTGTAAAACCAGCCATTAAAACAACATTCTTTTTAGGAATAGCAAGTGAGCCAATACGTTTAGTCGATTCCTCAATATCTACTGAAGATTCCAAATAATGTCCGTGTGCTAGCAATTTTTCTACTGGATTAATAAGCGTAACCTCATAACCTCGAGCTTCAAACCAAGCTTTCATCATTGCAATAGAAAGCTTCTCACCTCTTGAATCAATAGTGGCTTTAACCTCATCAGATACATAACCTAATTGATGAATATCCACTAATAATTCTTTAATTTGATTAAATTCACCATCAATAAATGATTTTGTTCCTTGTAAATCAAAATTATTATTTTCAGCATACAATCCATCAATGATATTATAAAAAATATCCAGAGCTGCCTTAAAATCTGTATCTATTGGTTGTCTAAGGCTTGCTTTTTCTGATAATGCAACTAGATAATTAGTAATTTTTGCTGGTGCGGATAACACAGCCCCCGCTTGATCTGCTAAATGTGCTTTTTCTATAATTTGTGCTGCTTGAGAAAAACGCTCGGGATTAGCTAGGGAAGTTCCCCCAAATTTAAGAACACGCATAATAATTCTCCTAAGATGTTGTGATTTTTAATAGTTAAATTTTAATATAAAAAAACCCGCACTTTTTATAATGCGGGTTTTATGAATTTCTATTTTAAACGCACTAGCCCGCCCCACTAATCACAGTAATGGTAATAATAATTGTGGTGATAGTTAAAACAGCTTTTTTCATTGCGTTATTTTTCAAAAATAAAAGATGTGATAGAAATACCTAATTTTTGATAAATTGTCAAATAAAAAATAAATAAAATCAGTAAAATTCCCAAAAATTGACAAGTATTATAGAATACCCTAATAAATTAATAAAAACAGGAATAATAATATGTCTATTCAAGAAAACTTACTCAAAATACAACAAGAAATACACCAAGTTTGTAAATGTGCAAATAGAGAATGCTCTTCTGTTAAATTACTTGCAGTAAGTAAAACAAAACCTATGGAAGATATTTTCTCTGCCTACAAAGCAGGCCAAGTAGCATTTGGAGAAAATTATGTTCAAGAAGGTATCGAAAAAATAACTTATTTTCAACAACAAAATATCAATCTAGAGTGGCATTTTATAGGTCCATTACAATCAAATAAAACTCGTTTGGTTGCTGAATATTTTGACTGGATACAAACATTAGATAGAGAAAAAATAGCATTTCGTCTTAATGAACAACGACCGATAAACCAATTACCTCTTAATGTACTGATACAGATTAATATCAGTGATGAAACGACTAAATCCGGTATTCAGCCTAATGAAATGTTAGCTTTTGCAGAATATATTCAGAATCTTCCGCAACTAAAATTACGGGGACTAATGGTTATTCCAGCCCCATTAAAAGATAGATTAGAGCAACAAAATATATTTTTAAAAGTGAATAAATTATTTACAGATTTACAAAAACACTATCCTAATGAGCAGATAGACACACTTTCAATGGGAATGTCAGATGATATGGATTTAGCAATAAATGCAGGATCTACAATGGTAAGAATTGGTACAGCAATTTTCGGAAAAAGGAATTAACCCATAATAACTTATTATCCAAAAGGGTAATCCAAACCAAATTACCCTTTTAGATTGTCGTTATTCTTCCTCTGATATTTCAGAAAAACGCTCTATTCTGGCACCCAACGATCTTAATTTATCCTCTATATGTTCATAACCACGATCAATATGATAAATACGATCAACTATTGTTTCTCCATTAGCAATACATCCTGCCAATACTAAACTTATAGAGGCTCTCAAATCCGTTGCCATTACTTCTGCACCAGACAAATGTTCAACGCCATGACAAATAGCCGTATTTCCTTCTATTTCAGCTTTTCCGCCCATACGAATCAATTCTGGTATGTGCATAAAACGGTTTTCAAAAATAGTTTCTGTAATTTTACTTGTTCCTTCTGCAACCATATTTAATAAAGTAAATTGTGCTTGCATATCTGTCGGAAATCCAGGATAAGGCATCGTTCTAATATTAACAGCCTTTGGACGATTACCTTTCATATCTAAAATAATTCTATCCTCAGTAACATCAACATCAGCACCAGCCTCTCGTAATTTATCAATAACTGCATCAAGGGTATCAGGCTTGGTATTATGACATTCTATACGTCCACCAGAAATTGCGGCAGCCACAAGAAATGTTCCAGTTTCAATACGATCAGGAACAATACTATGTTCACAACCTGATAAACGAGAAACACCTTCAATGGTAATGCTGTCTGTACCCGCTCCAGATATTTTAGCCCCCATTTTATTAAGAAAAATGGCAGTATCAGTAATCTCAGGCTCTCTAGCAGCATTTTCAATAACAGTTGTTCCTTTTGCTAAAGTGGCAGCTATCATAATAGACAAAGTCGCCCCCACACTCACTTTCTCTATTACTATTCTCGTACCAATCAAACTATTATTAACTTGAGCCTTTACATAGCCATCTTCAAGTATAACTTGTGCACCTAATTTTTCTAAGCCCTTTATATGCAGATCGACAGGTCTCGCTCCAATAGAACATCCACCAGGCAATGAAACTTGTCCTTGATGAAAACGAGCAACTAGCGGTGCTAATGCCCATATAGATGCACGCATCGTTTTTACAAGCTCATAAGGCGCAATAAAATTATTCACAGCCGACGCATCTAAATTCAAAGAACCATCAGAATCTTTAGTAACCACCACACCCAGCTTTTTCAATATTTTAATTGTTGTATCAATATCTTTTAACTCTGGGACATTGGTTAGCTTAACGGGATCTTCTGCTAAAATAGAAGCAAATAAGATAGGTAATGCAGCATTTTTTGCACCTGATATATTGACTGTTCCATTCAATCTTGATTGACCATAAACTCTAAATTTTTGCATAAATACTTTCCAAAATTTAATTTAAAGGGTTAAATAAACGTTCTCGCTTCCACTTTTCTCTACTAAATGTTTTTATTGTAAGAGCATGTATAGCGCCAGAAGAAAAATGATTCATTAAAGGAGCATAAATTAACTGTTGCTGTTTAACACGAGATAATTTTGCTAATTCATCATCAACAACAATTACCCCAAAATGAGAGTTTTCACCCTGAACATAAATATCATTAATATTTAAAGCATCTTTCAAAATTTGTTCAATTTCTTGAGTTTCCATTAAAATTTCCATTAGATTGTAAAAAAGGCTTAATCCAACTACTTAAACCAAAAAGATCGGCTAGTATCATAAGTTGATCAGGATAAGAAATTATTTCTAACGATTTTACATTGCTATTAATTTTATTAATTAATTCACAGATAAAAGCAAAACCCGCACTATCGATGCGGGTAACAGCACTTAAATCTAATAACAAATGTTTATCATTAAATCTTAATAATGATAAAGGAGAAGAATATTCTTGCCATACAGCAAGTAATGAATCTCTAGATAATATCCCTGTCAATTGGATCGTTATGTTATCATTATTTTGACTTAATTCCCAATGTAAACTTTCTTTATTTTGCATTGAATATAGTCCAATTATCGTCCTAAATTAACCGGAGCAGCAGCGGCTTTTTTAACTTGTAAAGTTAATGCTTCGATTCCTTCTTTACGCAGAATAGGAGACCATTCTTGTTTTTTAGTATCAATCATACTTACCCCTTCCGCAGCCATATCGTAAACTTGCCATTTACCAGATTTACTGTTTTTTCTCCAAAAGAAAGTCAAATTAATTGGAGCCGTATTAGTATTTTGTAGTACTTTAACACGGATACTCACTTGATTATCAGAAACGTTTTTAGGATTCTCTATTTCAATTTTTTGATTAGTATATAAAGCTAATGCTTGTGCATAAGACTGTTCAATAAATTTATCAAATTCAACAAAAAAAGCCGCGCGTTGCTCTGGTGTTGTCGCTCTAAAAAATTGACCTAAAACAAGCGATCCCGCATAATTAACGTGAACATAAGGCATTAAATTCTTACGTACTATCAACTTTAATAAATTCGGATCTTGCTTAATCTTTGCTTGATTCTCCGTAATATCCGTAAATAATTCATCTGAGGCCTGTTTCATCAACACATAAGGACTGTCTTCTGCAATAGCTTGCAATGAAAAAAGTGCGGTTAAAATTACTAATATTTTTGAAAAATAATGTTTAAATTGAGTTCTTAACATAAATTGTTACTCCTAGGTTATAAAAAATAAATTAGCATTATTCTGCTGTATTAGGGGATGATTCTTTCTTATTCTTATCACCATATAAAAACTGCCCAACTAGATCTTCTAGTACCATCGCCGACTTAGTATTAGAAACTTTACTACCTTCTTTTAGCATAGTCGTTTCACCATCATCAAATCCTACACTCAAAGAAACATATTGCTCACCTAATAAACCCGATGTTTTTATAGAAAACGAGCTATTATCTGGAATCATATTATATTCCTGCTTTATAGCAATTTTAACTACAGGTAAATAATTTTGTGGATCTAACCCAATGTCTGTCACTCGTCCAATGACAACTCCACCAATTTTTAATGGAGAACGGACTTTCAGGCCACCAATATTATCAAAAGTTGCACTTATTTGATATGATTTTTCTTGACTAAATCCTTGAAGATTGGCGACCTTTAGCCCTAAAAAAACAAAAGCTAAAACACCCAATAATAGAAATAATCCAACCCAAAATTCATACTTAACTGTTCGTGTCATAGTCTATCCTATATTTTATTCTTTCTTTTCTAATTAATCCGCACCAAACATTAATGCGGTTAATATAAAATCTAAACCTAATATAACTAGTGATGCATTAACAACTGTCTTTGTTGTAGCCTTACTAATTCCTTCTGAAGTCGGCATACTATCGTATCCATTAAATAATGCAATCCATACCACTGCAATAGCAAAGAAAATACTTTTTATAATCCCATTAAATATATCATATTGCCAACTCACTGCATTTTGCATTACCGACCAAAAACTACCATAATCAACCCCTTTCCAATCAACACCAACAAGAGAGCCTCCCCAAATACCAATAGCGGTAAAGATAATTGCAAGAATAGGCATCGAAACAACCCCCGCCCAAAAACGAACAGAAATAACCCGTCTTAATGGATCAATAGCCATCATTTCTAAACTAGATAATTGCTCCGTAGCTTTCATTAGTCCAATCTCTGCGGTTAATGCAGAACCAGCTCGACCTGCAAATAACAAAGCAGTTACTACTGGTCCTAATTCGCGTAGTAATGAAAGTGCAACTAACTGGCCTAAACTTGTTTCCGCAGAGAAATCGACTAGTACAACATATCCTTGTAAACCGAGAACCATACCAATAAATAATCCAGAAAGCATAATTATTAGTAATGATTGCACACCTAAGATATGCAACTGTTTAACAAATAAAGGAAAGTGCTTACGAATTTGCGGTTTTCCAACCAATGCACCAAAAAGCATAAAACCAGAACGACCTAGAGCACGACAGAAATTGATTGCACTCAATCCTACATAAGAAATAAAATTAACTATCATAGGAAAAGTTCCTTCTCATAATTGTCTGCTGGATAATGAAAACGTACTGGCCCATCAGCTTCACCATTGATAAATTGCAGTACTTTTGGATCTTTGCTTTGTAATAATACTTCTGAAGTACCTTCAGCGATTACTTTTTTATCTGCAATAATATAAGCATAATCAGCAATACTTAATACTTCTTGAACATCATGAGAAACAATAATTGAAGTAAGCTGTAATGCCTCATTCAAACGTTTAATTAAACTAATAATAACGCCCATACTAATAGGATCTTGCCCTGCAAAAGGTTCATCATACATAATTAATTCGGGATCAAGAGCAATAGTTCTTGCTAATGCAGCCCTTCTTGCCATTCCACCAGAGAGTTCTGAAGGCATTAAATTTGCAGCACCTCTCAAACCAACAGCCTCTAATTTCATTAATACTATTTTACGAATCAGTTCCTCTGGTAAACGAGTATGCTCTCGAATAGGAAAGGCAACATTATCAAAAGTGGACATATCTGTAAATAAAGCCCCTGATTGAAACAACATTCCCATTCTCTGTCTAGCGTTATACAGTTCAGAATTTGACATTCTAGAAATACTCTGTCCTTCAAACAAAACACTACCTTCATTAGGCACTAATTGTCCACCTATTAATTTTAATAATGTTGTTTTACCAATTCCCGAAGGCCCCATAATCGCAGTTATTTTTCCTTTTTGGAATTGTAAATTAAGATCATTAAAAATTGTTCTATTACCTCTTTTAAATACGAGATGTTTTACTTCAACGAAAGGTTGTATCATAAACCGCCACTACATATTTTATATACTGTTATTTAAATTTATGGGGAATATTCTATTAATATCTAATATTTGTCAAATATAAATCATCAGACTTAAATGAAGGAAAGATTTATATTTATATAAAATATGCTATTATTAAAAAATATTTTATTTATGATACTAGGGGCTTTTTACATTTATGAACCTTCGTTGGGTTATTGTTTTATCAATCATTGCCTTTTTATCCTTTGCTTGGTTTTATAGTTTACAAGCATCGAATGATGAACTTACACAACTGATAAAAGATAAAAAAAGTCCTGAATATATTGGACATAAAATGGAAACCACCGTGTTTTCCTTGACAGGAGAAAAACAATATGTGGCAAATGCAAAAACTGTGGAATATTATGATAGTGAAGGGTATAGTATTTTTGAAGAACCAATAGTCCACCTATTTGATATTAAAAATAAACAATTTGAACAACAAAATTGGAAATTAAGTGCAAAGCAAGCTAAATTAACAAAAGATAATATGCTATATCTAGAGGGAGAAGTAATCGCTCAAAATCTTGTTAATAATTCTAAATTACAACAAATTACAGCAGAAGAAGCTACTATAAACTTAAAAAACCAAGATATAACATCTAATACAACGGTAAATATAATAGGACAAAATATTGTATCGACAGGCAGTAAATTAGTTGGTAATTTAAACCAACAAATTGCGACATTAAAAGAACAGGTAAAAACACGCTATGAAATTAGTAATAAATAAACTTTTGGTCATAACAACTTGTTTAAGCATCTCAACCCTTGCTTATTCGTTAAAAAATGATACAAGTCAACCTATTGATATTATTTCAGATAATCAAGCACTGGATATGGATAGCTCAACGGTTACCTTTATGGATAATGTTATTATCACGCAGGGCTCTATCTTAATTAAAGCAAACAAAGTTGTTATCACTCGCCCACCTGAAAATTCAGGTAAAAAAGAAACTATAAATGCTACAGGTAACCCAGTAATTTTTCATCAAACCTTAGAGAATGGAAAGCCTGTTGATGGAAAAGCAAACACGGTACATTATGATTTAGGTAGTGAATTTTTAACACTAACAGGAAATGCGGAACTGAAACAATTAGATAGTAAAATTTCGAGTAGCCACATTACATACGATGTCAAAAAGCAACAACTGAAAGCTAATGGTTCAGGAAAAAATAGAGTACATACTGTACTTATCCCTACACAACTAAATAATCAAAAAAATAAAAACTAGGATCTTGATATGTCTATTCTTTGTGTAGAAAACTTAGCGAAAAGTTACAAACAACGACAAGTTGTTTCAGATGTTGGACTTACAGTAAATTCAGGTGAAATTGTCGGGTTGCTTGGACCAAATGGTGCGGGTAAAACAACAACTTTCTATATGGTTGTCGGCTTGGTTCGCCACGACAAAGGCAAAATCACCATTGATGGTGAAGATATTAGTTTATTACCGATGAACAATCGAGCTCAAAGAGGTATCGGTTATTTGCCTCAAGAAGCATCCATTTTTCGTCATTTAAGCGTTTATAACAATTTAATGGCTATTCTAGAAATTCGTAAAAATCTTAATAAAGAACAAAGAGAAGAAATAGCAGAAAAATTACTAGAAGAATTCAATATTACACATATTCGAGATAATTTAGGACAGTCACTTTCTGGTGGAGAACGCCGTCGGGTTGAAATAGCTAGAGCTTTAGCCGCCGATCCTAAGTTTATTCTACTTGATGAGCCTTTTGCTGGGGTAGATCCTATCTCTGTTATAGATATAAAGAAAATAATCATCGACTTACGAAACAGAGGTTTAGGTGTACTCATTACTGATCATAACGTTAGAGAAACATTGGATGTGTGTGAAAGAGCTTATATTGTCAGTTCTGGAAAGATGATTGCAACTGGCAGCCCAAATGAAATAATGGCAGATGAACAAGTAAAACGAGTTTATCTTGGCGAAGAATTTAAACTATAATAATTATGGCAAAATTAACTGAATTACTTATCCCTGATAATATTCGACAAGGACTTGTTTGTTCGAGTAAAAAACGTGTTTTTGAAATTATAGGTAAAATTGTTGCTTCTCAATTTAATGATGAGAATAACCAAGAAAATGAACACACCTGTTTTGAATGTTTATATGAGCGTGAAAAGTTAGGTAATTCTAGCTTGGGAAATGGCGTAGCATTCCCTAAAGGACGACTTCCTGATGGAGATAAACCTATTGCTGTTTTCTTACAATTAAAAACTGGTATAGATTACAATGCTTTAGATCACCGAGATATAGATCTCATCTTTGCATTACTTATTCCTACAAATATTTGTTCTCAATATTCTGAAGATTTAGCGAAAATTACAACATTATTAACCGATAAATCAATTTGTAAACAGCTAAGAGCGGCACAGAATAAAGAAGAAATTTGGCAAATTTTTGAAAACATAGACAGTCAACAAGAAATATTATCTAATAATCAAGAAAATATTGAAGAATTGAATTAATCAGGAAATGCATTCATATGGATATAATCATTATTAGTGGTCGTTCTGGTGCTGGAAAATCCGTAGCATTGCGTGCGTTGGAAGATATTGGCTATTATTGTGTTGATAACCTACCCTTAGGTTTACTTCCTCAATTAATCAATATTTTATCTTCAACACAAACTTTAGTTGCAATTAGTCTGGATATTCGTAATCTTCCTAACTCATCAGAATCGCTAGAAAAAATTCTATTACAAATAGAAGGCACCAATAATGTTAAAATCATTTTTCTTGATACTGATGTAAATACACTGATTCGCCGATACAGTGATTCTCGACGACTTCACCCTCTTTCTAATCAAAATTTATCCTTAGAAAATGCAATTAACCAAGAGTTTCAATATTTAGAACCTTTAGTACAACATGCTAACCTAATCATTGATACTTCAACACTTTCTACCCATGAGCTAGCAGAAAAACTACGATTCTTTCTCAATGCAGAAAAAGAAAAAGTTTTAAATATAATTATTCAATCTTTTGGCTTTAAATATGGTATACCACAAGATGCTGATTATGTTTTTGATGTACGTTTTCTTCCTAACCCTCATTGGGATCCAGAATTACGTCCTATGACAGGACTAGATAAACCCGTAGCTGAATTTTTAAATAAACATAGCATGGTCAATCAATTTATCTACGAAACACGTAATTATATTGAAACTTGGCTACCGATGTTAGAAAAAAATAATCGTAGTTATCTTACTATTGCTATTGGCTGTACAGGAGGGAAACACCGTTCTGTCTATATTGCACAACAAATTGGCGAATATTTTCAAGCAAAAAGAGATAATGTACAAATTCAACATAAATCACTCGCTAAAAATAAGTAAATTATTTTGTTAATTTTTCAATACCGAAATGCTGGTAAGTTCTTAAAGTTGCAATCCGCCCTCTTGGCGTTCTTTGCAAAAAACCTTGCTGAATTAAAAAGGGTTCTAAAACGTCTTCGATAGTATCTTTTTCTTCGCCTATTGCCGCAGCTAAATTATCTAAACCAACAGGACCACCATCAAAACGCTCAATAATAGCTGTTAGTAATTTACGGTCCATAAAGTCAAATCCTACTTGATCCACATCAAGCATAGATAAGGCTAATCTTGCGATTTCAGAAGAAACAATACCGCCATTTTTTACATCAGCATAATCTCTCACTCGACGTAATAAACGATTTGCTATTCGTGGTGTACCTCTAGAACGACAAGCAATTTCTCTCGCAGCTTCACCTTGAAGATCCAGATTCAAGCAGTTCGCACTACGAGTGACGATTGAAGTTAAATCTTCTACTGAATAGAACTCTAGACGCTGAACTATCCCAAAACGATCTCTAAGTGGTGAAGTAAGAGAACCTGCTCTTGTTGTAGCGCCAATTAATGTAAAAGGTGGTAAATCAAGTTTAATTGAACGAGCAGCAGGTCCCTCTCCAATCATAATATCTAATTGATAATCTTCCATTGCAGGATAAAGCACTTCTTCAATCGCAGGAGAAAGCCGATGAATTTCATCAATAAATAATACATCATGAGGTTCAAGATTAGTTAACATTGCCGCTAAGTCCCCTGCTTTTTCAAGTACGGGCCCCGAAGTTGTACGAATATTGACACCCATTTCATTAGCAACAATATTTGCTAATGTTGTTTTACCTAATCCTGGAGGACCAAAAATAAGCAAATGATCTAAAGCATCTTTACGCATTCTTGCTGCTTTGATAAATATTTCCATTTGCTCACAAACTTGGGGCTGACCGACATAATCAGTCAGTAACTTAGGTCTGATAGCTCTATCAATATAGTCATCATCTAATTTGATAGTAGCGCTAATAATTCTATCTGCTTCAATCATAATCTAATTTCTTATAAAGAAGCTTTTAAAGCTTCACGAATCAATTGCTCACTTGTTAATTCAGGTTTAGCTACTTTATTCACCATTTTTTCAGCATCCGTTGCTTTATAACCTAACGCAATTAATGCTGATACCGCATCATCTATCATTATATTTACATTACTAGAAACTCGTTGTTCTATTGGTAAATGAGAGCTTTCAATAAAGAAATTATCTTGTTTAATTGACTTAAACTTACCTTTTAATTCAACAAGTAAACGCTCCGCTGTTTTTTTACCAACACCTGGAATTTTAACCAGTTTAGAAAGTTCTTCATGCTCTATCGCATAAGCAAAATCAACAACTGACATAGCGGACAATATAGCTAAAGCTAACTTAGGACCAACACCATTAGTTTTAATTAATTCACGAAATAAAGTGCGGTCTTGTTTATGAGAAAAACCAAATAATAAATGTGCATCTTCTCGCACCACAAGATGAGTAAAAACTTCAGTCGGCTGACCAATATCTGGTAAATCATAAAAACTAGTCATCGGTAACATTAATTCATACCCCACCCCTTGTACATCTAACAAAATTTCTGGTGGTTGTTTTTCAACTAAAATACCTTTCAAATGACCAATCATAAGCACTGCCTTTCATAACAAAATTGAAACATAGAATAAAATAAAACTGGATAAATATCCAGTCTTATTTTACTACTATCCTTTTAATCTAAAACGTCCACGACTATATCTTGGTTGTAAAAGTGCGGTTGTTTTTTCGTGAGTTTTATTAAGTATCAAATTTTTAGAAATTTGCAAAGAATGTTGCATAGTATGAGAATGAGTAATGGCAATAGCTAATGCATCTGCTGCATCAGCTTGTGGATAATCAGATAATTTTAGTATTCTTGTAACCATATCTTGTACTTGAATTTTATCAGCTGCGCCACTTCCAGTTACCGTTTGTTTAACTAGCCTCGCCGCATATTCAAACACAGGCAAATCATAATTTACTGCGGCAACTATTGCAGTACCGCGAGCTTGTCCTAACTTTAATGCTGAATTAGCATTTTTCGAAAGAAATACTTCTTCAATAGCAAAAAAATTAGGGTGAAATTGAGTAATAATCTCAGCTACCCCTGCATAAATACGTTTTAAACGAGTAGGTAAATCCTCCACTTTCGTACGAATAGCACCACTCCCTAAGTATTCTAATTTTGAACCCGTCTGTTTAATAACACCGTAACCCGTTACTCTAGAACCAGGATCTATTCCCAAAATAATACTCATAATTTCCTTTCGCTAAAAAATAGGCGAATTATAGTATTCGCCTATTTTATTCAATATGATTTAGCAAAATAAATTACTTATTTAATTTTGCTGTTGCTTTTTTATTTAAACCACAATATTTAATGATAATGTTATCAGTATCTTTACCTTCTTGGTAAAGCATATTACCATCAACCTTATCAAAATTAGCTAAATTTAAATGCTCATCAGCAATCCATACTAATCTTTCAGGACTAATGAATCTTGCACTATCTTTGTCTTCTACACGATTAAAACTGTTTTTAGATACAGCTTTACCTCTATAAATAACCTCAGCAGAAACTGCTTTTTCACCTTCAAAATGATAAGTCACCATCACAGGCTTATTTGCTTTTGCACCACAAGCATAAACTACCTTTTTAGAAATGACTTTAGTATCCATTCCATTTCCTTGAGCAGATTCAGTACCCATATTGGAAGCTTTGTCATTCATTACCATTTGTTGAGAGCAGGCAGACAATGCTAATAAGCTAGCAATAATTGATAATTGTTTCACAAATTTCATATTTTTTCCTTAGATTATAAAATATAAAAAACATTTTAAACATTAAACTGTTTACTTATTAAGCAACAAACAATATCATTGAAATAAGTAAACAGTTCTATTTATTCTATTACTAATAAGATAATTATCAAATAATATTTTAATGAATATTTATTCTAATGAAGCCGCAACTTCATCACTAATTTCACCATTATGATAGACATTTTGAACGTCATCACAATCTTCAAGCATATCAATTAATCTTAATAATTTAGGTGCAGTTTCTACATCTAAATCAACGCTAGTAGATGGAATCATTGATACTTCCGCATTTTCAATTTTAAATCCTGCTGCTTCAATACCATCGCGTACCGTACCAAGCTCTTCCCAAGCCGTATAGATCTCAAAACTACCATCATCTTGTGGCTGAATATCTTCTGCACCCGCTTCAATTGCCGCTTCAGTTAATGCATCTTCATCTGCATCAAGAATAATGATTAATCCTTTTTTACTAAATAAATAACCAACAGAACCTTCTGTACCTAAATTACCACCGCACTTTGTAAAACTAGGACGAACTTGTGAAATAGTACGATTTGCATTGTCACTTAAACATTCCACCATAACAGCAGTGCCACCTGGACCATAGCCCTCATAAATACGTGTTTCCATATTGGTGTCATCACCACCACCAACGCCACGGTCAATAGCACGATTAATAGTATCGCGTGTCATATTACTTGCGAGAGCTTTATCCACCGCTGCACGTAAACGTGGGTTTGCCGCAACATCGCCCCCACCAATTTTTGCTGCAGTAACTAACTCACGAATTAATTTAGTAAAAATCTTACCACGCTGCGCATCTTGTGCAGCTTTACGATGTTTAATATTGGCCCACTTACTATGTCCTGCCATGTATATTTCCTCTTTATAAAAAAATGCTAAATATAATAAATTTTATATAAAATAGTTAATTAACTTAATAAATATTTTTCAATCGCTAAGCGATTATTCCAAGATTTTGTTAAAGACGACGCCTCTTTTGTACTAAGCCACTGATAATCTATATGCTCAACTAATATTGGCTCTCGTTCTTCTGGTAATGCTAATAAAAACCAATGCTCAACACAATGTGTCACATTAGGTGCGTATTTATAACGAAAATGTGGAAAAATTTCAAATTCAATTTTTTCCTTACAATCAAAGAGCGGTAGTTTTTCAGCAAGAATATCTATTCCTGTTTCTTCTCTCACTTCTCTAAAAGCGGTGTCATAAGGTGTTTCATCATTTTCAATAGATCCTGTTACTGATTGCCAAAATGTCGGATCATCTCGGCGTTGCAACATCAATACACGTTGTGTACTTTCTGCATAAATGATGACTAGTACCGAATGATTATTTTTATATTTCACGTTATAACTAAATGGTTAAACTAACAAAAATAAGGAGTGGACTTTAGTCCACTCAACAAATAACACAAAAATTATATTTTATCTGACTTAATCACAGAAATTGCCAACTCAGCTAAAGCTTGAGGATGTCCAAAACTTGGAGCATCAGTCATTAAACAAGCCGCTGCCGTTGTTTTAGGGAAAGCAATTACATCTCTTATATTCTCCGTTCCTGTCAATAACATTGTGAGACGATCTAAACCAAATGCTAATCCTGCGTGTGGCGGTGTACCAAATTTTAGTGCATCAAGTAAGAAACCAAATTTCTCTCTTTGTTCTTGCTCACTAATGCCTAAGATACGGAAAACAGTTTGTTGCATTTTTTGATCAAAAATACGCACAGAGCCACCGCCAACTTCATAGCCATTAATCACCATATCATAAGCATTGGCAACTGCATTAGTTGGATTAGCTTCTAATGCTTCAGGTGTAAAATCTTTTGGCGATGTAAACGGATGGTGCATTGCAGCCAAACCACCTTCATCATCATTTTCAAACATTGGAAAATCAACAATCCAAAGCGGTTGCCAACTATCTAAATTAGTTAATCCTAAATCACGCCCTAATTTTAAGCGTAATGCTCCCATTGCATCTGTCGTAACAGAATATTTATCCGCACCAAAAAATAGAATATCACCAGTTTGAGCTTGAACACGTTCAAACAAAGTTTTCAATACATCCTCTGATAAGAATTTAGCAATTGGACTTTGTACTCCTTCAAGACCAGCAGTTACATCATTAACTTTTAACCAAGCTAATCCTTTCGCACCATATATACCCACAAACTGTGTATATTCATCAATTTGCTTACGTGTAATATTATTACCATTTGGTACGCGAATTGCAGCCACTCGCCCGTTAATGTCATTTGCTGGTCCACTAAATACTTTAAAGTCAATATCCTTAACAATATCAGCAACATCAACTAGTTCTAGGGGATTGCGTAAGTCAGGTTTATCAGAACCAAAACGACGCATAGCCTCCGCAAAAGTCATTGTAGGAAATTCTCCTAAATCAACACCAATAATCTCTTGCCATAATCCACGGATCATACGTTCCATAATAGCTCGCACTTCAGGTGCGTTTAAAAATGAAGTTTCCACATCTATTTGGGTAAATTCAGGCTGACGATCTGCACGTAAATCTTCATCACGAAAGCATTTTACAATTTGATAATAACGATCAAAACCTGACATCATCAATAACTGCTTAAATAATTGTGGTGACTGTGGTAATGCGTAAAATTTCCCTTTATGCACACGACTTGGAACAAGGTAATCTCTCGCCCCTTCTGGGGTTGCTTTAGTCAACATTGGTGTTTCAATATCTAAAAAGCCATTATCATCCATAAAACGACGAACAAAACTAGTAATTTTTGCACGCGTCTTTAAACGTTGAGCCATTTCTGGACGACGTAAATCTAAATAACGATATTTTAAACGCTGTTCTTCTGTATTGTTTTGGTTGAAATCTAAAGGTAAAATATCTGCTGTATTGTAAATGGAAAGAGTATGAGCTAAAACTTCTACTTCACCAGTTGCCATCGTCTTATTAACTTGATTATCAGGACGAGCAATCACTTCACCCTCAATTTGAATACAATACTCATTACGCAATGTAGCTGCTTTTGTTAATGCCTCTTCGAATTTTGGGTCAAAACAAACTTGCACAATACCATCACGATCACGCATATCAATAAAAATTAGCCCACCTAAATCACGACGGCGATGAACCCAACCACTTAAAGTTACCTTTTGTCCAATATTGCTACGGTTTAATGCTCCGCAATAATGAGTTCGCATCATATAATCTTCCTTTCTTTTTAATGTTAAAATTTTTGTAAAATAATCCGTAAATTATAGCCCAAACACCAATAAATAAAAATCTTAAACATAAATTTATTTGAGCTCAAAGAAAACTTCTTCTAAAATAACCGCACTTTTATCAAAAATAGGCAATTATGAGTAAAGATACTATTTTTTCAGCTCCAATTAAAAATCTAGGTGATTTTACCTTTGATGAAAATGTCGCCGAAGTATTTCCTGATATGATCCAACGCTCTGTTCCTGGATATAGTAATATCATTACTGCTATTGGTATGCTTGCCAATCGCTTTGTTACTGAAAATTCTAATGTGTATGATCTTGGTTGCTCTCGTGGTGCCGCTACGCTTTCTGCTCGTCGTAATATTCAACAAAAAAATGTCAAAATAATTGGGATTGATAATTCCAAACCAATGGTAGAGCGTTGTCGTCAACATATTCAAGCCTATCAAAGTGAAATTCCCGTAGATATTATTTGTGATGATATTCGCAATGTAAAAATAAATAATGCCTCTATGGTCATTTTAAATTTTACACTACAATTTCTTCCCCCTGAGGATAGATACACATTATTAACAAAAATTTATCAAGGCTTAAATCCAAATGGCTTACTAGTGCTATCGGAAAAATTTCGCTTTGAAAACAACAAAGTTAATGAATTACTGATCGATCTTCATCATCAATTCAAACGTGCAAATGGATATAGTGAATTAGAAGTTAGCCAAAAACGCACCGCTCTCGAGAATGTTATGCGTACTGATACCATAAGTGATCATAAAGCACGCTTAAGTTCCATTGGATTCTCACAAATAGAGCTATGGTTTCAATGTTTTAATTTTGGTTCGATGATTGCAGTAAAGTGATTAGTAAAAAAAACCGCACCTTATATCACTAAAAAATAAAGGTGCGGTACATTTTTTTATTATGTTTATATAGTACTTCTAACTATCAAGACTCACAGGCTTTATAATTTCACTAGGATAACAGCCTAATATTTTCAAATAATTACTGTATTCTTTCAATTCATTAAATACGATTTCTGTCTTAGGATTATGAATATTTGCTTCAATCTCCAAATAAAACATTTCCTCCCAAGGTTTTCCGTAAATTGGGCGAGATTCGAGTTTAAGCATATTAATATTGTGTTTTTTAAATACCAATAAAGCATCAACTAAAGCACCAGCTTGTTGGCTTGTACTCATTAATAATAACGTTTTAGTATGAATCTGTGGGGAAACAATAGCTGGTTTTTTAGCAATGACAATAAAACGTGTAATATTATTTAATTGATTAGCTATATTAGAACATAATACATTTAGCCCATAAATACGCCCACCGTCAGCATTTCCCAAGGCTGCTATATTAGGCTTATTCAAATTTGCAACCAACTCCATAGCGTGAGAGCTACTTTCACAATATTCAATATGCACAGAATCTAACTTATGAATAAATTGACTACATTGTTGAATAACTTGAGGATGACTATATAAGCTATCAATTTTTTCTAGATCGCTTTCTCCATTTATAAGTAAGCAATGTTTTATCGGATAAGCTATTTCCCCAACCAAAGACAACTCAGTATGTTGCAATAAATCATATACTTCATTGATAGCCCCTGACGTTGTATTTTCTAAAGGAAGTACGGCGTAATCAGCCTCTTCTTTTTCTACTTTATGAAATACCTCATCAAATGAATTACAACTAACTTCAATTAATTGTTTCTGGTAACGAATCGCATAATTACAGGCTGCAAGATGAGAATAAGATCCCTTTTTTCCTAAAAATGCAATACGAATATTTTTCCCTTTTTGATCATTTAATTTTTTTTGTAAATAAACTTGCTGAGTCACCACAGAATCTTCAATAATTTTTTGAAAAATATCAGTAATATATTGTGCTTCTAATTGATAATCTTGGCTTTCTGAATATTCTATTAATTCTTTTAAAAGCTGTTGTTCACGTTCTAAATCTCTTAATGATTTTTGCGTGACTTCTTTGCTACGAACAACATCGAAAGCTAAACGATGTCTTTCTGATAATAATTTTAATAAACTACGATCGATATTTGTAATCTGTTGACGAATTTCATTTAAATCCAATGTCATTTTTTGTTCCTTAACTCTAATAAAACATAATCTAATTATTAAATCTTAGTTATAAAAAAAGCTATACTTCAATTAGAAATATAGCTTTCTATCTTATTTCTTTCTAATTAGATGAATACTTGAACTGGTGCTACATAACCTTCTGGGACAGAATCTTCATTATCAAAAGTAACAAACTCCCAAGATTCTTGATTTTCTAATAAGGCTCTAAGTAACTTATTATTTAACCCATGACCTGATTTATATGCTTTAAAATCACCAATAATATTATAACCAGCCATATAAAGATCACCTATTGCATCAAGCATTTTATGACGAACAAGCTCATCTTTAAAGCGTAAACCATCTTCATTAAGAATACGGTAATCATCTAATACAATGGCATTATCTAAACTACCACCTAAAGCAAGACCTTGAGATTGTAAATACTCAATATCTTTCATAAAACCAAAAGTTCTCGCACGACTAATTTGCTGGATAAATGCTTGTGATGAAAAATCCATTACATAGTTACGTACATCTTTACTAATAGCAGGATGAGAGAAATCAATGGTAAAATCAAGTCTGAAACCGTGATAAGGTTTAAATTCTGCCCATTTATCACCATCTTCTACTCGAATAGCTTTCTTAACTCGAATAAATTTCTTCGGTGCGTTCTGCTCTTCAATGCCTGCATCAAGTAATAGATAAATGAAAGGACTCGCACTACCATCCATAATTGGAATTTCTGGTGCATCAACCTCAATAATAATATTATCAATTCCTAAGCCAGCTAATGCAGAATTTAAGTGTTCAACTGTTGAAATTTTTGTACCATCTTCATTTATTAAGCAAGTACAAAGCATTGTATCACGAACAGCATCTGCATTAGCTTGAAATGTCACTGGCGGGTTTAAATCCGTTCGACAATAAATGACGCCAGTGTTAGCTGTTGCGGGTCTTAAAGTTAATGTCACTTTATTACCACTATGCAAACCAA
The DNA here is from genome assembly GCF_004345785.1 of Bisgaardia hudsonensis. Classification (GTDB taxonomy): domain Bacteria; phylum Pseudomonadota; class Gammaproteobacteria; order Enterobacterales; family Pasteurellaceae; genus Bisgaardia; species Bisgaardia hudsonensis. The sequence continues at coordinate 64,228 of NZ_SLXI01000003.1, forward strand.
CACCCGTTACTTTTATACTTTGTTTTAATGTTCTTTGTCTTATCATATATTTAACCCTAGTACCACATAATTACATTATTTATCTGAATTACGTGAAAAATCAGAAACATTCACTCTTTGAAAAGCACTTAGCCTATCTGTAATTGGCGTATCTAAAATATTTTTCTCTTTGAATGAAGTAGGCTTAACTCCCTCATCACGTGCAGAATATTTGCTTTGTAAACTATTTTGAGATGATAAATCCCCTGATTGAGTAACAATATTCTCATTAGGTTTAATTTTCGGCATTATTTGAATATTAGGTTCCTCTATTTCACCAATCCCTGTTGCAACAATAGTTACTCTAATCTCATCAACCATATCAGGCACCAATGTTGTACCTACCACCACTGTTGCATCATCTGAGGCAAACGCTTTTATCGTATCACCAATACTATAAAATTCACCTAACCCCAAATCCATTCCCGCAGTAACGTTAACAAGTACCCCTCTTGCTCCAGATAAATCCACATCTTCTAATAAAGGACTAGCCACTGCATCTTGTGCAGCTTTTTCCGCTCTTCCATCCTCAGGAGAACCTTGAGCAAAACCTGATCCCATCATGGCCCTTCCCATTTCAGACATAACTGTTTTTACATCAGCAAAGTCAACATTAATGATCCCCGGAGATGTGATCATATCTGAAATACCTGTTACTGAATTACGTAAAATATCATTTGCTGCGGCAAAAGCATTCATTAAACTAATGTTTTTACCTAGTACTTTTAACAATTTTTCATTAGGAATCACGATTAAAGAATCAACATATTTAGATAGTTCTTTAATCCCCAATTCAGCAAACTGCATTCTTTTTCTGCCTTCAAATGAAAAAGGTTTTGTAACCACTGCAACAGTCAAAATATTCAATTCTTTAGCAATTTGCGCAACAACAGGTGCTGCACCGGTACCTGTTCCTCCCCCCATACCTGCAGCAATAAAGACCATATCCGCTCCTTCAAGCATAGAGCGAATAGCATCTTGATCATCTTCAGCGGCTTTACGCCCCACATTTGGATTTGCTCCTGCTCCTAATCCTTTTGTGGTCGTTCCACCAATTTGGATAGTATGCTGAACATTACTTTTACGCAAAGCCTGAGCGTCAGTATTGATTGCATAGAACACAATACTACCATGCTCTTCATCTGGGATAGAATAGCTAAGTTCACCAGTATCAACAATATCGCCACTAAATTCATTTTTTATCATGTTAGCGACCATATGGTTAACAGCATTACCGCCGCCACCGCCAATACCAACTACTTTGATGAGAGCTCCTTTCGGATCACCAATATCGTAATCTACTGGTTCAAACATATACATTCTCCGTAAAATGCTAATTTTTCATATATTAGCAATAAGTTAAATTCGTATTACTCTTATTGTAGATTAAAAATGTTAATTTTCAAAATTCTGAACGCACTTTATTTAAAAATTTTTTAATTCCCGATAATATCGGATTTTGAGATATACCATTTGATGATGAATAACTACCACTATCGACTTCATCTAAATGGTTATGATTAACATGCAATAATCCAACGACTGTCGAATACTGAGGTTTATTCACATAATCGGTTAAACCTGTAATATTCAAAGGACTTGCAATACGAACTTGTGTTCCAAAAACCTCTGATGCACATTCTTTTAAATCTTCAATTTGTGCACCGCCTCCCGTAATAACAACACCTGCAATTAGTTCAAATTTCATTTGCTTATTTTCTAATTCATCATGTAATTGCGCTAATTCACTTTTTACTACATTGAGTAAATCTTTATAACGAATAGATGTTACTAAAGATAACTGTTCCTTTGTTAATAGTCTTGGTGGTCTCCCCCCAATACTTGCTACTTCAATTTTCTTTTCAGGCTGTGTGCTAGGGGGATTAACTGCACTACCATAGGTAACTTTAATACTTTCAGCGCCAGCTCTTGAAGTTGCACAAGCTTTAGCAATATCATCTGTGATATAATTTCCTGCATAAGGAATAACTTTACTAAAGCGAATTGCCCCATCAGTGTAAACCACAATATCCATTGTGCCTGCACCAAAATCAATCAAACAAACACCTAATTCTTTTTCATCTTCCGTCAATACCGCTTCCGCTGAAGCATAACCAGAATAAACAATTTTATTCACTTTTAACTTACAACGCTCAACAGCTTTTTTTAGATTATTTAACCAATCTTGATGACAAGCAATTAAATGAGCTTGAGCTTTCAAACGTACACCTTGTAAACCTAGTGGATCTTTAATATTCACTTGTTTATCCACTGCATACTCTTGTGGAATAACGTGCAATAAAGAAAGTCCATCACCCATTCTTACTGAACTAGCGGTATGCATTGCTGCATCAATTTCATCTTGAGTCACTTCTCCGTCACTAATAGGAACAAAACCGCTTTCGTTCAAACTTTGAATATGTTCCCCTGTAATAGCTAAAGTAACACTCAATATTTGACTATCAGCAACAGATTCAGCAGAGTCAATAGCTCGTTGAATAGAGGTAACTACCGCACTTAAATCTGTAATACTGCCTTTATCAATACCTTTTGCAGGGCAACTTGCAGCGCCTAAAATATTTACAACACCATCAGGAAGTAATTCCCCAACAACAGCGACTACTTTTGATGTACCAATTTCTAAACCAACTACAATATTCTCATCTTTAGCCATTTTATCACTTCACAATATTCAAATTAATCATTCCTAATTGACATCAATTAAACCAACAGATGCACCAATACTATATCTCAAATCAATATAAAATAATCTTTTATTTTCTGGTATCTCGATTTGCGGATAAATGGTAACAAACCGATCCAACTTATCATTCCATTTACCCCGTCCCAACTTTAAAATAACATCATTATCTAAAGTTGCTTGCCAAGATCCTCTTTCATCAATACCTAATTCTTTTAATTTAATATCTTGTTTTTTAAGATAATTATTAATATATTCCCAACTTTCTAAAACCAACATGCTCTGATAATTAGGACCTGACAACCTAGGCAAATTGTTTTTTTTCAATCTGTCTGGCGGTAGCCTAAATATTTCCCCTTCTTTTGATACGGCACTAATATCGTTCCAAACGGCAACAGGTTCGTATTCAGATAGCCAAATACTTAACCGATCAGGCCAAATTTTACGAACAACAACATCTTTAACCCAAGGAATCGTCTTTATTTGTTCTTTTATTATATTTACATCTTGAGTAAAAAAACCTTTTAATGTTCCCATTTTTAGTAATTTATCTTTAACATCATCGTAAGTTGTAAATTCATTGCTACTCAGCAATGCAAAACCACTAATAGGTTTATTATCCAATTGATCTAAATAATACTGTTTATTAATGATAATATAAATTATTATTCCCAAAAGTAATATAAATAACAATTTTGCACGAGAGAAAGAGAACTTTTTTCTTATTCCCTTACGTGAATGCATAACCGTCTTATTACGCAAAACATTCATCAAGCACTAAGCTCCAAAATTTTAACAACCAAAGCATCAAAAGTATAGCCAGCAATAGCAGCTGATTTTGGAAATAAACTATGACTAGTCATACCTGGATTAGTATTTACCTCAACTAAACGAAACTCACCATTTTCATCAGTCATAACATCAATACGGCTCCAACCTCGACAACCAACCACATCGTAGGCTCTTTTTACTAATATTGCTAATTCTTGTTGCTTTTTTTCACTTAATCCAGCTGGACAAAAATATTGTGTATTATCTGAAATATACTTAGCATCATAGTCATAAAACTCACCCTCAGGTACAATTTTTACTGCTGGTAATATTTCACTACCCAATATAGGTACCGTAAATTCTTCCCCTGATAGCCATTCTTCAATTAATACGGTTTCATCATGTTTTAATGCCAATTCAACGGCACATTTTAAATCTTCAAGTTTTTTTACTTTTGTTAATCCCACACTAGAGCCTTCAAGAGAAGGTTTTACCATTAATGGCAAACCTAGTTTATTAACAATAGCTTGAGGATTTAATTCATGAAAATTTGCTTGAGTTACCACTTCCATATCTGCAACTGGTAACCCAAAGGCTTTCCACAACATTTTTGTACGCATTTTATCCATAGTCAAAGAAGAAGCCATCACACCACAACCAGTGTAAGGTATCCCTATTTGTTCCAAAAGACCTTGCATAGAACCATCTTCACCACCACGACCATGTAAAATATTAAATACGCGTTCAAATCCACATTCTTTTAATGTTACGATGGGAAATTCTTTAGGATCAATTGGATGTGCATCAAATCCCTGATCTCGTAATGATTTTAGTACTGCTGCACCAGAATTAAGAGAAACCTCACGCTCTGCAGATGTTCCACCCAGTAATACGGCAATTTTTTGTTGTTTTAATTCTTTTTTCATATTATTTTATCCATCATTCAAACTACTTAGACCAATGCTCTGCTAATAAGCGAGATAGCTTACTCACATTCCCCGCACCTTGAGCTAAAATCAAATCACCATCTTGTATTAATTGATCCATTATTTCAGGTAATTGATTATGATCGGTAACTAAAATAGGATCTATTTTTCCTAAATTTCGAATAGAGCGGCACAATGCTCTACTATCAGCACCAGTAATAGGGGCTTCACCTGCAGCATACACATCAAGCATTATTAACACATCAACTTGCGATAATACTTGTACAAAATCATCAAATAAATCTCTTGTTCTAGAATAACGATGAGGTTGAAAAATCATCACTATTCGTTTTTCTTGCCAACCTTGACGGGCGGCTAAAATAGTAACGCCTACTTCAGTAGGATGATGACCATAATCATCTACCAACATAACTTTTCCATTCGGACGACTAAATTCACCTAATTGATCAAAACGACGACCAGCCCCTTGAAAGTTAGCCAACGCAGATAGAATAGCCGTATTTTCAATCCCCTCTTCTTTTGCTACCACTAATGCCGCCGTAGCATTTAAGGCATTATGTTTTCCTGGTACATTTAATACAACCTCAATGCACTCATTATTTGGGGTGATGACTTTATAATTACCTTTAAAGCCAACTTGTTGATAGCCAGTAATGCGATAATCAGCATCTTCACTAAAACCATAGGTAATAATTTGACGCCCTACTTTAGCACGTAATTCCATTAATACATTGTCATCAGCGCACATTATTGCTAGCCCATAAAATGGTAAATTATGTAAGAAATTCACATAAGTCTGTTTCATTTCTTCAAAATCACCATGATAAGTTTCCATGTGATCAGGCTCAATATTAGTAACAACAGAAACCATTGGTTGCAAATGTAAAAATGAGGCATCACTTTCATCTGCTTCTGCAATTAAATAACGACTACAACCTAAATGGGCATTTGTTCCAACGGATTTAACTAATCCCCCATTAACAAAAGTCGGATCCAATCCAGCCTCAGCATAAATCATTGATACCATTGCAGTTGTGGTAGTTTTGCCATGAGTTCCCGCAATAGCTATACCATGACGAAAACGCATAATCTCAGCTAGCATTTGAGCACGTTGAATAACAGGGATATGATTTTGATGAGCCGTAACGACTTCAATATTATCCGCTTTAATTGCACTTGAAATAACTACAACACTCGCACCTTCAATATTTTCTGCTTGATGAGAAAAGAAAATAGTTGCACCTAATGATTTTAAACGAGCAGTTACTAAATTTTCAGCAATATCTGATCCAGTAACAACATAGCCCTCATTTAATAATACCTCGGCTATTCCCCCCATTCCTGCACCACCAATGCCGACAAAATGAATTTGGCTAACACGACGCATTCCCGGTACTAACTTTCTCACTGCTTTCTGAAACTCTACCATTTTTATTCCTAGCTATTCTAATTTTTTATTTTGCTACATCAATAATTACTTCCGCCACACGTTGAGCGGATAAAGGTTTAGACATAGCTTTTGCTTTTATTGCCATATCACATAATATGTTCCGATCTAATTGATTTAATAAATCAACCAATACATCAACATTTAAATCTGCTTGCTCTATAATTTTTGCCGCACCAACATCAGCCAAATATTTAGCATTTAAATATTGCTGCTTATCTTTATGTTGAAAAGGAACAAAAATTGCAGGTACACCTACCGCACTCAGCTCACAAACAGTTAATGCGCCAGAACGACAGACAACAATATCAGCCCAAGCATAAGCTTCTGCCATATCATCAATAAACTCTGTAACTTTGACATCAATATTGTTATAAAGTGCGGTGATTTTTTCTAAAGATCCTGCTCCGACTTGATGTCTAATGTCTAATTTATCCGACAATTTATCTGCTACTTTTGGTATTAATAAATTTAGAACTCTTGCACCTTGACTACCACCAACAACCAATAATCTTAACTTCCCTGTTCTGTTCTTAAAACGAACTTGAGGAACGGGTAATGTAAATAGATCTTGACGGACTGGATTGCCAACAACTTCAGCTTGAGGAAACGCAGTAGGAAAAGCTTGTAACACTTTAGTTGCAATTTTTGAAAGCCAATTATTTGTCAAACCAGCAACAGCATTTTGTTCGTGTAGCACTATTGGTACACCACACAACTTAGCGGCAATACCACCAGGACCAGAAACATAACCTCCCATACCTAATACTGCATTAGGTTGATACTCTTTTATTATTTTTCTTGCTTGGAAAATCGCTCGAATAATTGCAAATGGTGCTTTTAAAAGTGCATTGATACCTTTTCCTCTTAAGCCAGATATTTGAATAAATTTAATTGGAATATTATGTTTTGGAACTAATTGTGCTTCCATACGATCTTTTGTTCCAAGCCAACAAATATCCCAACCTAATTGCTGTAAATACTGGGCAACAGCAATGGCGGGAAATACATGACCACCAGTCCCCCCAGCCATAACTAATAATTTTTTCTTATCTGACACGCTACAATCCTTTATCTATTACTCTAATCGTCTCTAAGTATCGCATTACCAATAGTCATCTGTCTATTTTCATAATCTATTCGTAACAATATACTTACTGCCATAGACATAATAATCAAACTCGATCCACCATAACTAATTAATGGAAATGTTAAACCTTTTGTAGGCAATAAACCTAATGCCATCCCTAAATTGACGAACCCTTGAAAGAATATCCAAAAACTAATTCCAAATGCTAGAAATCCTTTAAAACGCTGTTCTAACAATAATGCATTTTTACCAATTGATAACGCCTTAAAAATCAGCAAACTTAATAAAATAATAATAACAAAAATACCAATCAGACCAAATTCTTCGCCAACAATAGCTAAAACAAAATCAGTATGAGGCTCAGGCAATGCGCCTAATTTTTGAATGGAATTGCCAAGTCCTTCACCAAAAAACTCACCTCTACCAAACGCCATTAAAGATTGACTTAATTGATAGCCATCGCCTAAATAATCTTGAAAAGGATCCATAAAACTAGTCATTCTTTTCCATCTATATTCCGATGTAACAACTAAAACACCAAATAATAATCCGCCAATTCCAATGAGAGCAAGAAATTGAAAAAGATGAGCACCAACGATAAACAGCATACAAAATGTAATCACAAATAACACAACCGTACTTCCTAGATCAGGTTGTTGAATAAGTAATACCCCCATTGTTCCCATTACTAATAAAGGCTTAAATGCACTTAGCTTTCTTGAGCGTACTTCATCGTAACGGCGAGTAAAATAGCCTGCTAAAAAACAAGTCAATGCTAATTTTGCAAATTCTGCAGGTTGAAAATTAAAATAAATAAGATTAATCCAACGTCTTGAACCATTAACTTTAGATCCTATACCAGGAATTAATACGATAATAAGTAAAAATAATGCTATCCAAAACATATAAACATGGTATTTCTTCCACGTTTCAGTATGAACTTTTAGAAAAACAAAAAAAGTGATCACTGATAAAAGAAAGTAGCTTAAATCCCTTTTTGTATAAAAAAATGGATTTTTATCCACTTCAGCAACAGATGCAGAAGACACAGCTACCACACCTACCAATAACAAAATAATAAATAACCAAAATAATCCCCTATCATAAAGTGAATTTTTTGGGGTTATTCTAAGCCAATCTTGGTAATTATCTTTGATCTTATCTAAAAAAGTCATTCCTTACTCTTTATATATTTTATTAATTTAATTTAGCTAATCTTGTAAATTCTTCACCACGTTTTTCAAAAGAAGTAAACTGATCTAAACTGGCACAAGCTGGTGAAAGTAGCACCATATCATTTTGATGTAAATGCTGTTTTATATTTTGTATCGCTTGTTCCATAGTGTCGAATAATTGGCTTTGTTTGGATAATTTTGCAAGTGCAGGACCATCTTGCCCAAAACAATAACAATAAATATTTGGTTGATTAATTAAATTTGATAATTCAGAAAAATCTGCACCTTTTCCATCTCCACCTAACAATAAGTGTAAATTACCTTCAACATACAACCCTGTTAATGCAGCAATAGTGCTACCAACATTCGTTGCTTTAGAATCATTTATCCAACGAATTCCATTTTCTTGATGAACTAATTGAAAACGATGATCTAAGCCTACATATTCGCGAAGTGCGGTCTTAATTCCAGATAAATTCATATCAACAGCTTGTGCCAATGCTACTGCGGATAAAGCGTTCATATTATTATGACGACCAACTAACTTCATCTCATTACAAGGTAAAATTACCTCATCTTTTACCATTAAATACTGTTTGCCATTTTCTGTTTTTAACCAATAATCAGCATTATTTTCCGCAAAGCTAACTTTTTTAACTACACTTGGGCTTGTTTCTTCTGTTAATGGATCCTCTCCATTAATCACTGCCACTTGGGCATTCTTATAAATTTTTAGTTTTGCCTGACGGTAATCTTCTAAATCTACATAGCGATTCATATGATCTTCCGTTACGTTCAATACCGTTGCGGCTGCGGCTTTTAAGCTATAAGTTGTTTCAAGTTGAAAACTTGATAATTCTAAAACATATAAATCATAATCTTGTTCAAGTAAAGATAATGCTGGAATACCAATATTTCCCCCCATTCCAACCTTAATACCACAAGCCTTCGCCATTTCTGTAACTAATGTAGTAACCGTACTTTTACCATTTGATCCAGTAATCGCAATAATTGGTTTAGTTACCGCACGACAAAATAATTCAATATCTCCAATTACCTCAACACCAGCTTGAAGTGCGGTCTGAATTTCTGGTGTTTTTACCGCTAATCCTGGACTAATAACAATTATGTCACTATCTAGTAGCCATTGTTGATTTAAACCACCAGTATAAAGCGGAATAGATTTATCTAATAATTCAATCCCCGTTGGATTTTTTCTTGTATCAATCACTCTTATATCTGCTTGCTGATTTTGTAAATAGCGGACACAAGACAATCCTGTTTTTCCTAAACCAATAATAGTAATTTTTTTATTTTGATATAGATTATTCATTTTATTTATCTCAACACTAACGTAATTTAAGCGTAACTAGCCCAAATAAGACTAACACTAAAGAAATAATCCAAAAACGAATGATTACTCTTGGTTCTGGCCACCCTTTTAATTCAAAGTGATGATGAATTGGTGCCATTCTAAAAATACGTTGTTTTCGTAATTTATATGATCCTACTTGTAAAATCACAGAAAGGGTTTCCATAACAAAAACGCCCCCCATAATAACCAGTAAAAATTCTTGACGAACCAATACAGCAACAACACCTAATGCTCCACCTAATGCTAATGAGCCAACATCCCCCATAAACACTTGAGCGGGATAAGTGTTAAACCATAAAAATCCCAATCCAGCACCAACAATTGCAGTACAAAATACAACAAGTTCAGAGGTATATTTAATATAAGGAATATATAAATATTTAGACCATTCTATATTTCCTGTTGCCCAAGCAATTAATGCAAAAGCAGCCGCCACAAAAACTGTAGGCATAATAGCTAAACCATCTAATCCATCAGTTAGATTAACCGCATTGCTGGTACCTACAATAACAAAATAAGCAAGAACAATATAAAAAATACCTAACTGAGGCATAATTTCTTTAAAAAATGGAACAACCAAACGGGTAGCATTAGTATCTTTACCCAGTAAATACATTCCAATAATGGCAATCAAAGCAATTGCAGATAACCAAAAATATTTCCAACGAGCAATCAAACCATCGGTATTTTTACGTGTAATTTTGCGATAATCATCAACAAAACCAACTGCTCCATAGCCAAACAGTACAAATAAACTAAACCAAATATAAGGATTAGCCAAATTAGCCCATAAAATTGTACTTACGCCTACGGAGAATAAAATCATCACTCCGCCCATTGTCGGTGTGCCTTTTTTACTTAAATGACTTTCTGGACCATCATTACGAATTTCTTGTCCAAATTTTAATAATTGTAATCGCCTAATCACATAGGGACCAATTAATAATGATATAAACAATGCTGTTAATAATGCTAATGCCGAACGCACAGTAATATATGAAATAACATTAAAGCCACTATAAAATTGCTGTAAATATTCAGCGAACCAAACTAACATTGAAAGCCCCTTCTAATGAATAGATCACATCTTCCATTTTCATTCGACGTGAACCTTTTGCCAATACCACCACTTTTTGATTATTTTCTAATTTACTTTTAACTAAGTTAATCAATTCTAATAATAAATCTACTTTATCCTCAAAATGCTGACCATTTTTTACAGCCGAAATAACCCGACTCTCTAAGCCAAAACTTATAATGATGTCAATATCGGATTGCTGAGTGTAGCTTGCTACTTGTTGATGACAATCTTTTGTTTTTTCACCCAATTCAGCCATATCACCTACAACAAGAATACGACAACTATCTTTATATCCTGCTAATACACTAATTGCAGACTGTAAAGAATCAACATTAGCATTATAAGTATCGTCTAATAACAATAAATTCTCACAAGGTTGAATAGGGTATAAACGGCCTTTTACCTGTGATTTTTTTTCTAAACCTTGTTTTACTTGTTGTAAAGTAGCGCCAACATTCATCGCCAAAGCAGTTGCTGCCAATGCATTACTGATATTATGTTTACCTAAATAAGGTAAATCAATTTCAACATTTCCACTTGGTGTATTCAAAATGAACGTTGCGCCTGATACGGTCAATAATATATTTTCTGCATAGTAATCAGCTTGAGAATTCACTAGTGAAAATGACCGCACTTTATGGCTAGCGATGCTTGTTTTCCATTGTTCTAAATAATGGCAATCTAAATTAATTATTGCGACACCATTTTCAGATAAGCCTAAATAGATTTCCCCTTTTGCTTGAGCTACCCCTGCGATACTACCAAAGCCTTCTAAATGTGCAGCTGCTACATTATTGACTAAAGCAACATCTGGATGGGTTAAATCTGTTGTATAAGCAATTTCACCAATATGATTCGCCCCTAGTTCAATTACTGCAAAACGATGTTGTTCAGTTAAACGTAGTAAAGTTAAAGGTACGCCAATATCATTATTAAAATTCCCTGAGGTAAATAATACATCGCTAGGATCTTGTACCATCTCTTGTAAAATAGCGGCAGTCATTTCCTTAACCGTAGTTTTTCCTGACGAACCTGTCATAGCAACGGTTTTAGGATTAATCGTTAACCTTAACCATTGAGCTAATTTACCTAAAGCTACTCGTGTATCTTTAACCACAATTTGTGGCACATTAACATCACATTGGTGATCAACAATAATAGCCGTACAACCTTGTTGAATCGCTTGTGCAAGATAGTTATGAGCATCAAAATTTTCACCTTTTAATGCAAAAAACAAACCATCTTCTACTGATATTCGGGTATCAGTACTAATATTTTCAACAAAAAGATCATTACCTATTAATTGACCATCTAAAATTTCTGCTATTTTTCTAAGGCTTAATTTAATCATTTTATTTGCCAAATACTTTTCTTATGACTTCCTGATCCGAAAAATGATGTTTAGTTGTACCAATAATTTGATAATTTTCGTGACCTTTACCAGCCACTAAAATAACATCATTTTCTACCGCACTTTCTAATGCATAAACAATTGCCTGCTCACGATGATGAATAACTTGAATATCTTGTGAATTTTTAAATCCCTTTAAAATATCTTCAATAATCATTTCGGGAGCTTCCGTTCTTGGATTATCATCAGTAATAATCACTTTATCCGCTAATTGCTCTGCTATTGTGGCCATTAATGGACGTTTACCTGTATCACGATCACCACCACAACCAAAAATACACCATAATTTCCCTTTGCAATGTATTCTTGCTGCTTGTAATGCTTTTTCCAATGCGTCTGGCGTATGAGCATAATCAACGATGGCAGTTATACCTTGTTGAGAAGTTAGCATTTCCATACGACCACAAACACCTTGTAATCGTGCAACTGTTGCAACTAATTCATCTAAGCCATAACCTAAAGAAAGTAAGGTTGCCATTACCAATAATAAATTATTTACATTAAATTCACCGATAAGTGCACTCTGTAATTGACCATTTCCCCAGCTTGACTCAAACCTAATTGAAACACCCTGACCGCTAAATTGCAGTGCGGTTGCTTTTAACCATAATTGATGAGTAGGTTGATAATTAGCATTACAGCTTACTGCAATAGCCTCTGGAAATTCATTTAACCATTGTTCTCCGACTTTATCATCAGCATTAATAATCTTATATTTACAATCAAGTTCTGCAAATAAACGTTTTTTAGCCGAAGCATAATGTTCCATTGTATGATGATAATCTAAATGATCTCTGCTCAAATTAGTAAAAATACCAGCAGAAAAATGTAGCGCCTCTACTCTATGCTGAACTAAACCATGAGAAGAAACTTCAATCGCAGCAAAATCCGCATTTTCTTTCACAAAACGACTCAATGAGGATTGAATATCAACGGCAGATCCTGTGGTATTTACAGCCTCCTCGACTTTTCCATATAAACCATTACCAATAGTCCCCATCACTGCACTTTTATGACCAAGTATCGTTGTCCATTGAGCTAATAACTGAGCAATGGTTGTTTTACCATTTGTACCAGTTACACCAACAAGTGTTAATTTTTTGGAAGGAGATTGATAAAAGCAATCTGCAATTTTAGAAAGATTATATTGAAGAGAATAATACGCAATTAAAGGAACATTATTTGTATAAGATATTTGTAAGTGTTCTTCCAAAGAATCAGCCTCAAAAAGTACCGCACTAGCACCATTATTTATAGCTTGTGGAATAAATTTTCTAGCATCAAGTTGATGTCCCTTAATAGCGACGAAAAGACAGCCAGTCTTCACAGAGCGGCTGTCTAAAGTCATATCATTCAGCTCAACAATGTCATCCAGTTGAACATCTAATAATTCTGTTAATTTAGGCATAATATTTCACACTTAATATATTTCCCATTAAATCTAGTTAATACTTTTTGTCGGTAATTTTTTATCATTTAGATATACTGTTCGTCTGACCGTTTTTTGTTGATCATCTCGATCAGGCATTACATTATTACTACGTAAAGCATATTCCATAATACTTGAAAAAACAGGTGCGGATACGGCTCCACCATAATATTTTCCAGCTTTCGGTTCATTAATAAGCACAACCAACGCATAACGCGGATCTGAAATAGGTGCTAAACCTGCGGTAAAAGCAATATACTTATCAACATATTTACCCTTCTCTAATTTCTTAGCTGTACCTGTTTTTACTCCAACACGATAGCCATCAACCATTGCGTGTTTATTTTTTATCGCCACTTTTTCTAAAATATTAACAATATCTTTAGTAATTTTTTCAGAAAAAACTCTATTTCCTATTACTGGCGGATCAACTTTGGTAATAGATAATGGTCGATAAATACCAAAGCTTCCTAAAGTAGCGTAAGCACGGGCAATTTGTAATGGCGTTGCATTAATACCATAACCAAAAGCAACATTAGCACGTTCAATATCAGACCAACGTTTACGATTGGCATTAAGAATTCCTGATTGCTCACCAATTAAACCTAAATTAGTTGCTTTTCCTAAGCCGATACTACCATAAGTATCCATTAGTACATTCGGAGGCATTCTAAGTGCAATACGGCTTACGCCTCGGTTACTAGAATTTTCGAGTATTTCATCAAGGGTTTGTTTATCTCTTGGTGCAACATCTCTGATACTTGAACCATTCAAAACTAATGAGCTAGTATCAATAACTTCATTTCGGCGTACTGCATTACGCTCTAATGCAGTTAATACAACAAAAGGTTTAACCGTTGAACCTGGTTCAAATGTATCGGTTATCGCTCTATTTCGAGTAAACTCAGGTTTTAATCCCACCCTATTATTTGGATTATAAGAAGGGGCATTTGCCATTGCTAATACTTCTCCAGTACGTACATCAACCAAAACTGCCGTACCTGATTCTGCATTATTTTCTAATACTGCCTTTTTAATCTCACGATATACCACTGTCTGAAGTTTTTGATCAACACTTAAAATAACATCATTAGGTGAATGCATTTTTATATTTTCTATGTCTTCAACTACGTGACCAAAACGATCTCTTCGATAAGTTCTAGAGCCAGCTTTACCGATTAATAATGAATTAAAACTCTTCTCTACACCTTCTATACCACGACCACTATCAACATCTGTATAACCAATCAAATGAGCAATTTCCTCACCTTTGGGATAAACCCGTTTATCTTCTTTTTTAACAACTACACCCGTAATTTTTAGATCTTTTATGTAATCAGCAACTGTCGATGATACCTTTCTAGATAAATAAACAAAGCGAGACTTAGCATTACTTTCTATTTTCCTAATGACATTATGGTAAGGTATATCTAAGGATTTAGATAACATCTGCCAACGTTCTTTATCCTGTAACGAATGATGCTCAAAAATAAGTTTTGGATCGGCGGTTATGGAATACATTGGGACACTCGCAGCCAATAATTCACCATTACGATCTCGAATAGTCCCTCTAGGTGGTACCACTTTTTTCTTCGCCAATGTTCTTTTATCCGCCTCAGTAATTAACTCTGCTGAATTAATTACTTGAACATAAGTAGCTCGAACAATTAAGGACATTAAACACGACACAACAAAAATAATAATAAAACTAAATCGTCCCCTTAAAAAACTTTTATCAAAAGTTATTTTAGGTTTATTGCGTTTAGCTTGACTAATATTTCGTTTTATATTGGTATTCTTCACTGATTTTCTCGTGTCCTTAACCATATTCGCACCTATTCAATAAGTATCACTTCTTTTTCTGGCTGAATTTTTTCCATATTTAATTTAAATTTTGCAATCGCTTCTATTCTTGTATTATCTGTTAACGTCACTTCTTCTAACTGCAAATTCCTAAATTCATTCTGAATCGCTTGTCGCTGTAACAATAAATTTTCTTTTTCTATAACCAACAATCTTGTTTGGTAGGTCATCCATATTGTGCCAATAGCAGAACAAAAAACAGCTAAAACAAGCACGATCAACAACTTATTATCACGAAATAAATCATCAATAACTATTTTTAACAACGGATAACGCTCTGATGAATCTAACATTATATTTTTTCCGCTACTCTTAATACTGCACTTCTAGAACGACTATTAACTTGAATTTCTTGCTCTGTCGGCATAATTGCTTTACCAATAATTTTCAGTGTTTGATTACGTTGAATCTGATCTTCTCGTAAAGGTAATCCTTTTGGTACTACATCGCCCTTACTTTGTTTACGCATAAAATGCTTAACCATACGATCTTCCAAAGAATGAAAACTAATAACAGACAAGCGCCCTTTAGGAGCAAGCACCGCCACAGCCGCGACTAAAACCTGTTCCAACTCATCTAATTCTGAATTAATAAAAATTCTAATTGCTTGAAAACTACGAGTTGCTGGGTGTTTATGCTTATCTTTAAAAGGAACAGAATTAGCAATTAAATTAGCTAATTGTAAAGTACTATTTAATGGGTCTTTGCCATTCTGTAACGCATTTTTATTATAATTAACGATAGATTGAGCAATACGTTTTGCAAAACGTTCCTCACCAAAAGTTTTTAACACCCAAGATAAATCTTGCTCTGAAACTTGTTGTAGCCATTCGCTAGCTGATAATCCCTGTGTTGTATCCATTCTCATATCTAATGGACCATCTCTCATAAAACTAAAGCCACGCTCGGCCTCATCTAATTGCGGTGATGAAACCCCAAGATCGAGTAAAATTCCATCTATTTTTCCAACTAATCCAAGTTTTTCACAAATTTGAGGTATTTCAGAAAAACTATTATGTTCTATATGAAAACGCGGATCTTCTATCTTTTTAGCTTCAGCTATCGCTCGAGGATCACGATCAATAGCAATTAATCGTCCTTGTTTTGAAAGTTTAGATAAAATATAACGAGAATGTCCACCACGACCAAATGTACCATCAATATAAATACCATTGTCCTTCAAACATAGACCTTCTACTGCTTCATTTAATAAAACAGTAAAGTGTTCCGATGATGAAAAAACATTCTGTATAGTCATTATTAACCTAGTGATAATTAATTATATTTTGAGTAAAGCGGTGGATTACACCGCTTTATTTTGCTAGTACGACTGTTAGTACAGTCATCTTATTGTATTACTTATATGGATAGAGAATGCAGTGCTTCAGAAGTAGAAAGCTTACCGCTATAGCCTAACGTAATATCTTTTTCTATCTGAGCTTGCCATTCAGACTCGCTCCAAATTTCAAATTTATTTAATTGTCCAACCAACATAATGGTTTTATCTAACTTTGCATACTGACGAAGTAAAGAACTTAATAATACTCGCCCACTTTTATCTAACTCACATTCAGTAGCATATCCTAACATCACTCTCTTCACGCTACTCTGTAAATCATCAAAATCAGATAAAGCTAATAATTTTTGTTCTACCATTTCCCATTCAGTTAAAGGATAAAGTAGTAAACAAGGTTTACGAACATCTGCAGTACATACCATTTGACCTTGATCATTTTCAAAGATCTCTGGACGATAACGAGTAGGAATTGCCATTCGTCCCTTTGAATCTAGATTGATCGCTGATGCACCACGAAACATCTCATTGCCTTAATTATTTATGCAAAAATAGTTTAAAATGAAAAACCACACTTAATTTGGAAAAATTTACCACAAAAAACCACTTTTCACCACCCGAAAGTGTATTATTTGTTAAATAAAGTTGCAAGTATTTTAAAAGTTATGATTGTAAAGTTTTGTAAGTTTTAATAGAAAAGAAACTTTTAGGTAGGAAAAAAGACATAACATATCCAAATAAAAAATTATCGTTATTTTAAAACTAAAAATCACTAAAAAATTAACCGCACTTTTACTCTGTAAAATGATAGACACCACAGAAAAGAAATATATCTAAAGCTCTTTATTAAATCATAGAAAATATATATAACACTATGGATTAAAAGTAAATTTCTTTCTATAAACATAAAAATTATATTGATATTTTTCCATATTAAATTAGAATTAGATCGCATTTTAACTGTTTAATAAAAAGAGGTTTTTATGAATGCTGTATGGCTTATGTTAGTCGGTTTTGCCGCCTTTGGCTTTGGTTGGTTCATTTATTCACGCTTCTATGCTTCAAAGGTCTTAGAGCTTGATGATAAATTTGTTACACCTGCACATCAATATAGGGATAATGTAGATTTCGTCCCTGCAAATAAATTTGTTCTCTGGGGACACCATTTTACTGCTGTTGCCGGTGCGGCACCAATAGTTGGTCCAGCCATTGCTGTTCAGTGGGGCTGGCTTCCTGCATTTTTATGGGTTGTTCTTGGCACTATCTTTTTTGCTGGTATCCATGATACTTCAGCACTTTGGGCAAGTGTGAAAAACGAAGGTAAAAGTATAGGAACGATATGTACACGCTTTGTAGGAAACAAAGTTGGTCAACTTTTCATGGTGGTTATATTCCTAGTACTATTAATGGTAAATGGTGCCTTTGGTGTAATTATCGCTAAAGAAAGTGTCGAACATACAAGTACAATTATTCCTGCTTGGGGTGCTGTTGTGATAGCACTACTAATGGGGCAAGCTATGTACAAGTTTAAAATGAAACTTGTTCCAGTTACTATTGTTGCAGTTATCGCACTTTATGCACTTGTTCCTCTTGGTGTCGCTGTACCAGTAAGTTTACCTGATTCTCTATTTGGGCTTAACCAAAACGCTCAATGGGTTGTTTTACTTTATATTTATGCTGGTATCGCTTCGATCCTTCCAGTATGGGCATTATTACAACCTAGAGATTATGTAAATGGCATTCAGCTTTTTGTTGGCTTAATATTACTATATGCAAGTATTATTATCGTACACCCAGATGTCTCTGCACCAAGTATTATACCTGCAATTACGGATAATCCAGGTGGGTGGCATATGTTAGTTCCTGTTCTTTTCATTACAGTTGCTTGTGGAGCAATAAGTGGCTTCCACGGGATAGTAAGTTCAGGCACAACCTCAAAACAAGTTGATAAAATGAAAGATGTTCGTTTTGTTGGCTATTTAGGTGCAATGGGTGAAGGTTCTTTAGCGCTAGCAACTATTATTGCTTGTGTAGCAGGTTTAAGCCTTGTCAATGCGGACTTAAGTATAGATACTTGGGCTAATTTATACAAAGGTGGAGTGGCTAGCTTCGTATCTGGTGGTGGTGCTATCATTTATGAAGGTCTTGGTATTCCAAGAGAAGCTAGTGCAACTTTACTTTCTCTTATGGTTATTCTTTTTGCTGCAACCACAATGGATGCAGGCATCCGTCTTCAAAGATATATCATTCAAGAATGGGGCGATATCTATAATATCAGTTTCTTAAGAGGTAAGGGTGTAGCGACTATCGTTGCAGTAGCAACTTCTTTTGCTATCTCAATGAATGGTGTAAGTGATGGTAAAGTGGCAATTTGGCCATTGTTTGGTGCAACAAACCAATTACTAGCAAGCCTTACTCTTATGGTTACAGCAGTTATCTTGCTAAAATCTAAAAAATTTAGTGGTAGCCTTGTGGTACTTGTGCCAATGAGTTTCATACTTATTATGAGTTTCTGGGGTGCAATTATAAAATTAGGCGACTACTACAGTGCTGAAAATTATCTACTTACAACGCTAAATGCAATTGTTATAGTGGTAACATTGCTTGTTGTGTTATCTGCACTTAAAGTTATTAGTCAAATTTTATCAGAGAAAAAAGCCTCTGCTTAACTCCCTAATCCTGTCTTGTTATTTAGAGCAAGGCAGGATTTTTCTAAGGAATAAATAAATGATAAAAAAAATCCTTCGATTTTCGGAAGAATTGGAGCGTTTTTATGTCGGAATGCATAAAAGTGCCATAATGAAAGAAAATGCTGAAATTGATGATTTTTTTATGATTATCGCTTTCAGTGAAATTTATGGTATTGAAAATCCATATTCACTTTATACACTTGAAATGCTTCCCGCTCTAATGCCGAGATTCCATCGTTGGCACCAAAAGGTCGGGCTAAAACACGCGTTTTTTGAAAATTTTCCATGCAGTTGTTGTTGCTAAAGTAAAGGGTTGATATGAATAACATAAAACTTCCTAAAATACTATTTGTCGGGGGAAAGGGGGGGGTTGGTAAAAGTACAACCTCAAGCTCTATCGCAATGTCGTTGTCAAGTGGAGAAAACCCAAATAAAGTATTACTTGTCTCTACCGATCCCGCTCATAACTTAGGTGATATTTTTGATGTAAATTTTAAAAATAGTATCACAAAAGTAAACGAGAATTTGAGTATAATTGAAATTGACTCCTCTCTTGAAGCAAAAAATTATGTTCAACAAGTTGCCAAAAATATGAGGGGATTTGTTAGTGCATCTAGTTATGGACGTATAGATGATTATTTTGCCAAAGTTGCTGATAGTTCATCTACGCTTGAAGCAGCCCTTTTTGAAAGACTCACCACAATCTTAACCAATGAAGCTAATGATTATGATTACATTATAATTGATACCGCACCCACTGGGCATACGCTCAGACTATTCTTTATGCCAAAAGAGCTTAGAGATTGGAGTAAAACCTTACTTAGTATGCAAGAACGCGGTGGTATGAGTGAAAAAGTATTAGGGCATTTAGAAGGTGGAAGTAAAAATAGATTTAGTGATCCTGATGGTTTTATAAGAGGACAACTGATTGAAACACTTGATGAACGATACAACCGTTATAGTGCCTTTTCAAATTTAGTTAAAGATCCAAATCAATGCGGCATAATTTTAGTATTAAACGCCTCAAAACTAGCTATTGCTGAAACTCAACGAGCTATACAGAGTTTAAGCCAAAAGGGATTAAAGCCTTATGCCATAGTTCTAAATAAAGTCCTACCTACTGATTCAGCAGATGATTTTTTAAGTTCAAGAATTGCACAAGAATCGGAATATGTGTTACAAAGCGATGAAATATTTCGTAATTATCGCTATGCTAAAATGCCACTATTTAAACAAGATATAATAACAAAAGACAGTCTTAAGATTTTCGGGGATACCCTACTGAAAATTATAAATAAATAATCCTTATAGTGTATAACTCTCGTTATTCAATGGTAATTTTATCAATAACCTGTGTTATACACTTAATGTTATTCAAATAACTGAGGAATTATCAATATCTTGTAACGTTCTATTGGTATTCCCGTAGCATTTTTTTTACTTCTTCTCGACATCGTTTTAACCAATATTTATACCCTAAATCTTCTGCCAAATATTCTTTATAGTATTTATACCTTTTTAAAAAAGGATAATCAGCCTCATCAGATAATAACAGCAGTCGCTGAATAGAAGCCCAAGAGCTTGAAAAAGTGCGGTGGTAATTTGCAAAGTTTTCTAAAATAATTTTATCTGTCTCACAAAATATTAAATCTTTACAATTTTCCTGAAATTGCTCTCTTAATGGATGTTCGATCAGTGCAACATTTCGTTTAAATTCATTGACTGCTTGATTACAAAAAACTGTTCCTCGCTCAGTTAAACCTCGAATAGCTACTACAGAATAACTTCCACTACTCGCCTCTTTTTTATCACCAATATGGACAATATCAAAACCACAAATCCGCCAAAAATATGCTAATTCCTTGGTATAACCAAAACTTACTGATAAAAAATCTATTTGTTGTTCAAGATCTTTTACCAACTGAGCAATAAGTGATTTTCCTATCCCTTGATTTTGATAACAAGGTTGTACCGCAATTCTTGAAATACGTCTTGAAGTTAATTGACAAGCCTCTAATAAATTTGTTTGTTGTGTTAATACTTGTGCAACTAAATTACCTTTTGGACGACGAATACCACGCTGAATATCAAGAATTAGATCCACATCTTGCATATTTCCTTCTTCTAACGACCAAATACAACCAATTAATTGATTTTCAATATAAGCCAGTTGAAAATGTTGTTTTGGTGCGTCAAATAAACGACGTAAATCTAAAGGGGAAGTACGATAATGTGCTAATGTTAATAAACCATATAGCTGTTCTATTTGTTTACTTTCAACTAGTATTTGTTGCTTAATATTTTTAATTTCTACTTTGGATTCAACCGCACTTTGTAAAAAAATATTATCACTAATCTGATTTTCCGCTTCTAATAATAACAATGTATCAATAAATTGTTCCAACAGATCATTTTCTTGCCAACGTAATGGTTCAACTAATTCAAAATGCTGTAAAGTGCGGTTAATTTTAGGAATAAATTTTAATAAAAATCCTCGTCCTGTTCCTTCATAGCTTTGAATGGTTGTCGTACACAAAACACCTTTGAAATATTGAATTAATTTTTGTAATAAAGCTAATGGCAACATTGCCGCTTCATCAATAACCAAAAATTTATGTTTAAAAATTTCTGGATTTTCTGTAACTTGTTCGAGCAATAAATCAGGTGCAATGAAATCTAAAGGTCTAGATGAAAATTCTTGTAAAATTTTGACCGCACTTTTATTTGGTGCAGTTACTATAACTTCGTCAATTTGCTCCGCTAATAAACCCGCCAATGCAGATTTTCCTCGTCCTCTTTTTGCCGTTACCACATAAATATCTGCATCAAATTTCAAAATCTCATTAATAATTTTTTGCTGACTAGCTGTTGCCAATTTCTTATTTTTAGGCAATTTTTTCTCAGTTTGTAAGGATAAAGGAATAGCTAAATCAGCTGATTGAAAATACACAGGAAAATGGAATTGCTGAATTTTTTGTTGAAAAAATTGCCTAAAATAAGGCGTTGCGATTGCTTGAGTTTTCCCCGACCAACGTAAACTATCTAAATCTTTTTGATCAGAAAAATCTTGCCAAGAATTGACGATAATGACCAATAAGCCACCCGATTTTAGCGTACCACTAGCAATCGCTAATGCATCTAAATTTAAGCTATAACGGGCATCGTAGATAATACAATCTAACTCTTGTCCTAATTTATTCTTTGCTTTATTAAAAGGGATAAACGAAACAAACTCATTTTGGTATAATAACGGCGTATTTTCTTGATAAAAAACGACCGCACTTTGAATTATAATTTGCTGAGGTTGTTTATCAAAAAAGCGGTCTAATTGAGTTTTTAGCCAATTATCATTGCCAACTAATAATGAGAGTTGTCGAGTTTGCATCAATCTTTTTCTATTAAATAAGGATCATCAAATCCAAGAGATTGCATAATTTCTGTTTCTAAGGATTCCATTTCTTCCGCTTCATTATCTTCAATATGATCATAGCCGAGTAAATGCAAACTACCGTGTACAACCATATGTGCCCAATGTGCCATTAATGGTTTTCCTTGTTCTTCAGCCTCTTTCTCTACCACTTGACGACAAATGACCAAATCCCCTAATAAAGGCAATTCCACTTCATCAGGACATTCAAAAGGGAAAGATAATACATTCGTTGATTTATCTTTGCCACGATATTGAAAATTTAATTGATGACTTTCTTCTTCATCAACAATTCTTACTGTCATCTCAGGTTCAGTATTTTCAGCACGAATTGCCGCTATCGCCCATTTTTGAATTTGTTGCTCAGTGGGTAAATTGGTAGTATCTTCACTAGCAATTTGTAAATCTATAATCACGTTATTCATCTATTTACTCGACTACATTATTTAAACCAATCTGAAAAGTCATTGTACCTATAAATTTCAATCTTTTCATAAATTTTATGATAGAACACTAAAAATATGCAAATCATAATATAGCAATAACCAATTCTCCAAATAATTATTTCTTACCGCATTTGTTTCACTTTATTTACAAATTTTATTATTAAATAATTTAATATAAAGCAACATATAATTTTTCATAAAAGAATTATCAATCTTTGCCAAACTTTATTATTTAATTTACAATCAAGATGTTTTTCACTTGCCATTTATAAGGATTTACGATGATTTTAAAAAAGCCATTATTTCTAATAACATTTTTAATGTTATTTACCATGCCATTTAATCTAGCCGTAGCTAAAAAACTGACTGATGAGCAAATAGAATTTAATACCTTAAAATCCCTCGCAGAAAAAGGTGATCCAGAGGCTCAATATAACTTAGGCAATTTATATGTGAGCGGTCGAGGCGTTGAGCAAGATGATAAACAAGCAGTAGCTTGGTATAGAAAATCTGTCACTAAAGGATTTACCAAAGCACAATTAAACTTAGGGAATATGTACGCACTTGGTCGTGGTGTAAAACAAAATTATAGTTTAGCGGTTGAATGGTATGAAAAAGCCGCGAAACAAGGAGACAGTCAAGCACAACATAATTTAGGCATTATGTACGAAAAAGGACAAGGAGTAACGCAAGATCTTGATATGGCAAAAGAATATTTTGGTCAAGCTTGTGATAGTGGTGAACTACTAGGCTGTCAAAATTTTCGTCGTTTAAGCAAATAATTTTATATTCCTATTACAATTTATAAGGCGATTGTTTAGACAATTGCCTAGTTCTCGACAGCTCAGCATTTATAAAAACGTATTAAATAAAAAAAGCTAATATCTAAAATAATTTCCCTTCCAATATCGCTAATATCCGACAATCTTAGTTAAAAAATACCTTTATTTTCACAATATTAAGATATAAATAAATGGAAATAATCTTATGAATTAATTAATATTATACACATACCCTAATATTATCTTTTAAGTATTATTACCATACAACATTCATTACAGAAATTACGGAGGAATTTATGTTTAAACAACTTCAACAGGTTGGTAAAGCATTTATGCTACCAATCGCTATTTTACCAGCAGCAGGTCTATTGCTCGGTATTGGTGGTGCATTATCAAATAAAGCAACCGTTCAAGCCTACCCTATTTTAAACAATGAATTTTTACAAAGTATTTTCCAAATTATGTCTGCTGCAGGTAGTGTGGTTTTTGGTAATTTGGCTTTATTACTTTGTATCGGTTTAGGGATAGGTTTAGCGAAAAGAGATAAAGGTGTTGCCGCTCTCGCTGCAGTAGTTGGTTATTTAATTATGACAGGAACAATTTCGGCACTTATTCCCCTCTTTTCACCTGAAACAAAAGGAATTGATACTGGAGTGATTGGTGCATTAGTAATGGGGTTAATTACCGTAAAATTACATAATAAATACCATAATATCCAGTTACCACAAATTCTAGGATTCTTTGGCGGTTCTCGATTTGTCCCTATTGTTACAGCGTTTAGTGCTATATTCATTGGTGCAATGTTCTTTCTAATTTGGCCAACATTTCAAGGCTGGCTCGTAAGTGCGGGTAAAAATATTGCAGCAATGGGAGAAATCGGCACATTCTTCTATGGGTTTTTAATGCGTCTTAGTGGAGCGGTTGGCTTACACCATATGATCTACCCATTATTTTGGTACACCGAGTTAGGCGGTACTGAACTGGTTAATGGCGAAACCATTATTGGTGCACAAAAAATCTTTTTTGCACAATTAGCTGATCCAAATCATCAAGGATTATTTACTGAAGGTACAAGATTTTTTGCAGGTCGTTTTGATACGATGATGTTTGGCTTGCCTGCCGCTTGTGTCGCAATGTATCACGCCGTTCCCAAAACTCGCCGTAAACAAATTGGGGGATTATTCTTAGGTGCGGCATTAACTTCTTTCATAACTGGTATTACTGAGCCAATCGAATTTATGTTCTTATTCGTTGCACCTTGGCTCTATGTATTCCACGCATTCCTAGATGGTGTATCTTTTTATATTGCTGACTTATTAAATATATCAATTGGTAATACTTTCTCTGGTGGATTTATTGATTTCTTACTCTTCGGAATTTTACAAGGTAATGAAAATACTAACTGGATTACTGTTGTGATTGTCGGCTTACCTTGGGCATTATTATATTATTTCTCTTTCTTATTCTTAATCCGCAAATTTAATGTAATGACACCAGGACGTGGCGATGAACAAGAAGATGTAATGGAACAAACGACAACCTCATTAACAGATAATGCTCATATTATCATTGAAGCCTTAGGTAGTGCAGAAAATATTGAAAATGTTGATGCTTGTATTACTCGTTTACGTGTTGCGGTAAAAAACGTCAAATTAGTAGATAAAGCCAAACTCAAAGCATTAGGTGCGATTGATGTTCTTGAAGTAGGCGGAGGAATCCAAGCTATTTTTGGTGCAAAAGCCGTTTTATATAAGAGTGAAGTTAATCAAATTCTTGGAAGAGAAGATTAACTCAGTAAAAATCCCCAAAGCCTTGTTAAATAATTTTAACGAGGCTTTTTATCTATAAAATTATCATCTTTACTTTCTTCCTTTTTTTCATTTACAATTGACTATCTCATCAAAATCAACTAATGGTAAATGCTGATGATTACTAAAAAGAATTATTTTTCTACCACACTTTTTATACTTACCATAGTAATTGCTATAATCCCCTCACCATTTGCTATTGCAAACAACCTATCAAAACTAGAGCTAGGGATTAAAGCATTTCAAGAAAAAAATTATAAAGCAGCATATAGCTTGCTAAAGCCTCTAGCAGAAAAAGATAACCCTAACGCCCAATTTTATTTAGCTAAAATGAATTTTTATGGTCTAGGTATAACAAAAAATGATGCTCAAGCGTTTAGCTGGTTTAAAAAAGTCGCTGAACAAGGTTATTTAGATGGGCAAACTAATCTCGCCTTTATGTATGAAAATGGTTATGGTACTCCGCAAGATTATGTAAAAGCAGTTAAATGGTATCAAAAAGCGGCAGAAAAAGGCTATGTCTATGCACAAGCAGGACTCGCTTACCTATATCTACAAGGATATGGAGTAACGCAAGATTATGCTCAAGCTGCTGAATGGTATCAAAAAGCAGCATTACAAGGTGAAACTAATGCCCAAGTAGCTCTAGGGACTATGTATCAATATGGTGATGGAGTTATACAAGATTATGTAAAAGCAGCTGAATGGTATCAAAAAGCGGCAGAAAAAGGCTATGTCTATGCACAAGCAAGACTCGCTTACCTATATCTAAAAGGATATGGAGTAACGCAAGATTATGCTCAAGCTGCTGAATGGTATCAAAAAGCAGCATTACAAGGTGAAACTAATGCCCAAGTAACTCTAGGGACTATGTATCAACATGGTGATGGTGTTATACAAGATTATGCAAAAGCTATAAAATGGTTTCGAAAAGCAGCAGAGCAACAGCATATTTATGCACAAGCCAATTTAGGTCAAATGTACGAACAAGGTAAAGGCGTACAACAAGACTATTTTCAAGCATTTAGTTGGTACAAAAAAGCGGCACAACAAGGCGATATATTATCACAGTATAATGTTGCTAATATGAGTTTTAAAGGAGAAGGAACAGAGCAAGATTATTCCAAAGCATTTTATTGGTATTCACAAGCAGCAAGGCAAGGCTTCGATGAAGCTCAATTTAATTTAGGTAAAATGTATGAAAATGGTGTTGGTACAAAACAAAATTATTTAAAAGCGATAGAATGGTATCAAAAAGCAGCAAAACAACAACATATTTATGCTCAAAATAATTTAGCCACTCTGTATCAAAAAGGTTTAGGAGTTAAACAAAACTTCCAAGAAGCTATTAGCTGGTATGAAAAAGCAGCCGATCAAGGAAATGTTAATGCACAATTTAATTTAGGTAATATCTATTTAAATGGTCAAGGAACAAAACAGGATTACAATAAAGCAACGTATTGGTTTCAACGTGCAGCAGAACAAAATTTAGATATGGCACAATTTAATTTAGGGTTAATATACTATCAAAATCATAAAAATCATCCTGAAGCAATTAAATTATTTCAAAAATTACCAAAACAAAACTATCCTTACGCAGCACTATATCTTGGAAATCTATATCGAAACGCCACTATTAATGACATTAAAAAAATCATAAAAAAACAAGAGATGAAAGAACTTTCTTATTTAATTGAGATGTTTCCAACAGAAGAAAATCCCTCTCCTTCCCCTACAATGAGAATGTTTTTTTCTCAATGGATTGATGGTTATATGACCTATTTTCAGTCTATAAATATACAATCAAAATTTCTTTTAAGTGCAAAATGGTACGCATATGCAGCACAAAAAAATATCCCAGAAGCACTATTTAATTTATCATTAATATATAAAGAAGGGCTAGGGAAGCATAACAATATAGCCTTTGCGCTTAAACTACTAAAACAATCGGCATCATTAGGTTATCTTACAGCTCAAGTAATTTTAGGCGATATTTATATGAAAAATCAAAATTATCAAGAAGCACGTAAATGGTATCAAAAGTCAGCCAACCAAGGAGATGCGTCTTCCCTATTCAATTTAGGCTTAATATATTATAAAGGATTAGATGTTAAGAAAAATACTAAACAAGCAATAACATTAATGAAAAAAGCATCACAAGCAGGTTTATATCAAGCTCAAGTATTTTTAGGTGATGCTTATCTTTCAGGGAAAATAGTCAAAAAAGATATAAATGTAGCTAAAAAATATTTTAAACTTGCTTGTAATAATAATTTTAATGAAGCTTGTGATCAGTACAAAAAACTCAACTAATTATTATTTGTAAGCTAAATATTAAATACCTGTTTCTGAAATGATTATCAAATACAGGTATTTTACAGTAAAGACTATCTACTTTTTTATTACCCCGCCACTTGTGGTAAATACCCAGCACGAGTAATAAACGGAATCAATGTAATTGCCACACCTAATACCAACACGATAATTAACATTGGTGTACCACCAATAACTCGGTAAGGTAAATTAGGGTGTACTTGGCGAGCTTTCCAGACTAATGCAACAGGTAATACTACCGCATAAAAAGCGAACATTTGCCCTGCATAACTTAACGCTAAGACAAACCCTTTTGGATAGAAAAAAGCAAAAAGTAATGGCGGTAAAAAAGTTAAAAAACCTAAACCAAAACGCCCAATGTAACGATTAAAAGAACGCTTAAATAAGTCTTCAGTACATTCAAACAATCCTAATGAAACGCCCAAGAATGAAGTAATTAATGCCAGTGCAGAGAAAATTTTCACCGCCTGTGCCAATATTGGACTACCCGTTATTTGCAAGCTTGCATTAACTAAACCATTTAAGGTTGGATCTTCTTGCAAAATTTGCAGGAAAAGTGTTTGGCTTAACACTCCATGAGTAGAAAGCTGCCATATAATATAAAAAACTAATGTAATCGTTGACCCTGTGAGTATAGAAAATCGCAAGGCTTTCACATTGCCTTGTAAATAATTATTTAAACTTGGGATTGAGCCATGAAATCCAAAAGAAGTAAAAAAGATAGGGCTTGCAGAAAGTAATAATGCGTTATCAATCGGCATAGCCATTAAATTATTCATTGTTACTTTTGGTAACATTAAGAATAAAACAAAGATAAAGGTTGCAAGCATAATAAAAAATAATAAACGGTTAATGCCATCAACACTTCTCGTACCAATGATAATAAATGAACCAAAAAATAAGGTAAATAAACCAATAGCGACTTTAGAGGTAATATTATCATCAATAATAGTAGGTAAAGTAGAGGCAAGAATTGAGCCACCGCCAGTAACATAAGCAGATAATAAAGCATATAAGAAAATTAATAATACAGCTGTCGCTACAACTCGTCCAAAACGACCAAAATATTGAGCAGCTAATGTACCGATCCCCGCATCTGCTTCAGCCGTTTGATAGACTTCAACAAATAATAAAGCAGTACAAGTTAATAATGCCCAAAGGACAATTAATAATACTAAAGTAAAGGTAAATCCAATCCCTGCTGAAGTTAAAGGCATTGCCAACATTCCTGCACCAATCATTGTGCCTGAAACAAGTAAAGTACTTCCAACTGTTTTATTCACGATAATTTTCCTTTTGTTAAACTACAATACACTATATGTAATAATTAATTTACATCAACTGTATTATTTTTACAATAATATTCAAATAATAAATTTACTCTAATTTTTATCGAATATAAAAAATAAAAAATAAATTAAATTGTGTAAGGAAATGCTGACAGTTTTTACAAAAAGTAATGAAAATATAACTAATCTCGTTAAAAAGTAGAGATGGGAAATTGACTCATTAACATTTTATCTGGTTATAAAAAAATCCCCATTAAACTATTTTTAATGGGGATATTACTTTAATAAAGCATAGTTACAAGTTACAGATTATAACTTCTATTTCTTATTCAATAAACGATTACTTAATGTCCCAGCTACCATTGCACCATTAACATTTAAAGCTGTTCTTCCCATATCAATTAAAGGTTCGATAGAAATTAATAACCCTACTAACTCTAGTGGTAAATCTAAAGCTGATAATACTACTATTGCAGCAAAGGTTGCTCCACCACCCACACCAGCAATACCAAAAGAGGAAATTGCCACAACAAAAATTAAGCTAACTAGGTAAGAAATAGTAAAAGGATCAATGCCAACTGTTGGTGCGACCATTACCGCCAACATAGCAGGATAAATCCCCGCACAACCATTCTGTCCAATAGTTGCACCAAAAGTAGCGGAAAAATTCGCAATCAC
Source organism: Bisgaardia hudsonensis (assembly GCF_004345785.1). Lineage (GTDB taxonomy): Bacteria > Pseudomonadota > Gammaproteobacteria > Enterobacterales > Pasteurellaceae > Bisgaardia > Bisgaardia hudsonensis. The sequence continues at coordinate 94,305 of NZ_SLXI01000003.1, forward strand.
ACTGCTATTACCTAATTTATCCGTTTGTGTTTCAATGTTTAGCGGTAATGTTGCCGCACTTGAACGAGACGTAAAAGCAAAACTTAATGCGGGTAAAACTTTTTTGTAATAATCAATTGGGTTTACACGAGCGACAAATAATAAAATGCCGTGAATAATAAACATCAATAATATAGCAAGGTAAGACGCCACAATAAAGCTACCTAAATTCACAATATCAGCCCATTGAGAAACGGCACTCATTTTAGTCATTAAAGCGAATACGCCATAAGGGGTGAGACGGATAATTAAACGAACTAAACGCATAATCCATTTATTTAAGGTATCTACACCTTGTGCAATACGTTCACCTAGATCTTTATCTTCTTTTGCAAGACTTAAGCTTGCGACACCTAATAGTGCAGAAAATATAACGACACTAATAATGGAAGTAGCATTCGCTCCAGTTAATTCAGCAAATGGATTACGAGGAATAAATGATAATAACATCGCAGGAATAGATAAATTTGCTACCTGCTCAACTCTACCTGCAACTTTTACTTGTGCTGCAAGCTCCCTTTCTCCTGCCACTAATCCAGCAGCGGAAAGATCGAATATGTATGCCATAGCAATACCAATTAAAGCAGCTATTGCTGTAGTAATTAATAATACCGATAACACACTAAAACTGACCTTACCTAACGCTCCCGCTTGGTTTAGACGTGTTATTGCTGAAAGAATAGAAATAAATACTAATGGCATCACAATCATTTGTAGTAAACGGACATAGCCATTACCAACTAAATTAACCCAGTCTAATGTGCCATCAATAATTGATTTATCATAAATATTTTGTAATAAAGCACCACTTACTAATCCTAATAATAAACCAATAAAAACTGTCAGACCAAGCTTTTCGGTTTTACGAAAAATCACAGCAAGTAAAAATAGCAAGCTGCCAAAAATCACTAAATTTAAAATAATCATATACGCTCCTAATAAAAAATAATAGCAAGAATAACAATCTGCCATTATTAATTCCAATAAGCGTTAAGCATTATTTATAACTAATAGTTATAATAAAATAGTATTAGAAATTAACTTATCTCGCATTCTTTTTTACGTTGTTCCGCTATCGATTGGCGACGAATTTCATCTTGAATTTCCCAAGCATCATAGGCTTGTACTACTTTTGCTACAACAGGATGACGCACAATATCTTTACTTTCGAAATAATTAAAACTTAACTCAGAAACATTACTTAATACTTCCATTGCGTGACGTAATCCTGATTTTTGTGAGCGAGGTAAATCAATTTGCGTAATATCCCCTGTAATCACTGCTTTTGAATTAAAACCAATACGAGTTAGGAACATTTTCATTTGTTCAATGGTAGTATTTTGACTTTCATCTAGGATAATAAAACTGTCATTTAAGGTTCGTCCTCGCATATAAGCTAATGGTGCAATTTCAATCACATTGCGTTCCATTAATTTTTGCACCCTTTCAAACCCAAGCATTTCAAATAATGCATCATAAAGTGGGCGTAAATAAGGTTCTATTTTCTGCCCTAAATCACCGGGTAAAAAACCCAATTTCTCCCCTGCTTCTACGGCAGGACGAGTGAGTAAAATACGACGAATTTCTTGACGTTCCAATGCTTCGACAGCCGCTGCTACGGCAAGAAAAGTTTTTCCTGTTCCCGCAGGTCCAATACCAAAGCTGATGTCATAGCGTAGAATATTATGTAAATATTGAATTTGATTTGTACCACGGGGTTTAATCACACCACGTTTAGTTTTAATTGTCGTACTGTAAACTTTACTTTCTTCTCTTGGTTGATTTTCTGCGTTAGCCTCTTGCAAAAGCATTCTACTTTCTTGAATAGCAATATGTACATCTTCTAAATCAATTTCTTTTACTTTGCCACGAATAGGGGCAGTTTCTAAATATAAATCTTCAATTAATTTAACCGCACTTTTAATTAATCCTAGATAGTGGGATTTTTTATTTTCATCTTCTGGCTGAATGGTGAAAGTAAAATTTTGTCGACAAATAGTTAAATTGAATGTTTTTTCAATTAATTTAATATTTTCATCAAAAGCACCACATAATGCTTGTAAACGTAAATTATCTTGTGGCGCTAATGTAAAAGTTTCTAGAATATTAGTTTTCAAATGTTATTCCTTTCTGTGTGGATAGATATTATATTTTAATACCACCTAAATTTTTCATTGTTATTATAGCAAGACAAAAGAGCGGTTAAAAATTTAATTATTTTTTGCCCTAATTACGTTAGATTAATAAATAACCAGCAAGTTTTTTATTTTTATTGTGATTATTTTTTTCGATAAAAAATGAATTTATTCTATTGATAAATAACAACTTTATTTAAAATAAAATTGCTAAGTTTAATAGCTGATTTCTTTATCCCCTAGTATTCTCAAGAACAATCACAATTTTATCCACAGAAATACTGAATAACTCACAATCTTGATTACTAAGAATAAATTTTAGACATACCTATTTAGTGTTGTATTTTTTACATTCAGAAAACGCACTAATAAAGTGCGGTCTGATTTATAAATAAATATTTTCCCTAAATAATAATATTAATTTTTATTGCTCTTATCCATTTGATTTAATAAGAAATATTAATGATACAGATTATTATTACTAGGTTTATACTGAACTTACCCACATCTTTATCCACAAATTATTTTTATATTAAAATCTCCTCAGGGCATTAATTATCAATTTTTTGATCGCATAAAAAAACACCTTAAATAATCTCTTATTTAAGGTGTTGTGATATTTATATTTTAAAACTATTTATAAATAATATCGCCTTTAGGCTCATAGTCACTAATACGCATTGGAGAATGTTTTTCGATATAATCTTTTAACACTTCAGCATCAACAAATCCAGTATTCACATAGCCCGCATTATCAGTTACTTTAGGATAACCATCGCCACCTGCGGCATTAAAACTAGGCACAGTAAAACGATAGGTTTTATTTAATACCAATGGTTTGCCACCAATACGAACACGAGATACTTTATTTTTACCAATTCTCATTGAGATATTCGCAAACTGTGCGTAAGCACCAGTATCAACAGGCTTTGTCGCTACAACATTAAGATATTTTAATAAATCACTTCCTTTCATTTCTACAACAGTAATTGTATTCGCAAAAGGTTGTACTTTTAATACGTCTTTATAAGTAATATCACCAGCTGGAATAGAATCTCTTACACCGCCAGAATTCATAATACCAAAATCAGCATTGGCTTTTTCCATTTGTGCTTTAGCAATCAAATAACCAAGATTAGTTTGGTTAAAACGTACAACATCACGATCACCTTCTAATTTTCCATCTGTATGACCAATTTTAACATTAAGCTGCTTTTGTCCTTTTTCTTGATATGGTGTTAAGAAAGCAAGCATTTCAGGATCTTTAGGAATTTCTTCATTAATGAATACTTTCTTTTTCTTACCGTCAACTTCAATTTTCTTCACAAGATTAACAGGAATCAGCTCATATTTAACTAAATTAAATTCGCCATTTTTGAAAGTATAATCTGCTCGACCGACATATTTCCCCCACTCGTGAGCTTGTACAATCCAAATACCATTCTGTCTATCTGGCAAGCAAGCTTCACCTGGTTTGTAATGAGCATTAACTTTATTTTCCCCTTCCATACAAACAGGCTCTTGAGAATGCCCCCCGACAATCATATCCAAACTACCTTTTGGCAAAGAGCGAGCAAGTGTTACATCTCCTGGCGCATTAACGCCATATTTTCCATTTTGATAATGTCCCATATGCGTTGCTGCAATAATAATATCTGGTTTTTCTATTTGTTTTAAATCTTCAATCACTTTTCTCGCTTCTACTTTTGGATCACGGAAATCAAGATCGGAGATATATTCTGGGTTACCAATTTTAGCGGTATCTTCAGTAGTTAAACCAATAACTGCAATTTTTAAGCCTTTTTTATTAAAAATTTTATAAGGTTGAAATAAGCGTTTTCCCGTAGTTTTACTATAAATATTTGAAGATAATAAAGGGAAATTAGCCCAAGTCGCTTGTTTTCTTAATACATCTAAAGAATTATCAAATTCATGATTACCTAATGCCATTGCATCATAACCAATCTTACTCATTCCCTTAAAATCAGGTTCAGCATCTTGTAAATCTGACTCAGGTACACCAGTATTAATATCGCCACCAGAAAGCAATAAAACACTTCCACCTTTAGCTGCCACTTCTTTACGAATACGATCGATTAAGGTTTTACGTGCAGCCATACCATATTCACCATCTCGGTTTTCCCAAAAACGACCATGATGATCATTAGTATGTAGAATGGTTAAATGGTAAGTTTGATCTGGTTTCCAATTATCATCAGTCGCACAGCCAGCAACAACAAGACCAATAGCTGTAAGAGTTATGGTCTTAATAAACGGACGCAAACGCATAGGTTCTCCTTATTTTTTATATGAATAGAAAGTATTATAAAACCCAAATTCAACATTAAAGTAAAACATTTAATATGAACAATAAATAAAGTAAGAAGCCAGATTTACATTTCTATTATCAATATTCTCATATCAAAACAAAATGAAACACTGCACACAACTCACCTTGGGAATAACGATAACATATAATAGACCTTATTAAAATAAGGATATTTATCTCAAAATTAGTTGTATAATCACCAAAGTAGCACGAAGACTACTTCCTCATAATAACTCCAAATAATATAGATAAAATCTACCCCTTTAAATCTGCAATACTGCATAGCAAAATAAATGACAATACGTCAGCCTTTGACTGATAAAATCATATTATTAGTTGTGAAATAGCGAAGTTTATGCAACAATTTGCAGTTACTATTTTATATAATTAAACAAATAATTAAGGTGAAGGATAGTGATCGATTTCGATGGCTACCGTCCAAATGTAGGCATTGTCATTTGTAATGATAAAGGGCAAGTTCTCTGGGCAAAAAGGTATGGACAAAATTCTTGGCAATTCCCACAAGGTGGTATAAATGATAACGAAACACCAGAACAAGCAATGTATCGGGAATTATTCGAAGAAGTGGGGCTAAAACCTCAAGATGTAAAAATTCTTTATGCCTCAAAATATTGGTTGCGTTACAAACTTCCTAAACGTTTACTACGTCATGATAGTAAACCGATGTGTATCGGTCAAAAACAGCGTTGGTTCTTATTGCAACTCATCTCTAATGAAAATAACATTAATTTATACACAAATAAAACACCTGAATTTGATGGGTGGCGTTGGGTAAATTTTTGGTATCCTGTTCGTCAGGTCATTATCTTCAAAAAAGAAGTGTATCGCAGAGCATTGAAAGAATTCGCTACATTTATTTTTAGCCAAAAAGATCCATTTAAGCAAGATGAAATAAAATACATTAAAAAATCAATACAAAATAATGAATTAAATAAACAACAAAAATATTCGAAAAAATATAATAGATATTCATCAAATAAGTCAAAAAATTTAAGGTAGAGGTTTAATATGATAACATTTTTTATTATTTGCCTTATTGTCGGTGCTTGCGTTGGCTTTTTTGCGGGATTATTTGGTATTGGTGGTGGTATTATCGTTGTTCCCTTAATGGTCTATTTATTACCCATAGTTAATGTTCCTGACCCATTATTAATGAGTACGGCACTTGGAACCTCTTTTGCAACTATTGTAATTACTGGATTTTCCTCAGCACAAACTCACTATAAATTAGGTAATATTGAATGGAAAGTGTTAAAAGTCTTTACGCCAATTTTAATGTTAACTACCTATGTTGCTGGGTATTTTATTAGTAATTTAGATAAAAGTCTTTCAAGCAAATTATTTGCAGTATTAGTAATCTATTTAGCGATTAAAATGATTATGTCGATAAAAAAAGAGACCGCACTAAAACCATTCTCAACATTATCTTCTATTATTGGTGGCGTATTAATAGGAATTGCTGCAAGTATTGCGGGTATCGGCGGAGGTGGTTTTATCGTACCATTCTTAAATTCTCGTGGAATAGAAATGAAAAAAGCTATTGGCTCATCAGCACTCTGTGGAATGTTATTAAGCTTTTCAGGAATGATCAGTTATATACAAAGTGGTTGGTTTGTTGAAAATATGCCTAATTATACGCTTGGCTATATTTACCTACCCGCTGTTTTAGGGATTACTCTAACCTCATTTTTTACCTCTAAATTAGGGGCGAAAGCAACAACCAAACTTCCTGTGGCGTCTTTAAAACGCTACTTTGCCTTACTATTAATCATTATTGCAATCAATATGCTACTTAAATAAAAGGAACAATATGAATACTGAATTTTTTACTTTTCCTAGCTTTGATCCGATTATTTTCTCTCTCGGACCAATCAGCTTACGTTGGTATGGTTTAATGTACCTAATTGGCTTTCTTTTTGCTCGTTGGCTCGCCATCAAAAGAGCAAATAACTCTCAAGGGGCTTGGAATGTTGAACAAGTAGATAATCTATTGTTTAACGGCTTTATGGGGGTATTTTTAGGAGGAAGAATAGGTTATGTTCTATTCTATCAATTTGACTATTTCCTACAAGAACCAAGTTATTTATTTAGAGTGTGGGAAGGTGGAATGTCATTCCATGGGGGATTAATTGGTGTCATTATTTCAATGATAATAACTAGCAAATTACAAAAACGCTCATTTTGGGTAACCGCTGATTTCGTTGCACCATTAATTCCTTTCGGTTTAGGAATGGGGCGTATTGGTAACTTTATTAATGATGAATTATGGGGAAGAGTAACCGATGTATCTTGGGCAGTGTTATTCCCTTCTGGTGGCTATCTACCTCGTCACCCTTCACAACTTTACGAAGCCTTTTTAGAAGGGTTAGTTTTATTCTTTATTCTTAATTGGTTTATTAAAAAGCCGAGAGCAACAGGCTCTATTGCAGGTTTATTTTTAGCTTGTTATGGTTTTTTCCGTTTTATCGTAGAATTTTTCCGAGAACCTGATCCACAACTTGGCTTATATTTTGGTCAACATATTTCAATGGGACAAATTCTTTCGTTACCAATGATTATTATTGGTTTAATTATTATTGCGTTCGCCTATAAAAGTGCGCTCAAAAAAGGATAAGATTTATGCGTCAATATCTAGATTTATGTCAACGAATTATCGACCAAGGTACTTGGATTGAGAATGAACGCACGGGAAAACGTTGCTTAACAGTAATCAATGCAGATTTAACTTACGATGTAGCCAATAATCAATTTCCATTAATCACGACTCGTAAAAGTTTTTGGAAATCAGCCATTGCAGAATTTCTAGGCTATATTCGTGGCTATGATAATGCCGCTGATTTTCGCAAATTAGGCACAAAAACTTGGGACGCCAATGCTAATGATAATCCTGCTTGGTTAAAAAATCCTAACCGTAAAGGTGAAGATGATATGGGGCGTGTTTATGGCGTTCAAGGACGAGCGTGGCGTAAACCAAATGGCGAAACCATCGATCAACTTCGCAAAATTGTGAATAATCTCACAAAAGGCATAGATGATCGTGGCGAAATTATGACATTTTTCAATCCAGGTGAAATTGATCTTGGTTGTTTACGTCCTTGTATGCACACACACACATTCTCACTTTTAGGGGATACTCTTTATCTCACGAGCTATCAACGTTCTTGTGATGTACCTTTAGGATTAAATTTTAATCAAATTCAAGTATTTACTTTCCTAGCATTAATGGCTCAAATTACGGGAAAAAAAGCAGGGCAAGCCTATCATAAAATTATTAATGCACATATTTATGAAGATCAACTTGAATTGATGCGTGATGTGCAACTAAAACGTGAACCTTTTCCATTACCAAAATTAGAAATAAATCCTGATATTAAAACCTTAGAAGATCTCGAAACTTGGGTAACAATGGACGATTTCAAAGTGGAAGGTTATCAACATCACGATCCGATTAAATATCCATTTTCAGTCTAAATTTAAATAAAGAATGACTGAAATATGGAAACAGATTTTGATGAAAAAATGATGAATTATGCCTTGTCATTAGCTGATAAAGCCGAAGCCTTAGGCGAAATTCCTGTGGGTGCAGTCTTGGTTGATGAACAAGGTAATATCGTTGGTGAAGGTTGGAATTTATCCATAACTAATTCTGACCCAACTGCTCACGCTGAAATTATCGCATTGCGTAATGCGGGTCAAAAAATTCAAAATTATCGACTACTCAACCTAACACTTTATGTTACCTTAGAGCCTTGTACTATGTGTGCTGGGGCAATTTTACATAGTCGTATTAAACGATTAGTTTTTGGAGCATCGGACTATAAAACAGGTGCAGTAGGTTCAAGATTTCATTTTTTTGATGATTATAAAATGAATCATATTGTTGAAATCACTTCTGGCGTACTTGAACGAGAATGCAGCCAAAAACTTAGTCAATTTTTTCAAAAAAGACGGGAAGCAAAGAAACAACAAAAGCGATTAGAAAAAGAAAAAACGATACAATAAAATTTTTAAAATTATCTAAAAAAATACCGCACTTTGACATAAAGAAAGCAACCCTTAGGTTGCTTTCCTTTTAGAATTTTACTGTTTGCCCATAACTTTCAAGAATATCTTTAATATGATTTAAAGATTCTTTTGTCGGAGGAAGTACATCTTCTAACTCATATTTTTCCCCAAAAGTTGCCCACTTATGTGCTCCCAGTCGATGATAAGGAAGTAGCTCAACTTTCTCAATATTTTTCATACCTTGAATAAATTGCCCTAACTTATGTACATCTTCATCAGAATCGGTATAACCTGGCACAACAACATAGCGTATCCATACTAACTGATTACGTTTTTCTAAATATTTTGCAAATTCCAAAGTACGTTTATTGGATACACCAATTAAGTTTTGATGGACTGTATCATTAAGTTCTTTCAAATCTAATAAAACCAAATCTGTTACATCAATTAATTCATCAATAACATTATCATAACGACGTACAAAACCATTAGTATCCAAGCAAGTATTAATCCCTACTTCTTTGCAAGCACGAAACCAATCACGCACAAACTCCGCCTGCAAAATCGCTTCCCCACCAGAAGCAGTAACACCGCCCCCCGTTGCATTCATAAAGGGTTTATAAGTAATCACTTCTTTCATTAATTCTTCAACGGTAATTTCTTTTCCGCCGTGAAGATCCCACGTATCACGATTATGACAATATTTACAACGCATTAAACAGCCTTGCAAAAACAAAATAAAACGAATCCCTGGACCATCCACCGCCCCACAGGATTCATAAGAATGGTAACGTGCAACTACCGACATATTACTTTCCTATAATAAAAAATCTAATCGCCCATTATAAACCATTCTTTTATGTATTATTAGTGTTTATTTGAGTTTATTGCTCCGAATTAGAATCACATTTTTCTATTGTAAATATATATCCTTTATTTTCATTATATCTTGCAACAGAAATTTCATTAGTAGAAAGAAAATAAATTCGAGTTTTTTCGCTTTCTTTTAAATCTTGATAAGCATTATTTAAAATCTCTTTGATTTTATCTTTTTCATTACTTTTAATACTATCAATCTCCTTTTTAATATTTTCTAGGTTTTCTAGAATAGTTCCTAATTCTCTATAACCATCAAAAGTCTTAATTTGCTCTAGTATATTCACCCTCTTTTTTTCTTTATTTTTAATTGTAGTAGAACTTTCTTCCATTTCTTTTCCGATTTTAGATATTATACTATCCAAAATATTATTAATTTCTGAAGAAAGTTGATTATTAAACTCTTTATATCTTTTAAATTCCTCTAGCTGAGAGGGAATATTTTTATAAAAATCATTAATATTTTCAAATTTTCCTAAAAGTTCTTTTATTTCTTCAGATAGTGATTTTTTTTGAGTTTCATTAAAAAATTTTACACACTTTTTAGGAGGAGCTTTATACGAAAACTCAACTATTGAATTTTTAATTATAATATCTGTATATTGCCCTTCTATCATACGCTCTAACATAGGATGTGAATACCCACCCCAAAATAACCAAAAAATACTTATTACAAAAAATTTTATCGTAATCTCTTTATTAAACTTTTTTAAAAAAATGGCTATTAGAATTAACTCAGAAACAAGTATAACAAAAAGAATAGATAACTTAACAATTATTAAGTAAAGAATATAATAAATAGAAAAACTAGAAAGAAATAAGAAATCAAAATTTTTATAATCAAACTCTAATATTCTAACAATATCATCCGTAATAGCGTAATATCCCCAATATCCCATAACAACTAATAAAGAAGAAAATACAATAAAAGCCGACTTATTTAATTGCTCTAGTATTTTTTTACTTATATCTAAGCTAATCGATACAACGAAATAATTTATTATAGGAAAAAATAAGAATAAAAAACTATTTATTTCTCTGTAAGAAATTTTATTTTTATTTATATTAGATAAATAGTAATATAAACAAAGTGTTAATACTATAACAAAAATCACTCCTACAAAAGATTCAATATACTTATGCATTTTCCAAATTTTATAATTAGTTAGCATCATTATGGCTCTTACTAACGGTATCTTTATTTTTTCTATATTAAATAAAATAAACCCCGTTACAGCCATGGCAATAATTAGATAATTATTATCAACCCCAAAAAATAAATGCAATCCCAATAATATAGAATAATACCTTAACATCACCATTACCCTTAATTATAAAAAAACAACCACTTTCATCATACAACAAAAATGGTTGTTTATTATTTAACAAATATTATTATCTAATAAAACTATTTACCACCCCAAGCTTTAATGGCATTCATACGAGCATCATAGCGATCTTTTAAGCTGCCTTTATAATAATCTTTTGCTAATCCGCCTTCCCAGTCACCATAATTTGGATTTGGTAATACAATAAATTTACGTCCAAATTCTTTGCTATTAGCTGCCACAAATGCACGGCGTTCCACATTTGGTTTATGATAAGTTTCACCAGTAAAATCATTTAGATTATCCCCAACATAAAGGATGATTTCATAGCCTTGTTTTTCAATTTCAGCAAAACGAGCGACTTTGTTTGAGGTATCTTTTTTCAAATAAAGAGTTTCTTCTGTTGCTCCTTCAAACCCTAGTTTTTTCATATCGTCTAATGTGCCAGCTTTTTCGTTTTTATCTTTACGATTAGAAACATAGAAAACTTTACCACCATATTTGTTCACATAGTTATTAAATTCTACGGCACCCGGTATTGCTTGAGTTTCACGAGCATTCACCCATCTTGTCCAATCTGCACTAGCAAAGTTTTTATTATTTTTAACTTGCCAACCGGCATAAGCACTGTTATCTACCATAGTTTCATCAAGATCGACAACGACGGCTTTTTTCTTATTCTTTTTCACTTTAGCATTATTAAAAGCAATTTTCGCTGTATTAAATGCCTGATAGGCTAATGCTTGATATTCTCCAGACTCTTGCATCCAGTTAATGCCTAATACTGCCTGTTGTTCTAATTTATGTTCATATTGATCAATATTTGATGTATTACTACAAGCCGCTAATACACATACCGCAGCTAATGAAATAACAACTTTTTTTAAATTTTTCATAAAAACCTCTTTCTATTAATCTAAATTTTATGTTACATAAAAAAACAAGGGAACATTGTATTAATTAATACAATGTTCCCTTTATTTGATTAGGACAAGATAATAATTTTCATATTATCCATTCGCTATTCACTTTACTTTGATTATAACGCTTCTGTAAATGTACGAGTAATTACATCACGTTGTTGTTCAGGTGTTAATGAGTTAAAACGTACTGCATAACCAGAAACACGAATAGTTAATTGTGGATATTTTTCAGGATTTTCCACAGCATCTAATAAAGTTTCACGGTTTAAGACATTAACATTTAAATGTTGTCCACCTTCAACAGTTGCTTCGTGATGGAAGTAACCGTCCATCAATCCTGCTAAGTTACGTTTTTGTGCTTCGTAATCTTTACCTAATGCGTTTGGTACGATTGAGAAAGTATATGAAATACCATCTTTCGCATAAGCAAATGGAAGTTTAGCAACTGAAGTTAATGAAGCAACCGCACCTTTTTGATCACGTCCGTGCATAGGGTTAGCACCTGGCCCAAATGGTGCACCAGAACGACGTCCATCTGGGGTATTACCTGTTTTCTTACCATATACGACGTTAGAAGTAATAGTAAGAACTGATTGTGTAGGAACCGCATTGCGATATGTTTTATGTTTTTGAATTTTCTTCATAAAACTTTCAACTAAGTAACAAGCAATTTCATCAACTCTGTTATCATTATTACCGAATTGTGGATATTCCCCTTCGATTTCAAAGTCTAGCGCGACATTAGAGGCAATGACTTTACCTTCTGCATCTTTAATATCACCACGAACAGGTTTAACTTTCGCATATTTAATCGCAGCTAAAGAGTCTGCAGCAACTGAAAGTCCAGCAATACCACAAGCCATTGTACGATAAACATCACGATCATGAAGAGCCATTAATGAAGCTTCATAAGCGTATTTATCGTGCATAAAGTGAATAATATTTAATGCAGTAACATATTGTGTAGCTAACCAATCCATAAAAGAATCCATACGAGCCATTACTGTATCAAAATCTAATACATCATCAGTAATTGGATCTGATTTAGGTCCAACTTGCATACCTGACTTTTCATCAACGCCACCATTAATTGCATAGAGCATTGTTTTTGCTAAGTTTGCACGTGCACCAAAGAATTGCATTTGTTTACCGACAATCATTGGGCTCACACAACAAGCAATCGCATAATCATCACTGTTAAAATCAGGACGCATTAAATCATCGTTTTCATATTGAACAGATGAAGTATCAATAGATACTTTTGCACAATAACGTTTAAAGCCATCTGGTAATTGCTCAGACCAAAGAATAGTTAAGTTTGGTTCTGGTGATGGTCCCATTGTGTAAAGCGTATTTAAAATACGGAAACTGGTTTTTGTTACTAATGTACGACCATCAAGGCCCATACCTGCAAGAGTTTCTGTTGCCCACATAGGGTCACCAGAGAATAATTGATCGTATTCCGGAGTACGTAAGAAACGAACCATACGCAATTTCATTACTAAATGATCGATTAATTCTTGCGCTTCTTGTTCTGTAATTTTTCCTGCTTTTAAATCACGATCAATATAAATATCTAAGAAAGTTGATACACGACCAAATGACATTGCCGCACCATTTTGTGATTTAACGGCAGCAAGGTAAGCAAAATATGTCCATTGAACCGCTTCTTGTGCATTCTTTGCAGGCCCTGAAATATCATAACCATAAGACGCAGCCATTTCTTTCATTTTGCCTAATGCACGATGTTGCTCAGTAATTTCTTCACGTAATTGGATAGTTGCTTGAATGTCTTCACCAGATTCTAATTTGGCTTGTAATGAAGTAAATTGTTTAAATTTATCTTTCATTAAGAAATCAATACCATATACTGCAACACGACGATAGTCACCGATAATACGACCACGACCATAGGCATCAGGTAAACCAGTAATTACCCCTGATTTACGGCAACGTAAAATATCTGGTGTATAAACATCAAAAACACCTTGGTTATGTGTTTTACGGTATTCAGTAAAAATATGTTCCACTTCAGGTTTAAGTTCACGACGATAAACTTGGCATGAACCTTTAACCATTTTTATCCCACCATAAGGCATAATAGCACGTTTTAATGGGGCATCAGTTTGTAAACCAACGATTTTTTCAAGATCTTTATTAATATAACCTGGGGCATGTGATGTAATAGTTGACGGAGTATCACAGTCAATATCATAAGGTTCGTGTGTTTTATTTTCTACTTTGATTTTTTCCATTACATCATTCCATAACGCCGTAGTCGCATCAGTTGCGCCTGCTAAGAATGATTCGTCGCCCTCATAAGGTGTATAGTTCTTTTGGATAAAGTCACGTAAATTGACTTCTGTTTGCCATTCACCTGCGGCAAACCCTTCCCACGCTTGTTGTTGAGCTTCTGTTAATTGAGTCATCGTAATAACTTCCTTTCTCTCTAAGTAAATAAACTTGATATGTAAAAGGGTAATAAATTATACCGCTTTTACGCCTGAAATAATTAGTGTGAACTTGGTCTATTTGTAAACCATTGCATTAATGCAATGCAAATACCACCACCGACAATATTTCCTAAGGTCACAGGAATTAAATTCTTTATAATAAAATGATATACATCTAAATCAGCAAACTGCTCAGGCGATAAGCCGATAGCTTGCCAAAATTCAGTGGAGCTAAAATGTGCCGTAATCATTCCCATTGGGATCATGAACATATTAGCGACACTATGTTCAAAGCCAGAGGCTACAAACATAGCAATCGGTAAAATCATAATAAAAGCTTTATCTGTTAATGTTTTGCCTGCATAGGTCATCCACACTGCAATACAAACCATAATGTTGCATAATATACCTAAACAAAATGCTTCGAACCAAGTATGATGAATTTTATGTTGTGCCGTTTTTAAAATCGTTAATCCCCATTGACCATCTGCTGCCATAGTTTGCCCTGCAAACCAAATCAATGCGACAATAAACGTAGCCCCAATAAAATTGCCAAAATAAACTACTGCCCAATTACGTAGCATCTGTAATGTGGTAATTTTATTTTCAACTCGGGCAACTGTTGACATTGTTGAAGAGGTAAATAATTCTGAACCACAAGCCACAACCATTATCACACCTAAGGAAAAAACTATTCCACCAACGAGTTTAGCCAATCCCCAAGATGTGCCATTAAGTCCTGTTTGTGTTGTGGTATAAAAAACGAAAGCAAGTGCAATAAAGGCACCCGCTGATATAGCAGACAAAAAAGAGTAAAATTGTTTTTTACTTGCTTTGTAAGCACCCGCATCTCTGCCAATGTTAACCATTTCTGCAGGGGTTGCTATCAAACTGAATGAATTTTCATTTTTCATGAAATATCTCTGAAGAATTACATTTCTTATATTTTAAAATATTCGAGTAAAACTTTAAACTAAAAAATGTTAATTTTTATAAATAGTAACAATATGTTAAACATTTTAACAAACCATTAACATACTAAGTTGAAAACTCACTTTGTTAACATTATTATACAACAAAACATAAGCAAATTGCTATTTTCGATCTTTTCTGATAAAAATACAGTTAAAATGATTCCATTATAGATATTAAGGAGCCTTTTATGGCAGAAGAAACTATTTTCAGCAAAATTATTCGTAAAGAAATTCCTGCTAATATCGTCTATCAAGATGAATTTGTTACCGCTTTTCGTGATATCGCTCCACAAGCCAAAACTCATATTTTAATTATTCCTAATCATATTATTCCCACTGTCAATGATGTGACAGAACAAGACGAAAGAATATTAGGTCGTCTCTTTACAACCGCTGCTAAATTAGCACAAGAAGAAGGGATTGCAGAAGATGGTTATAGATTAATCATTAATTGCAATAAACACGGCGGACAAGAAGTATTCCATTTACATATGCACCTACTTGGTGGTGAGCCTCTTGGTAAAATGTTGGCTAAATAATGAAAAAAATATTCTTAATAATTGCGATTACTTTCGGATTAGTAGCTTGTGGCTCAAGTAATACTTCCCCTTTAAGTAATGATAAACAACCTATTTTAAATATAGATTCTGATTTAGCCACACTTGTTGATGTCAAAACATCGCTATCTCAAGCTTGGATAAAAAATATCAGTAATAATGCTATATCTGTTAATTATCATTTTTTTTGGTACAACAAAAATGGTGTCACTCAAGGCAATGATGTTGGACAAACTGCAACAATTATCCTAAAACCACAACAGAAAACGGAGTTATCACTACAGCCACCAACAGAAAATAGCGTAAATTATCGTCTTTACCTGCGTTTGAAATAACTATTATGTCAACATTATTAATTGATTTAGCTGGACAAGAGCTACAACAGGAAGAAATAGAACTTCTAACCCACCCATTAGTAGCGGGATTGATTTTATTTACCCGTAATTTTTATGATATAGAACAACTTCAAGCCTTAATTAAATCTATTCGTAAAAATGTAAAAAAACCTTTATTGATTACTGTTGATCAAGAAGGCGGACGGGTACAACGTTTTCGGGAAGGTTTTACACAACTTCCAGCAATGCAATCTTTTGCCTCACTGATTAAAGATCCTGAGCAACAATCAAAAATAGCACAAGAAGCAGGTTGGCAAATGGCGTCAGAAATGACCGCTCTTGATATTGATTTAAGTTTTGCCCCTGTGTTAGATTTAGGACATCAATGTAAAGCTATTGGCGATCGTAGTTTTCATAATGATGTTACTTCCACTGTCCAACTAGCTAGTGCATTTATTCAAGGAATGCACCAAGTAGGTATGCCCGCAACAGGAAAGCATTTTCCAGGACATGGTCAAGTCATAGCGGATTCTCATTTAGAAACCCCAGTTGATGAGCGTAGTGAAACCACTATCTTTAACTATGATATTCAACCATTCCAACAATTAATTGAAAATAATCTACTTGATGCGATTATGCCAGCTCATGTGATTTATTCTCAATGTGATGATCAACCTGCAAGTGGCTCAAAGTATTGGCTAAAAAATATATTACGACAAAAGCTCAGATTTCAAGGAACAATATTCTCTGATGATTTAGGTATGAAAGGAGCTGGTTTTATGGGTGATTTTGTTGCTCGTAGTGAAAAAGCGTTAAATGCTGGTTGTGATCTACTGCTCCTATGTAATGAGCGAGAAGGGGTTATCCAAGTATTAGATAATTTAAAACTCGCTGAAGCTCAAACAACCTTTAATTTACGTCAAAGCAGATTACAAAAACTATACAAACGTAAAACATTTAGCTTATCAGAATTACAAAAAACAGAACGTTGGATAAAAAATCATAAAAATCTGACCGCACTTCAACAAGATTGGTTAGCGAGCCAAAGATAATATGAATTTAGCGATTAATTGCGAGCATTATCTAAAAGGTGATTGCCGTTCTTGTCAATGGTTAGAAAAAAACTATGGACAACAACTACAAGAAAAAGAACAACATTTAGAAAAATTACTAAGTGCGGTCAAATTTTCAGAAGAAAATTACTTGTCGCCCTGTCAGTCATCTTTAACTCATTTTCGCAATAAAGCCAAAATGGTAGTAAGCGGTAACGTAGAAAGACCCATTTTAGGTATATTACAAGATCCTAATGACTCACAAAGTGCCGTGGATCTCTGTGATTGCCCACTCTATCCTACACAGTTTCAAGCAATTTTTCCTGTTTTAAAAGATTTTATCGCCAGAGCAGGACTTGTACCTTATAACATCAAAAAGCAAAAGGGCGAATTAAAATATATTTTACTCACACAAAGTCAATATGACGATGATGTGATGATCCGCTTTGTGCTACGCTCAGAAATCAAATTGCCCCTTATTCAACGTGAAATTAATGGATTACTTACAAAGCTACCCCAAGCAAAAGTAATCAGCTTAAATATTCAACCACAACACGCCGCCATACTTGAAGGAGAAAAAGAAATTTTTCTTACAGAACAACAAGTTTTAGAAGAACAATTTAACCAAATTCCTTTATTTATCCGCCCTCAAGGTTTCTTTCAAACGAATCCCCTTGTTGCTGAAGAATTATATGGCACAGCACAGCAATGGATAAAAGATTTACCTATTCATCGCCTATGGGATCTTTTTTGTGGTGTTGGGGGATTTGGTTTACATTGTGCCAAAATTTTACAAGAAAAAAATATCAATATTGAATTAACTGGTATTGAAATATCCCCCTCTGCTATTTATTCCGCCACATTATCTGCTAAAAAATTAGCTTTAAATAACGTCAAATTTCAATCTCTTGATGTAACTAAATTTTCGTTAGATCAAAATCAACAACCCGATCTTGTGATTGTCAATCCACCTAGACGAGGTATTGGCAAACCACTCGCTGAATTTCTTAATCAATTACAACCGCACTTTATTCTCTATTCCAGTTGTAATGCCACTACAATGGCAAAAGATCTCACTTATTTAGCTAATTATAAAATAGAAAAAATCCAGTTATTTGATATGTTTCCACATACGGAACATTATGAGGTACTGACTTTACTAACAATTAGTTCAGATAAAAAATAGCCATAATTCAACCTATAAAACACACACTAATAGAATAAAATATAAGCAGATTAAGATATGTACAACAATCATAATCCTTGACATTTATAATATCATATTGATAATGGTTATCGTTATGGTTTTTAAAACCTATCAATAAATTAAATATAAAGGAGACAATTCAATGTCAAAATTAAGAAAATTAACCCTAGCAGTATGTGTGGGCTTAGCAATAAATACAGTAACATTAACAGCTGAAGCAGCGACAGAACTAACAACCACACAAGTTTCACAAGCTCAATCTTTTCTAGACACTTATTCAAAAATTGCCGAATTATCTTACTCATCAAGTTTACAAGATGCTAAAAAACTTCAACAAGCAATCAATACTTTTGCAAAAAATCCTACAGAAAAAACATTAGAAGCGGCAAAACAAGCTTGGAGAGATTCAAGAGAATCTTATGGTCAATCTGAAATATTTCGTCTTTCTCAAGGTCCTATTGATGCTGAAGAAGGTTGGGTAGAAGCAAAATATGGTAATAAAGAAGGACAAATCAATGCGTGGCCTCTTGATGAGAATATGATCGACTATACCATTGATGCAGAAGGCAAAAAAACCAGTGGTAATATTATTGACAGCAAAGGGGAATTTAATCCAGGTGGAGAAGATCCGAAAGCTGTGAATGTAGATACAATCAATGAAGATATTATCACTGAACTGAATGAAAATGGCGGTGAAGCAAATGTTGCTTCAGGTTATCACGCTATTGAGTTCTTACTATGGGGTCAAGATCAAGACTATAATAATTTTATTGAAGATAAAATAACACATGGTCCAATGACAGCGGGTCAACGTCCATTAACTGACTTCACAACAGATAAATTTGCTCAACGCCGTCTTGATTACTTAAAAGCAGCAACAAATAAGTTAGTACAAGATTTAGAAGTTATTTATAGCGCTTGGACACCAGATGGTGAATATCGTCAAGCATTGATGGGTAAATTAACAGGTGATAAAAGTAAAGAAAATATCGCCACAACCGATGCACTTAGAAATATCTTCATTGGAATGGGTATGTTTATTAAATCTGAATTAGCGAATGAGCGTATCGCCGTAGCAGTTTTAACACCAAGTGAAGAAGATGAACATTCTTGTTTCTCGGACAATACTCACCGTGATATTGCTCAAAACTATTTAGGTTTTGAAAATGTGTTGCTTGGTAAATTCAATAATAAAAAAATTGGTAAAGCACCAATAGATGTATTAAATAGTCAAGATAAAGCGGAAGTAGAAAAAATGCTTCAAAATATAAATGCTCGAATTGCCAAAATTGATCATTTAGCAAAAACAACAATGCATTTTGATTACCAAGTTCATCCAGAAAATAAAGCTGAAGCACAAAATATCGTGAGCTTGAAAAATGAACTACGTCGTTTAGGCGATAAAATGGTAACTGTTGCTAAAAACTATGGTATTAGTTTAACTACTACTGATGTAACAGATAGCGAAGAAAATCACGATTACGAAAAATAATCTCATCTCTAATAAAAATTGGCAGCGTCAGCTGCCAATTTCTTTTTGATGTAGGACAACTTAATGATTCCAATTACGAATACTCTCTCTACTCGTTTTATTATCAGCACAATATTATTTTCTATCTCCTCCTATTGTTTTGCCAGTAATAGTATTTTTGAGAACCGAACAATACTTCCTTCTCATAAACCAATTTCAGGGCTTACTGATACAGAGCAAGACACTTTTATGTTGGGACGATCATTTTTTAGTATTCCCTGGGTTGCCTCACCAAGTGCAACAACTGCACGAGATGGGCTAGGACCATTATTTAATGCAAATGCTTGTATTGCTTGCCATAGCGAAAAACACCATAAATCAAAAATATCTAACAATAGTTATATTCAACGTACATTAGTATTTAAACTTTCTCAGCCTAGCAAACATCATTTACGCCCTAAAAACACCTCAACAATGCCCGATCCTGTTTATGGCCCACAAATAGCCATTAATGCGACAGGAACAATACCTTTTGAAGCAAAACCTGATATTTTATGGCACAATCATCAAGAAAAACTTACTGATGGCACAATAATTGAATTACGCAGACCTGAAGGTAAACTCACAGAATTAAATTACGGCCGATTAGATCCTGATACAAAAATAAGCCTACGTATTGCCCCATTATTAATTGGTTTAGGATTATTAGCTAAAATTCCTGATAAAGATATTATTTCAACAGCAGAAAAACAAAAAAAGACTGCCTCACTTGTAAAAGGCAAAGTCCAATGGGTATATAACCCTTACCATAAAAAGCGAGAAATTGGACGATTTGGTTATAAAGCTGCACAAAGTAGTATCCGAATGCAAACCGCAGATGCCGCCGTTAATGATATGGGTCTAACCAATCCTTTTTTCCCCACTGAAACCTGTACCAAAATACAAGTTGATTGCTTAAATGCAACCCCTTCAAGAAATTCACCACAAGGACGATTAGATCTTCCTTTAGTTCGTTTAAATGCGATTGCCTTTTATCTTGAAAACATAAAGTCCCCCGCTAACATTAAAGATAATCCTAAATATTCAAAAGGAAAGAATATTTTTGAAAATATAGGCTGTGCAGAATGCCATCAACCGATGCAAAAAACGAAAGATAACATTGTATTTTATCCTTATACGGATATGCTATTACATGATATGGGTAAAGAATTAAGTGATAATAGACCTGAATTTGAAGCCACTCCTCAAGATTGGCGAACCGCTGCATTATGGGGAATTGGGGCAAAAGTAAGAGAAGGCTTTTTATTATTACATGATGGTCGAGCAAGAAACCTTACAGAAGCTATTTTATGGCATTCAGGTGAAAGTGAATCATCAACAGAAAAATTTAAACAATTAAGCAAAGAAGATCGACAAGCATTGCTTGAATTTGTGGAGTCATTATGAAAAAAATTTTTATTTTTACCGCACTTATTATGGTTATTTTGGTATTAGTCTTTATTAAAGATCCAAATGCACAACAAAATGAAGCATTAGCCTCAATGTATGATAATGTTATTGTAAAGAATACAGAAAATGCGATCCAACAATGCCATACTTTAGAAGATAGCTTATCACAATCCACTGCGGGTATTCGCCAGAAAAAAATTGAGGATAATTTTGCAAAATTAGTAATGGGATGGAAAGCTGTACAAGCCACCTATATTGCGGGAGATCTTGATCAATACGCTATTGACTATCCAAGATATATAGATATCTTCCATATAGGAAATGAAAATATTAATGAACAAATGCAGAAAGTATTAAAAAGTACCTCTGAACCCAAAACAGCTTTATATAAATATTCCTATAATACAATCAATGCGCTAGAAGCTATTCTCTATGCAGAGAACACATTATCCTCACGAAAATTAGCGATAGCACAATCGATAAACCATAATATTTGTGAACGTCTAACTGATATTTTAAACGTCTATCAAGAAAAGCGTAATGATTTCTTAAGTGCAAGAGATTCTGCACTTTCAATGCTTGCTAATGTATTAGCAAATCAGACATTACAATTAAAAGATTGGAGAATCGGTGATCCAGCAGGATTAACAAAAAAATATCTCAATCAACCTGATAATCGCCGCAATGAATACTTTCTAAGTGGCTTAAGTGTAAAATCAATTAACAAGATTTTACAAACGCAAAGCCAACTAATTATGCCCCAAGACTATCCAAATTTTGTTGAAATAGCTGATATTTATGCAGCACAAAAACAGTTATCTGACGCACAAACAGCTATGAATAATGCTTTTATAGAAATAAATACATTGAATAACGAAAACCTACAAAATACCAAGCTGTACCAAGCAGTAGGGAAACTACAAAGTATCTACTATAACGATCTAATTCAAGCATTACCTGTTATAGCAAAAATTTTAGAAGCTGATGGCGATTAATTAAGGTAATACGTGCATATATTTGATGATTATTTATTAAATCCCGAACAACGCATATATTGGTTATATCTACTAAGTGCGTTCGGAATTTCTTTAGTTTATTATTGGGTTCAACCTAAACCTAAAGTTACACATATCAATACCATTTATGGTGAACTTAAGGCATATTGGTTACACCCCAGTGCATTACTTGATTATCGTTATTTTATTGCAGTATGGCTAATAAAGTTATATATATTACTCCCCTTATTACTATCAGCAAAAACAGTAACATTATATGTAAATCTGCTATTATTAAAAATACATACGCCTTTACATCTGCAATTTTCAGCGTTAACAATCTCATTGCTCTATACTATTACATTATTTATTTCGAGTGAATTTAGTCGCTATTGGTTACATCGCTGGTTACATACTGTTCCGCTACTTTGGCAATTTCATAAAGTCCATCATAGTGCCGAAATATTAACACCCTTGACTTTTTATCGAGTCCATCCTGTTGAGAATTTTCTTTTTGGATTACGCTATGCTTTCACCGCTGGCATTGTTACAGGTCTATTTTTATGGCTATTCGGATCAGGGCTTAGTCTTTATATGATAGGTGGAACAAATGCGTTTATTTGGGGGATGTCATTAATTGGTAGCAATTTACGCCATTCTCATATTTACTTACGCTATCCAAAATTCCTTGAACGCTGGTTTATTTCCCCAGCACAACATCAGCTACACCATACCTATAAATATTGCTCAAAGAATTATGGCGGTTATTTAGGTATATTTGATCGACTATTTGGCACATTGCAATTATCAGAAAATATAAATAAACCAACCCAATATGGTTTTCCTAAAAAACTAGCCAAAAGATATTCTGGTCTAACAAACCTATTGATTAGACCATTTATTGATTGTAAAACATTGTGGAAAAGAAAACATGAAAAAATATAATTCGTTTTATTCAACATTAAGTCTGCTCGTTTGTTTTAGTCTTATAAATACAGCATTCGCCACCCCAAATACCACTCAAACCTTAAGTAAGTCTGAACTCGGGGAAAAATTATTTTTTGATAAAGACTTATCTTTTTATCAAAATCAAAGTTGTGCGACTTGTCACAATCCTGATCATGCTTATACTGACAACAGAAAAACCGTTGCTAATGGTATCGCCTCTCAAGGTAGTGATGAGCATTCTTTCGGCGATCGTAATACACCGACTGCTGCCTATGCCAAATTCTCCCCGAAATTCCACTTTAATAGTAAAAAAAATGAATATATTGGTGGACAATTTCTAGATGGTAGAGCTGCCAATTTAGCCGAGCAAGCGGGTGGACCGCCAGTCAACCCAGTTGAAATGGCAATGGCAAATGAAGCTGAAGTGATCAATAGAATTAAAGCGAAACCTATCTACCGTGATAATTTTATTAAACTATATGGTCAAGAGGTATGGGATTCTACCGATACTGCCTATATGGCAATGAAAGATGCCATAGCAAACTATGAAAAAACAGACATTTTTGCCCCATTTGATTCAAAATATGATCGCTATCTACGAGGGGAATATGAATTAACCTTATTAGAAGATCTTGGACGTACCTTATTTTTTTCTAACAATAATTTAAAATGTATGGAATGCCATTCCTTAGAAAAGCGAGAAGATCTAAAAAATGAAACCTTTACTAATTATGAATATCATAATATTGGCGTCCCTAGTAATCCTGAAATGATCCGCTTAAATAAATTAGCTAAGGATTTTAAAGATACAGGACTAGCGAAGAATCCAACTATTACTGATGAAAAAGAAAAAATGGCACAACAAGGTAAATTTAAAGTTCCAACGCTACGAAATATCGCCATCACCGCACCTTATATGCACAATGGCGTCTTTAAGGATTTAAGAACCGTTGTTTTATTTTATGATAAATACAATAATCCAGAGAATAAAATTAATCCTGAAACAGGCAAAGAATGGGCAGAGCCAGAAGTTGAGGGAACACTAAATATGGATAAACTACAAGCGAAAAAACTCAATGATCGTAAAGTCGATGCTCTGGTTGCCTTTATGGAAACATTAACTGATAAACGTTATGAGCCGTTACTAGAAAAGATGAAACAAGAGAAAGAAAAAGAGAAATAAAATAAATCTATCAGCAATCTTTAAAAAGTGTTGAGCAAATAATTATTGCTCAACACTTTTTTATAATCATTTCAGTAATCGTTTTTCTTTGGATTGATAAAGAAAAAGAAACAGTGCAGGTATTAAATACACAATATATAAACTTAAATCGCCGATTGTAGGTTGATCGGTATAACCAAAAATTCCCCCCAATAAAATACCAAATGGACTTTTTTCATTGAGTACTGATGACCAATTAAAAACAACCTCTTGCCCTAAATCCCATAATCCAGCATTATGTAATCCCCTAAATGCACTTGCCAATAAGCCTGCAGCAACAAAAATAAGGAAAATCCCCGTCCAGCGGAAAAATTTGGCTAAATTTAAACTAACACTACCTTCATAAATTAACCAGCCAATAATAATAGCAAATCCCAATCCTAACACCGCACCAAGTGGCATATATTGAGAGCTACTTTGTTGGAAAATCGCCAGTAAAAAGAACACGGTTTCAATACCTTCTCGAATAACCGCTAAAAATGCCATACCGATCAAAGCCCAGCCTTTACTACCGTCAGCAGACAATGCCGAAGACACAGAATTTTGCAGATTTTGCTTCATTGAGCGACTTGCTTTTTTCATCCATAAAATCATATAAGAAATCATCGCTACCGCAATCAATGCAATAGATCCAGCAACCATAGCTTGTTCACGTTGTGGGATAACACCAGTACCTTTATAAATCCCCCAACCTAATCCAAGACATAAAAGAACAGCAATAAATACGCCAATCCAAACTTTGAAAATCAGCTCGGAACGCCCCGCTTGTTTTAAAACAACTCGCCACAATAGCAACAATTAATGCCGCCTCTAATCCTTCTCGTAACATTATAAAAAATGTAACTAACATAAGTATTCCCGTCTCTAAGCATGAGACGGCATTATATTAATTTCAATAGGCTAATGCAAATCAATACTATTCTTAAAAAAATCAAATGGTTCTAGTAAATTCAGCAATATGATTTAAGTTATAAATAAAGAAGAATATTTCTTAAAATACAATACTAATATTTTAATAACCTAATTAAATCTATACTTAAAATTTTTATTTTATCTCGCCATACTATATAATCCCCTTTCGATTTTGGACAGTCAGTTAAATGAATAAACAGGCTGTTTTCTGTGGTTCGAGAACCTCCCACATAAAAAAACTAAGGATATATTATGCAAAATTCAAATAAAGCCGTCGTTATTTTTTCCGGCGGTCAAGACTCTACTACCTGCCTATTTCTCGCTATTCAAGAATTTGGTGTTGAAAATGTTGAAGTAGTTACTTTTCAATATGGTCAACGACACGCTATCGAATTAGAAAAAGCACAATGGATTGCTCAAGATCTCGGCGTCAAACAAACGCTTATTGATACCTCTGTCATTAAAGCAATCACCAATAATGCCTTAATGGATAAAAATGCAACAATAGAAAACAAAGACAATATGCCTAATACCTTTGTTGATGGGCGTAATGCGTTATTCCTACTCTACACCGCTATTTATGCCAAAGGGCAAAATATTAATACTATTTTTACAGGGGTTTGTGAAACAGATTTTAGTGGTTATCCAGATTGTCGTGATGTATTTATTAAATCAATGAATGTAACTTTAAATCTCGCAATGGATTATAACTTTAATATTCGCACTCCATTAATGTATTTAACCAAAAAACAGACTTGGGCATTAGCAGATAAATTAGGTGCCTTTGATTATATTCGTGAACATACTCATACTTGCTATTTAGGGGTAGAAGGTGGTTGTGGTAGTTGCCCTAGTTGTGTTCTAAGAGAAAAAGGATTAAAAGAATATTTAAAGGAGCGCCAATCATGTTCAAAATAGCCAAAGAATTTAGCTTTGATATGGCACATTTACTAGATGGGCATGATGGAAAGTGTAAAAATCTACATGGACATACCTATAAATTACAGGTTGAAGTCAGCGGTCAATTACATTCTAATGGTGCAAAACGTGGTATGGTAATGGATTATGCTGATTTAAAATCAATAGTTAAAACTCATATATTAGATAAAATGGATCATGCTTTTTTATATGATTTACACAGCGAAAAAGAATGTCAAATCGCTGAATTATTACAACGCTTTGATTCAAAAACCTTTGGCTTAGCAACAAGAACAACAGCCGAAGAAATTGCTAAATACATTTTTGATACTTTAACCTCATTAGGGCTTTCTGTTAGTTTGATCAGATTATGGGAAACGCCTACATCTTATTGTGAGTACAATGGTAATGAATAAAAAACCAATTACTTACAATATTGTTGAGATTTTTGAATCATTGCAAGGCGAAGGCTTTAATACAGGAATGCCTTGTGTTTTTATTCGTTTTGGAAAATGTAATCTAGCTTGTCCTTGGTGTGATACGCCTTATAACCAATTTCATACAATGAGTCTTGAAGAAATTTATGCAAAAGTGCGGTCGTTTTCAGCAAAGAATATTATCATTACTGGTGGCGAACCCACTATCCAACCACAATTAGAAACTTTACTTGATAAGTTAAAAGAAAATGGTTATTTTCTGGCGATAGAAACCAATGGGTTAAAAAATGTCCCACCACAAATTGACTATATTGCGACAAGCCCTAAGCGAATTTATCAAAAACAATATATAAAACGTCATATTGATACGGCTCATGAAGTTAGAATCGTCGTTGATGGTAATGTAATTGAATTTTGTCAATTTATTGAAAAAACCATTCAAGCTACTCATTACTATTTATCCCCTTGCGAAGAAAACGGCAAGATGAATATGTTAGACACTATTACTCAATTAGGAATATTAAACCAACGAAAAAATAAACCTCATTGGCAATTAAGTATCCAGACGCATAAAATGGCTAAGATTGATTAATAATACTACATAACTTTTTATATAAAATAGAGATAAAAAAAAAATCATAGAATTTTAAATCACTATTTTTTATAGCTCAACAAATAAAGCGGTAATGAACTTACCGCTTTTAGAAAAGCTAAATAGAATATTCTATTTTTACTTGTTGTTGTGTTTCAATCGACTTTCTTGCTGCACAGGCAACAGTAACAGCGTCGATAATACCTTGACTTAAGACATTATTAGTATCATTTTTAGAAAGGCTTTTTAAAACAATTTCAGCTTCGATTTCAACTGCTCGATTTAACCAAAGTGGTGATAGACTCGTGATAGAATTATATTTTTGGGTGGCTTTTCCACTTTCTCTCAAAGATAGATCAGCCTCAAATTCATCATATATATTAAATTGCTCTCTAGTACCATCAGATAACGTCAATGTTACGGTTGAAGTAAAAAAATTTACAACTAATGCACCAAGTTCTCCATAAATAGAAATTCCCCATTCATGTAACCTATAAGCAGTCCCCATTTCTAAAGAAGCAAAAACACCATTCTTAAATTGTAATAATAATTGTATAACGTCATGATGATCTGGTGTATTTGGATGGGCTCTATTTGTTGATTGAGCATAGACAGAACCAATATCGCCTAATAACCAACAAAGCAAATCTAACTCATGAATTTCATTAAATAATTTTCCACCAGTTAAATTAACATCATTTTTCCACCATTTTTTATCTTGAAAATCATCAATCCAACGTTGTCGATTAGCTCTCGCCACCATAATTTTTCCTAGAACATTCTTCTCAAGTAATGCTTTTGTCTTCATTAAGCCAGGTAATGTACGTAAAAGATGGCCGACAAAAACAGTTCTCTTCTTTTCATTTGCCAATGACAATATATCTTCACAGTCTTTTTGGTGAATACTAAAAGGCACTTCAATAAAAATATGGCAACCATATTTTAATGCCATCATTGCAGGCACTTTATGAGCATAATTTGGTGTCGCAATTAATACAAGATCGGGCTTAGTTTCTTGTAGCAATGTTTCTATATCATCATATGCATTAACACCAAATTTACTAGCCAGATTTTCTGCTAAATCAATAGAAAGATCGGTAACACCGACTAACTTAGCTCCTACTTTTGTAAATCCAAGAGCAAGCTGTTGTCCAAAAAATCCACAACCGATTAAAGAAATTTTTATATTATCCATCTTATTTTCCTTTTGTTAAACTTTGTCTTATTGTCTGAAAATAATACAAAATAGCCCTTTGTACTCGTTCAAGATTTTTTTCTTCAACAGCATCAACTAACTCCCTATATTGCATCGCAAGCATAGTTGGTGAAACTTGAATTTTGGGTAACTCAGAATCAAGCTTTTGGTAAATCTGAAAAAAAGCATCTAAATATTGAGATAATAAATGGTTTTCCACCGGTTGATACATTAATAAGTGAATCTCATATTCTTCCTGAATAGAAAATAGACCTTCAGAAGCTTTTTTCTCCATAAGACGAACCAAGCGTTGTAGCTCTTTAACCTCGTCAATACTAATTTTCTGCACGGCAATAGGGGCAAATCCATACTGTAATATTTCCCTAACATCAAGAATATCTAAAATAGGCTTTAAACTATCTTGTAAATGTAGCTGAGCATAAAAAGTTAAACCTCTAATCATTGGCACTAATGAAGATGTTCCTACAAAGGTTCCAATACCATGATGAATATCTAGAATATGCAATGCCTCTAATGATTTTATACTTTCTCGAAGACTAGAACGCCCAACCCCAAGTAAATCAATTAATTCACTTTCAGTGGGCATTAAATCACCAGGTTTCATTTTTCGACTAATGATCAAATCTTTAATCTTCTCTTGAAGGGCAAGAGAGGCTTCTTTTTTTGTTAATTTCTCCATAATTTTCTCATTTTGTGATCCAGATCTCTTTACACAAAGATAAACATAAGACATCATACGTCTGATGACGTTATAAAGTTAAACTATTACCAGCTTATTAATAAAATAGTTTTAAGTTTTATATCTGTTACTTCAAATCTACGAATAAACTATATTTCTATATATTACTTTAAGGTGGATACATATGGCAACGTTATTACTTAATAATATTAATAAACGTTATAACAATGGTTTTAAAGCAGTGCAAGATTTCAATTTAAAAGTTAAAGATAAAGAATTTATTGCATTAGTGGGACCCTCTGGTTGTGGAAAATCAACATTACTCCGTATGATTGCTGGATTAGAAGATATTTCTAGTGGTGAATTTTATATTGACGACCGACTTGTAAATGATATTGAAGCCAAAGATAGAGATATTGCAATGGTATTTCAATCTTATGCTTTATATCCACATATGAGCGTTTATGACAATATGGCTTTTGCATTAAAACTGCGTAAATATCCAAAAGAAGAAATTGATCAAAAGGTAAAAGAAGCCGCAAAAATTCTTGGCTTAGACACACTACTCAATCGAAAACCTAAAGCACTATCTGGTGGGCAAAGACAACGCGTAGCACTTGGACGCACCATTGTTCGCTCACCAAAAGTATTTCTTATGGACGAGCCACTCTCTAACTTAGATGCAAAATTGCGTGCCAATATGCGAGCTGAGATTATTCGTATTCATAAGAAACTGAATGCAACAACTATTTATGTAACGCATGATCAAACAGAAGCAATGACTATGGCAGATCGTATTGTTGTAATGAAATCAGGTGTAATACAACAAATCGGAACACCAAAAGAAATTTATAATGCTCCAAATAATTTATTTGTTGCAGGCTTTATTGGTGCTCCAACAATGAACTTTATTCATGGAAAAATCAATAATGGTAAATTTATCACGTCTAAAGGAACAGAATTAACGATTCCTGAACAATATTATGAACTAATCAAAGAAAAGAATTTTGATCAAAAAGAAATTATTTTAGGCATTAGACCAGAAAATATTTCTAACGATCCAATGTTACTAGGAATATATCAACATTCGATTATCAAAGCTTACATCAATGTTGCTGAACTATTAGGTGCTGAATATATTTTACATACCGATATTGATGGTCAAGAAATTCGAGCCATTGTTCACTCAAGACAAAATATCAAAATGGAGCAAGAACTGAATTTAGCATTTGATATGAGATATGCTCACTTTTTTGATCCTAAAACTGAAAAATCACTATTACAACTTTAGCTGAACCATTGAACGCTTACTCACCAATAGAAAAAATAGGAGATTACTACTATGAAATTAAAAAAATTTTTTTCTGTTTTATTACCAGTAACCCTTGCTTGCTCTTCTTTATTAACTGGCTGTAATGATGAAAATAAAGTAGTAGAAATAAATTCTGGTATGCCAAAAGAAGGACAAGAATTAGTAGGAAATATTACTTTTTGGCACTCTTTTACTCAAGGTCCTCGTTTAGAAGTAATTAAACAAGCCGCAAAGGAATTTGAAGAAAAAAATCCTAAAGTTAATATTAAAATTGAAACATTTTCTTGGAATGACTTTTATACAAAATGGACGACAGGCTTATCCTCAGGAAATGTCCCAGATTTAAGTACTGCATTACCAAATCACGTTGTAGAAATGATTAACTTTGGTGCACTACAACCACTTGGTGACTTAATTGATAGTATTGGTCGAGATAAATTTGCCAAAGCTTCCATTGATGAAGGGACAGTAAATGGAAAAAATTATTCAATCCCTCTCTATTCACACGCACAAGTAATGTGGGTACGTAAAGATTTATTGCAAAAATATAACCTATCTGTTCCTAAAACATGGAATGAACTTTATGAAACCGCTAAAACATTAACCCAAAATGGCGTTTATGGACTTTCAGTCCCTATGGGAAGTAATGATTTTATGGCTACTCGTTTCTTAAACCTATATGTTCGTAGCGGAGGTGGTAGCTTACTAACTAAAGATTTAAAAGCAGATCTTACTAGCCCACTTGTACAAGATGGTATTAAATACTGGGTGAAAATGTATAAAGATACCTCACCTAAAGATTCTGTAAATTATAATGTGTTACAACAAGCAACGTTATATTACCAAGGAAAAACTGCATTTGACTTTAATTCAGGCTTTCAAATCGGTGGTGTAAAAGCTAATTCACCTCAATTATT
Organism: Bisgaardia hudsonensis; assembly: GCF_004345785.1. GTDB lineage: Bacteria > Pseudomonadota > Gammaproteobacteria > Enterobacterales > Pasteurellaceae > Bisgaardia > Bisgaardia hudsonensis. The sequence continues at coordinate 125,607 of NZ_SLXI01000003.1, forward strand.
AGAGTTTGTTGATGCTTATCCTATTCCGAAAATGAATGAGAATGATCCTACCCCAGCTTTAGAAACAGCGAATATTCCATTAGTAGTATGGAAAAACTCTAAACATCCTGATATAGCTAAAGCATTCATGAAAACGCTATATGAAAAAGATAGATATATTGAATTCTTAAAAGCGGTACCTGTTGGTATGCTGCCAGCTATTCAAGGTATCTCAAACGAAGAATCTTATAAAAATAATCCTATCATTGCACAATTCCAACATGCCGAATCTGTAATATCTGATGCACTAGTGCGAGGTTCTGCAATAGGTTATGAACATGGACCTAACTTACAAGCAGGTATTCTAACTAACCAACATATTATTGAAAAAATGTTCCAAGATATTATCGTCAATGGCACCGATCCAATGGTGGCTGCACAAAAAGCAGAAAAAGAACTAAATAATTTATTTGAAATTATTGTAACGAAATAAAAATATACCTCCCTAATATTTCTTAGTAGGTATTAGGGAGAATTTAAAGACTATTCTAATTGATTCTGTAAGGAGCTGTCCTTATGTATTACAAACAAAATAACTATACGAGATGGATATTTGTATTGCCAGCGATGTTGGTTGTATCTGTTCTGTTTGTTTACCCATTCTTATCTAGTATTTTTTATAGTTTTACAAATAAAAACTTAATTATGCCTCATTATAGCTTTGTTGGATTTGCAAATTATCAAGCGGTACTGTCAGATCCAAATTTTTGGCTATCATTTGTTAACTCATTAAAGTGGACAGTATTTTCACTTGTTGGACAAGTATTAGTTGGTTTTTTACTTGCTTTAGCACTAAATAGGGTAAAACACTTTACATGGCTATATAAAATCCTACTCATTATCCCTTGGGCTTTTCCAACTATCGTAATTGCATTCTCTTGGCAATGGATTTTGAATGGTGTGTATGGATATTTACCGAATATTTTAGTGCAGTTAGGCTTTATGGACTTAGCACCCAATTTTTTATCAGATCGTACTTGGGCATTTGTTTGTTTAGTTTTCATTAATATCTGGTTTGGTGCACCAATGATTATGGTGAATGTATTATCTGCATTACAAACAGTACCTTTAGATCAATATGAAGCAGCAAAAATTGATGGTGCAAATGCCTGGCAAGTCTTCCGCTATATTACATTACCTCACATAAAATTAGTTATCGGTTTATTAGTAGTATTAAGAACAGTTTGGGTATTTAATAACTTCGATATTATTTATCTTATCACTGGGGGCGGCCCTGCTAACGCGACAATGACTCTACCTATCTTTGCTTATGATATGGGATGGGGAAGTAAACTATTAGGACGTTCATCAGCCGTTACTGTTCTCCTATTTATGTTCTTACTCTCTGTGTGCTTCGTCTATTTTAAAGTTATTAACCGTTGGGAAAAAGAGGAAAAATAAAATGAAAAAGAAATCTAGTATATTAGGGGATATTATTTCTCATATTTTTCTAATAACAACCACTATTATTGCTATTTTTCCTTTAGTATGGATTTTTATATCATCAATAAAAGGTAAAGGAGAATTAACTAGTGAACCTACTCGTTTTTTTCCAAAATCATTTACTTTAGATTATTTTGAACATGTTATTTATGATTTAAACTTTATTGTAAATATTAAAAATAGCTTATTCATATCACTGATAACAACGACAATAGCAATCGCTATTTCCTCAATGGCTGCTTATGGAATAGTAAGATTTTTTCCTAAATTAGGATCAATTATGTCTAAGTTATTGGTTACTACATATATTTTTCCACCAATTCTATTAGCTATTCCTTACTCTATTGCAATGGCAAAAGTAGGGTTAACAAATACCACAACTGGATTGATTGTTGTATATCTCTCATTCAGTGTGCCTTATGCCGTTTGGTTGCTTGTTGGATTTTTCAAAACCGTTCCTGTTGAAATTGAAGAAGCTGCAAAAATTGATGGTGCAAATAAATTTACCGTATTTTTTAAAATTGTCTTACCGCTTGTATCACCAGGTATTGTAGCTACCGCTATCTATACGTTTATTAATGCTTGGAATGAATTCTTATATGCGCTTATCTTAGTGAATGACACAAGTAAAATGACCGTAGCTGTAGCATTACGCTCTCTCAATGGAGCCGAAATTCTTGACTGGGGAGATATGATGGCAGCCTCTGTTTTAGTTGTAATTCCATCAGTAATATTCTTCTGCTTTATACAAAATAAGATTGCAGCAGGATTATCTGAGGGGTCAGTAAAATAATATTATTAGGAGAATAAAAATGATTAAATATGGTGTTGTAGGCGTTGGCTATTTTGGTGCTGATTTAGCTCGCTTTATGAACGAAAATAACGATGCAAAAGTTACTATGGTATATGATCCTGAAAATGGAGAAGACATAGCTAAAGAATTAGAATGCATTGCCGCTAAAAGCTTAAAAGAGCTAGTCAGTAGCCCCGAAGTAGATTGCGTTATTGTAGCTACACCTAATTATCTACATAAAGAACCTGTTATTGAAGCCGCTAAAAATGGAAAACATGTTTTTTGTGAAAAACCAATAGCATTAAGCTATGCAGATTGTGATGAAATGGTTCGTACTTGTGAAGAAAATAATGTTATCTTTATGGCTGGTCACATAATGAACTTTTTTAATGGTGTTCATCATGCAAAAGAACTGATCAAACAAGGTGTTATAGGTAAAGTGCTTTATTGTCATTCTGCTCGTAATGGCTGGGAGGATGAACAACCTACAATTTCTTGGAAAAAAATACGTGAAAAATCTGGCGGTCATTTATATCATCATATTCACGAATTAGATTGTATTCAATTTATTATGGGCGATATTCCTAAAACAGCCACAATGACAGCTGGTAATGTTGCACATCAGGGTGAAAAATTTGGTGATGAAGATGATATGCTATTTTTAAACCTTGAGTTTGATGACAATCGCTTTGCTATTCTTGAATGGGGATCTGCATTCCGTTGGGGAGAACATTATGTTTTGATACAAGGTGAAAAAGGGGCAATCAAGTTAGATATGTACCATTGCAAAGGCACATTGCGTGTTGATGGTAAAGATACTTATTTTCTTATTCACGAAAGCAAAGAAGAAGATGATGATCGTACAAGAATTTACACTAGCACAGAAATGGATGGTGCAATTCAATATGGTAAACCTGGAAAACGCACACCAATGTGGTTAAGTTCTGTTATGCGTAAAGAAATGAAATACCTCAATGATATTCTACATGGAATGCCAGCAACCGAGGAATTTAAAAAACTACTTACTGGCGAAGCTGCTCGTGCAGCAATAGCAACAGCTGATGCTTGTACAAAATCAAGATATGAAAATAGAAAAGTTAAAATAACAGAAATTACTGGCTAAAAATATATTGTTTAAAGTACAAAATTAATCTGCATCTTAAAAATAAACTAATTTTATTTATTAAGATGCAGATTATTATCATTCAATTATTAACTTCAAGTAACAATCGATCTATCACTCGTTTATTCGCTGGTGGAAATTGTCCAGCATCTAATTCAGATTGTGCAATCCATTCCCCCTCTTGTCCTTCTCGCCCAAAAGGTGTACCGAACCATTGTTCAACAAGGTAAAAATAAAAATGAATAATCTTTGTTGGGTATTCAAAAGAAAATTCCTCAAAAAGCACCGCACTTAATACTTGAATATCAATTTCTTCTTCAAGCTCTCTTATTAATGCTTGTTTTGGCGTTTCACCTTCTTCAACTTTACCCCCGGGAAATTCCAAAGATTGAGCAAAGTCTTGCCCTTCTAAACGTTGTGTTAGATAAATCTGCCCAAACTCATCTCGAATAATGCCAGCTGAAACCTTTACTATTGGCTTTATCATTTTATATCCTTACAAAAAACGAAAAAAAGCGGAAATTATCCGCTTTCTCTTAATCATTAAACACGCTTAGCTTTATTGCCATGACAATGTTTATATTTCTTACCTGAACCACAAGGACAAGGCTCATTACGACCTATTTTTCGATCAGAATAGTCGTATTCAGCATTTTCGGTAGTATCTGTTGCTCCCCCTTGATAAACCATTCCATTATTTTCTTGTTGTTGAGCAACTTGACGCATACGCTCTGCTTCTGCGATTTCTTCTTGAGTGCGAATTTGTACACGACTTAAAGTTGTAATCACTAATAATTTTAATGACTCCAACATATCAGTAAACATTTGGAAAGATTCTTTTTTATATTCTTGCTTAGGATCTTTTTGTGCATAGCCTCGTAAATGAATACCACGACGTAGGTGATCCATAGCTGAAAGATGTTCTTTCCATAGCTCATCTAAGGCTTGTAACATCACACCCTTTTCAAAACGACGCATTGTTTCTTCGCCAACAAGTTCTTCTTTACGCTTATATTGAGAAACCGCTTCTTCAAGAATACGTTCACGTAAACGCTCTTCATGTAAAGTATTATCTTCATCAATCCATTGTTGTAATGGTAAATCAAGCAGAAAATCTTGTTTCAGACGCTGCTCTAATGCTGGAATATCCCACATTTCTTCTAAAGATTGCGGTGGAATATATTGATCAATTACCGTATTAAATACGTCTGCACGGATTACATCAATCGTTTCTGAAATACTTTCATTATCTAATAATGTATTACGCTGTTCATAAATAGCATGACGTTGATCATTAGCTACATCATCAAATTCAAGTAGGTTTTTACGACCATCAAAGTTATGTGCTTCTACTTTTGCTTGAGCTGAAGCGATAACTTTAGTCAGCATTTTAGATTCCATCGCTTCGCCTGGTGTAGTAAAGGCTTTTCGCATTAAATTGAGTTTACTTTCATTTAAATAAATACGCATTAACGCATCATCTAAAGAAAGATAAAAACGAGATGAACCTGGGTCGCCTTGACGTCCAGAACGCCCACGAAGCTGATTATCAATACGGCGTGATTCATGGCGTTCTGTACCAATAATATGTAAACCACCCGCTTCTTTTACAATATCATGGCGTTTTTGCCAAGCGGCTTTAATTTCTTCAATCTGTGCTTCAGTTGGCTTATCTAATTTTTCAATTTCTGCTTTCCAGTTTCCACCCAATACAATATCGGTACCACGACCAGCCATATTGGTTGCAATAGTCACTGCACTTGGAGCCCCAGCGTTCGCAACAATCTCTGCTTCTTGAGCATGGAATTTTGCATTTAACACATTATGTTTTATTCCAGCTTTTTTCAGTGCATTAGATAACAATTCTGATTTTTCAATAGAAACCGTCCCAACAAGCACAGGTTGCTGACGAGCAACACAGTCTTTAATATCTTCAATAATCGCATCAAATTTATATTGTTCATTTTCAAACATTACGTCCGTACGATCATCACGGATCATCGGACGATTAGTTGGAACTACTACTGTTTCTAAACCATAAATCTGTTGAAACTCAAAGGCTTCGGTATCAGCAGTCCCCGTCATACCCGCTAATTTTTCATATAAACGGAAATAATTTTGGTAAGTAATGGAGGCTACCGTTTGATTTTCTGATTGAATCTTCACTCCCTCTTTTGCTTCAATAGCTTGATGTAATCCATCAGACCAACGGCGACCAGCCATTGTACGACCAGTATGTTCATCAACAATAACAATCTCACCATCTTTAACAATATAATCAACATCACGTTCAAATAATGTATTTGCACGTAATGCCGCATAAACATGATGTAACAAGGTAATACGACTTGGTGAATATAATGATTCTCCCTCATTCATTAAACCTTGCTCAATTAACCATTGTTCTGTTTTTTCTTGTCCACGTTCAGTTAAATAAGCTTGTTTTGATTTTAGATCCAAAGTGTAATCGCCATCACCGATGTATTCTTCCGTATCTTCTTTTTCTTGTTTAATCAGATTTGGAATCAGTTTATCCACTGCAATATAAAGCTCTGAACTATCTTCTGCTTGCCCAGAAATAATCAATGGAGTACGAGCCTCATCAATTAAAATTGAGTCCACTTCATCGACTAACGCATAATATAAATCTTTTTGAAAACGATCTTCAGGAGAGTGAGCCAAATTATCACGCAAATAATCAAAACCTAGTTCACTATTTGTGGCATAAGTAATATCCGCGGCATAAGCGGCACGTTTTTCAGCTGGCGGTAAACCGGGAATATTGACACCAACGGTCATTCCTAAAAACTCAAATAAAGGGCGATTAGTTTCTGCATCACGGCGAGCTAGATAATCATTTACTGTGACAACATGAACCCCTCTACCAGGTAAAGCATTTAAATAACAAGGTAAGGTTGCAGTTAATGTTTTACCTTCCCCTGTACGCATTTCAGCAATACAACGATCATTAAGGATCATTCCACCAACTAATTGCACATCAAATGGACGCATTCCTAAAACACGTTTACTTGCTTCTCTTACTGTCGCAAATGCTTCTGGGATTAAATTTTCTAATTTTTCACCACTCTTTAATCGCTCACGAAACTCTGCTGTTTTAGCTTTTAATTCATCATCACTTAAGGCTTCAAACTCTTTTTCTAGTTTATTGATAATATTAACTTTTTTGTTTAGGCGACGTAAGATTCTATCGTTACGACTACCAAAAATTTTTGTAGCTACTGTTCTTAACATAATTTTTTCTTTTCAAATATAAATTTTAATAAATATCCACAAACGCTTTATAGCGAGTTTGCAGAAACAAGGAACGAAATAATAAATTTAAGCCGTAAAATAAGGTCCAGCTCGAATAGGCGTGTTCCTAAAAAAAGGAACGCTAAAAAAGTGCGGTTCAATTTTATGAAGAATTTTAGTAATAACGACAGAATGGTTTGGTTGAAGTTTTTGATTTTGAACTTGCTTAACCAATATTGCAATACCAGCAGTATAAGATACTGTCTGACGCTGTTCATTAGATAAATTATTATGATTTACTGACTGATTTTCTAAGCTTGATACGGTAGGCAACGCAAAAATCGCAATTAAACTTAAGAATAATTGCGGCCAAAAATGCGGCTTAGTTTTTGTATGTATCATCGTCTAAATCTAAAATCTTTTATAAGTGAGACAAAAGTTATAACTATTGTAACGGAAATTAGTTACAATGTCATAACTATTATAATGTTGTACTTTTAAGAGATATTGGGTTAAAACAAAAGAAAACAAGCCTATGCGTTACAGTAAACCTAAAAATATTAATCAAATTATAGAAAAAACAACCTTTTCGCAAATTATCAAGAAAAGTGCTTTTATAAATGAGCTAAATGAAAAAATTCAATTCCTTTTCCCTAAAGAATTTAAAGGATATTATCGTGTGCTAGAGATAGAGCAACATAATATTCTTTTTGAAGTCGCCAATGCAATGGTGCGACAGGCCTTTTTATTTAATCAAAAAAAACTACTTGAATTGATAAATAAAGAATATCCTGAAATTAAAGAAATTAAATTTAGTATTAATCCTGAATTAAATTCTTTTTAAAAATACAATTTCTTAATATACAAAATAATTAAAAGCACGATATTTTCTTAGTAACAATTTACCAATTATCTAATTAAAAACCTTACGCGCCTATCATTGCTACATTAAGTCATAGTTTTAATACAAGATTATTAAAAACAAAAAAGCACTTTAAAAAATTAAAGTGCTAATAGTTTTAAGATCTAAAATAATTATCCATTCAATTCTGATAACATATTTTCTCTCACTGAATCAAAGTTAATCTCTTTTAATAATTTTCCATTTTCAAAAATAGTTTCTAATACATCATCAGAGAAATCATCTTTTGTTGATAATCCATCAATATAGTGATCAAGAGAAAGAACTTTTACCCGACCTTTTTGAGATTTTTTTAAACCATCATCAGTTTTAGGATTTTTAAAAATCGCCTTTTCTTCATTGTTGATAATAATTGAGGTTGCTTTAACGGCAAAACCTAAAGTATCTCGAGTATGATTTTGATAAGTTAATGACCCAACGCCAAAAACAAGATTACTTGATGCAAATCCTTTTTCCGTTAAGCCCTCTAAAATCCTTGTCATTTTTTCATAATTAACACCATCGCCATAAATAGCACCAATATGGCAATCAAGAACTTTATACCCTTTACGATTAACTGTACCACCAAAAGTATCCCACAAACATTCAATTAAACCTTTTTGTTCATGTTCAGTTTTAGCGTCCTTATCACCGCAAATAATCTTATAGCTATCGCCACTATCAGGACGAATAATGATTTTTGCGTGATCTGGACGAGCCATAATCTCATCTCTTAAAATAGGTAAATTAACCGTTATGTTATGCCAGAAATCCGTAGTATCTGAAACGATAGACAACATAGAATTTGGGTATTTTTTCATTAAATAACGAAAAGTCGGTAACTCATCAATACCGTGAGCACTCATCACAGAATGTTCTGTTGCTGGAATTGACGTGCCAATTAAATTTTTAGAACCATAATAGCCTTCAATAAAAGAAATAGCAGGTATCGTATCCGTACCTAAAAAAGCAGTTAAATGCCCAGCACCTGATGTTTCCGCTGTTTCTAAAGAACTCATACCTCGCATTGAAAAATCATGGGCTTGAAAAGGTATATGCTCTTGATTATCACAAGTTTTTTCTGCAAAACTCATTAATGTCTTACGATAAACTCTCGCAACACTTGCTGATACAATAGGTTGCCATAAAGACATATTAATCAAGGTTTCTAAGTAATTAGTCAACCAAAAGAAGTCATTATGCGTATTTTCAATAGTCAGCATAGGAACTTTAATTGCTACCGATTTTCCCTCAGGAATAGTTTTAATTTTAATCGGTAAATAACCCAATTTATGCAGTTCCGCAATATGTTTCCCACCATCTTCCGTACCTAATGTACGCTTAATGAACGCTGAATATTCCTGTAAAACTTCATCTAAAGGGCGAGAAAAGAAATTTTGATTAAAATAATGTATAAGGTATTTTTTGATAAATGCTTGAAAACCAAAAGATACCGCTCTATCCAAGTGTGGAGCACGTTTGTTACTACGTGGTGTAAACGTACTATAAATAACTTGCGAACCTTCTGGATATTGCTCACGGTGTGATACTTTATAAAAATCACACATTAAGGTAGGAATGGCTGTAGAATGTTGTAAATTAAACATTAATATAAAATCTCAATTAGACTAAATTCAACAGAATTATAACAAAACACAATATAAAAGTAATGTATATTTTACTTTATTATCTCAAATAAAATTACAATCTAATTATTTTGTAGCATTAACGCTCTTAAATTTCTTTAAGGCTTAAAAATAGCAATTAATTCATTCACTTTGACACGCTTAATAGAGGATTGACTGATGAATCTTTGCACTCGGATACGTTTGATTTTAGCACCTTGATAAATAGTTCTTGTAAAATGAGTATCATGATTAGATATGATAACTGGAACTTGTTTCTCAAGTACAACCTGTTTCGCTAATTCAGCCAAACGTTGTTGGTGTATTAAACCAAATTCATTTCCAGCATAGCCAGTAAAATTCGTATCTTGCAAAAGAGGTGCATAAGGCGGATCACAATAAATAACAGTATCTTTATCTGCTAATTTAAAGGCTTCTTGAAAATCTGCACAAATAAATACCGCACTTTTTGCTTTTTGAGAAAAGTAACGTAGTTCTTTTTCTGGAAAATAATGGGTCTTATAACGCCCAAAAGGAACGTTAAATTCACATTTGGAATTGTAGCGACATAATCCATTAAATCCAAAACGATTTAAATATAGGAAAAAAATAGAGCGTTGAAAATTATCTTTTGTCTCATTAAATTGCTGGCGAATTTGATAATAAAATATCGGTGTATTTGCTTGAGGATGAAAAAAGATCTTTTTGCTTTCTTGAATATAATATTCCACATCTTGTTTTACAATATTAAACAAATTAATGAGATCAGGATTAATATCAAGCAAAATATAGCGTTCAAACTGACTATTTAGAAAAACTGAACCCGCTCCTACAAATGGCTCAATAAGGCATTTTTTTCTTTTTGGTAAAACTTTATTAATTTCTTCTGTTAAACGATACTTTCCACCCGCCCATTTCAAGAATGGGCGAGATTTCAAAGAAGATAGATTCACATTTGTAGTATCTGACATTCAAATTAATCAAATTGAGAACAGTGATTAATTGCATCTATCACTAATTGACGATCAGTATTATCTGCAATATATGCTTGACCTAAAGATTGTAACAAAACAAGGCGTAACTTGCCTGCCAATACTTTTTTATCTCGCATCATATGCGGTAAATAATCATCAGGTGTCATTCCATCAGGTGATACCGTTGGTAGATTAGCCTTTGCCAATAATCGCTCTAATCGAGCAACATCATTAAAACTTAAATGCCCAAGTTTTTCAGACAAAACCGCTGCCATCATCATACCTACGGCAATCGCCTCGCCGTGTAACCATTGCCCATAGCCTAAATGAGCTTCAATAGCATGACCAAATGTATGACCTAAATTAAGTAATGCTCTATCGCCTTTTTCTGTTTCATCACGATTGACAACATCTGCTTTGATTTGACAACAATGACCAATACAATGCTGTAATGTCTGCAAATCTAAAGCAACTAAATCATCAATATGTGTTTCCAACCATTCAAAAAATGAATGGTCTAAAATGGCCCCATATTTGATAACTTCCGCAAGTCCAGCATTTACTTCTCTTTTCGGTAATGTCTTTAACGTAAGAGTATCAACCACAACGGTTGTTGGCTGATAAAAAGCACCAATCATATTTTTACCTAATTCATGATTTACCGCTGTTTTTCCACCAACAGAGGAATCTACTTGAGATAACAAAGTAGTAGGTACTTGGATAAAACGCACACCTCGCTGATAACTTGCGGCAGCATAGCCAGCCACATCGCCTATCACACCACCACCTAATGCTACAATAGTCGTATCTCTACCATGATTAGATTTTAAAAGTGCGGTAAAAATAAGATTTAATGATTCTAGGGTTTTATATTGCTCACCATCAGGTAATAATACGTACTCAACTTGGCAACCAATTTTGACAAAAGTATCCGTTAATAACTTGAGATAATACTCTGCGACAGTAGAATTAGTCACGATCATCACTTTATCCAATTTTTTCAATGGAAAAACGCTCGGATCAGACAATAATCCTTCACCAATATAAATAGGATAACTACGTTCTTTTAATTCTACTTTTACACAATACATTTTGTATCCCTACTTAAATAGTACTTAATTATTAAAATTATCGATCAAGTCTGCTATTTGTGTCGCCATTACTTTAGCACTTTGCTCATCTGTTGATAGCACAATATCCGCAATCTCTTCATAAAGTGGATTACGTACCTTTGCAAGATCTTCCAAAACCTGACGAACATCATCAACACCTTGTAATAAAGGACGTTTTTTATCACGTTGCGTACGTTGATATTGCTTTTCAACGGTTGTTTCTAAATAAATAACAATACCACGAGCGGATAAATAATTACGGTTATCTTTTGATACAACAGCACCACCGCCAGTAGAGAGTACTATCCCTTGACCTTGGGTTAATTCATTAATAATACGCTCTTCACGCTTACGAAATCCTTCTTCTCCCTCTACATCAAAAATCCAGCTTATATCAGCACCTGATCGTCTTTCAATTTCAGCATCTGAATCAATAAATTCCATACCTAAAATTTGAGCTAACTGACGACCAATAGTACTTTTACCAGCCCCCATAGGTCCCACTAAAAATATATTACGTTTCTCTGCCATTAGTTTTTTTCTTCATTAAAAATTTAAAATTTGATCCATAAAAGAACAAACAACCACAGTTCGAACATAACGTGGTTGTAAAGATCACCCAAAAATAAATCTAATTATCGCAATAAACTGTATTCCTTTTCAACCTCAAAGACTAATTAATTTTTATATTTATAACAAAATAATGAATATAAATGATATCTATAACGAATTATCACTATTTTTTCAAAATATTAGATACTTTCTGAACAATTTGCCCTTGTTTAATTAACGTATTTTTCTTTACAATTCTTGGTGTTACAAAAATGACCAACTCTCTTTTTTGATGTTGTTCATTTTGTTTACTAAAAAGATGCTCAATCACTAGAATATCACCAAGTACAGGAACCTTATCTTTTCCTTTTGTTATCGTATCGTGAAATACCCCACCTAATACAATAGTTTCACCGTTTTCCGCTAAAACTTGTGTATTAATTTCCTGCTTATCAATAGAAACCACTTCACCTAATCCATAAGTAATACTATTACCTGGTGCATTCTGGCTAATAACAAGATCAAGTAATATAGTATTATTTTTAGAAATATGTGGCGTAACATCTAAACCTAATACCGCTTCCCTAAACTCAATTGATTGTGAACCACTTTTTTCATTCACAGAAACATAGGGTAACTCCGTTCCTTGCTTAATACTCGCACTTTGTTTATTGGTCGTAATTAATCTTGGACTAGCAATAATTTCAACAGCATTTTCCTGCTCAAGTGCAGTAAGTTCTAAATCAAGTAAACGCCCATTAATTTTAGCAATTTGTAAGGCTAGAGCGCCTGCTGGATTAGTTGTGGTAGCAAAATTAATATTTAATTGATCCTTTAAATTTGTAATCCCAGTAGATTCTAAACGTCCTGTGATAGCATGGTTATTTGCTGATGAATCCAAAATCCCCCATCTGACCCCAAGTTCTCTTAAACTTTGATCTGTCATCGTTACGATTCTTGCTTCAATAGCAACTTGCTGAATAGGTTGATCCAAATCTTCTACTAATTTTTTAAACTGCTTTATTGATTGCTTACTATCTTTTATCAATAATGTATTTGTTCTATCATCAAAACTAATACTTCCTTCAGAGGACAATAACGAACCAGTTCCCGTTGTCAGCGACTTTATCACTTCCGATGCTTTTGCATAATGTAACTTAACACTAGATTGAATAAGTTCTGGTTCAGAAAGTATTATACTCTTCCCCAAGCTCTCTTGAGTTGGGCGCAAAGGTTCATAAATTTTCTCAGTCAAATAATAAATATTATCTTCTTTCAATAACTCTAAGCGTTTACTTTTTGCAACTGATCTTAAAAACTTATCCAAATTTGTTTTTTGTAATTGTAATGAAAGACTACCAGATAAATTATCATCAATAATAAGATTAATATTCTGTTGTAACGCAAGCTGTTGCAGTGTTGCAACCATTGGAGCCTGTTTTAATCGAATTGAAAACTGATTATCCGCCCATAATAAATTGGATAAACTACCAAACAATACACTATATTTTATGATAAATATGATCTTTTTTTGCATAGCCTATCCTACAATTTAACAATCAATAATTCTTTGTTACCACATTCATCACCTTTCCAGATCTGCAACTGGATTTCACTTAATGTGATACTGTCTAAAACAAACAGCTCTTTACCGATAGTTTCACCTACTCTTACATTAAAAATATCTTGCGATTCAGAAATAAATAATGCTTCTAAATAATCTGTATATTGAATAACCCCAATAAGATTAAGATCGTTAAAATTCACTGTTTTTGCAATATTCCTTTTAATTTTTGAGCAATTTATATTAATTTTTTCATTATCAACATCAATCGTACTATGAGCAGTAATTGATAATGATCGCTGATTCTTATCAAATGGATCTGCAGCCAAAGTCATATCAACGAAAATTAATAAATACAACATAAAATAAATACGCAACATAATTATTCTTCCTTTAAATTCAAAAGTAGTAATATATCGACTTTAATAGAAAAATCTTCATCATCATTTTTTACTTTCAAAATACTTAAATCACCTAATTGTAGCTGTGGAAACTCCTTTAAAAGAGCGGTCAAAAATAAATGTAAATTATTAAAATAACCTTGCAAGCTTAAACTTAATACAGGTGATTCGTGCATTTCCCACTGAGAAAATATTAATCTCATATGAGAACTTGTTATCCTATTAATATATTGATTAATTGGTACTAATGCTCGGCCAATTTCAGGCGTTAATAATTTTGATGTATTCTTTTTTCGTAAAGTAGCAGTAATTTTCTTCTGGTGTTCCAATTGCTGTGAATATTGTTGAAGATCATCAACTAATAAAAGTTGTTTTTTATGTAAAGAAAAATAATTAAATCCACAAAATATTAAAATAATGAACAATAAAAAAATAAGAGAAATCCATTGTTTTTTAGGTGATAGATTAATCATTTTAAATATCAAAGGGTGAGATAAAAACAATAATGATGGATTTTTTTTCATAGTTTGTCCTTTAACAATAAATTTAATTCAAAAGACAACTGCTCATTATTGACTGAAAAATATGCTAACCTAATATGTTTAATGGCTTTTTGTTTTTCCAAGAAATCATTAAGTAAATCAAATTCTTGTTGTGAATTGGTATACCCTTTTAAATTCAAACTACTTGAATTCAAGTGTAATTCTTGAAGCTCACCCTGTTGAAAAGGAAGATTATTAAGCATTGTAAATAAAGCATTAAATATAGAATGGTGAATAGATGATAACTCCATTTTTTGTTGTGTATTTTTGCGATAATAATCAGTATCTTTTTTAGCCTGATTAATCAATATTATTAATTTTTCTATTTTTTGCTTACTTTGAAAAATAGCCGTGTTTTTCTGATTATAAAATACTGAACTAAACCAAGTAATCATAATGCAAACTAACAAGATAATAACCAACCTTAATATAAAAAAGAGTAATTTTCTTTTTTGTAAAGCTTCTCGCCAAGGCAATAAATTAATACTCATTCACTCCCCCCTTATTTACTATTTTATCCTTTGCCCATAGTGCATTACCTAAAGGGATAAAAGGTAAAGGAGTTTCTACTATAAACCAATTTTCAGGATAGCTATCTTCTTGATTAATATCATCTTGAAAAAGAAAAACTTGAGTAGGTAATAGCTCATATTGCTGACAAAATTCAGATACAAGTGCGGTTATTTTTTGAGAAATTTTTTCTAAAATAATGAGTTGTTGTGCTGTTTCAGCAATAACAATAACACTTTGACTATCTTGATAAACAAATATACTTTTTTCTAAGCATTCATTACTAAAAATATCAGGGGGAATCAAATATGTAAAAGCACGTTTAATGGCATAAATTTTATTATCTAACACTGTGATTTTTATTGGTTGAAATTGATTAACATAACTTTTTACCTTTTCTTGTTGAATTGCAAAAAGATCCATTCTAATACTCTGAACAAAAAATTTTTCATTAATATCAAACCATATATCTTCAAGAGCAACGGGTAACTCACTTTCAAGTAAAAATAATGCTTGTTGCAATCGTTCTTGTTTTTCTATGTAATTAGGAAACACAATACTTTTCTGCCAAATATAATGCGGGGAAATAGAAGCAACCCATTGATATTGATTAAAATTATTCATCCTTCCAAACGTATTTTCCAAAACAGATAAAAGTTCATTTTTTCCTTCCATTTTAATACTAAAAAATTCAGGCGTTTTATCCTCTTTAAAATAACAAAAAGTAAAAATATTATTTTTTATAGAAACACCGACTTGTCTTAAAAAATATGATTTTTTTATTCTCTCAAACATTGCCTTTACCTTTTATTTACAATGAAAATATTATTTTTAGCTTTTTATTTTCGATATGAATCTTTATACTTACATCATCAGTATTCTTATTTTTTTATCTATTTCATTACACAAGAGAGCGTTTTTCGATGCGGATCGCAAAATTAATATTTAGCACCCTATTAACCTTAACGATAATTGGCTGTTTCGTTGCGGGATTTTTCTATGTTCAAATAAAAAAGGATCTACCTGATGTAGATACCTTAAAAACAATTGAATTACAACAACCGATGCAAATTTATACTGCTGATGGTAAGCTAATTGGTGAAGTTGGTGAACAACGACGTATTCCAGTTAAACTATCGGAAATTCCTGAAAAACTCATTCAAGCGATCATTGCTACTGAAGATAGTCGTTTTTATGATCATCATGGATTAGATCCTATTGGTATTGCCCGAGCAATTTCTGTTGCAATTAATAACGGCGGAGCTTCTCAAGGTGCAAGTACCATTACCCAGCAATTAGCGAGGAACTTTTTCTTAACACCAGAAAAAAAACTAATTCGAAAAATAAAAGAAGCTATTCTTGCTATTGAAATTGAAAACACATTAACTAAAGATGAGATACTTGAACTTTATCTTAACAAAATTTATTTAGGTTACCGTGCCTATGGTGTAGCAGCTGCTGCAAAAACTTATTTTGGTAAACAGATTGATCAACTAACTTTATCTGAAATTGCCGTAATTGCAGGTTTACCTAAAGCACCTTCTACGATGAATCCATTATATTCCTTAAAACGTGCAACAGGTCGTCGTAATGTCGTACTTGGACGAATGCTAGAGATGAAATACATTAGTAAAGAGGAATATGATGCAACAATAAAAGAACCTATTATTGCAAGTTATCATGGTGCTCAATTAGATTTTAGAGCAGACTATATAACCGAAATGGTTCGTCAAGAAATGGTTAAACGTTTTGGTGAAGAAAAAGCTTATACTAGTGGCTATCAAGTCTATACGACCATCTTGTCTAAAGACCAAGAAATAGCCCAAAAATCCGTTCGTGATAACATTATTGCTTATGATATGCGACATGGCTATCGAGGTGCTGACATATTATGGAAAGCAAATGAAAAACCACTTGATGAAGAATCAATAATTGATAAATTAAAACAATTACCTAATGCTTATCCTCTTATTCCTGCTGCGGTCATATCTGTTGATAAAAATGCTACGAATATATTACTAAATAACAATGAAACAATAGTATTAACTGATAAAGCAACACGCTGGGCTGGGAAAAAGCAACCTAAAGTGGGCGAACAAATTTGGGTAAGACAAAAAGATGACGGAGAATGGATATTAGCTCAAATACCTGTCGTCAACTCAGCTCTCGTTTCATTAAATAGCGATAATGGCGCTATTCAAGCATTAGTTGGCGGCTTTAGCTTTGAACAAAGTAAATTTAACCGTGCGATACAATCACTCGTGCAAGTTGGTTCATCAATCAAACCCTTTATTTATGCTGCAGCACTAGAAAAAGGACTTACCTTATCAAGTATTCTCCAAGATTCGCCAATTGTCATTAAAAAGCAAGGGCAAAAAACTTGGTCTCCCAAAAACTCACCAAATCGTTATGATGGTCCGACTCGTTTAAGAGTAGGCTTAGGTCAATCAAAAAATATGGTGGCAATTCGAGCAATTCAAATGGCTGGAGTTGATTTCACCGCAGACTTTTTACAACGCTTTGGCTTTGATCGAGAACAATACTATGCTAGCGAAGCATTAGCACTTGGTGCGGCTTCATTTACACCACTAGAAATGGCAAGAGCTTATGCGGTATTAGATAATGGTGGTTTTTTAATTGAACCTTACTTGATTGATAAAATCCAAGATAGCTATGGAAAAGACTTATTTATAGCCAATCCAAAATTAGCTTGTGTAACTTGTGATGATATTCCTGTTATCTATGGTGAAACCGAAAAACTTGACGGATTTAAAAATATCGATTTAATTATTGAAAATCCAGAAAATAATATCATAAATGAGACCAGCAATAATGAATCCGAAGATTATATTGACGACCCTGAATTAGATAGTCAAAATAGTAAACTTGATGAGAATAAAATAGACATCATGGCAGACGCCAAAACATTTGATTCTGAAACTCAATATGCTCCACGAGTAATTAGTGGTGAGCTAGCATTTTTAATTCGAAGTGCATTGCACACAGCAATTTATGGTGAGCAAGGAACTAGTTGGGTTGGTACTAGCTGGCGTATGGCTAAACAAATCAAACGTAATGATATTGGCGGTAAAACAGGTACCACAAATAAAAATAAAGTAGCCTGGTATGCTGGTTTTGGTGCTAATTTAACTACTGCTGTTTATATCGGTTTTGATGATAATAAACTTAACTTAGGAAGAGGAGAGGCAGGAGCTACAGCGGCAATGCCTGCTTGGACTAATTATATGAAAGCTATATTAGCTGAATTACCAGAAAGAAAATTACCTCAGCCTAAAAATATTATTGAAAAACAAATTGATTTTTCATCAGGATTATTAGCCTCCTCTGGCGGAAAAACAGAATATTTTATAAAAGGCACTGAGCCTAGAAAAACTTTTGTACCACAAGATCAAGGTTTTTATGTTCCTAATGAATTACAAAAAAATAACTCCCTTCCAGGAAAGAGTAATCCTAGTGAACGTCAAGAATTATTCTAATTTTTAAAAATATATAATTGTTTAATTATAAGGTGCGTGCATAAACACACCTTTTTCTTTACAATGTCTTTAATATGAATTTAAAAAAGGTTTTTTATGCTTAGCTACCGCCATAGTTTCCATGCAGGCAATCATGCCGATGTATTAAAACATATTGTTTTAATGCTTATTATCGAAAATTTACAACAAAAAGAAAAAGGGTTTTATTACCTTGATACTCACGCTGGTGTTGGACGCTATCGCTTATCTAGTGATGAATCAACAAAAACTGCTGAATTTAAAGAAGGTATTGGGCGTTTATGGAATCAAGAAGATTTACCTGAAGAGATTGCTCACTATATATCATTAATTAAATTATTAAATTCTGGGGCTAAAGATCTTAATTACTATGCTGGTTCTCCACTTATTGCAGCGGAATTACTACGCCCACAAGATCGTGCTTTATTAACAGAATTGCACCCAACAGACTTCCCTATTTTAAGAAATAATTTTAGAAAATTTAGAAATGTGGACACTAAGCGTGAAAATGGATTTCAACAACTAAAAGCCACCTTGCCTCCCAAAGAACGCCGAGGCTTAGTCTTAATCGATCCACCTTATGAATTAAAGGAAGATTACGAATTAGTCGTTCAAGCAATTGAAGAAGGTTATAAACGTTTTGCTACAGGGATTTATGCTATTTGGTATCCAGTAGTGCTACGCCAACATACAAAACGTATGATAAAAGGCCTAGAAAATACAGGTATTCGTAAAATTCTACAAATTGAATTGGCTATTCGTCCTGATTCAGACCAACGAGGTATGACGGCAAGTGGTATGATCGTAATTAATCCACCTTGGACATTAGAAGCACAAATGAAAAAAATCTTACCTTATTTGACCCGCACTTTAGTTCCTGAAGGCACTGGAAGCTGGTCAATAAATTGGATCACGCCTGAATAAATGAATAGTTAGGAATAACCAATTAAATCAATTTTCTTATATATTTTGATTTATCATTGAAATAAATGCAGAATAACAGCAATCTTAAAATTTATAATAAGGACTACATTATGACAAAACATTATGATTATTTAGCTATCGGTGGTGGTAGCGGTGGCATTGCCTCGATTAACCGAGCAGCAACTTATGGTAAAAAATGTGCCATTATCGAAGCAAAACATTTAGGCGGTACTTGTGTAAATGTTGGTTGTGTACCGAAAAAAGCAATGTGGTATGGCGCACAAGTAGCTGAAGCGGTTCATCATTACGCAGCAGATTACGGTTTTGATCTATCAGTAAACAAATTTGATTTTGAAAAGCTAATTGAAAATCGTCAAGCCTATATTAGCCGTATTCATACTTCTTACAACAATGTATTAGCGAAAAACAATATTGATGTGATTAATGGTTTTGCTAAATTTGTAAATAAAAATACGGTTGAAGTCAACGGTGAGCAAATTACCGCCGATCATATTCTTATTGCAACTGGTGGTCGCCCAACACGTCCAAATATTAAAGGGGCAGAATATGGTATTGATTCTAATGGTTTTTTTGAATTAAAAGCATTACCTAAACGCGTTGCTATTGTTGGTGCTGGCTATATTGCCGTTGAAATTGCAGGAGTAATGAATAGTTTTGGTGTTGAAACCCATTTATTTGTTAGACAACACGCACCATTACGCAATTTCGACCCAATGATTGTTGAAACATTATTAGAAGTGTTTAAACAAGATGGCATTAATTTACATACCAAAGCCCTACCTGAAGAAGTAATTAAAAATGCTGATGGTTCATTAACTTTAAAATTACAAGATGGCAGAACACAAGATGTTGATACATTAATTTGGGCGATTGGTCGTGAACCAGCAACCGATGTGATCAATTTAGAAGTAACTGGTGTTGCAACCAATGAACGTGGCTTTATCAAAGTGGATAAATACCAAAATACCAATGTGGACGGTATTTATGCAGTTGGCGATATTATCGAAGGTGGTATAGAACTTACTCCAGTTGCAGTTGCAGCAGGTCGCCGTTTATCAGAACGTTTATTTAATAATAAACCAGAAGAACACTTAGATTACAATCTAGTACCAACAGTAGTATTCAGCCACCCACCAATTGGCACAATTGGCTTAACAGAACAAAAAGCTATTGAGCAATATGGTGAAGAAAATATCAAAGTATATAAATCTTCATTTACACCGATGTATAGTGCTATCACCAGCTATCGTCAACCTTGTCGAATGAAATTAATTTGTGCAGGCAAAGAAGAAAAAGTGGTTGGATTACACGGTATTGGTTTTGGTGTTGATGAAATGATTCAAGGATTTGCGGTAGCAATCAAAATGGGCGCGACAAAAGCTGATTTTGATAATACAGTAGCAATCCACCCAACCGGCTCAGAAGAATTTGTAACAATGCGTTAAGCGTTAAATTCGATCAAAACAAAATAAGCAGATATTTTTATATCTGCTTATTTTTTTTATTAAAACTTATAAAATATTGACCGCACTTTTAGTTTATTTAGTTAATAAATCTAAAGCTTCTTGATATTTATCTACGGTTTTTTGAATAATATCAGCTGGAACTGCTGGTGCTGGTGGCTCTTTATTCCAACCACTATTTTCTAGCCAATCACGAATAAATTGTTTATCAAATGACGGAGGATTAATCCCCTCTTGATAAGTTTCCGCTAACCAAAAACGGCTTGAGTCTGGCGTAAGCACTTCGTCCATTAAGGTTAATGTGCCATTTTCATCTAAACCAAATTCAAATTTTGTATCACAAATAATAATGCCTTTTGTTAATGCATATTCTGCAGCAGCGGTATAAAGTGCGATAGCTTTTTCTTTAACTTGTGCAGCTAAATCTGCACCAATTAATTTTTCACATTCAGCATAACTAATATTAATATCGTGGTTACCCACTTCTTCTTTGCTTGATGGTGTAAAAATCGGCTCTGGTAATTTACTCGCTTCCACTAACCCTTTTGGTAATTCTAAACCACAAATAGTGCCTGTTTTTTTATAATCTTTTAAACCACTACCCGTTAAATAACCACGCACAATCGACTCAATTTTAATTGGTGTTAAACGCTTACATACCACCGCTCTATTTTTTACTAAATCCGCTTCTTCTTTTGGTAACACATCATATACCGCATCGCCCGTAAAATGATTTGGCATAATATGTGCCAATTTGTTAAACCAAAAATTAGAAATCTGCGTTAAAATTTCCCCTTTGCGAGGAATAGGATCATCTAAGATCACATCAAATGCAGATAAACGATCGGTTGCCACCATTAGCATACGTTTATCATCAATTTCGTATAAATCACGAACCTTACCTGAATAAATTTTTTTTAAACTAAGTTGTGTCATTATATTGCACCTTTTCTTGATATGAAAATTACAGGATATTGTACCGCACTTTTTAGTATTTTTAAGCAAACGATTGCTATTTTTTAATAAAAAATATTGCTAGGGAAAGAAATAAAAGATTGAGAATACCCCTAAGATAAGCGACAATATAGCCCATTTTGATTAATTAACCATATAAAAAATAACATAATGTCTTTAAACGATTACCCACAACAAGTTAGTAAACGTCGCACCTTTGCGATTATCTCTCACCCAGATGCTGGTAAAACCACAATCACAGAAAAAGTATTGCTTTACGGACAAGCAATTCAAAAAGCCGGTTCAGTAAAAGGGAAAGGTTCAGCACAGCACGCTAAATCAGACTGGATGGAAATGGAAAAAGAACGTGGTATTTCCATTACAACTTCTGTAATGCAATTCCCTTATAATGATTGCCTAGTGAACCTATTAGATACCCCAGGACACGAAGACTTCTCCGAAGATACTTATCGTACCTTAACAGCGGTAGATAGTTGCTTAATGGTAATTGATAGTGCTAAAGGGGTTGAAGATCGTACCATTAAATTAATGGAAGTAACTCGCTTGCGTGATACCCCAATTCTTACTTTTATGAATAAATTAGACCGTGATATTCGTGATCCAATGGAATTATTAGATGAAGTAGAAAGCGTACTTCAAATCCATTGTGCTCCTATTACTTGGCCGATTGGTTGCGGTAAATTATTTAAAGGGGTTTATCATTTATACAAAGACGAAACCTACTTATATAAAACAGGGCAAGGACATACAATTCAAGAAGTAAATGTGATTAAAGGCTTAGATAATCCTGAATTGGATAAGGCAGTAGGTGAAGACCTTGCTCAACAATTACGAGATGAATTAGAACTCGTGCAAGGTGCTTCCAATGAATTTGAGCTTGATGCTTTTTTAAGTGGCGATTTAACGCCTGTGTTCTTTGGGACAGCACTTGGTAATTTTGGTGTAGATCATTTCCTTGATGGATTAACTCAATGGGCACCAACACCACAAGCTCGTCAAGCAGATAATCGCTTAGTGGAAAGTGCGGAAGAAAAATTAACAGGTTTTGTATTTAAAATTCAAGCAAATATGGATCCAAAACACCGAGATCGTGTTGCCTTTATGCGTGTCGTTTCAGGAAAATATGAAAAAGGAATGAAACTCCGCCACGTTCGTTTAGGCAAAGATGTAGTGATTGCCGATGCCCTCACCTTTATGGCGGGAGATCGTAGCCACGCAGAAGAAGCCTATGCAGGCGATATTATCGGGCTACACAATCACGGTACAATCCAAATCGGCGATACTTTCACACAAGGGGAAGATTTAAAATTCACAGGCATACCGAACTTTGCCCCGGAATTATTCCGCCGTATTCGCCTAAAAGATCCACTCAAACAAAAACAATTACTCAAAGGCTTAGTACAACTTTCAGAAGAAGGTGCAGTACAAGTTTTCCGTCCATTAATCAATAATGATTTAATTGTGGGAGCGGTAGGGGTATTACAGTTTGATGTGGTCGTCGCTCGCTTAAAAACTGAATATAACGTAGAAGCTATTTATGAAAACGTCAATGTATCCACCGCTCGCTGGGTAGAATCCGCAGATGTGAAAAAATTTGAAGAATTTAAACGCAAAAATGAACAACATCTCGCACTAGACGGTGGCGATAATCTTACCTATATCGCACCAACAATGGTAAATCTCAACCTAGCTCAAGAACGTTATCCAGAGGTGACTTTCTTTAAAACAAGGGAACATTAAAAAGCAAGCCCCTATTATTTTGGGGCTAAGCAATTTTCTTGATAGATTTAATTAATAAGGGGAATTATTATGATTAATATAAAAGAAAAAATTGAGATTATTAAGCCTATCATAAAAAAGAAAATCAAGGATATTACAAATTATATAACAGAAAAAACTAAAACGTTGAAAGAAAATAGACCTCTTGCGGTTATATATTCAGCAATAGCATCGTTCATCATAATGGTATTAATTCTCATATTTGTTACATTTTGCTTAGGAGAAGTAAAAAAGTTAAATGGTTTTTGGACTCTTATAACATTAATTATATCTTCTCCTATTGCTTTTACTATTTGGCACTTCCGTGATCAAAATGCTATACAACAAATTGAAAATGCCCGTAAAGATACCAATTTAAAAGAATTTCAAAAACTTGCTGAATGGGTTAGTGGTGCTCATTTAATCGAAGATAAAATCATTGAAAAATCTATTAATCAAAACGATGATATAGAAACAATTCGAGAATATACCAATGTACCACAAAATCTATCCATTCCAACATACAGTAAAAAAGACGGTGCTGTTGGACTACAAATCTCTGCGGTTTATAACTTACTACCTTTTTATCGTGGTGAACATGGCGAAAGTTTTAAAAAACCTGCTTTAAATTTATTAACCTCGGCTTGGTTATCTTTGCAACAAAAAGAATTAGAGAACTTAGAAAAATTAGGGAAAGGAAATTTAGTAGATAAGATTGGTAACTATAAGAAAATAATATCTAAAATACAACAAAATGCAAAATCTCCATTAGGAATTGCTATTACAAGAGTATTACTTTCTCTAAATCAAAAACAAGAATTATGTTTATTGGAACATAAAGAGGTTTTCCCTAATTTAGTGCTTGCTGGTATGGATTTTCATTTATCAGGGTTAGATGAAAAAGTATTAAATTTATTTCAAACTAGAGCTGATTATTCAGGTATAAATTTAATAGGTGCTAATCTTCAAGGGGCAAATCTTCAAGGGGCAAATCTTCAAGGGGCAAATCTTCAAGGAGCTAAACTTCAAGGGGCTAAACTTCAAGGGGCTAAACTTCAACAAGCTAGCCTTCAAGGGGCTGAACTTCAAGGGGCTGAACTTCAAGGGGCTGAACTTCAAGGGGCTGAACTTCAAGGGGCAGACCTTCAAATGGCTGAACTTCAAGGGGCTGAACTTCGATGGGCTAAACTTCAAGGGGCTAAACTTCAACAAGCTAGCCTTCAAGGGGCTAAACTTCAAGGGGCAGACCTTCAAATGGCTAAACTCCAACAAGCTAGCCTTAAAAAGGCTGAACTTCGATGGGCTGAACTTCAAGGAGCAGACCTTCAAGGGGCAGACCTTCAAGAGGCTGACCTACAAGAAGCTTACCTTATAGAGATAGACCTTCAATGGGCTAAGCTTCAAAGGGCTGACTTTCAAGGGGCTAACCTCCAAGAAGCTAAATTTCACAATTCCAATTTAGAAGGGACTAATTTTACTAATGCTGAACATCTAGAAACTGTTGATTTTACTGGAGCACAAAATCTTGATAAGGCTATTGGTTTACCACCAGAAATTGTTGAGAAATTTAAACAAAAAACAGAAAATTAAACAAAAAATAAGCCTAGAATATTCTAGGCTTTTTCTATATAAAAAATGTATAAATTATTTCACACGAGAAACATATTCGCCTGAGCGAGTATCAACTTTGATGACTTCGCCGATTTGTACAAATAAAGGTACACGAACAACTGCACCTGTGCTTAATGTTGCTGGTTTACCACCTGTACCTGCGGTATCCCCTTTCACACCTGGATCAGTGTCAACAATTTCTAATTCTACGAAGTTTGGTGGGGTGATTGCGATAGGGCTACCATTCCATAGGGTTACGATACAATCAGCTTGGTCTAATAACCATTTTTCTGCATCGCCAACCGCTTTTTGATCCGCTGAATATTGCTCAAATGTTTCTGGGTGCATAAAATAGAAGAATGCGTCATCTTTGTATGAGTAAGTTAAATTTAAATCCATTACATCAGCTGCTTCAACAGAAGTCCCTGATTTAAAGTTTACATCTAATACTTTACCGGAAATTAATTTACGAATACGAGTACGAGTAAAAGCTTGACCTTTTCCAGGTTTAACAAATTCATTTTCAACAATAACGCAAGGCTCGCCGTCTTGCATAAATTTTAGACCCGGTTTGAAATCACTGGTAGTATATGTAGCCATATTATCCTCAAATAATAAAAGAGATTGTTTTAAAAGTGAGTATTTTAACCCAAAACCTCCCCATTAGAGAAGAACAAAATTGGACAGATTATCTTGCCAATGCAATTTCTGATCCAAAACAATTACTTAATGTCCTTAAATTACCTATTGCTCCCTTTGAGCAAGCAATTCAAGCTCGTAAATTATTTGCGATGCGTGTACCGATGCCTTTTGTGGAAAAAATGGAAAAAGGTAACGCTAACGATCCCCTATTCTTACAAGTAATGACCTTACAAGAAGAATTTTTATTACGAGAAGGTTTTACCAAAGATCCGCTACAAGAACAGCATACCCCTGCTCCAAATATTTTGCATAAATATCATAATCGTCTGTTATTTATGATTAAAAACAGTTGTGCCATTAATTGTCGTTATTGCTTTCGCCGCCACTTTCCTTATGCTGAAAATAAAGGAAATAAAGAGAATTGGAAGCAAGCATTAGACTATATTGCTCAACATAGCGAAATTGAGGAAGTAATATTTTCTGGTGGTGATCCTTTAATGGCAAAAGATAATGAGTTGGCTTGGTTATTAAAATCCTTAGAAAATATACCGCACTTACAACGCTTAAGAATTCACAGTCGTTTGCCGATTGTTATTCCACAAAGGATAACGGAACAATTATGTTCACTTTTTAATGATTCACGCTTTCAAGTTATCTTGGTTACGCATATTAATCACCCAAATGAAATTGATGATAAACTAGCAATGGCAATGAAAAAATTAAAAAATGCGAATGTAACCTTATTAAATCAATCTGTGATGTTAAAAGCAATCAATGATAATGCTCAAGTGCTTAAAAATTTAAGTGATAAATTATTTACGATTGGTATTTTGCCCTATTATTTGCATTTATTTGATAAAGTTGAGGGGGCAAGCCATTTTTATATTGAAGATGATCAGGCGATAAAAATTTACAAAGAATTACAAAGTATCACTTCTGGTTATCTCGTGCCGAAATTAGCTAGAGAAATCGCTGGCGAAAAGAATAAAACTTTATATTCGGCATAGGAAAAAATAGAAATATCCTTTAGAATAGGGATGATTATTGTCGCACTTTTTTAAAGTGTTTATTTTTTAAAATAGAAAAATTTAAGGTATCAACGTGACAACAGAACATAACAATTTAGAAAATAAATTAAAAATACAGTCAGAGCAAAATACAGCTGAAAATACACAACCAAAACAAAATGAACTTGATCTTGAGTTTAGCCAAATGGACCCTGTTATTCCTAAAAAACCAATTGCTGAAAGTACCTCTATTTTAAACAAAGCAAAAAATATGGTTTCAGCTTTTGGTAAAAAAGACAATCAACATTCGACTACGCAAGAAGAAGCGGTTGCACCAGTATCTGCTAATATGCAAGAAACCAGTAATCAAAATATAATTGAAAGCGAAAACATCGAAAAACCAATGACTCAAAACTTAAAAAATCCAGAAAAATGGGCAGTGTTACAAATGTTGCCAACAAAATATCGCCGAATCTTCCTTGTATTACTTTTAGCGATAATAATATTATTAATCATCTCTTGGTTAAAACCAAATAGCGATACAGTTCAATCCTTTGAACAAAAAACATCAAGAGAAATACCTACACAGTTCCAATCATTAGATGAAAATCAACCAATGGAACCAACAATTTTAGATACCTTAAATTCATCATCAAAAGAAGAGCAATCCGAGATAGCACAAGAAAATACAGCGACCTCTGAAGGCGAAAAAAACGAAGCAGAAAAAAATGAGGCGATCTCAAAAACTCACATTGATGATAGAACATCACCACAGCAAGTGGTCAATGAACCCGTACAACAGGCTCAAACAACAGATACCGCAAAAGCAGTCACTGAGCCAGTAGTAACGAATACACAAGAAAAATCACCAAAAGTAGAAGAGACAACATTATCCAATAGAGCAACAACAGTTGAAACCACAAAATCAACGCCATCAAAACAACAGCAACAAGAAATGCAAAAATTGGTGAATAAGCTGGCAAGCAATACGGCAAAACCAGTACAAGCAAGTAAAAGCAAAGCGGATACAGTAAAAAATAAGGAACAAAAATCAACTACAACAAATAACACAAAAAATTCAAAAACATTAACTATTGAAAAAGGAAAATCACTAATGCAAATTTTCCGTGAAAATAATCTAAATATTTCAGATGTGAATGCGATGACAAAAGCAAAAGGTGCAAATAATATACTAAATAGCTTTAAGTCAGGTGATAACGTTAAAGTTTCCGTCAATAGTCAAGGACGTGTTTCTGAATTAACACTTCAAAATGGTGCACGTTTTATTAGACAAAACGACGGTACTTATACGCTGAAAAAATAAGATCATATAAAAATATCTTATTATGGGAAAAGGGTTTATGTTTAAAAAAATAGTGTTTGTTATTTTTTGTATTATGTTGAATGCTTGTAGTCAACAAATGGTATCCAATATAGTCCAAAAATCTGATAATACCTTAAGCAAAGTGAATGATGTAGATAACTACAACAAAAAACGGTTGCAACAAACCGCAATCCGTTATCTTTGCAAAGATAATAAAGATATAAAAATAACAAAAATTATTAAAAATGAAAAAACAAAATTAAAATCAATTTCCCTGACCTTTAATGGACGAACTCAAAAATTGATACAGAACATTTCAGAAGTTGGTAAAACTTATACCAATATTCATTGGCATTGGTATGAAAGAAGTAATTACAGTGTATTGAGTACCTCTGTTGGCGATATTTTAGCAGAGAACTGTATTCGACAAGAATAGATATTGAAAATGATATAAAAAGCCCATTTATTATTAACAAATAAATGGGCTTTTTCTTGAATAATACTAGTAAAAATTACAATCGCTCTTTTTCACCACCAAAATCATCTAACAAATTTTCTGTTAATTTGGACAACGTAGCTGTCATCAAAATAAAATCGGCATCAAAACGTTGAGCATAATCTTCTTTCAAAATATCATCATTTTTTTCACGAATTTCATCAGCAAACTTAAGGCGTTTTAAGGTGCAATCTTCATTCAATAGAAAAGTAAGATTTTCTTCCCATTCTAATGCTAATTGGCTAACATATTTTCCCGCATTCAATAAAGACAAAACTTCTTCTGCTTCAAGATCTTGTTTCTTACAGCGAATAACAGCGGCATCATTACTCCCTTTTAATTCAGCCTCTTCACCTATAATTAACCATTGTGGTGCATTATCATTAGCTATCCAATCACTCATTACTGTTATAGGCTCATTGGCAAACATAAGAGGAACAACGGGCAAAGATCCTAAGGATTTCCTTAACAATGCTAAGCAATCTTCTGCTCGTTTAGCAGAAGCCGCATCAATATAAATAAGCTGTTGCTCTGTATCAATCCACATCGCCGTTTGTTGACTTTTACTAAAGGCTCGCGGTAATAAAACAGAAATCACATCATCTTTTAATGCTTGCTTTTCAATTTTTTTTAGTTTTCTATTTTCTTTTTCTTCTAATTCATTAATTCTTTGCTCTAATTCACGTTTGATTACTTGAGCAGGTAAAATTTTATCTTCTTTTTGTGCAACAAGTAAAATTTGTTTAGCCACAGAAAAATGCAATAATTCTGATTCTCTTAATGGATTGATCCACCCAAATTTGCTCATTTCCGATTGCTGACAAGGAACAAATTCACAAGATAATAGTTGCTCTTGTAATTTATCATTTGACCAATCTAATTCTTTTGTCAAACGATAAATCATTGCGTTTTTAAACCAAAACATAGTAGATCCTTATTGTGATTCAGGTAAAATATAACATTAATAATTCATCGTTATTGTAACGTAATTTGAGAGAAAATAATGCAACATAAATTAATTACTTTTATTGGTGGCGGAAATATGGCACAAGCTATTGTTTTTGGCTTGCTGAATAAAGGCTATCCCGCAGAGAAAATTACGGTTTGTGATCCTAATCAACAAAAACGTGATTTATTTTCACAAAAAAGGGTTAATGTTTCCAATGATAATATGACCAGCGTTCAATCTGCGGAAGTAGTGCTATTCGCCGTTAAACCACAAGTATTAACTGATGTTTGTCAGCCATTTACTGAAAAAAGTGAGATTGATTTTTCAAATAAATTAGTCATTTCTATTGCAGCAGGTATTTCTGTTGCAAGAATACAAGCCTTGTTGCCAACAGCAAAAAATATTATAAGAATAATGCCAAATACTCCAGCACTTGTTTCTCAAGGTATGGCTGGATTATATGCTCCCGAAAATGTTACTGATAAATTTAAATATTTCGCAGAAAGTTTATTAAATGCGGTAGGAAAAACTTGTTGGGTTGATAACGAACAGGATATGCACAGCATTACCGCTGGTTCTGGTAGCAGTCCTGCTTACTTTTTCTTATTTATGGAGGCTATGCAACAAGCACTTGTTGAAATGAATATTGATAAAAGTACCGCACGTTTACTGGTACAACAATCTGCACTAGGTGCAGCTCAAATGGTTAAAGAAAATCCTAATGTTTCAATTAGCCAGTTACGTGAAAATGTTACCTCTAAAGGTGGAACAACCGCTGCAGCATTAGCGATATTTAATCAACAAAATTTACAAGAAATGGTTCGCTCAGCAATGAGTGCCTGTGTACAACGTTCTCAAGAAATGGAAAAAGATCTTTAATGAAACTTTCACCTTTTAATTGGCTTGCGATAAGCTTCTTTGGTTATTATTGTAGCTTTGGCGTTTTTATGCCACTCTTTCCTGTATGGCTAAAATCACAATCCTACCCAGAAGAAACGATTGGTTTAATTTTTGCCTCTTCCTATTTGTTCCGTTTTATTGGTGGAATATTTTTCTCATCGTTAATTAAACGAGCCTCACAACTACTAAGTTCATTACGCTATCTTGCTTGGGCAAGCTGTTTCACAATGGTAGCCATTAGCCTTTTTGCTGAAAACTTTTGGCTACTTTGTATTGGTATTTGGATTTTTTCTATGCTCAATGCAGCTGGTACCCCTTTAGGCGATGCCTTAGCAAACACGTGGCAACAACAAATTTCATTAGACTATGGCAGAGTACGCTTAATCGGCTCCATTGCCTTTGTAGTCGGAGTAAGCGTTTTTGGTTACTTAACAGGGATTATTGGTAAAGAATATATTAGCTGGATTATTGCTGTGCTTTTATTGATTTATTCAATCGCTCAAATGACTTCGCCAAGTATCTTACCACTAGATCCACCAGAAAGTGCGGATCAAAAATCAATAACTTTTAAAGCATTATTAAAAAATAATTTAACAATCAAGCTATTAATTGCAATTTCATTAATTCAAGGATCTCACGCTGTTTATTATACTTACAGTATTATTTATTGGGAAAAAGTCGGCATTCCAGTAGAAATGACCAGTTTGTTATGGGGATTAAGTGTTGTTGCTGAAGTGGTCTTTTTCTTTTTTTCTACCAAGCTATTTAAGCATTGGCAAATAACAGGATTACTTTATTTAGCTGCTATCGCCACAAGTTTACGCTGGGGATTATTTACTTATGCTCAAGAGATCTGGTTTATCATTATTATCCAAATAATGCACTGTTTAACCTTTGCTTTAAGCCATTATACAATGATTCGTTATATTTCTACGCAACCCCTATCTCATATTGCTAAATTACAAGGTTTATACAGTGCAATCGCAGGATCAGCCTCAATCGCATTATTAACGATTGTTGCAAGTAAAATATACCCAATTTCAGCCTATTATGCATTTATGACGATGTCAGCATTAGCATTATTTGCGATCATTTTCATTCCTAAGCAAATTAAAACAACGGTCATTAGGCAAATAAATTATGAAGGATAATGTGCTTATTGATTTGTTCTTAAATGAACTTTGGTTAGAAAAAGGATTATCAGAAAATACTATTCAATCTTATCGTTTAGATTTAACAACAGTATCAAATTGGTTATTAACCAAGAAGTTAACTTTTGAAACCTTAGATACTGTTGATTTACAAACTTTTCTAGGAGAACGTTTAGAACAAGGATATAAAGCAAGTAGCTCAGCAAGAATGTTAAGTACTTTACGACATTTTTTTCAATATTTGTACAGAGAAAATTATTGTAAAGATGATCCTAGTGCAGCATTAAGCTCCCCAAAATTACCAAGTAGGTTGCCTAAATATTTAACTGAACAACAAGTCAATGCACTACTGAATACGCCAAATGTAGAAGATCCTTTAGAGTTACGAGATAAAGCGATGCTCGAACTACTTTATGCCACAGGTTTGCGAGTAACTGAACTGGTATCACTAACCATTGATAGCTTTAATATAAACCAAGGTGTCATTCGAGTTATCGGCAAGGGAAATAAAGAGCGTATTGTGCCAATAGGAGAAGAAGCAACTTATTGGCTACGTCAATTTATTCTCTATGGACGCCCTGTATTATTAAATGGACAGAGTTCTGATGTGGTATTTCCAAGTCGTCGAGGCAATCAAATGACTAGACAAACATTTTGGCATAGAGTGAAACATTATGCCATTCTTGCTGAAATTGATAGTAATGCTCTCTCTCCTCACGTATTACGCCATGCCTTTGCTACCCACTTAGTTAATCACGGTGCCGATCTTCGAGTCGTTCAAATGCTACTAGGACACAGCGACCTTTCTACTACTCAAATTTATACTCATGTAGCAAAAGAACGATTAAAATTATTACATGAAAAGTATCATCCGAGAGGATAAATACTGTTGGAATTGACACAAAAAATAACCCCTAAATTACTTTAGGGGTTGAATTTTTTTATAACTTTATGCTTATTTCAAACAATCAATATAGCTATCAGCCATTGATTGTAAGAACTTAACATAAGAATGTTTACCTAATCGAATATTTGTTCCCAACGGATCTAAACGGCCAACTTTAACTCCCGTTGCTTGACTTAGGGATTCAATTACTTTAGGCGTAAATTGTGGTTCAGCAAATAAACATTGTACCTTATGTTCTTCGATCTCTTCTTTGATATGAGCAATGGTCTTTGCTCCAGGTGGTGTTAATGGATTAATTGTGAAATATCCCACTTGTTTTAAACCATAGGCATTATTGAAATAGCCATAAGCATCGTGGAATACATAGAAACCTTTATCATTAACCTTTGCTAGCTCTTTTTTAAGTTTCGCATTTTTCTTATCTAAAGTACGCTTGAATTCAGTTAAATTTTTCTCAATGCGTTCTTTTTTATTTGGATATAACACGGTTAATTTTTTAGCAATATCTTTTGCCACTAAGGTACTAATATCTGCAGAAGTCCAAATATGCCAGTTAATGCCATGATGGTCATGCCCTTCATGCTCATGTTCTTCATGTTTCGCACCATGTTCGTGGTCATGATCGTGCTCTTCGTGTTTTGCACCATGTTCGTGGTCATGGTCATGCTCTTCGTGTTTTGCACCATGTTCATGATCATGTTCCTCATGTTTTGCACCATGTTCGTGGTCATGGTCATGCTCTTCGTGTTTTGCACCATGTTCATGATCATGTTCCTCATGTTTTGCACCATGTTCGTGGTCATGGTCTTCTTCCATACCTTCACCATGATGATGGTGGTGGTGATGTCCTTTAATTAACATACTATCGTCAATATCAGATATTTTAGAAATAGTTACTAGTTTTTCTGACGAAACATTGTTATCTAATGTTGAATCCAAAAACATATCCACATCTTCACCAATCCAAACCACTAATTCTGCTGACTTTATTTTTTGAATATCTGATGGTTTCAAGCTGTAATCATGTGGGGAAGCACCTTCAGGAACCAATATTTGTGTATCAGTTACGCCATCAGCAATCGCAGCACTAATAAAACCTAGTGGCTTAATCGATGTCAAAACAGAGGCACTCGCTCCAGCAGATAATGAAAGAATGGCTGTCGCAATAGCAGCCTTTTTAAAATTTATTTTTGAAATCATAATTTACTCCCAATTAATAATTCTCAAGAAAAGTCGTAATAGATTATACCCATTAAAATAAAAATTCTAGATTTTATTCAATACAAATCTATTCTAATTCTCTTTTTTAAGTAACTTATCGATAAC
Organism: Bisgaardia hudsonensis; assembly: GCF_004345785.1. Taxonomy (GTDB): domain Bacteria; phylum Pseudomonadota; class Gammaproteobacteria; order Enterobacterales; family Pasteurellaceae; genus Bisgaardia; species Bisgaardia hudsonensis. The sequence continues at coordinate 159,407 of NZ_SLXI01000003.1, forward strand.
TCTGGACACGGCAAAAAAGCCAAAAGTAGCTGTAATCATTGTTGCAGCGCCAAATCCATTGGCACAATTCATTGTTGCGGAAATATTACAATCCCCTTGTATTTTAGGAAAAATCAATGGTTGAGTAGAAAACACACAATCAATACCAAATTTACGTTTAATATTTTGACTAAAATGGTATTCTTTACGCAAAATAGACCGCACTTTAGCGGCTAAAGGATCTTGTATCGTCTTACTTAAATCCGTAATTTTAATTTGACTCGGATCTGTCTGCCCGCCAGCACCACCTACCATAATGATCTTTATTTTATTTCTTTTACAATACGCAATTAACGCTGCCTTTGTTCTGACATTATCAATAGCATCAATAACATAATCATAACTATCTGTAATGTACTGACTAATATTCTCTGGTGAAATAAAATCATCAATGATCTGAACATTGCATTCTGGATTAATTAAAGCGACTCGCTCCTGCATTGCTTCCGTTTTAAGCTTGCCGATATTACCACTGAGAGAATGAATTTGGCGATTAATATTCGTAACACAAATATCATCCATATCAATCATTGTAATATTACCAATTCCTGAGCGAGCAAGAGCTTCAACAACCCAAGATCCTACGCCACCAATACCAATTACACAAATATGAGATTGTCTTAAAATATCAAGCTCAAGAGAACCGTATAAACGACCGATTCCCCCAAAACGCTGTTCATAATTATCAATACGTTCCATTATTTTAATAACCACACTCTACCATAATGTTTAGATAATCCTGCTATATGCCCTGCTTCATCACCTATTCCTCGATAAAGGTCAAAATGATGCCCATTTACTGCACCACCTACATCTAACGCAATCATTAAATGTAATTGATGTTCTCCTGTCCAATTTCCTTGATTATCCATTTGTGGTACTTCAACCAATACGATTGAGCCAGAAGGAATAACATTTTTATCCGCCGCAATCGCTGCCATAGGAATAAGAGGAACACCTGCCGCCCCTCTTACTTTCCCTTTTGGATCATTTTTAAAGAAAACATAAGAAGGATTACGTTCTAATAACCCTTGTAAACGAGATGGATTTGCTTTTGCCCATTCTTTAATTGCTTGAATCGACATTTTTTCTTTAGGTATTTCGCCATCTTCCACCAACAAGCGACCAACAGAAACATAACTTTGCCCATTTTGTCCCGCATAAGCAAAATAATTCAAATGACCATCTCCAAAATCAACATAACCACTACCTTGTACGCCAAGCAGAAAATTATCTATCATTGAATCACTATATGCTAATTCTAATCCTTGTCCTTTTAATGCTCCTGCATAAATCTGTGCTCGGCTATAACGTTTATGACGTGGCATAGCATAAATAGGTTGATTATATCGTCTATCAGGGAATCTTTTAGCATGAATAACAGGAGAATAATATCCCGTCATTAATACATTTTGATAGCCATCATATCCTTTCATAACATTTGGCTGAATGCCATAATTCACTAACTCATTAACATTGGCACCAGATAACACCCAATTAGTAATTTTGCTATAAGTGTGTGAAAATCTGTTTGTCAAACGACTCGAATATTGTTGAACATTTGAAAGTTGTGTTAAAAAATCACCTTGATTTATTACCGCACTTTGATTTTCCACATCATTAACGAGTAAAAAATCCTGAGTTTGATAACTCCGTCCTGCAAACTTAGCACCAAAATTTTCAGTACCACTAGATTGAGAACTAGTTTTTTTTATATCAGATGAGCAAGAAGTAAAGAGTAAACTAAACACCAGAACCACGAAGTTAATTATTGATATTCTTTTCGTCAAAAAATGCATTATTGATTCCTAAATAAACCACTTAAAATTAAAGGAACCTAAACTAACAAAAAAAATCATAAATATATAGTACTTTTTATGAAAATTAGTTAAATGAATAAAAGAAAATACACCCCAAATAGAATTAACACATAAAACACAAATAAAGGATAAAAAAATAGCATAACGGTCAATTTTATAACAAACAACTTTTTTTATTATTTTTTTACTTGCATAAATTATTAATACGAGTATAGTGTGCAACTCACAGACGCGGGGTGGAGCAGCTTGGTAGCTCGTCGGGCTCATAACCCGAAGGTCGTTGGTTCAAATCCAGCCCCCGCAACCAGATTTTATAAATCCCTAATTGAGAATATCAGTTAGGGATTTTTTATAGGTAAAACCTCTAGCTCTTTTAAAATAAAAAAATAGCATAATTCATTTATCTGATTATGCTATTTTAGTATCCTTATAAAATTTAGCTTAGAATATTATCTAACTCTTGGCTCACTTCTTCGACTTTTTTCGTTCCATCTAAACGGAAATATTTTGTATTACCTTGCTTAGCTTCAGCTTGATAGTAATCAACCAAAGGTTTTGTTGTATTATGATAAACTTTTAAACGATCTAGTACTGTTTCAGGCTTATCGTCTGCACGAATAATCAGATCTTCACCTGTAACATCATCTTTACCTTCCACTTTTGGTGGATTATAAACCACATGATAAGTACGTCCTGAAGGTTGATGTACACGACGCCCACTCATACGTTCAACAATGACTTCATCAGGTACATCAAATTCAAGCACATAATCAATATCAATACCAACTGCTTTTAATGCGTCAGCTTGCGGAATTGTACGAGGGAAACCATCAAGTAAAAAACCATTTTCACAATCGTATTGCGCCACACGATTTTTAACTAATGCAATAATTAAATCATCTGGTACAAGTTGCCCTGCGTCCATTAATGTTTTTGCTTGTTTACCTAAATCAGTACCAGCTTTAATCGCAGTACGAAGCATATCACCTGTTGAGATTTGGGGAATACCAAACTTATTCATAATAAACTGAGCTTGTGTACCTTTTCCTGCACCTGGTGCGCCTAAAAGAATAATTTTCATTTTTACCTCTAAATTAAATAAAAAACTAAATAAAATAATAAAAAACCGCAATACAATACCTTGATTAATATACAAATTCAAGTAGCGTATTTTTAAATGTGATATCTATAAATGATTTACATCTCTTTTCTACTGTTTTTTCTCATTCCAAGGGGCAATCCAAAATAAACATAACATACCCGGAATTGCAAGAAAGAAACAGAACCAAAAATAATCATAATAACCAAAAGATTTTATCAATACGCCAGCCTGACTATTCACTGTTGCTCTTGGCAAAGCAGATAGACTCGTAAATAAGGCTAATTGTGTTGCGGTATAAAGTGGATTAGTTTCCCTTGCCATAAATGCAACAAAAGCGGCGGTACCTAAACCAACCCCCACATATTCTCCAGCAACCACAATCCCTAGTGCAAATAATTCAAAAATATCGACTTCAGTAAAAGGACCAAGGTGTGCTAACCAAGCAAATCCTAAAATAGTTACCATTTGTACCACACCAAATAGCCATAATGCACGATTAATCCCTATTTTTAACATAATAATGCCACCCAATATGCTTGCCACTAACATAGGCCATAAGGAAGCATTTTTGGCAACTAAACCAATTTGTGTGGTACTAAATCCCATATCAAGATAAAACGGAGAAATCAGTGCCGTTGCCATACTATCCCCTAATTTATAAAGGAAAATAAAAGCTAAAATACCGATTGCCGACCAAGCTCCTTTTCGTCCAAAAAACTCTTTAAAAGGCTCTACCACATTTTCTTTTAAAGTTCGATGTTTACTTAAATCAATAGGCGGTTCTTTACTTAAAAACAAAGTCATTAAAATCCCCGGCAACATAAAAAGTGCGGTAATAATAAAGACAGTTTTCCAAGGGAGATGATCTGCTAAAATTAATGATAACGATCCTGGTATCAGTCCAGCAACACGATAAGCATTAACGTGAATCGAGTTTCCTAAACCTAATTCATTATCTGACAAAATTTCTCGACGATAAGCATCTAAAACAATGTCTTGGCTAGCAGAGAAAAATGAGGTTAATGTGGCAATACCAGCGATAATCGTCAACCCGAATTCACTTTTTGGATCTAAAAAACCAAAAGAAGCGAGTGAAACAATAAGTAATAATTGGGTGATCAGCATCCAACCACGTCGTCTGCCTAAAAAAGGTGGAATAAATCGGTCTAATAATGGAGACCACAAAAATTTCCAAGTAAAAGGTAAAGTAACCAACGTAAAATATCCTAAGGTTTTTAAATCTACAGATTCTTTACGTAACCAAAGTGGCAATAAAGATACAATAATATAAAGTGGTAAACCTGAGCTGAATCCTGTAAATATACAAATCAGCATATTTCGACTAAAAATTTGTTGATATAGCGATGTTTTTTGTTCCATAAAGCACCGTCACTTATTTTCATAAAACAGATGATGAGAGTATAGAACTTTTTTTACATTAGGTTAAGTTAAAATTGCTTAAGCAAACGTTTACTATTAACAGAAATCAGGTAGAATAACGCCGTTTTTCCTATCATATATAAGGTCTATTATGTCTTTAGAAAATCTTTTCGAAATTACAAAACGTAATTCAAATATTAAACAAGAAATTATTGCAGGGCTAACCACCTTTTTAGCAATGGTTTATTCTGTTATCGTTGTACCTAATATGTTAAGTGCAGCAGGATTTCCGCCAGAAAGTGTCTTTATTGCTACTTGCTTAGTATCAGGAATTGGTTCTATTCTTATCGGATTGTGGGCAAATGCCCCAATGGCTATTGGTTGTGCTATTTCATTAACCGCATTTACTGCATTTAGCTTAGTGCTTGGACAACAAGTCAGTATTCCAGTAGCACTCGGTGCAGTTTTCTTGATGGGGGTTGTATTTACCTTAATTTCTGCAACGGGTATTCGTTCTTGGATTTTACGCAATTTACCTGCCAGTATTGCACATGGAGCAGGAATTGGTATCGGTCTATTCTTACTATTAATTGCCGCTCATGGTGTCGGTATCATAGTAGGCAACCAAGCAGGACTACCTGTAAAACTTGGTGATTTCGCTTCATTCCCTGTCCTAATGTCCTTAATCGGTTTAGCCTTTATTATTGGTTTAGAAAAAATGCAAATCAAAGGCGGAATTTTATGGGTAATTATAGCAATTACGATTATTGGTTTAATTTTTGATCCGAAGGTCACCTTCTCTGGTGAAATTTTTAAAATGCCTACCTTTGGTGAACAATCTTTATTCTTAGAATTAGATATTATGGGTGCATTACAACCAGCTATTTTACCTGTTGTTTTTGCCTTGGTAATGACTGCAATCTTTGACGCAACGGGAACTATTCGAGCGGTTGCCGGGCAAGCTAATTTATTAGATAAAGATGGGCAAATTATTAACGGTGGTAAAGCGCTTTCTTCTGATTCAATGAGCAGTATTTTTTCTGGAATACTAGGTACAGCTCCAGCGGCTGTTTATATTGAATCGGCAGCAGGCACTGCCGCAGGTGGTAAAACAGGGATTACCGCAATAGTGGTAGGAATATTATTTTTATTTATGCTATTTTTCCAACCATTAGCAACCCTAGTACCGAGTTATGCAACGGCTCCCGCATTAATGTATGTTGGTTTATTAATGCTAAGTAATGTGAGTAAATTAGACTTTAACGACTTTGTAGGTGCAATGAGTGGCTTAATTTGCGCCGTATTTATTGTCTTAACGGCTAATATCGTTACAGGTATAATGCTTGGCTTTGCTACATTAGTTATCGGTCGTGTTGTTAGCGGCGAAGCGAAAAAATTAAATATTGGAACAGTATTAATTGCGGTTGCATTAGTTGCTTTCTATATTGGTGGCTGGGCAATTTAATCGCTTATCTCTTCTAAAATAAAGGTTTAGTTTTTACAACTAAACCTTTATTTTTACCTTATTCAACGGGCTTTACTACAGTTCCTTTCAATAATTTCCTTATCCAACTGCGATTCGCACTTAAACTATGGATAATATCTTCACTTAAAGGCAAAGGTTCATTATAAATTAATGAAGCTAAAACTTCGCCTAGCAATGGTGCAGAAGTTAAACCACGAGAGCCTAATGCACCAGTTAAATAAAGGTTAGTAAAATGACTTGCATTTCTTATGGTTTGTTTACGACGACGTAAATTAAAAATATTTTTATAATCAACAACTTGCTCATTAAAATTTGGAACATTACCAACCATTGGAATACGATCTCTAACGGTACAACGAATACCCATTCTTGCTTGATTTTCTGAAGTATCAATTTCATTGACCCAATCTACCCCAGTTAAATTTTTTTGTATTTTTTGTTGATTTTCTTGTTGCTCTTGTAAACTAAATTCTCGAGTATCATTATCTCTAATATGGCTTGCTCCGATACAATGTGTGTTTTTATCTATATCGACAGGTGTTAAATAGCCATCATAACAAACAACTGTTTTCAGTTTTTGTAATGTTTCCGATGTGGGAATATGGCTCACTTGACCACGAACCGAGCATAAAGGAAGCTGGTTGGTTTGTGCAAAATCCTTTAATTTATGTCCATTTGCTAATACAACAATCTGATGAGCAAATAGCTCTCCTTTTGCATTAGTCAGATACCATTGATCATTTTCATCTTGTGAAAGTGCGGTAATATTTTGAAAAGTTTTTAAAATTACACCGCACTTTTCTAAATAGCTAAAGGCATTTTGTACAAATTGACGTGGAGCTAACCAAGCACCATTAGGAATAAAACCCCCACCACAAGGTAAAGGCAAACCCACTACATCGCTAAGCCCTTGTTTATTTAATTCTTGGTATAAACTTGAACTCCAATGATAGTCAGCTATTTTTTGTAATTTTTTCGCACTTCTTTCGTCATAAGCACACAAAGCTACACCACAAAATTTATGGTCAAACTGGATACCTTGTTTAATCGCCCAATGTAATTGTTGTAGTCCATAGGCAAAAGCGTGTACATAAAAACGAATATTTTTTTCATCATCATCACTTAATTGAGGATAAAATGCCCCTTGTTTATTGCCTGAAGCATTCAAGGCGGGCTGTTCATCTTCACAGTAAATTGTTACTTTTGCTCCACGATTAACTAAAGAAATAGCAGTAAATAAGGAAGCAATCCCTCCGCCAATAATCGCAATATCAGCTTGTTTCGTTAATTTAGCAGATTGTGGTAGATACCAAGGTGTTTTAATATCTAAAGGTTGTTCCTGTAACTTAATCCCTTGCAAACATTCTCTTTTTTTACCGTAGCCTTTTCGTTTAGTTACTGTAAAACCGACAGATTCAAGTCCTTTTCTGACAGCACTTGCCGCCGTGAATGTTGCAAATGAACCTTGTTGTTTTGTATAACGATAAACATATTCGTATAGTTTATCATTCCACATTTCAGGATTTTTGCTCGGTGCAAAGCCATCTAAGAACCAAACATCAATTTTATTTTGCATATAATCCCCTAATTGCGGTAGATTATCTGCTACATCGCCAAACCAAAGATCCAATGTTGTTTCTTCAAAATGAATACGATAGCAACCCACAATAGGATCAAGCCAATTTTCTTGCAGCTGGCTTGCTATTGATGAAAATTCTGGATACGCTAAATGTGCTTGTTTTAGTTGTGCTAAAGCTAACGGATATTTTTCAAAAGAAAGAAAAAACAAACGTTTTAATGGTGAATTAGGGTATTCTTTTCTAAATTGACGAAATAACTGAATAGTAGCAAAAAAATTTAATCCTGTTCCAAATCCTGTTTCAGCAATCACAAAATGACTAGCTTGAAATTCAGTCCAACGTTTCCAAAGATGATTACCTTCGATAAAAACATATTGTGTTTCCTGTAAACCATCTGTATTAGAAAAATAAATATCATCAAACGCTTCTGATACTGGTGTATTTTCTTGATTAAAATAAACTTTTGCTGAAGTAATATTTAACATAGTATTTAGATATTTGTTGAAAGGATTAACTTTGTTATAATGATAGCCCAAAATTTGGTATTGGTCGAACCTTCTAATAAATACTTGCAATATTTTCGTTTCGTAGTAATTTAACGACCAATTAATTTCAAAACTCATAAGGAATAATCAATGAAAAGAGCGGTGATTACTGGCTTTGGTGTCATATCAAGTATAGGTAACAATAAAGAAGAAGTGTTATCTTCATTAAAAACAGGTAAATCAGGTATTGAAATTGTCCCTAGTTTCGTTGAGATCGGTATGCGTAGCCAAATTGCAGGTACTATAAAATTAAACCCCGCCGAACATATTGATCGCAAAGTATATCGTTTTATGGGCGATAGTGCCGCTTATGCTTATCTCGCAATGAAAGAAGCCATTGAAGATTCTGGCTTAGCAGAAGACCAAGTTTCAAATGATCGTACAGGACTTGTTGTTGGCGCAGGAACAGGTTCAGCTCATAGCCAAGTAGTTGCTTGCGATGCTATTCGTGGACCAAGAGGCGTAAAAGCGGCAGGTCCTTATGCTGTAACCAAAACAATGGCTTCCAGTGTGTCAGCTTGTTTAGCCACGCCTTATAAAATTCGTGGTGTAAATTATAGTATCAGTTCAGCTTGTGCTACATCAGCACATTGTATTGGACATGCTGTAGAATTAATTCAATTAGGTAAACAAGATGTTGTTTTTGCCGGTGGTGCTGAAGAACTTTCTTGGGAATGTGCTGCTGAGTTTGACGCAATGGGTGCTGTGTCCACAAAATATAATGATACCCCTGAAAAAGCATCTCGTGCTTATGATGCAAATCGTGATGGTTTTGTTATTGCGGGCGGTGGTGCAATCGTTGTAGTTGAAGAATTAGAACACGCTTTAGCTCGTGGAGCAAAAATCTATGCAGAAATCGTTGGCTATGGTGCAACATCAGATGGTTATGATATGGTGGCTCCAAGTGGTGAAGGTGCACAACGCTGTATGAAACAAGCTCTTGCTACTGTTGATACACCAATTGATTATATTAACGTTCATGGTACTTCTACACCAGTTGGTGATGTAAAAGAATTAGAAGCCATTCGAGCAGTATTTGGAGATAATATACCCGCTATCTCATCAACAAAATCAATGACGGGCCATTCTTTAGGGGCCGCTGGTGCTCACGAAGCCATTTACTCATTACTTATGCTAGATAATGATTTTATCGCACCAAGTATTAACATTGAAACTCTTGATGAAAAAGCTGAAGGAATGAATGTAGTAACAGAAACCAGAGAAAATGCGGGATTAAATACAGTTATGTCAAACAGCTTCGGCTTTGGTGGCACTAACGCCGCATTAGTTTTCAGACGTTATAGTAAATAATTAAACTTTTCGTCTAAAAAATAAAGCCTATTAATTTAAAAATTTAATAGGCTTTTTCATTTACATAATTCCAATAAAAGAGAGTAACAATAATTGCTACTCTCAATGGTATAAAGTCAATTATGCATAAACAGGAAGACGTTTACAGATTTCTAATACTTTTACTTTTGTACTTTCTATCACTTTGTCTTCATTTTCAGTACCAATACTGTCTAATACATCACACATCCAACCAGCTAATGTCGCCACATCTTGCTCATTAAAACCACGACGAGTAACTGATGGCGTACCAACACGGATACCTGAAGTAACAAATGGTTTTTGTGGATCATTTGGCACAGAATTTTTATTTACAGTAATATTTGCACGACCAAGAGCGGCATCCGCTGCTTTACCTGTAATATTATGGCTAATTAAATCAACTAGGAATAAATGATTTTCAGTACCATTGGACACTATTTTATAACCACGTTGTTTAAATATTTCAACCATTGCTTTTGCATTTTTTACAACGTTTGCTTGGTAAGTTTTAAACTCTGGCTCTAGTGCTTCTTTAAAACAAACGGCTTTTGCTGCAATAACGTGAACCAATGGACCACCTTGACCAGCTGGGAATACTGCACTATTTAACTTTTTATAAAGTTCTTCATCACCATTGGCAAGGATTAAACCACCACGAGGACCAGCTAATGTTTTGTGAGTTGTTGTTGTTACAACATGAGCATAAGGCATTGGACTTGGATACACACCAGCCGCAATCAATCCTGCAACGTGGGCCATATCTACAAATAAATAAGCACCTACTTCATCTGCGATTTCGCGCATTTTAGCCCAATCAACTACTTGAGAATAAGCTGAGAAACCACCAACGATCATTTTTGGTTTTACTTCAAGTGCTTGCTTACGTAATGCCTCATAATCAATCACACCTTCAGCAGTAATACCATATTGTTCTGCATGATAAATTTTTCCTGAAAAACTCACAGAAGCGCCATGAGTTAAATGCCCACCATGAGCAAGGCTCATTCCCAAAATAGTATCACCTGGATTTAACAATGCCATATATACCGCTGCATTTGCTTGTGAGCCAGAATGTGGTTGCACATTTGCATAATCTGCGCCAAATAATTCTTTCGCACGATCAATCGCTAATTGCTCAACGATATCAGCATATTCACAGCCGCCATAATAACGCTTACCCGGATATCCCTCCGCATATTTGTTAGTAAACTGTGATCCTTGAGCTTGCATTACTCTTGGACTTGCATAGTTTTCAGAAGCGATTAATTCGATATGCTCTTCTTGACGGCGATTTTCGTCTTGAATAGCTTGCCATAATACTGGATCATAATCTGCAATATTCATCGATCTTTTTAACATTGTGTTTTCCTCATTAGTGATAGAAATAAACCTGTATTTTATCCTGTTATAACATAATTTTTAATTAAAATATCTTACCATTTTCGAGTTAGCTAATTATTTAACTAACTCTCTTGCTACTGCTCGATAACCAATATCTCGACGGTAAAAACGACCAGTCCATTGAATTTGTTCAGCTAATTTTAATGCTTTTTGTTGTGCTTCAAAAACAGAATTTCCTAAAGCAGTAGCACATAATACTCGTCCACCATTAGTTACTAATTTTCCATTTTTCTCAGCTACACCAGCTAAAAATACTTTTTCATCAGCAACCTCCTCTGTTGGCAACCCAGTGATCTCATCAGCTTTACGATAATCATCAGGATAACCTTCAGCGGCTAACACAATGCCTAATGCTGCTTTTGAATCCCATTCAGATTTAACTTGATCCAATTTACCTTCACAAGCCTTTAAGCATAGTTCTACTAAATCAGATTTCATACGCATCATAATTGGTTGCGTTTCAGGATCACCAAAACGGCAGTTAAACTCTATCACTTTTGGCTGACCATTTGGCATAATCATTAAACCAGCATACAAGAAACCTTTATAAGGATTATCTTCAGAAGCCATACCTTGAACAGTCGGGTAAATCACTTCATCCATAATGCGTTGGTGAATATCAGGAGTTACGACTGGTGCTGGAGAATAAGCTCCCATTCCACCTGTATTCAAGCCTTTGTCTTGTTCACCCACTCGTTTATGATCTTGACTGGTTGCCATTGGTTCGACATTTTTACCATCAACCATCACAATAAAACTAGCTTCTTCACCATCTAAAAATTCTTCTACAACCACGCGATGCCCAGCTTCACCAAAAGCATTTCCCGCTAACATATCTTTAATTGCATTTTCTGCTTCTGCTATTGTCATCGCAACGATAACGCCTTTACCTGCGGCAAGTCCATCTGCTTTAATAACAATAGGCGCCCCTTTTTCTCTCACATAAGCTAAAGCTGGTTCTATTTCAGTAAAATTTTGATATTCTGCAGTAGGAATATTATGACGAGCAAGGAAATCCTTAGTAAATGCTTTAGAGCCTTCTAATTGTGCCGCTGCTTGACGAGGTCCGAAAATAGTCAATCCTTCTTTTTCAAAGGCATCTACAACACCAATAACTAATGGTGCTTCAGGACCAACAATCGTTAATCCAATATCATGATCTTTAGCAAATTTCACTAAAGCGGGGACATCTGTTACAGAAATATCCACATTTTGTACCGCACTTTCTGTAATAGTACCTGCATTACCTGGTGCAACAAACACTTTATCTGCAAGCGGTGATTGTGCTGCTTTCCATGCTAATGCGTGCTCACGCCCACCATTACCAATAATTAAAATATTCATAAATTTTCCTTTCTATTAAAATAAACTATTTTCTATTTGGATAAATTAACTTCATTCCGCCTTGAGGAACTAATTGCAAATAACCAGAATCACCACTCAGCACACCTGAAAGAATAGAGCCTGTCGTACAGTCGCTTATAGGTGTATCGTATCCTAATGTACTCATTAAAAATGTTGAAAGTTTATAATGAGGTGTAATTTCACACTGACTAAAAATTTGAGATATTTTTTGCTGAAATTTAGCATCCTTAGAATAAATATATAAAGGAACCAAATAATTATCTTCATCTAATGTACCTTGATTATAAAATTCTTTTTGAACATTTTGCCCATGATCAGAAGTATAAATAACAAGCCAGTCATTAGTGTTTCTTTTTTCTAAAAATCCTACAACCTTTTTAACAAATTCATCCATTTTGACAATAGTACTATCGTAATTATCTAATGCAGAGCTACCCTTAAAGAATTTTTCATTTTCTTGTAAATATTTCCCATAAGGTTGATGAGATCCTCTATGATGTAAAACAATAAAAGACGGATCAGAATTTAGCTCTAATTTTTCAAATAAAGGCAATAGAGTATCATCAGGAATAGCATCTTTATCTGAAAAACCCAAATCAGTAGGAAAAATCACTTCATCCATCCAAGCCTTTCCTAAAAAATTCATCATTACCATTTCTCGCTCAGGTTGCGCAGAATAAAATCTTGTTTTATATCCTTGCAGTTTAGCTAATTTAAAAAGATTAGTCGTACCTTTAGAAATTTGCTCCATACCATTTGGTGTAGGAATAGCATTAAAAAACATAGGTAAAGATAAAGAAGTAAACACACCACTAGCATAAGCTTGCTTAAAAATCGCATTATTGTTTAAGGAAGATTCCGTCAAAAAAGGTGTTGTTTCTCTCTCATACCCAAATTTTGCAATATGTTTAGCACTAACACTTTCTCCCATAATAAGAATAATATTTTTTATAGTAGGTTTTGCTATTATTTGAGGAGCAGTCTGTCTATACATAGGAATATTACTCGTTTGAAAAATATATTTAGGTAATAAATTTCCTACAAAATACCCAAAAGAAAGATAGTTTGATTTTATTCTAGAGTAATAAGTGTTTGGTGAAAGAAAACGCTCATGCGATGTTGTCGTATAAGAGCGAATAAATACATATCCTATACCTAATATAAATACTATATCTGCAAATATAGATTTTTTTCTCTTAAAAGTAAGCAGAGATAAAAAAACTAAAAATTCAATAATACCCCAACAGAGTACAGCAAAATTCTCAGCTAATATTGGCGTACCTGCATTAGCGACTTCAGAAAATTCTTTAAAAAATAAGAAATAATTAACACTACTCATCCAACTTTGGAAAATAGCATAATGTAAATTGTTACCTATGGTGGAAACCACAAAAAATAGTGCAATAAAACCTTGAGTTATTTTATATTTAGCAAAATAAAATAAACTAACAAAAACAAAAATAACTATAAAAGTTTCAGCAATGCTAGAAACTTTTGGTAAATTCCAAATATATCTGTAAAGAATTTCGCTAGCAGAGAAAAATAAACTATAACAAAATAAAATCAGTAAATGTTTTTTCATAAAAATACTCAAAATTAAAGTGCGGTATAATTTTACCGCACTTTTTCATTTTATATTAATGTCTAAAATGACGCATTTTTGTTAATACCATTACCATATTGTGTTCATCAGCAGCATCAATCACTTCTTGATCACGCATTGAACCACCTGGATGAATAACACATTCAATACCAACGCTTGCTGCGGCATCAATACCATCACGGAATGGGAAAAACGCATCAGATGCCATCACACAACCTTCTACTTTTAATCCTTCATCTTGTGCTTTAATGCCCGCTATCTTCGCTGAATAAACACGGCTCATTTGTCCTGCTCCGATACCAATAGTTTGATTATCTTTTGCATAAACAATCGCATTTGATTTTACAAATTTCGCTACTTTCCAGCAGAATAATAGATCTTGTAATTCTTTTTCTGTCGGTTTGCGTTTGCTGACCACTTCAAGATCTTCTAAACCAACCATACCTAAATCACATTCTTGAACTAATAACCCACCATTAACTCGTTTGAAGTCTAAGCGTTGTTGCGGTTTATCCCATTCTCCACAAACAAGCACTCGTACATTTTTCTTCGCTTTTAATAGTTCTTGTGCTTCTTCTGCAATGCTTGGTGCGATAATCACTTCGACAAACTGACGATCAATAATTGCTTGTGCCGTTTCTGCATTTAATTGGTGATTAAAGGCAATGATCCCCCCAAATGCTGAAGTAGGATCAGTTTGATAAGCACGGTTATAGGCTTCTAAAATATCTTTACCAATCGCTACGCCACAAGGATTTGCGTGTTTTACAATAACACAAGCAGGTTCATCAAAACTTTTCACGCATTCTAAAGCTGCATCCGTATCAGCGATATTATTATAAGAAAGTGCTTTTCCTTGTAATTGTTTTGCAGTAGAAACAGAGGCTTCTTTAATATTTTTTTCTACATAAAATGCTGCATTTTGATGGCTATTTTCACCGTAACGCATTTGTTGTTTACGAATAAAATTAAGATTTAATGTACGAGGGAATTGACCACATTTAGCCTGTTTATCTTCCTCTTCTGCGGTAAAATAAGGTTTAACTAACTGACCAAAATAATTTGCAATCATACTGTCATATTGTGCAGTATGTTCAAAAGCTTTAATCGCTAAATCAAAACGAGTTTCTAGAGTTAAGCTATTTTGATGTTGATCCATTTCAGCCAAAATCATATCAAAATCAGCATTATTTACCACAATAGCGACATCTTTATGATTTTTCGCCGCAGAACGCACCATTGTCGGTCCACCAATATCAATATTTTCAACGGCATCTTCTAAAGTACAATCCACTTTTGCTACAGTTTGTGCAAATGGATAGAGATTGACAACGACCATATCAATAGGCTCAATAGTATGCTGTTGCATAATCTCATCATCTGTACCACGACGACCTAAAATACCACCGTGAACTTTAGGATGAAGTGTTTTTACACGACCGTCCATCATTTCAGGAAAGCCTGTATAATCGGATACTTCTGTTACAGGTAAGCCACTGTCTGCTAATAATTTTGCAGTACCTCCAGTAGAAAGTAATTTTACACCACGACTGACTAAACCTTGTGCAAATTCTACAATACCTGCTTTATCAGAAACACTTAATAATGCCTGACGAATAGGACGATTTGATTGCATTAATAATTCCTTAATCTTAATTGATAAAAAATAGACGAATGAAAGTTGCGACATTATAACGCAAACGGTTGCTTTTATACACTATAAATCAATTCTCCACATTATAGATGTGGAGAATTTAAACAAGACTTATAAATTTACTTTTTCTTTTAGCCAATTTAAAAATTCATCTGCTGGCATAAAACCATTGATACGAGAATGGGGAATTTCATTGCCTTGTTGATCAAAAAAGATTATTGTCGGCAAACCAATCACCCCTAGCTTTTCGGTTAACTCTTTATTTTTATCACTATTTTTCGTCATATCTACTTGTAAAAGTAGTATTGATTTAAAAGCCTCTGATACCTTAGTATCAGCAAAGGTATATTTCTCAAACTCTTTACAAGCTACGCACCAGTCAGCATATAAATCTAACATTGCCACAGATTTAGGATTAGCCATTAATTTTTCCTGTAATTCGGCATAGCTGGAAACGAGCTGAAAATGAGATGATAAAACTGAAGAATTTTGTACCGCACTTTCTGATGAAATCGACCGATCACTGTGCCAAACTAAATCTTGCAATGGCTTCACAATAATTAATGCGATAACTAATAACCCTATTTTCAGTAATAAACCCCATTTTTCTGAGTTAATTTGGTAAGCAAACCACAAACAGAAAGTAACACCAAGTAAAGACCACAAAGCATTTTCCCAAATTTCAGGTATTAAGCGAGAAACTAAGAAAATAGGTAATGCTAGCATAACAAAGCCAAAAGTAACTTTAACCTTTTCCATCCACATACCTGATTTAGGTAAAACTTTATTTCCAAAAACAGTAATTAAAATCAAAGGAATACCCATTCCTAACGCTAGAAGGTATAAAGTTACCGCCCCTATAAATAAATCGCCTGTTTGTGCCACATAAAGTAATGCCCCTGAAAGTGGTGCTGAAGTACAAGGTGATGCCACTAAACCAGCGACCATTCCCATAACAAAAACCCCAAAAAAAGCACCGCTCTTTTGCTTGCTACTTAGAGCGGTCAGTTTAGTTTGCAATCCGCTCGGAAGCTGCAAGGTAAATAACCCAAACATCGAAAGCGCTAATAAAACAAAAACAATGGATAAACTAATTAATACAGGTGGGCTTTGTAAAGCGACTTGAAATGGTAAGCCAATCGCCGCTACAACTAGACCTAAAAGAGTATAAGTTAACGCCATACCTTGTACATAAGTAAAACTTAATAACAATGCTTTTAAAGTGCTAGGTCGTTGATTACCGCCAATAACCAATGCGGACAATAAAGGAAGCATAGGTAATACACAAGGAGTGAAAGCCAATCCAAGCCCTAATAAGAAAAACCAAAAAACAGCAAATTTACTTTTAAATAATAACTGACTGAGCTGATTTTGATTGTTGCTATTATCAAGTGCGGTTGTTTTTTCATCTGTTTTTATATTCGTCATAATTTCAGTTAAAGGAATCTCTTGAACAACAGGCGGATAGCAAAAACCTTCTGTACAACCTTGATAACTCACCATTAATTTCGCATTTTCATTTGCTTTAACTAAAGGAATATTTAATATTAACGCTTGACGATAGACCTCTGTTTCACCAAAAAACTCATCTTGATGTAGCTCAGCTTTCGGAAATGAAACTGTTGCTAACTGTGCATTTTCAGTATCTATTTTTATTTCTTTCTTATAAAGATAATAATTATCAGCTATTCGCCAATGTAAATTGACATATTGATCTTCTTGAATAGCAGAGAATTGAAAAGCATCCTCCGCTTTTAAAAACCGAGATGTTTTATCAAATAATCCCGCATTAACAAAAAGGCTATTTAAAATAACCACTAACAATAAAATAATTTTTTTCATATTCTCACTAATTACTTTTTTAAAATTAAACTAATATTTAAATTCTAACACAACCATCATTTCAATCATCTATAAATTATAATTAAAAACTCTATTGATAATGATTATCGTTTGTAGTATTGTATGCGTTCTTTTAAATCTAATAACTAAATAAGAAAAGGAAGAATATGAAAAAAGGTATCCATCCAGAAAATTATCGTACAGTTTTATTCTATGACAGTAATGCTAAACAAGGATTTTTAATTAAATCTTGTGCTAGAACAACGAATACAATGAAATGGACTGACGGCAAAGAATATCCTGTTTTTATGTGTGATACTTCATCTGCATCACATCCTTTCTATACAGGTAAAACTAAACAAATTGCTAACGAAGGGCGTGCCAGTGATTTCAACAATCGCTATGGTAACTTTGGTAGTTTAAAACTAAAATAAGGATTATTTTATGCAAGTATTGTCATCATTAAAAAGTGCAAAAACACGCCACCCAAGTTGTAAAGTTGTTAGAAGGCACGGCGTTGTTTATGTGATTTGTAAAGAAAACCCTCGTTTTAAAGCAAGACAAGGTGGAAAGAAAAAAAGATAATCAATAATTTGATTTGTACTAATTCACTATTGAATAAAATTTTCTGATAAAAAGTGCGGTTCTTTTATCCTTTGTTTTAATATCATTTAAGTTACCGCACTTATTTAACAAACAACTTTATTTACAAACTATTATGTTATATTGGTCTTACTGTCGATAATTCTAATTGTGCGTTAAATTCTTTTTGTAGTAATTTCAAGTTCTCATCAGATTGTAAATCTTTTTGTGCTTGCTCCATAAAAGATTGATATACACGTTTTCTATATTCATTCGGAGTAAGTCCCTTATCAATGATATTTTCTTCAATTATCAACTTAATATCTTGATCATAAAAATCAGAAAGTGCCTTTTGTAAATGAGAAGAATATCGCTGTTTTAAATGAGAATACTCTCTCCGTAAACCTAATCTTATACTACCATCAATCTGCTCAATAAAAATACAGTTACTAGCAAGTTCCTTAGTCAATCCGATAATATCAAGGTTTTCAATGAGCTTAGTCCATTCATCTTGTGTTATAACTAGATCTGTAATTCTATTTTCTAACTCTGGACTTGTATCTTCTAAGACTTTTTTCCTAATATCAGATGAGCTAATAATTTTCTCTTCTGTTCTACCCAAATCTGAATATTCCCAATGATAATCATCTGTTATAGCCAGTTCATTTAAATCTTCCCCTACGTCTTTATCAGATAAATCATCTTGTAAAGTGGATTGGAGCTTATTTAGCTTTTCCTCCACTAGATTATGATGAGTAGGGAGTAACTGATTTTTTTCTACAAATGAAAAACTATTTGTAACTTCTAGCTTAGGTTGCTCAGTGTTTTTTTTTTGAATAGCCACTACATCTAACTGTTCTAATGCTTCCAAAGCACTAAATGCTGGTGAGCTATTCAATAAACTTTTCTCTTGAGTAGATACAGAATCGTTTACAGAAAGATTTTTTGTTAACTGAGAATGAATCCCCTCTTCTTTTGGTTTATCAAAAGAATGATGTTGGTTAGTTTCAGAAGAAGATAATGCTAATGTATTACTCGGTGAAACCAATACTTCAGATTCATTTTTTGAACTTAAAGAAACCTCATCAATATTCGTGCCAATAGCTTTAGGATGAAATGCTAACGCACGTAGCAAAATCATTTCAACACCAATCCGAGGATTAGGAGAAAAAGTTAATTCTTTTTTACCGGTAATAATAACTTGATACAAAAATTGAATATCTTCAGGAGAAATCTGCTTTGCTAAAATTGTCAATGCGGAATCTATAATCTCTGAACTCGTAGGTAGTAACTGTAACATCGCTATTTTATGTAATGTTTCAGCGATTTCATCCAATAACTCGTACCAGCCCCCACTTTTTTCTGCTACAGATTGAATATTTCTGATCAAGCCCTCACCATCGCCTAATTGTATTGCATACAAAATATCAATGGCTTGAGAGTCATCTAATAATCCGAGCATATCCTGAACAATAGGGAAAGTTACATTACCATTACTTATCGCAATAGCTTGATCAGTTAAACTTAAACTATCGCGTATACTTCCTTGTGCTGCTTTTGCTAATTTTTCAATAGCCACTTCTTCAAAAGGTATTTCTTCTGCATTTAATACATTCATTAAATGTGATTTTATTTGCGTTGATTCTAAAGCTTTTAAGTGAAATTGCATACAACGAGAAAGAATAGTAATAGGTAACTTATGCGGATCTGTTGTTGCTAGCAAAAATTTTACATATTCTGGTGGTTCTTCTAAGGTCTTCAATAATGCATTAAATGAATGGCGTGAAAGCATATGAACTTCATCAATAAGATAAACTTTATAACGACCTTGAACTGGCTTATATTGGACGTTATCAAGCAATTCTCTTGTATCTTCAACTTTAGTTCTTGAAGCGGCGTCAATTTCGATCAAATCAATAAATCGCCCCTCTTCAATAGCTTTACAATGTTCACAATGCCCACAAGGTTCTGCTGTTACGCCATTGATACAATTAAGCCCTTTAGCAAACAAACGAGCAATAGATGTTTTTCCAACCCCACGAGTGCCAGAAAACAAATAGGAATGATGTAATCTATTTTCTCTTAAACTGTTAGAAAGTGCAGTTAAAACATGACGTTGTCCAACAACATCATTGAAAGTTTTAGGTCGCCATTTTCTTGCTAAGACTTGATAACTCATTCCCTATTCCTAATATTTTTAGTTAATGACCTTCAAAACTCACTAAAGAGAATACATCTACGCCTAGTGCTTTTAGTCGTTCTTCACCACCTAGTTCAGGTAAATTAATAACAAATGCACAAGCTTTAACATTTCCCTCTAAGCATTTTACTAACTTGATTGTAGCTTCTACGGTACCACCAGTTGCCAATAAATCATCAACAATTAATACATTATCATTTTTATCGATCGAATCTGTATGTATCTCCAAAGTATCTTCACCATATTCCAATTGGTAAGATTGACAAACTGTCTCTCTAGGTAATTTTCCAGGCTTTCGAACAAGCTCAAAAGGTAATCCCAAAGCTAATGCAACAGGTGCACCAAAAATAAATCCACGGCTCTCTGTACCCAAAACTTTGGTAATCCCTTTATCTTTATATTCTTTCACAATCAACTCGACTACCGTCTTAAATGCCTCTGGTACTTCAAGCAAACTCGTAATATCACGAAAAATAATCCCTTCTTTAGGATAATTGGGAATGGATTTAATTGATGATTTAATAAGATCTAATTGAGTATTCATTTTACTACCTAATAATATAATTTTTTATTCAAAATGCGGTTGATTTTAACATAATTTTACTTTTCTAACGATAAATATCTTCGCCATTTTTTCGAGTTCGTAAAAATTGTAGAATCCACGCATATTGCTCTGGATATGGCGTAACAAAACGCTCAATTTCTTCATTCATCGCTCTAGCAGATTCTGTCGGATCTTCTGGTAAAACTAATGGTGGGTGTATTTCTACCTCGTATTTTCCTTTTTCTGCGTTATAGCGTGGAAACATTGGAATAACAATTGCTTTCGATAAACGAGCTAATTTATTCAAACCTGGTAATGTAGCCTTATAAGTCGCAAAAAAATCAGTATAAACGCTAAGTTTCTCTCCATAATCCTCATCAGGTAAATAAAACCCTACATTACCACTCTTAACGCTAGTTAAAAATGGCTTAATACCATTTTGACGGGCGTGAATTTTTCCACCAAAACGACTTCGGGTACGATACCAAAGCCAATCTACCAATGGATTGCGATGTGGATTGTATATAGAGGTCATTGGCATACCATAAGAATGCAAAATAATACCCGATGGATCGATTGACCAAGAATGAGGCATCATTAAAATAATATTTTTTTTCTCACTTCTTGCTCGCTGAATATGTTCAAATCCGATCAACTCACCTCGCTTTTGTAAATGTGAAACTGAACGTAATGCCATTTCACCTATTCCCAACATTACTTGTGCAACTGTAATAAACATATCGTCAATAACTTTTTCTCGCTTTTCACTTGACCATTCAGGAAAGCAATAAGATAAATTAACTCGCGCTCGATGGCGTTGTTTTTTAGCTTTATGTCCCACAATAATCCCTAATCTAGCAGCAAGCTTATCTCGCCAACGATAAGGAATAAAAGCAAGTAATAAAAGTGTTATAATGCCTAACCATACCAACCAATATTTAGGTAACAAATATGACCAAGACCAATGAGGCTCGTAACCAACTCGTGCTGTCAAGCGTATATTTTTATTTGTATCTGTCATGAACTATCCCTAATTTACTTTTCAAATTATCCAAACCAACCTTGATCATAAATCATTTTAATCGTCATCATAAAAGACATCATCACAACCATTGGACGTATCAATGTTTGCCCTTTGCTCAATACCACTTTTGCCCCCAAACTTGCCCCTAATATTTGCCCTAACATCATTGCAACTCCAACAGACCAAATAATTTGACCTCCGATGATAAAAAAAATCAGTGAAGCAATATTAGAAGTAAAATTTAGAATTTTTGCGTGAGCCGTCGCTTTTATAAGGTTAAATCCAAGCAAAGTAATCAATACTACACTAAGAATAGAGCCCGTTCCTGGTCCAAAAAAACCATCATAAAACCCGATAGGGAAACTAGCAACAAAAGCAAAAACACCATAAGACACTCTTTTATTACGATCAATATTTCCCAGTTTAGGTGTTAATAAAAAATACATACCAATAATGAAAACCAAAAAAGGAAGTACTTTTCTAATAAAATTAACATCAATGATCTGTATTAAAATTGTACCTAATCCAGCGCCAATAAACGTCATTAGTATCAATAACCAAATTTCTTTTACGTTAATGACCTTCTGACGTAAAAAATACAAGCTAGCAGAAAATGAGCCTCCACAAGCTTGTAATTTATTTGTACCTAAAGCAAGTGCAGGCGGTAAACCAACCATTAATAATGCTGGAATAGTGATTAATCCTCCACCACCTGCAATAGCATCAATAAATCCAGCAACAAAGGCTACAATAAATAAAAAAATAAAAATTTGGTAAGTGAGTTCCATAAACTAATCAAGCCATTCACTTCTATTTGGTGCAGATAAAACTTGCTGACATAATATCGGCGCTTCTGGGATTACTTTTTTCTTAGGCTTTGTTGATGATGGCTTTGCTGGTTCAAACCATGAATAAAGCTCTCGACCACAGCCTTCTCCAACAGGAATTGGTGATTGATTCTGACAATAGCTCGCACCTTTAGGACAAGTTAAACGCACATGAAAATGTGAATCATGTCCAAACCAAGGACGAAGTTTTCTTAACCAACTTCGATCACCTCTTACTGTTTCACATAATTTTACTTTGATAGCGGGATTAACAAAAATTCTTGCCACTCGATAATCTTGAGCAGCTAAATGTAATAAGGTTTCATGATCTCTTGTCCAAAGACTATCAATTACTTTACGGGCTTTTCGATCAACGACTAATAATCCCATACCAGCAGGATCTTGTGCATCTCTAGTAGATAATCGTCCCATTCTTAACCAAATATCCGCATCTAACCCCATTTGATGACTCGCATGACCAGTTAAAAAACGCCCACCACCAGGCATTGCAATATCACCAACTAACATATCTGGCATTGCTCTTGATTTAATTTTTTTACCCAAATCTTGCAAGTAACTAATCATTTCAGGATGTCCATAATAACGATTTTTACTGGTTCGAATAACTTGATACCCATCACCATTAAAAGGTAGCGCTTTTGCTCCAATAATACAGCCATTACTATATGTACCAATAGGTGTCGGTTCACCAGAAATCGGACGCTTTATTTTTTGCCACTCCTGTGGAGAAGCATTCACAGACAAAGATATAAAAAGGCTAAAAAAATACACCGCACTTATTATAATTCGCAAACTTTTTTTCATTCTATATTTTTCCACCTTTTGGTAAAACAATGTATTACTTACATTGCGCTTTAAAACGTAACAAATGATCTAACAATACAATAGCAACCATTGCCTCTGCTATTGGTACTGCTCGAATACCAACACAAGGATCATGACGTCCTTTTGTTACAACTTCAACTTGTTCGTTGTCTAAATTAACAGTTTTACCTGTGACTAAAATACTAGAAGTCGGCT
This sequence comes from Bisgaardia hudsonensis, assembly GCF_004345785.1. Lineage (GTDB taxonomy): Bacteria > Pseudomonadota > Gammaproteobacteria > Enterobacterales > Pasteurellaceae > Bisgaardia > Bisgaardia hudsonensis. The sequence continues at coordinate 182,774 of NZ_SLXI01000003.1, forward strand.
TTAAAGCGATAGTTGCAATAATAGGTTGCCCTGAACTAATACCACCTAAAATCCCCCCAGCATGATTAGAACAAAAACCATTTGGTGTCATTTCATCACGATGTTCGCTTCCTTTTTGTGTAACAACATCAAAACCATCTCCGATTTCAACTGCTTTTACAGCATTAATTCCCATTAAGGCATGAGCAATATCAGCATCTAATCGATCAAATACTGGTTCACCTAGCCCCACTGGGACATTCTCTGCAATAACCGTTAGTCTAGCGCCAATTGAATTCCCTTCTTTCTTCAATTCTCTAATTAAAGTATCAAATTTTTCTACCGCACTTTTATCTGGACAAAAGAAAGGATTACTATTTACTTGTTGCCAATCTATTTTATCAATATTAGCTACTGTCTTAGAATCTATTTTTATATCGCCAATTTGTGATAAATAACCACGTACATTTATCCCAAAATATGTCCACAAATATTTTTTAGCAATTGCACCAGCTGCAACACGCATTGCTGTCTCACGAGCGGAGGAACGCCCACCACCACGATAATCACGAATACCATATTTATTTTGATAGGTAAAATCTGCATGACCTGGTCTAAAGCGATCTTTTATATTACCGTAATCTTGGGAACGCTGATCGGCATTATTAATGATCATACCGATACTTGTACCTGTTGTTTTACCCTCAAATACACCAGACAAGATTTGTACTTTATCCTCTTCTCGTCTTGGCGTAGTATAACGAGAAGTACCTGGCTTACGGCGATCTAAATCAGGTTGAATATCCTCTTCAGATAACGCCATTCCTGGAGGAACGCCATCAACAATACACCCCAAAGCAACACCATGCGACTCACCAAATGTCGTAACCCTAAATAATTGACCTATCGAATTTCCAGCCATAATATTTTTCAATCCTATTAATTTAATTTTTCTGTTAACACTTTGACTTCTTCATTTGTATTTAGATTTTTAATAAACACATCTAATTGATTAAAGGCAATCTCAATATTATTTTCTGCAAATAATTCATCAATTCGGCGATTTAAAAAATCAATTGCTGGATGACGATTCTCTATCTTATCTACATAAAATCTTACTTCATGATCCAATGTACTCGCACCAAATGCTAGAAAATAGGTAACTGGTTCTGGATCTTTCAATGCTAATTGACATTCACTAACTGATTGTAATAAAAGTTTTTTAACTAGATTGAGATCCGAACCATAAGCAACCCCAATATTTACAATTACTCTTATAATTGAGTCCGTTAAAGCCCAGTTAGTAATACGTTCCGTTACAAAATTTTTATTAGGCACAATTACTTCTTTTTTATCAAAATCAACAATAGTTGTTGAACGAATTCGTATTCTAGAAACAGTTCCTGAAATATCACCAATAGTAACAATATCCCCAATTCGTATAGGTCGTTCAAACAAAATAATTAAACCCGATACAAAATTAGCGAAAATTTCTTGTAAACCAAATCCTAATCCGACAGAAAGTGCGGCAAATAACCACTGTAATTTAGACCAAGAAACACCTAATGTAGAGAATGCGATACCAGCCCCAATAGCAATAATAAAATAGATTGATAACGTGGTTATCGTATAAGGCGTCCCTTGAGAGAATTTAACTCTTGAAAAAATAAGAACTTCTAATAAACCAGTTATATTCTTACTTAAAATATAGGTTGCGATCAAGATAAAGATTGCTAGTAGTAAATTCCATAAAGTAATTGTTTCAATCGTTGTACCAGACTCTGTAACAGTTGTTTGAGTCCATAAAGTGACACTCTCTAAATGATAAGCAACCGTAATTAAATCTGACCATACCCAATAAAATAATGCGATTAAGGTAATAAACAAACTAATATCTACTAAATGTAAAACTTGTTCTCTCACCTTAGATACATCAAATGTTTCCTCTTTAATCGCAAATTCATCTGTTGTCTCTTTACTTTCAGCCAATTTTTTTAGTTTTTCACGCTTTTCTAATAATCTACGATGAGATAATCGTTTAGAAGATACAACAAATCCTCGATACACTGTTTTTTCAAGAATAAGCCAAAACATAAAAATAAAATAAGATGAAATAAAATGAGACATTAAATTCAAAGTTGTATAATAATACCCAAACCCAATTAAAATAATTAGGAATAAAGGTGCAACAAAGAAAGTCATTCTCACCAAAGGAAAAAGAAACCTTTTTGAATTAGACTCAGAAGATAAATTATTTTGATATACACCAATTGCATAGTTCATTTTAGGCGCAATAATAAACAATGAAATAGCTAGAATAGAAATAGTTATAGCCTGCCCTATCACATCATTGGTAATACCACCATCTAAATGAGTGAATATAGAGGCATTAATCCAAAGACCTGAAAGCCACACAGATTTTCCCATAATATTAGAGAACAATGTCACACTATTTTTGGGCATATTAAAATGCCTCATAGCTAATCCATTTGGTCTCAACATTGCAATCATAAATGCAAAAAATAGCCAATACCCAGTCATTTCTATCGACCATAGAACACTCTCATAAGAGTCAGATACAACGGAAGTAACTAATATCAATACTGATAGGAACCCTAATGTGGAGGGTAAACATAAAATTAAGGTTAGTAATATTGCTTCAGGAGTATAACTCTGGCGATCTTCTATCATTGAATTTAGTTTGCCATTAATATAGGCTAATCTTCCCTTTATTTTAGATTTCTTCCATAAAATCAAGGCGATAACAAGTAGTAAAAAACAAACTAAGATACTATCAAAGATAATATTATCTTTCCAATTACCAAAACTTAGTTGTTCATAAATACTTTGTAATTGAGTATTTACTGCTGGTATAAATCTTATAAACCAATCTAGATCAAGAGGCGTATTACTTTTTACCCAAAAACTCTGTTGTTGTAACTTTTCTTGTAACGAATCACTAATTGAGGTGACTTGTTTTTGGTTTAATTCTATATTTATCGCTAAATTTAATTGCTTATTTAAATTGGTAATAACATCAGAAATTAAGGTATAACGCTTTTGGAGAATTTGAAATAATTGAGATTTCTCCTCCACTGTGAAAGTTACTGATTCTTTTTTTTCTAATTCTTTAATATAAAGATCACTATCATAGAGATTATCTCTCAACTCTGTTAGATCAAAAATTTTCACTCGTAGTTCAGCAATTCTTTTTGATAACCCCTTAATCATCTCACTTTGCGGCAATGACTGTTTTTGTTTAGTAATTACTCGAGATAAAACCAACGATCCCTGTAATGCGCTAATTTGATCATTTATATTACGTTCTGTCTGCTGTAAATTTTCTAATACTGATTTAATCCGTAAATTATCTTTAGACAAATCATTTAAATGATTTGTTTCCTCAATTAATGTTTGACTAAATTGAATGTTACGTTTTTGTTGAGAAACAACAATTGGGTTCATATTTTTACCTTCTTGTTGCGACATTTCAAATTCTTTAACTTGTTGTTTTGTTTCCTCTAAATTCTTCTGATTAATGATTGTTTGTAATTCATTCTGATCTTTTTGAAGATGTTGTTGTAAAAAGTTTTTTTCTTCCAACTGACTTTTATAAAGTAATGTTAATTCATTATTACCTTTTAATAAGGTTTGATTATATTTTTCTTTTAAATCGATTAATAATAATTCAGATTCTAATTTATTTTTTTCAATATCAGATAAATTAGACGTTGATAAAAGCTGATTAATCTCCTGTATTCGAGATAGATTAGCCGTTAAATCTTTTTGTGTTTTTTCAGGTACTGCTCGTTGCTCAACTAAAGATGTATTAATCTCAGATAAACTATCTTGAACTTGCTGTAAATTTTTCTGTGTTTTTGTTAGTTGTAAAGTTAATTGTTCAATAGAAAGCTGCTCCCATACTTTATGGTTATCTATTTCAAAATCTTTTTTTAATTTTTCTAAATTTTCTTTCACTAACAACAGAGAATTCGGTGCCTCTTTAACTTTTTGTTCTAGTTTTTTATTTGCATCTTTTTGCTGTTCTACTTTCTCTAAAATTTCAACTGTTCTTTCTAGATCTTGTACTAACGTTTTATTGACATCGTCAGTTTGATCTAATGATTTTGCTTCGACTAATTGTTTCTGTGCAGATAATAAAGTCAATACTTCAGCCTGAGCGACAAAAGAAAATAGAAAGATGCCACAAATAATTATTAATTTATTTAAAATTTTATTTTTTTTCATTTAACATTCCCAAGTAATAACGCTAATTCTTTTTGTAATAATACTCTTGAAATTTTTATTTGATTCGAATTCTGGTATTTCACTCTATCTAAATCAACATACTGTATTGGTCGTTTAAATTTTTCTAATTTATCCATTAACCAATATTGTAAATCATCAATACACTTTTGATTAAAACCATTTTTCAACTTTATCATAGCAACAGGACGATTCCCAAATTCTTTATCAGAAATAGGAAAAACAAATACTTGCTCAATATCAGGATATTTTAAAATTACTTGCTCAATTTCTTCAGGATAAATATTTTCACCACCAGAAATGAACATATTATCCATTCTTCCTAAAATAACCAACTCACCATTTCGCCATATTCCTCTATCTTTGGTCGCCAACCAACCTTCTTTATTTAATAGAGAAACGACTTTTCCTGCCTTCCAATAACCTAATGCTAAACCAGCTCCTCGCAACCAAATCTCATTATTTACAAATTTAATTTGTCTTCCTATTAATAAATTACCAACACCACTTAAATGATCACTTTTTTTAGCGGAAATAGTTGAAGCCATTTCAGTCATACCATAGCCAGAATAGCTACAAACACCTAAAGCTAATAATTTTGCTGTTAATTCAGTGGGAATATATGTCCCCCCTAACAAAATATGTTTTGTATTAAACTCAGTAATATTATGTTTTGTTATATAATCTAACAAGCGCTGTAATTGTGTAGGAACTAAAGAACAATGTGTTACTTGTAGAATAGAGGAATAAAAATCATCTTTTGGAAGATGTAATTCTCCAGCAACACTTAACCAACGCCAAATAATTCCCTGACCAGAAACGTGATATAGCGGTAATGATAATAACCAACTATCATTAGAGGTAAAATTAACTAATTTACATACTCCCAAAGCATTATCAAGATGACATTGCATACTGTGTACAATCGCTTTTGGATTACCTGTTGTTCCTGAAGTTAAGGTCATTGTTGCAGGACGATCAGATTTGATATGAAAAGTAATTAAAGGCAATCCTTTATCCAACAGGTAACTATCAATACTCAATTTTAACGGAATTAAATGATGAATATCTATTAATAGATCTTGAGAATAATAAAACTGAATATCATTTTCTCTGCATAATGCTTGCATTTTTTCTATTGGAAAAGCAGGATTAATTCCGATCACTCTTGCACCTAATTGAATACTCGCAAGATACAAAAGAACAACTTCCATAGAATTTTTTGAATAAAATGCAATACCAGAATTCTCGATAACACCTTGATTATGCAAATAATATGCGACATTATCAACTAACTTAGAAAATACTTTCCAAGTAAAAACTTCGCCTTGCTGATTACGCAAGGCGACTTTATCCTGAGATTGAGCAGAAACTGCATGTTTATGCCAAAGAAACATATTAGTTAGTAGTAAAAAAAGGGCGAACTTCCTCAATTAATTCTTGAGGTAACTGCATAGATTGCATCGCATTTTCTAACATCAACATTTTTCTTGCACTATTAGTATTAGTAATAACCCAATAAGGTGTATCTGGTATTTGCTTAGGTTTAGTATGACTACCCGATACCAATAATGATCCTTCATCTCGAGAAAAATAGAGTCTTGTTCTACCCTGTAATGATTCCGTTGCAACCGCAAAACTTTCAGGATTAGTGCGGTATAAAATACGTAAAATATCTAAGAATCTAACGACCGCCTTAGTTTCTTGTAAAAAACTATCTGAAGCTAGAAGCTGCCGAACTTTGTCTACAAGTTGATTAATCACTTCTACTGATTGTTTTTTAATTGAAGGTTGCACTAATGAATTACCAATACTTTCGGTTGATTCATCAATAACTTCTTGTACCTCAACCCGATTCTTTATCTCAAGCTCATTTTTCTCAGATGTTCTATCAAAAGCTAATTTATCTTGAGTATCAAAGGAATATTTATCAGAATATTCAGGAATTCGCTTATGATTCAAACTTGAAAAGTCTAGCAAACGACGCAAAATATCGGAGGCACTTTCACCAATAGATTGCGTTTGACTTGCAATATATTGGTAAAGTTCTTCATCTATCTCTATTATTTTCATATTTTACTCCTTGCTCTATCTGACTTTTTATTACATTATAGCGACTTATTTATAAATTCTCTATTCTAAAATTATGTCTAATAATAAATTACTTAACTTTCATTTTATACCATTAAAACAAGCAGAACAAAAGCCAACATTAGTTTTTATTCACGGACTATTTGGCGATATGAATAATTTAGGTGTCATCGCTCGTGCATTTTCAGATAACTATTCTATTCTAATGATTGATCTCAGAAATCACGGGAAAAGCTTTCACGCTGAAACTATGGATTATACCTTAATGGCTGAAGATCTTATTAAGGTAATAAAACATCTTAATTTAAAAAAAGTTATATTAATAGGTCATTCTATGGGGGGAAAAACAGCAATGATGGCGAGTGCCTTGTATCCCCAAATAATAGAAAAACTGGTAGTAATTGATATTGCGCCTGTTGTTTATAGTAATAATGGTCATGATTCAATTTTTAATGGGCTTTTTGCTGTAAAAAATGCACAACCAGAAAATCGCCAACAAGCAAAGCAAACCTTAGCAAACTATATATCACAAGAAGCAGTACAACAATTTATGCTAAAATCCTTTGATTCCACATCAAATGATAAATTCCGTTTTAATTTAACCGCACTTAAAAATAACTATCCTAATATCATGGGGTGGACAGAGCTCCTATTTGATAAACCAACCTTATTCATTAAAGGGGGAAATTCAAATTATATTTTACCTCAATATAGGAATATTATTTTGAAACAATTTCCGCAAGCAACCGCTTTTACAATAAATGGTACAGGACATTGGATTCACGCTGAAAAGCCCCAGCTTGTCATTAAAACGATACAAAAATTTATCGCATAAACAACTATTCAATAAATCTTATATTATGGGGAGTTACCTCTAAAATCGAAGCTGTAGGTCCCCAATCGCCCAAAACAATACGCGTTAAATTACCAGAAAGGTTATGAATATTTTGGCGATGAGTATGCCCATGTATAATTTGTAACACATTAAATTTATTAAATATTTCTAAAACAAACGCTTCATTGACATCCATTATCTGATCTGATTTGTGTGTTTTATCTTGCTTACTTTTAGAACGAATTTTATCTGCAATTTTTAATCGTATTTTTAAAGGTAAGCGTAGAAATAACCACTGACGCCATTTTTGATGAACTTTTTTACGATATTGTTGGTAAGCAATATCATCAGTACACAAGGTATCGCCGTGACAAATCAAGGTTCTTTTTCCATACAAATTAATGCAATGGTAAGTTGGTAATAACTGTAAATTACAGGACTTTGCAAAAGATTTTCCAATTAAAAAATCACGATTACCACAAATAAAATAACAATCTACTCCCGTCCTTGTTAATTGTAAAATTTCTTGTTTTACTAAATTAACTAGTGATGAATCTTCATCATCACCAATCCAAAAGTCAAATAAATCACCTAAAATATATAATTTTTCAGCATTAGGTGCTTTTTGTCGCATAAAATCAACAAAAAGTGCGGTTAAATTTGGATGACTTTCACTTAAATGTAAATCTGCAATAAAATAAATTTTACTCATAGTATTTCCAAACAAAATTTTCATTTAGATTATCATTTTTTTAGGCAATTTCTACACATATTTTTTGATTTTGTTATACTGATAAAAATTTTATTAAGGTGAAAAATTATGTTGAAGATATTTCGAATTATTGTGATTACACTTTGCTGTATTCTTATCTGTACATTAGGAACAATATACTCACTTATAAACTTAAAAAATCCAAATAATGTTGCTATTGTTGCTCGTTGGTTTGGGCGTTTATATCCCTTATTTGGATTAAAAGTAGAACATCGTTTCCTTGAAACCTTAGATACATCAAAACCTTACATCTATATTGCTAATCATCAAAATAACTATGATATGGTAACAATTTCCTATATGGTAAGACCTAGAACGGTTAGCGTTGGGAAAAAAAATCTACTATGGATTCCATTTTTCGGTATTTTATATTGGGCATCAGGTAATATTCTTTTAGATAGAGATAACCGCTCTAAAGCACATAGCACAATGAAACAACTCTCAGAAAGAATAAATAAAGATGAGATATCTGTCTGGATGTTTCCAGAAGGAACTCGTAGTCGTGGACGCGGTTTATTACCTTTTAAAACAGGCGCATTCCACGCCGCAATTGAAGCGGGTATTTCCATTGTACCTGTTGTTTGCTCGACAACACATAATCAAGTAAATCTTAATCGTAAAAATAATGGTAAAGTCATTTGTGAGATACTTCCACCAATAGATATTCAAGGGTACACAAAAGAAAATGTCCGAGATCTTGCAGAACATTGTCGAAACATAATGCAACAACATATTGCAAAACTTGATGCAGAAATAGCACAAGAAAAATTAGAATAGGTATTCATCAATGTTGGATATTTCTCGTCGTCAACTCATTAAAACAGCAGGTGTTACTACTATACTATCAATGATACCAACACCATTGATAGCAAACAGTAGAATACCACTTAAAATACCACCGCTGATTGATTTACATAGAGGAAAACCCGCTTATCTCAATATTGATGTGGCTCAAGCAATATTGTCAGAAAACACGCCTGTAGAAGTCTGGGGAATTAATGGAAATTATTTAGGACCGACCTTCAAAATTCGCCAAGATGATTTTGCCAAAATAACCTATAAAAATAATTTAAATCAAAATGTTTCAATTAATATTCAAGGTTTGCAAACCAGTGGCGAGCTAATTGGCGGAATGACTAGAGTATTAAAAACTAATGAAACTTGGTCACCAATTATACAAATCAACCAACCTGCATCTACTTGTTGGTATCATTCTTGTAGCTTAGGAAATTCGGCTTATCAAACTTATCGCGGTATAGCAGGTATGTATATTATTGAAGACAAAGAAAGCCGCCATTCGCAATTGCCTCAGAAATACGGTATCAATGATATTCCCCTAATATTGCAAGATTTACAGTTAAACACAAATGGTGTGCAACTATTTCAGCAAAATCGACCGCACTTTTATGGTAATCGTTTATTTGTAAATGGAAAAGAAAATCCTTATATTGTAGTGGAGAAAGAATTAATCCGATTACGTCTTGTAAATGCCTCTCTATCTCGAGTATATGATTTACATTTTGATGATGATAGAGAATTTAAAATAATAGCTCAAGATCAAGGTTTTTTACCTCAAGCAAAAATAGCCACTCAGATAACGCTCTCCCCTAGTGAGCGAGTAGAAATATTAGTGGATATGTCAAACTCAGAAAAAGCAACATTAATAACGGGAAAAAAACAGAACTTTTTTAATCGTATTACTCAAGTCTTTCAATCTAGTGATAACTTTATTGACAATACAGTCCTCGAAATTCAAACCAAAGGACTAGCCTCTGCATTCAATAATAAAAAACACTTTCAATTTAATACCGATTCAGCAACGATTTATGAACATAAAGGAATAAAAGAACGTAGTTTACATATAGATACAAAAACAGGGTTGATTAATGGAAAACTTTTCAACCCAAGACGAGTCGATATAACTGCAAAATTAGGTTCAACAGAAAAATGGACAATAACTAGCTCATCGCCAATAGGATTTAAAATTCAAGGGGCTAAATTTATTATAGAAACAATAAATGATCAACCGCTCCCAGATAATGAAAAATGTTGGAAAGATTCGCTATGGATTGATCAAAAAATAACGATTCTTATTAAATTTGAAAATCGTTCATCTAATAACTATCCCTTTACCTTTGGTTCATCAGATTTAATGCTAGCAGACAAAGGCTGCTTAGGGGTACTCGTCGTCCAATAAAAAAGCACTATTGTACTTCACGTTAATATATCGTGATCCGTATAGTGCTCTTAATAATTATATATAACGAAAATATATTCTCTATAATATGTATATAACGATATTATTTATTATTTTCATCACAGGTATCAATATTATTACATTTACCATAAAGATATAAACTATGTGTTTTTAACTTAATACCACGTTCAGCACTAATCTCTTTTTGACGTTTTTCTATAACCTCATCATTAAATTCAAAAACTTTGCCACAGTCAACGCAAATAATATGATCATGATGTTCTTCTGGAGCAAGTTCAAAAACAGATTTATTACCCTCAAAATTATGACGAATCAAAATATTAGCTTCATCAAATTGGTTCAAGACTCTATACACTGTCGCTAAACCAATTTCTTCGCCTTTTTCTAATAACATTTTATAAATGTCTTCTGCTGAAAAATGAGTAACCTCTTCTTTGTTTTGATTTTGTTGCATCAATGAGAGAATCGTTAAGCGAGGCTCAGTAATTTTTAACCCTGCTTTTTTAAGAAGTTTAATATTTTCTTCAGACATAATCGTTCCTTTATTTTTAGAATTATACTAATTCAGCCAAACACATTTCATCATAGACTTGCTTAACCCACTGCTCTACTCGCTGTGAAGTTAATTCTGGTTGACGATCTTCATCAATACAAAGTCCAACAAAAGTATCATCATCAACTAACGCTTGTGATACTTCAAAATTATAACCTTCTGTTGACCAATGACCCACGATAATCGCGCCCTTAGGTTCGACTATATTTCTCACGGTCCCCATAGCATCACAAAAATATTCAGCGTAGTCTTCTTGATCACCACAACCAAAAATAGCAACTAATTTATCAGTAAAATCAATCTCTTCTAATGTAGGGAAGAAATCATCCCAGTCACATTGTGCTTCTCCGTAATACCATGTCGGAATCCCAAACATTAAAAAATCATAACTTTCAATATCTTCTTTTGTACTTTTTGCAATATCTCTAATATCAACTAATTCAGAACCTAATTGCTGCTGAATCATTTTAGCGACATTTTCGGTATTGCCTGTATCACTACCATAGAATAAACCTACAAGAGCCATTTATTTATTTCCTTGAATCTTAAAATAATTTTCTAAAATCGTCACAATAATTTCTGAACGACTAATCAGCTGTTGTGATGCTAAATCTTCTAATTTTCGAACTAGATCCGTATGTAACTTCAGCTCAACTCGCTTTAACCCAATTGATTTATCACGACGCAACTGATTTCGCTTATTAACTCGAATTTGTTGTTCTCTCGTTAAAGGATTTGTTTTAGGTCGTCCAATTTTAGATCCTGTTGCAAACAGATCTAACGTAATACAATCATCATCTTGCTTTGCCATTTTTTCTAAACTACTAAAATCGTATTATATAGCTAATTGAGAATGAGAAGCTACAACTACCTTGAAATATATCACAATTAATGAGTAAATAAAACTTTATTTATTAATAGGTTTGATAGCTATTTCCTTTAAAAGGAACAAAAAATTTTATAATCGTACAGCATATCAAAATAAATACTTAAATGAGATTACCACAAATAAGTAATTTAAAATATTTCAAAAACAAAAAAGCCGTAAGTAATAATAACTATACTTACGACTCTATTAAATTGGCGGAGGAAGTGAGATTCGAACTCACGGAGGGCGTAAACCCTCGCCGGTTTTCAAGACCGGTGCCTTCAACCACTCGACCATTCCTCCGTATTTGACGGTTGCGAATGATAAAGAGTTTATGATTTGAAGTCAAGCAAGAAAAATATTTTTTTCTTGTTTCATCATAAAATAGTCATTTTCCGATCATCTATCAACCAGCTATCTAAAATCCATTTTCGATCGTTCTTATTTAATATAAATCATTATTCACAGATAAACTAATCGACATACATTTCATTTACCATATTTGCAAATAACTATTGACTTTTTACTCTTGTACTAGTTTAATAGTTCAAGTTTAAAAATTTAAAACTAAGGAATTTTATGTATCAACCATTTGCTAATGTAAAAAAGACAATAATTGAATATTATCAGGATCCTACCGCACTTTTTGCGACCTTATGTGCTGATAAAAAAAATTCATTACTACTCGAATCAGCAGAGATAAATAGTAAAAATAGTTTAAAAAGTTTATTACTTATAGATGCAGCTATTCGTATTACTTGTCATAAAACACAGATTACCTTTCATTCGCTTAGCGAAAATGGAAAAGCAGTATTACCATTAATTAGGCAAAAATTACAACCTGTTACGAAGCTATTATCTATTACAAACGATGAACTTAAAGTAGAGTTTTTTAACATAGATTTAAATGCAGATGAAGATACTCAGCTAGTCGCACCAAGTATTTTCGATGGATTACGTTGTATCGTTTCGCTTTATGAAAATAGTACTCCTCCTATTTTTTTAGGTGGATTATTTTCCTATGATTTAATTACTCAATTTATTCCAATGGATAATATTATCTTAGAAAACGATGAGATAGCTTGCCCTGATTATGTTTTTTATTTGGCTGAAAATTTATTAGTTCTTGATCACCAATTAAAACAAAGTTACTTACAAACTTTTTGTTTTACCGCTAAAGAGCAAGATAATCTAGAGCAAAGTGCGCTAATAATTTGCAAAAAACTAAAAAATATAAAAAATGAATTAAAAACTCAAAAAACACCTACCAATATAGATGTTAATCTCAGCGATGATACCTTCAAATCAATAGTAAGTGATTTAAAAAAACATTTAGAAGTAGGAGATGTTTTTCAAATAGTTCCTTCACGACGTTTTTCTATTAATTGCCCTAATCCATTAGCAAGTTATCGCCAGCTAAAACTAACTAATCCTAGCCCCTATATGTTTTATATGAATGATGAAGATTTCGTTCTTTTTGGTGCATCTCCAGAAAGTGCGTTGAAATATTCACAAGAAAATCGACAATTAGAGGTCTACCCAATTGCAGGTTCTAGGCCTAGAGGGTTTAATAATAAAAATGAGATTGATCTCGAATTAGATTCTCGCCTTGAACTCGAACTACGTCTTGATCAAAAAGAAATTTCAGAGCACTTAATGTTAGTTGATTTAGCTCGTAACGATGTAGCTAGAGTAAGTGAGACTGGTAGCCGTAGAGTTGAAAAACTAATGCAAATAGATCGTTACTCACACATTATGCACTTAGTTTCTCAAGTTGTGGGTAAGCTACGCCCACAATTAGATGCTATACACGCTTATCAAGCCTGTATGAATATGGGAACGCTCACTGGTGCGCCTAAAGTTAAAGCAACACAACTGATTTATCAAATAGAAAAACAAAAACGCCACAGTTACGGTGGTGCCATTGGCTATTTAACCTCCAGTGGAGATTTAGATACTTGTATCGTGATTCGTTCTGCCTTTGTACAAAACAATATAGCACAAATCCAAGCAGGTTGCGGAGTAGTGTTAGATTCAGATCCTCAAAAAGAAACAGAAGAAACCTCACATAAAGCTCGAGCAGTAATTAATGCTATTCTTCAAACAAACCAAACGAATATTATTTAAAAAGGACCCATTATGGCAAATATTGTATTTTTAGATAACTTTGATTCATTTACCTACAATCTTGTGGATCAATTTCGCTTATTGGGACATCACGTAACGATTTATCGTAACGATGCCGATATACAAATATTATCGGATATTATTCTTTCCCAGCCGAATACCATACTTGTACTTTCTCCTGGTCCAGGAAAACCAAGTGAAGCAGGTATTTTGCTACCATTAATTCACCAAGTAAAAGAGAAAGTTGCCATTATTGGCATTTGCTTAGGACATCAAGCCATCATAGAAGCCTTTGGAGGTAAAGTTATCCAGTCTGGTGAAATACGACATGGGAAAGTTTCTCTTATTGAACATGATAATCAAGCGATGTTTACAGGACTAGATAATCCAATGCCTGTAGCTCGTTACCACTCTCTGATGGGTAGTCAATTATCTGAAGATTTACTCGTTAATGCTAAATGTCAAGATATCATCATGGCAGTTCGTCATCGTACTTTACCCATTTGTGGTTTTCAATTTCACCCTGAAAGTATTCTAACTATTCAGGGGCAAAAATTATTAGAAAATACAATTAATTGGCTATACACAAAAATATCAACATCAAATGATATATAAAATATAAAAATAAAATAGGAATAAGGAAATAATCAATATGGATAACATTTTAGCCGAACTTTTTGAAAAAAAAGCCTTGACACAAATACAGTCAGAACAATTATTTAATCAAATTATTCAAGGTAATTTACCAAATGAATTACTTGCAGCTATTTTAATTGCCTTAAAAACTAAAGGTGAAAATGCCAATGAAATGAGTGGAGCGGTTAATGCAACGCTCCTCAATACTAAACCGTTTCCTAGACCAAATTATGCTTTTGCTGATATTGTAGGAACAGGCGGAGATGGTGCAAATACTATTAATATATCAACCATCTCTGCTATTGTAGCAGCAAGTTGTGGTTTTCCTGTCGCTAAACATGGTAACCGTAGTGTATCAAGTAAAACTGGAGCCAGCGATATTTTAACCGCATTAGAGGTTAAAGTTGATGTTTCTCCAAAAAAAGCACGACAAATGTTAGATGAAACCAATTTTTGCTTTTTATGGGCACAACAATATCATTTAGGATTTAAATGGGTAGCACCAGTTCGTCAACTATTAAAAACGAGAACTATCTTTAATATTTTAGGACCATTATGTAATCCAGCTCGCCCTGATTATCATTTACTTGGTGTTTATCATCCTGATTTAATAACACTTTATGCCAAATCAGCGATTAATTTAGGACATAAACACAGTATTGTTGTTCATGGTTCTGGTCTAGATGAGGTGGCTATTCATGGAAAAACGGATATTGCAGAAATTAAAAATGGAAATATTGAATATTACCAACTCACACCCAGCGATTTTGGTTTTAAAACTAAGCCACTAGAAAGTTTACAAGGCGGCTTACCAAAAGAAAATGCCAAAATAATTACCGCTCTTTTGCAAGGTAAAGGCAAAGAAGAGCATATGCAAGCAGTCGCAATGAATACAGCATTATTAATGAAATTATTTGGTGAAGAAGATCTTAAAAAAAATGCACAAACAATTATGCAAACTATCGCATCAGGTAAGCCTTTTGATACATTAATGCAATTAACACAATATACTGATTAACAAAATATAATAGAGAAATTGATTATGACGCAACAACCAACAATTTTACAAAAAATTGTACAAGATAAAAAACAATGGATTATACAAAAACAAGCGGAATTTCCTCTTACTCAATTTAAACATAAAGTAATAAAATCTGACCGCACTTTCTATGATGAATTAAGCAAAGGTAATCATCAATCGCTAGCGTTTATTCTTGAGTGTAAAAAATCTTCTCCATCAAAAGGGTTAATTCGTGAAAATTTTAATCTCTCAGAAATTGCAAATAGTTATAAATCTTATGCAAGCGTAATTTCAGTATTAACAGACGAAAAATATTTTCAAGGAAATTTTGCTTATATTAATGAAGTAAGAAAGCAAACTTCTCAGCCTATACTCTGTAAAGATTTTATTATCAGCGAATATCAAGTCTATCTTGCTCGTTATTTTCAAGCTGATGCTATATTATTGATGTTATCGGTTATTGATGATAAAACATATCAACACCTAGCTAATCTTGCTCATCAACTTAATATGGGTGTGCTAACAGAAGCCTCTACATCAGAAGAAGTAAAACGAGCAATTAAACTTAATGCTAAGGTTATTGGTATTAATAATCGTGACTTACATACATTAACTATTGATCTCAATCGTACGATACAGCTTGCTAATAATATTCCTAACGATCGAATTATTATTAGTGAATCTGGTATCTATACTCATAATCAAATTATGGCATTAAAGCCCTATGTAAATGGCTTTTTAATTGGTAGTAGCTTAATGGCAAATCAAGATTTAGAAAATGCTATTCGTGCAATTATTTTTGGTGAAAACAAAGTCTGCGGACTAACACGTGGTGAAGATATAAAAATGAGTTACCAATGTGGTGCTCTATACGGTGGACTTATTTTTGCTGAAAAATCGCTAAGAAAAGTATCTCTTGCTCAAGCTAAAAACTTAATTAAGCAAGCCCCTTTGCGTTTTGTCGGTATTTTTCAAAATCAACCTGTTGATTTTATTGTAAATATAGCCAATGAATTATCCCTATTTGCAATACAGTTACATGGAATGGAAAACTCAGAATTTATTACCGCACTTCGTCAAGCACTACCACAAAATTGTCAAATTTGGAAAGCTATTTCCGTTGATATAAATCATAAAACATCCATAGAGATTGAAGAACAATCAATAATTGATCGCTATGTTTTGGATAGTCAATTAGGTAATCAACAAGGTGGAACAGGAAAAAAATTTGATTGGTCAATAATTCCAATAGAAATGAAAAACAAAATTATGCTGGCAGGTGGTATTAATAATAGCAATATTCAAGAAGCACTCAGACAGCACTGCTTAGGTATAGATATTAATTCTGGCGTAGAGCAAACAGCTGGGATTAAAGATCCACAAAAGTTACTTACTATTTTCAAACAAATTAACACATTTTAATAAGATAGGATAGAAAATGACAAAAACAATACTCGACCCATATTTTGGTGAATTTGGTGGTATGTATGTACCCGAATTACTTATTCCCGTATTACAAGAACTTGAAAAAGCATTTGTTGATGCACAGCAAGATCCAACTTTCCAAAGAGAATTTCAAAATTTACTCAAAAATTATGCAGGAAGACCCACAGCACTGACCCTTTGTCGTAATTTAACGAAGGGGACAAAAACAAAACTTTACTTAAAGCGTGAAGATTTACTACATGGTGGAGCGCATAAAACCAATCAAGTATTGGGGCAAATTTTATTAGCAAAACGTATGGGGAAAACTCGAATTATTGCCGAAACAGGGGCTGGACAACATGGCGTAGCAACAGCTCTGGCCTGTGCAATGTTAAATATGCCTTGCTGTATTTATATGGGGGCAAAAGATGTCAAACGTCAATCGCCGAATGTCTTCCGTATGCGTTTAATGGGTGCAGAAGTCATTCCAGTAGAAAAAGGATCTTGTTCTTTAAAAGATGCTTGTAGTGAAGCAATGAGAGATTGGGCTGCCAGCTATGAAAACACACATTATTTGCTTGGTACTGCAGCTGGTCCCCATCCTTTCCCTACGATTGTGCGAGAGTTTCAAAAAATGATTGGAGAAGAAACTAAACAACAGATTTTAGCAATGGAAAATCGTTTACCTGATACTATAATTGCTGCTGTTGGTGGTGGCTCTAATGCCATTGGTATGTTCAATGATTTTATTAATGAACCAAGTGTGAAACTTATTGGTATTGAGCCTGCTGGAAAAGGAATTGATACTGGAGAACACGGTGCACCACTAAAACATGGAAAAATTGGGGTATATTTTGGAATGAAATCACCACTAATGCAAACCGACGATGGACAAATTAAAGAATCTTACAGTATTTCAGCTGGCTTAGATTTTCCTTCCGTAGGTCCTCAACATGCCTATTTACAAAGTATTGGTCGAGTAAGCTATGAAAGCATAACCGATGATGAGGCTCTACAAGCGTTCTGTGCTTTAGCCAGAAATGAAGGAATTATTCCCGCACTAGAAAGCGCTCATGCGCTTGCACACGCCATAAAGATCATTCATCAACAGCCAGAAAAAGAACAAATTATCATTGTTAATTTATCTGGTAGAGGAGATAAAGATATCTTTACAGTTGATCATATTTTACAAGAAAAAGGAGAGTTATAATGAATCGCTTTGAAAAAAAATTTACTGAACTAGATCAAGCTAATCAAGGCGCATTTGTACCTTTTGTTACTCTCTGTGACCCTGATTTTGATCGTTCTTTTGAGATTATCTGCACACTTATTGATAATGGTGCAGATGCACTCGAGCTTGGTTTTCCATTTTCTGATCCGCTACTTGATGGAGAGGTTATACAAGCAGCCAATCAACGTGCGTTATCAGCAGATTGTAGTAGCAAAGAAAGTTTTGCATTATTAAAAAAAGTGCGGTCAATTTATCCTAATATTCCTATCAGTCTCTTGTTATGTACCAATTTGGTTTATGCTCAAACCCTAGAAACATTTTATAAAAATTGTGAAGAAGTAGGCATTGATGCAGTACTAATTGCTGATTTACCTTTATTTGCAGCTACACCTTATAGAGAAATGGCAAAAAAATATCATATTCAACCAGTTTTTATTTGCCCACCAAACGCCTCATCAGAAACAATTCAAGAAATCGCAAAATATAGTGAAGGCTATGTTTATCTTGTTTCTCGTGCAGGTGTAACTAGTGCAGAAAATCAAACATACTCAACAAATTTAACTCGATTAATCAATCAGTTAAAACAATATAACAGCCCCCCTATCTTGCAAGGTTTTGGTATTGCTACAACAGAACAAGTCAAAAAATCACTAACAACTGGTGTATCTGGCGTTATATCAGGCTCCGCAACAGTAAAAATTATTGAAAAAAATTTGCAAGATCATTCACAATGTCTCATAGAATTAGCAAAATTTACAAAAGAAATGAAATCAGCAACTTTTAGATCAAGAGAAATAAAATAATTCACTCATAGTGAGTTTGAAATAATCTTCTAATCGCTGAAGTAATTCTTAAATTTTACTTACTTCAGCGATTATATTAAAGCTAACAATGATCTGAATCTAATACAAGTAAGACAAAAATGACTCATTTTATATAAATAATTTTAATATAATCATCAAGTAATATCACTTATTCTTATAACAAAAAATTATCCAAATTTTATTTCACATAAATTTGATATAGTTCAATAAATACTTATTTTATTTCCTACCCAAAAACGCTTTTTTCTCTATACTGAAACTGGTAGCACTACCTTTATTTTATTGTTTTTAATAAGAAAAATTATCATTTTCATCTCATTGTTGGGGGTATCTCGTGAAACGGGTCAAACATATTCTAAAAAGTACTTTCACCATTGCAACTTTTGCAATATTTTACTCAAACTCATCTCTTGCAGGAGAAGCCAAAGAATTTGAAGGAGCAAAACCAGATTTAAAAATTGAATCAAACAATGCAAATTTTGCTGAAAAATATCCACTTCAATATCAATCTTGGAAAGCAACCTCCGAATCAGACGAAATTGTGTATGCATTAGAAGAAGATCCTCGTTTGGTTATCCTCTGGGGTGGCTATGGTTTTTCAAAAGAATATAACAAACCACGTGGACACTTCTATGCAGTAACAGATGTCAGAAATATTTTACGAACAGGTGCACCAAAAGATGAAAAAACAGGTCCTATGCCAATGGCATGCTGGACTTGTAAAGGCCCTGATGTTCCTCGCTTAATTGCTGAAAAAGGCGAATTAGGATACTTTGATCATAAGTGGGCAAAATATGGTTCAGAGGTAGTTAATTCTATTGGTTGTGCCGACTGTCATGATACGACTTCACAAGATTTTAAAGATGGTAAACCTGCACTACGTGTTGCGCGTCCTCATGTGCTTCGTGCTTTAGATGCAATTGATTGGAAATTTGAAAACTTAGACAAACATGGTAAACGTGTTGCCGTTTGTGCCAACTGCCATGTGGAATACTACTTTGCAGGAAAAGAGAATGCGGTAACTTTCCCTTGGGATAAAGGTGTTGATGTCGATAGTATCGAAAAATATTACGATGAAATTAAATTTACCGACTGGACACATAAACTATCAAAAGCCCCTATGTTGAAAGCACAACATCCTGATTTTGAAACATGGTCATTGGGTACTCATGGTAAAAATGGCGTTACTTGTATTGACTGCCATATGCCAAAAGTAGAAACAAAAGACGGTAAAGTCTATACGGATCACAAAATCGGTAATCCATTTGATAACTTCGAGCATACATGTAAAACCTGCCACGAACAAAGCAAGGAAACATTACAAAAACGTGTCAAAGAGCATAAGGCACAAATTAAAGATGTAATGCTTCGTTTAGAAGATCAACTTGTTAAAGCTCATTTTGAAGCAAAAGCAGCTTGGGAAGCGGGTGCTACAGAAGAAGAAATGAAAGATGCATTACAAGCGATTCGTCATGCTCAATGGCGTTGGGATTACTCTGCTGCAACACATGGTGGTCATATGCACGCACCAGATACTATGCTTCATGTAATTGCAACAGGTTTAGATCGTGCAGCTGATGCTCGTACTAAACTAGCCGTAGTATTAACAAAACATGGCGTTGAAACACCAATTCAATTCCCTGATATATCAACTAAAGAAAAAGCACAAAAAATAGTAGGTCTTGATATTGATAAAGAAAATGCAGAAAAAGCAGAATTCTTACGTACAGTAGTACCTCAATGGATCGATGAAGCGAAGCAAAAAGGTCTATTACCTGCAGATGCTAAACAATAATTCATAAGCCGAGGTTATTATGAAACATATTATATCAAGAGTAGGACAGACACTCGCCCTACAAGCATTTGCTTTAATTGGGCTATTAGTAATAACTACAAATGTATTGGCAGAAATGCCAATACAACCTAAATCAATGTGGAATGAAACAGTAGATGATGCAACTATTACAAAAGATGCTCGTCGTGATCCCAATACCTATTGTGTAAGCTGTCATGGACATCTTTCAAAATTTGAGCATAAAGGTAAACATTTTGAGAAAGATACCGTTAGCCCAAACAATGGAAAAGCACTCACTTGTGTGAGTTGTCATGGTAATATCTCTGAAAACCATCGTAAAGGTGTTAAAGATGTGATGCGCTTTAATGCATACGGAAAAGCAAAAAGAGCTGATCTTGAGCGTTCGCCACAAGAGCAAAATCAAGTTTGCTTTGCTTGTCATAATCCAGACAAACTAAGAGAAGCTTTTTGGCCACATGACACTCACGCTAATAAAATGGCTTGTGTAAATTGTCATAAAATTCATCCAGAAAATGAGCCTATGAGAAATACTGATTCAAAACAAAGAGTTAAACTCTGCGTTGATTGTCATAGTCGCATACATGAAAATAGAAACCAAAAATCGCTGAAATCAGCTAAGGAAAATCAATGAGTTGCTCCCGTCGAAACTTTGTTTCAGGTGCAGGAGCATTAGCAATAGTGGCAGGAACCACAGGACTTGCCGCTAACTCTTTGTCTTTAGCAGCTGAAAATGAAAAAAAAGCTATTCGTTATGCGATGGTGCATAATGAACAAGCTTGTATTGGATGTACCGCTTGTATGGAAGCTTGTCGTGAAACTAATCAAGTACCAGAAGGTGTTTCTCGTCTTGAAATTATTCGTAGCGAGCCTTACGGAAATTTCCCAAATGTGAAATATGAATTTTTCCGCCAATCTTGTCAACATTGTACAAATGCACCTTGTGTAAGTGTTTGTCCAACTGGTGCATCTTTTATTGATAAATCCACAGGTATTGTTGATGTCAATCCTGATTTATGTGTTGGGTGTCAATATTGTATTGCAGTTTGTCCTTATCGTGTTCGTTTTATTCACCCTGAAAAGAAAACTGCTGATAAATGCAACTTCTGTCGTGATACTAATCTTGCAAAAGGGAAACAACCAGCTTGTGTGGAAATCTGTCCAACTAAGGCATTAACCTTTGGAGACTTAAATGATCCAAATAGTGATGTTTCACGTTTGATCCAAGAAAAGCCTGTGTATCGTACTAAAGTTGAATTAGGCACACAGCCCAATCTTTATCATATCCCATTTCAACAGGGAGAGCCTAGACGATGAACGAGCATATTCCATTTCAAACGCCTAATCTAGTATGGGATTCAAGTATTGCAATCTACCTATTTTTATTGGGTATTTCTGCTGGAGCAACATTATTAGCCGTTCTTTATAAACGTAATTATACTCTTGAAGATCCAAGCCAAAGCTGGATTATTCGAGGAGCTGCAATTTTAGCACCCTCTACAATCATTATTGGCTTAGTTTTGCTTATTTTCCATTTAGCTCGACCTTGGACATTTTGGTACTTAATGTTTAATTACCAATTTAATTCTGTCATGTCGATGGGAGTATTATTATTCCAAGTATTTATGGCTGTGCTTTTTATATGGTTAAGTATTATATTTAAAGCAATAATTAGCTCACTTATCCAGCAATTTATACCTAAATTAATGTTTATTATAAACTTAATTAATATTGCAGAAAAAGCAACCGCACTTATTGAGTTGTTATTACTGTTACTATCTATCGCTCTTGGTGCTTATACAGGATTCTTATTATCCGCACTGATTAGTTATCCAATGCTGAATAATCCGGTGCTACCTGTATTATTTTTAGTATCAGGTACATCATCAGGTATTGCTGCATTATTAATTGTTACTTTGGTAGTTGGTAAAATTTCAACAACCTCACAGGAAGTACATTTTTTACATAAATTTGAAACACCAACAGTACTAATTGAGCTATTTTTACTCTTTGCTTTTTTTGTTGGATTATATTTTGGTGGAGGACAAAAAACAGTTGCAGCAACCAATGCTCTTTCTGGTTTTTGGGGAAATGTATTTTGGATTGGAGTCATAATAATTGGTATAATTTTCCCATTAGTAATGAACCAATTAGCATCAAATAAATTGAAACATAACAAAGGCTTTATAATTTTACTTGCTACAGCAGGATTAATTGGTGTACTTTGTTTACGTTACTTTATTTTATATGCGGGACAACTAACTCTGGCTTAATATTTGTGTTAAATTAAGTGACTAGATTTGATAAATTAATTATTAGATCTAGTCTCTTATATTTTTATATAAATTAATTTAGCTAATTAAAATAAATTTAAATTATTTCAAAATAATAAACTATTCTACTGTTACTAAATATAAAATTTAGAATACAATAATTTTGGCAACTTTTATGGATAAATTATGCTCCCCGAATTAGGTTATATTTCGTTAATATTATTAGTAGGAATTGCGGCATTACAGGTTGCCTTATCACTTTTTGGAGAAATACGTAAACAAATAAAATGGCTAACCTTAAATCCTATTCTAAGTACATTTCAAACCTTATTAGCTTTTATTGCTTTTAGCTGTTTAGCTTACTCATTTATCATTGATGATTTTAGTGTCAGCTATGTAGCCGCTCACTCCAATAGTCAATTACCTTCATTCTTCAAATTTGCAGCAACTTGGGGAGGACATGAAGGTTCAATGCTTTTTTGGCTAATGGCACTTTCTCTTTGGATTAGTATTTTTTGCTTATTTTCAACCAAAATAGATCGCTTATTTACCTACCGCACTCTCGCTTTTCTTGCTGTCATCGTATTTTGCTTTTCACTGTTTATTTTATGGGTATCAAATCCATTTGAACGCGGATTTCCACCACCCCCAGAGGGGCGTGATTTAAATCCAATGTTACAAGATATTGGATTAATTTTTCATCCACCACTACTTTATCTTGGCTATGTTGGCTTTGCTCTCAGTTTTGCGATGATATGTGCGATGTTACTTGGAGGAGTATTTGATTTTGCTATTGCTCATTGGTTACGATCTTGGACGGTTATTGCCTGGGGATTTTTAACCGCTGGAATAATTCTTGGTGCTTGGTGGGCTTATTATGAATTAGGATGGGGAGGCTGGTGGTTTTGGGATCCCGTCGAAAATGCGTCATTAATGCCGTGGTTACTTGGCACTGCATTAATTCACAGTTTAATTGTAAGTGAACAACGTGGTATTTTCAGTTATTGGACTATCCTACTAGCAATTTTTACTTTTGCATTAAGTCTATTAGGGACTTTTATTGTTCGCTCTGGCGTATTAACCTCAGTACACGCATTCGCTGTTGATGCAGATCGAGGCATCGCACTTTTATTGTTATTTTTTACACTAACTTTTATCGCTCTCGCACTTTTTGCCTTACGAGTCAATTTGTGGCAAGGTAATGTTCGATTTAAATTTCTCTCAAAAGAAATAGCATTTTTAAGTATTAATAGCTTATTTGTCATTGCAACCTGTGTTGTCATTCTTGGCACATTTTATCCCTTAGTGTTTAGCCTTATGGGGTGGGGAACCATTTCTGTTGGCGCACCTTATTTCAATACTGTTTTTACTCCTTTAACATTATTATTACTCAGTATAATGGGAATCGCTACGATATTGCGTTGGAAATCATTACCAATCAAACCATTAGTATTTCGGTTATTTCTGCTACCCATAGCCCTATTAGGCAGTATTTTACTCACATTATCAGTTTTAAATAGCAGTACTGCTCACCAATTACAATGGTTACCTACGTTATTTATCAGCCTTGCAATATGGATTATTTTAACCCACTTGCCCTATCGTAAAATGATGTGGCAAATTCGCTCCTTGGCGATGCGTTTAGCACATATTGGTTTTGCAATTAGCGTTATTGGTGTAGCAATGAATAGTTATTATAGTGATGAAATAGGAGTACGATTAAAACCAAATCAGAATGCAACTTTAGCAGGTTTCCAATTCCATTATACTCAACATAACTACCGACTAGGACAAAACTATACCGCAGAGCAAGCACAATTTAAACTTTATGATAAAACCAATCATCAGCTTGCAACCTTGTATCCAGAAAGACGTTATTATGATATTCGTACAATGACAATGGCAGAAGTTGGCTTAGCACATCATTGGCTTGACGATATCTACATTGTAATGGGTGATAAATTTGCACAACAAGAATATGCATTTCGTTTACATTATAAACCCTATATTAGTGCTTTATGGTTAGGCGGACTAATGATGATCATTGCAGCATTCTTAGCACTTATAGGACATAGATTAAAAAGAGAGTAAAAATAAATGAAAAAAATTTGGCTATTTACACCACTTGCTCTATTACTACTCGTTGTATTTTTTCTAGTATCACTACTGAGAAATCCCAATTTACTGTCTGCAAGTGAAAATTGGCAAGGAAAACCATTTCCTGAATTTAACTTACCACATTTACTCGAACATCAAACTCAATTAAATAAAGCAAGTCTCCCTAAAGAACCTTTTATTCTAAATGTATGGGCAAGCTGGTGTGGTTGGTGTATTAAAGAATTTCCTATATTTATTGATATGAAAAATAAGGGTATTCCTATTGTTGGACTGACTTACGCTAATCGTCCAGAAGATGCTAAAACAGCATTAAAACGTTGGGGGAATCCTTTTGTAATGGTAATTGATGACTTTCAACAATCATTTTTAAGCCAAACACTAAACATTAATGCTGCACCAACCACCTATTTGATTGATAAACAAGGTATCATTCGTTATCAACAAAAGGGATATAATCCAAATTTTGAGGCTGATTTTATGCCTCGCCTTCTTGAACTAAGGCAAGAGGATTAATCAAAATGAAATCTTATTTTTTATTATTTTTCCTATTTTTTACCTTGCTAGCACAGGCAGAAATGGTTGATACCTTTCAATTTAATAATGATACGGATCGAGTCAGAGCGATTGCATTAGCTCGTACTTTACGTTGCCCTCAGTGCCAAAATCAAAATTTAGTAGAGTCCAATGCCACGCAAGCCTATACACTTAGGTTAGAGGTTTATGAAATGGTCAACCAAGGAAAAAGTGACGAAGAAATCATTCACTCAATGGTACAACGTTTTGGTCACTTTATTTATTATAAACCACCATTAAATCAAAAAACTTGGGTTTTATGGGGAGTACCTATCATACTTTTCTTAATTATTTTAGGCGGTATTTTTTGGCAAGTGCTAAGGAACAAAAACAATAATGCGTAAACAACTTAATTCACTCTATTATCAACAAGCTCAACGATCAGTAACAACATTTACAGAACAAGATAAAGCACAATATTTAGCTGAATTAGCAGATCGTCAAGTCTTTGAAGAAAAAATATTACAAGAACAATCTGCTTTGTATAAATCACAAAATCAAAAAAAGGTAATATTTACTGTCGCTGCAATAAGTATCCTTTTTATTCTTATAGTTAGTCTAATTTTTTATTGGCAGACTGGTCGCTATCAACAAGTACAACAAGCTGAGCAAGCTTTTTTAGCATTCCAACAAACTCGTTCTCAAGAAACGAAGGAACAGCGAAACGATCACTATATTATCAATTTACAAAATCGACTTAGAAAAGATCCGAATAATGGGGAAATATGGTTTGAATTAGGGCAAGCTTACTCACTAAATAATGATTTTGAATCAGCTTTAATTGCCTTTAATAACTCAACGACGGTACTTGGTAAAAAACCAGCTATCTTAGGTGCGATGGCAACAGCAGATTATTATCAGCATAAACAACGTTTATCCTCTCAAGCACAAGAGTGGATTAATGAAGCATTAAAAATAGATCCAAATGAGAGCGCTAGTTTACTACTTCTAGCCTCAGAGGCGTTTTTACACAATGATTTCCAATCAGCAATATTACATTGGAAAAACGTACTAGAAAATGACAATCCTGCAATTAATCGTCGAGAGATTATTCAGAGTATCCAACTTGCAGAACAAATGGCAAAAGGCAAAACTAAATAAGTTTACAGTGAAAGCTCGCTTTGTGACCATTTGGCTTGTTAAGTTTATATTATTCTAAATCTATAATATTAATGTCTAAATAGATACCATTAATATCTATTTAATATCTCAACATTAGCTCAACTTATAGATAAAAACTCATAACTTTGTAAAAAATAACAATAATGCTCTCATAAATAGAATAAGACTATTCCAACTACTAAGGTATTTCAACTGGATTGACCAGATCAACACTGAACAGGAAAAATAATAATATATTGATTTTACAATAAAATAATTTTTATTATAAATATATAAAATATCCAACAAAATTTTTATAACTAAAATTTGTTTTTGAGAATTTTAAAAATTTATTATATTTCCACCGCAAAACTAATTAGAACAATCCAACTTGGTAAATCTGATAGGTAATGCTCACCTAATTAGTTTTTGTATCTTTATTAGAGAGGAAAACATGAAATACATACGTAATTATTTTATACTATTTTTTATCATATTGGTATCCATTAGTTGCTCTAGTACATCTGATAATACCCCAAAAAAACAACCAAAAATATCACCAACACCACCTAAACTAGGCTTAGTAGGTAGTACGGGAGCGACAGTAACCCTTCCTTTATTAGGGAGTTCAGATGGTAACCTACAAACTGATGATCCGTCAAATTATATCACTATAATGGGGCAAAATGGTGCCGTTATTACGGTTTGGGCATTAGCTAAACGTAATTGGCTATGGGGATATGCACCTATTGATTCGATGTCTTTTGGAAATATTCGTAACTGGAAAATTGAACGCAGTTTTCGTAGAGAGCATTTCCGTTTTATTAACCAACAACTAGGTACTTGTATTCACGCATATGGTAATGGCATTATTCACGATAATTGTGATCCTAAAAATCTTGATCAAGATTTCTTACTATTACCTACAAGTAATGGAGCGGTGTTCATAAAAAGTGTGTCTCAAGGTCGCTGTATTACCTATAACCCAGTAAGTACAACTGATTATACGACTATCACGCTAGATACTTGCAGTGATAAAAATATAACACCTTTAAAAGATCAAACCTGGTATTTAACACCACCTTTATTACCAGCGAATCCACAAACACTTTAGGAGCAATAAATGAATTTAATAAAATTAACGTTGCTTTTTCTATCCGTATTTTTAAGTGGTACTGCACTAGCAACATTAGATCAATATAAAATAGCAACTTGGAACTTACAGGGATCTTCTGCTGCAAATGAAAGTAAATGGAATATTAATGTCAGACAACTACTTACAGGTGCTGGAGCCGCAGATATTCTAATGGTTCAAGAAGCTGGGACTCTTCCCACTACAGCAATAAGAACGGGACGAGTAGTACAACCTGTTGGTATTGGTACACCTATTGAAGAGTACACTTGGAATTTAGGTACAAGAAGTCGCCCAAATAACTTTTATATTTATTATTCAAGGTTAGATGTTGGTGCTAATAGAGTTAATTTGGCTATTGTTTCAAGAAGAATGGCTGATGATGTATTTGTTGTACATTCCACAACTTCTGTTTTACAAGCAAGACCTGCGATTGGTATTCGTATCGGAGATGATGCCTTCTTTAGTGCACACGCTCTTGCGACAGGTGGTGCTGATGCGGTGACATTAGTTAATAATGTCTATCACTTTTTTGCTGATGAAACAACACGACGCCATATGAATTGGATACTAGTAGGAGATTTCAATCGCTCTCCTTCAAATTTACAATCAGCACTACGCTCAGAACCAGGGTTAGATAACGCAACGTTAATCGTTGCCCCGACAGAACCAACCCATCGTTCAGGCGGAATCTTAGATTATGCGATTTTACATAATGCGGACCAAATGCCACAACGTTCTAATGTTAGTGCAAGTATTATGTTTAATCGAGTACGATCACAAATAGCCTCCGATCATTTTCCAGTTAGTTTTGTAAAAGATCGTTAGGAGAGTAATATGTTAAAAAAATACCTTTATTTATTATTCAGCTTATTAATAAGCACAAATATTTTCGCAGAGGAAAATAATAGTGAAACATTGGATAATCTAGATTATCCACCACCCGTAGTAAGTTTACGCAGTCTATATACTGGTGAACCAATGACAAATGAACATTATGGTCGTCGTAGTGAATTAAATTTACATTGGAACTTAGTTGATATCACAATCAATAATCAACATTTTGTACAATTTAAAGCCTATGATACAGAACAATGTTTTACAGGTGGGACAGTAACAACCTGTGGTGACTTAGCTAGAACAGCTTGGATCCTTGTTCCAACTGATACGGGGGCATTCATTTTACAATCCCCATTTGATGGAAGCTGTCTTGCCAGTTTTGGGTTTGGTGATGTGCAATCAATCCAATGTTTGCGTCCATCACAACGTAGCCAACCAGTACCCTTACAATTTCTTTGGGCTATTGTACCGCCCTTTGGTGCAAGCAAGCTACTTGCACAATAAAATAGCCACAAAGCAGTAACTATAAGCAATGAGAGTTTTCTGATTTACAAAATAGATTAAGAAAACTCTCTATTTATTTTAAGTATAAAACCATCGAATTAATTATTGATGACGTTCTTTCAATTTACCAATAACATCAGCCCAAGAAAGATCCGCATCTTGTAATAAAACAGTCAAGTGATAAGCCAAGTCAGCTGCTTCACAAATCGTTTCATTACGGTTTTTTACAGTTGCCGCCAGTGCAGTTTCCACCCCCTCCTCTCCAACTTTTTGAGCAATACGTTTTGTCCCTTCTGCATAAAGCTGTGCGGTGTAAGAACTTTTTGGATCTGCCCCTTTTCGAGCTGAAATTAACTGTTCTAATTTACTAAAAAACACCCAATTCGGTTGATTAGATAATGAGCTAAAACAACTATCTGTCCCAGTATGGCAAGTGGCACCAATAGGATTGACTAAAATTAATAAAGTATCTTGATCACAATCCAAAGTCATATCCACAACATTTAGAAAATTGCCCGAGGTTTCTCCTTTCGTCCATAATCGTTGTTTGGTACGAGAAAAAAAAGTCACTTTTTTCTCATTAATTGTTTTTTGTAATGCCTCTTGATTCATATACCCCAACATTAAGACTTCACAAGTATTTACGTTCTGCACAATAACAGGCAATAAATTATCGACCTTTTCCCAATTAATTTTTTCTATATCTAACATATTCCGACCTTATTTAATCTTTATTAATAATTTTTAATAAAACTATATTCTAATTTCAATACCCTTTGCTTTTAAGTAAGCCTTTAATTCCATAATATGAATAATCTGTTTATGAAACACACTTGCAGCTAATGCTCCATCAACATTTGCCTCAATAAAAGCCTCTTTAAAATGTTCCATTGTTCCAGCTCCACCTGAAGCAATCAAGGGAACCTGACATAATTCTCTTGCTTGCTTTAACTGTACTAAATCATAACCTTGACGAACCCCATCTTGATTCATCATATTTAAAACAATTTCCCCAGCACCTCGTTGTTGCACTTCTTTTAGCCAATCCATTAATTGCCAACAAGTTTGACGAGTACGTTTTTCATCGCCAGTGTATTGATTTACCCAATATTTGCCACTTTCTTGATCAAACCAACTATCAATACCAATCACAATCGCTTGTTTACCAAAACGATCCGCTAATTGATTAATCAAATTAGGATCAGCAAGTGCGGGCGAATTAATAGAAATTTTATCCGCACCAAAAGCAAAAATTTGTTCGGCATCTTCAATCGTTTTAATTCCACCTGCGACACAAAAGGGAATATCAATCACTTTTGCCACTTGCTCAACCCAGCGTTTATCAACGGTTCGCCCATCACTTGATGCAGTAATATCATAAAAAACTAATTCATCTGCCCCTTCTTTTGCGTAACGTTGTGCTAAAGGGACAATATCACCAATAATTTTATGATGACGAAACTGAACACCTTTTACAACTCGTCCATTACGCACATCTAAACAAGGAATTATTCGCTTTGCTAACATTTTTCTCTCCTTGTATATTTTCTAAAATTAAGAGTTGATGATAAATATAATGGATGAGCTGGCTCTCCATTTTTATTTACTTTTAAACAATATAAATCTGGAATTAAATTATAAATATGTTGAGATCTATCCAAATATTGTCCATCATTGCCCCAGCATGCTACAACCTTATCAACTTTATCTAATACTGAATTAATATACTTATCATTATCGTGTCCAATAGGATCATTCATTTGATACAGAACTGATTTGTCAGTACTGCGATAAGCAAATAAATTAACCATATAAACCCCACCAAATCCTGCCTGTTTAGCAAAATTTATACAACGTGTAATGGTATTATCATCGATAGTTTCATCTGCTGTTGAAGGATTTAATCCTATAAACATAACGTTAGGTTTATCTATATCCCAAATTCGCCATAAAAGATAACGGTAATTTCCACATTCTGAGAATATTGCACCTTTTTCTATGCATTCCAACACTTAATCGCCTCCTCTAGACTAAATTTCCCTTCCAATAAAGCTCGCCCAACAATCACGCCAGCAACCCCTGTTCCTTTTAATTCTTTAATATCTTGTAATGAACCAATACCTCCAGAAGATTGAAATGCTATCTCTGGAAATTGAGCACAAATTTCTTGATACAATGCCACGTTCGATCCTTGCAACGTGCCATCTCGAGAGATATCAGTGCAAAGTACCTGTTGCAAACCAAAAGTGCGGTAATTTTTTATCAAGTTTTCTAAAGTTATTGGGCTAGTTTCTTGCCAGCCTTTAATCGCAACAAATTTTTTTCCCTTTTCAATTTTTACATCAAGGGCTAATACAAATTTTTCAGCACCATATTTTTCAAACCAACCTTGCACCATTTTACTTTCAGTTACCGCCGTAGAACCAATCACTACACGATTTGCACCAATAGCCAATAAGTCCGCCACATCTTTTTCCGTACGAATACCGCCCCCCACTTGAATGTTCACTTGAGTGGCCGTTATTATTTTATCAATAAGTGCGGTCTGTTTTTTGACTGGATCTTTTGCTCCCGTTAAATCCACCAAATGTAATTGTTTTGCACCTTGTTGAATATAACTGGCGAATTGTTGAATTGGATCATCTGAATAAGTAGTTTGTTGAGCATAATCGCCTTGATGTAAACGCACTACTTTTCCCTCAATTAAATCTAATGCAGGAATAATCATTGATTTTGTCATTAGCTATCTTTCCTTATTTAATATTTTCCACAAAATTTTTCAATAACAATGCACCATTTTTCCCTGAACGCTCTGGGTGAAACTGAACCCCATAAAAATGATGACGTTGTAATGCGGCAGAAAAATCCTCTCCATAATTTGATGTTGCAATAGTATGCTCATTTAGCAACACAGCATAACTATGAACAAAATAAAAATGGCTATCCTGTTCTATCCCCCAAAATAACGGATTATCTGGTTGATAATGTACCTGATTCCAGCCCATATGTGGCAAAGGTAAATGATTGTCAGCAAGTAACTCCGTTTTTCCTGTCATCATACCTAAAGTATTCACCTTACCCTCAGCTGAATATTCCGTCATTAATTGCATTCCTAAACAAATCCCCAATATAGGTTGAGTTACCTGCTTAATCACGTCAATTAAATCCAATTCAGCTAAATTATTCATTGCAACCTTTGCCGTTCCAACACCGGGTAAAATCAATTTATCCGCAGACTGTATGCGTTGAATATCTGCTGTAATTTCTGTTCGATAACCTAAACGTTCAAAGGCAAATTTAACGGAAGATAAATTAGCACAGCGAGTATTGATTATGGTAATAGTCTTCATTTTTTCACTTTATTCCCTATTATTAATCAATTTATAAAATACCTTTACTGCTCGGTAGCACATTACTTTCAATACGAATAGCTTGTCTTAAAGTACGCCCAAATACTTTAAATAAGCTTTCAATTTTATGATGATCATTATCGCCAGTTGTTTTCAAATGTAGGGTTGCCATTAACGTATAAGCAATAGACTGGAAAAAATGCTCAGTCATTTCTGTACTGAAATCTCCCACCTTATCGCGTTTGAATTTAGCTTTAAATTTAAAATAAGGACGTCCTGATAAATCTAATACACATTCTGCCTTGCATTCGTCCATTGGTAGTACAAAACCAAAACGAGCGATCCCTCGCTTATCGCCAATGGCTTGCTTTAAAGCGGTACCCAGCGCAAGTGCGGTATCTTCCACAGTATGATGTTCATCAATCCACAAATCACCTTTACAGCTCACATTCATACGAAAACCACCATGTGTAGCAATTTGATCCAACATATGATCAAAAAATCCAACCCCTGTTTTAATCTCATTAACCCCTGTTTCATCTAGCCAAACTTGTACTTTAATATCCGTTTCTTTGGTTTTACGGCTAACTTCAGCGTAACGAGGTTGATTACTATCAATATTGGTAACTGGCTCTCCAAGTAGTTTTTCTGCAATTAAATCCCAATTTAATTTTTCTGGGTGATATTGTAAGGCTCGAATACCAAGATTTTCCGCTAGTTGCACATCAGTTTCACGATCACCAATAACAAAGCTAGTCTTCAGATCAAATAATTGCTTATCAATATATTTTTTTAACAACTTAGTTTTTGGCTTACGGCAATCGCAATGATCTTCTGGTTTATGTGGGCAAATTAGCACTTCATCAAATTCAATACCTTGTGATTGAAACAATGCCATCATTGCATTATGAGGTTTATCAAAATGCTCTTGTGGAAAAGACGCCGTTCCCAATCCATCTTGATTACTTACCATAACAAAACGATATTGCTGTTTTAATTTGAGTAATGCTGGGATAACATTTGCTTCAAATTTTAATTTTTCCAAACTATCAATTTGAAAATCTGTTTTAGGCTCATCAATCAATGTACCATCACGATCAATAAATAATATTGCTTGTGTCATATTCTTTCTCTCTTGTTAATCTTGTGAAATCTGTTGAATCGCTGTAATCAAACGACAATTTTCATCAGCCGTACCAATAGTAATGCGAATACAATGTTGTAATCCTAATGCGTTATGTTGATTCCTTAAAATAATCCCTTGCTGCCATAATTGGTTAAATACTTTTTCACCATTTTGAAATTTAACCAATACATAATTAGCTTCACTTTCAAAAATTTTTTCCACAATAGGAATTTGTAGTAATTGTTCAATCAACCATTGGCGATTATTAAGCGTATCAGCCACTTGCATTCGCATTTGAGATAAACCAGCTTTTTGCAAGGCTTGACTAGCAATATCAGCAACAGGAATGGGCAAAGGATAAGGTGCAATTACCTTTTGTAAAATACTAATTAACTCTGGATTGGCAAGCGTAAAACCACAACGTAATCCCGCTAAAGCAAAGGCTTTAGACAGGGTACGGATAATAGCTAAGTGTGGATAATTGGCTAATTCGTTGACCATTGTGGCTTGTGGGCAAAATTCAATATAGGCTTCATCAACGACTACAATCGCTCGCCCTGCGGTCATTTGTAAAAGTGTTAATAAATCCGACCGCTCTATTAAAGTACCCGTAGGGTTATTTGGGCTACACACAAATATAATCTTGACCTTATCGAGATTTTTTTCAATTTCAGCAAGATCAAGTTGGAAATCTGCCGTTAATGGCACTATTTTTGTAGTAATCCCACAGGTTTCTGCACTCACCCCGTACATTCCATAAGTAGGTGGGCAATAAAGTAGCTGATCATTTGCTTCACAAAATGCTCGAATAAGCAACTCAATGCTTTCATCGCCACCACGACTCACCAATATATTTTCAGGCTTAACATTTGCATAACTAGCATAAGCATTAATCACATTTTCAGGCTGTGGCTCTGGATAACGATTAAACGTGCGGTCAGTTAAATTAAAGTTTGCTGAAATAGGATATTCATTAGCATTTAACCAAATATCCCCCTTTCCACCTAATCGTCTTGCAGATTGATAGGGAGTAAGTGCTTGTATATTTTTTCGAGATAATAACGAAATTGACATATTATGCTCCTATTATTTAGCTATTGGTTGAATGGCTTGTTTAGTCATTTTGGCTAAACGAATACTAACCGCTTGTTTATGAGCGTCAAGTTGCTCCGCCGTTGCCATTCGCTCTACAGTTTTCGCAAGATCCATAAACCCTTGTGGCGTGAGTTCTTGTACTGTCATTCGCTTACTAAAATCAGCCAATCCTAAACTAGAATACGTTTTACTATAACTGTACGTAGGCAAAACGTGATTAGTTCCACTAGCATAATCCCCCATACTTTCTGGCGAGTAATCCCCTAAGAAAATAGACCCAGCATTGTCTAACAATGGCAACAAATCACGTGCATTTTCAACTTGTACCACTAAATGTTCTGGTGCATATTGATTACTAATTTCAATACATTGTTGTAAATTTTCTGCAATAAAAATACGACTATGGGAAAGTGCTTGGCGAGCGGTTTCTGCTCTAGCTAATTGAGCCAGCTGCTTTTCAACAGATTGCAGCACTTGCTTAACCAAGTTTTCGCTGGTTGTAACTAAAATCACTTGACTATCCGCACCATGTTCCGCTTGAGAGAGTAAATCACTAGCAACAAAATCTGCATCAGCAAATTCATCAGCAAGTACCAATACTTCTGAAGGTCCAGCTGGCATATCAATAGTTGCACCATTTGCCAGTTGACTCACTTGACGTTTTGCTTCAGTAACAAAAGCATTACCGGGACCAAATATTTTATCCACTTTATCAATAGTTTCGGTTCCCAATGCCATTGCCGCGATAGCTTGAGCCCCTCCTACGCAATAAATTGTTTCAATACCACATAAATTAGCGGTATAAAGAATTTCATTCGCAATAGGTGGTGGTGTACATAGCACAATTTTTTTACAACCTGCAATCTTCGCTGGAACAGCAAGCATTAATACCGTTGAAAATAAAGGTGCAGAACCACCGGGTATATATAGTCCAACTTGATTGATTGGACGAGTTAATACCTCGCACCGCACACCTTGTTGTGTTTCAACATCTATTATCGGTAATTTTTGAGCTTCGTGAAAAACCTGAATATTGCGTTTTGCATTTTGAATCGCCAGTTTTAAATCTTCAGGTACAAGCTCACAAGCATTAGCAATCTGTTGTGGCGTTACCTCAAGGCTATCTAGCATTATCTTGTCAAATCTTTCGGTTAATTCAAATAAAGCCTGATCCCCTTGTAAACGCACAAAATCAATAATATTTTGTACCGCACTTTTAAGCTCATCGGAAGTGGATATTGTAGGACGAGCCAATGCTTGTTGCTTTTCCACTTCTGTTAAATTATTCCAAATTAAAGTCTGCATATTTATTCCTATTCTATCTATTTTTTAATGACCATTTTCTAAGGGTTATTCCATCATCTTTTCAATAGGTAACACCAAAATTGAGCTTGCCCCCACGGCTTTTAGTTTTTCCATCGTTTCCCAAAACAGATTTTCTTGACTAACCACGTGCATAGCCACTTTGCTATTATCTTCTGCTAAAGGTAAAATCGTAGGATGTTCTACACCAGGTAAGAGTGCGGTAATTTCCGTAAGTTTATTTTTAGGGGCGTGTAACATAATATATTTAGATTCATTGGCTTGCTGTATCCCTTGAATGCGGGTTAATAGTCGCTCTACCAGAGCTTGTTTTTCTACATCTAATTCACTTGAGCGTTGAATTAAACAGGCTTTAGAGCGATAAATCACTTCGACTTCTTTTAAACCATTAGCTTCAAGGGTTGCCCCCGATGACACTAAATCACAAATAGCATTTGCCAAACCAGCAGTCGGTGCAACTTCAACGGATCCCGTTAATAAACAGTTTTTAAAAGCGATCTCTTGTTGTTGCATAAAACGTCTTAATAAATTCGGATAAGACGTCGCAATACGTGCATTTTGTAAATCTTGAATATGGTTATAAATAAAATCTTTTGGAACCGCTAAAGATAATCGACAGCCTCCAAAATCTAAACGTTTAAGCAGTTTATAACTAATATTATCGCCAGCTTGCAAACGTCCGAGTTCTTCCTCTTCTAGTACATTTTCACCGATAATGCCTAAATCCACCACGCCATCAAACACCAAACCGGGAATATCATCATCACGCACTCTTAAAATTTCAATCGGCATATTTTCAGAATAAGCAATTAAACGCTGTTCATTCCAATTAATTTTCACACCACATTGTTTCAATAATGCTTGTGATTCACGACTTAAACGACCTGATTTTTGCATCGCAATACGCAGTCTATTGTTCGCTGTCTTGTTTGTTACCTTGCTTTCCATATAGTAGTCCTTAATAAATTTTAGATATAAAAAAAATCTCTCGGAAGGTATTCTTCCGAGAGATTTTGTGTCTTTTTTATCTTTGCGTTTATAACGACTTACTTTAAAGCACTACTCGGAAGAAAAATCTTCCAAGCAACACCAAACGCCTGAAAGATTAATCAGGGTGATGGTGATGATGACGAGTAGTGCAATTGAAATTCATATTTGTTTTCTCCAAAACTAAGTGTTTTCCAATCTATAATAAAAATTTTTATTTGGCAAGTATTTTTTATACAACATTTTTTGATATAACAGAATTTAACGCTCTAGCAATAAAATCAAACTCTAATTCGTCATACTCAGGTTTTATTTCAATAAATTCAATTCCCACTTTACGGCAAACTTCTCTTTTAATCGCATCTCGTTCAATAAAATTATTATCAAAATGTCCATTTCCTTGATATTCAATAACCACTACAGGCAATCCGATATTATTAATAATTAAAAAATCGACTCTCTTACTATTAATTAATTTAAATGCTTCTGAATCTTTAGATTTAAGAAATTCGCCCATAGAAACTTGAGAAAATAATCTTAATCCTTTATTGTAATATTGCTCATTTAACAACTTAATCAATCGTATATAGAGTTTATATTCACATTTATTCATTAATGGTGCTTTTTGAAAATCAGCATTCATAATCTTTGTTAGGCTATCTTTTGGTGTTAAAAAACGATTATTTTGATACTTTTTTTATATTGGGAATATCTTCTTATTTTAGAAAAAATATTTAAAAAAGTAGCGAGTACCACAAAGATGGCTAAAATAATAAAATAATTTTTATCGAGATTAGGTATATTCCAATTCATTAAATTCTCCAATCTAAATTAATAATAATTCAGCTAACATTTTCTCACTTTAACAAATAATAATACTGGGCGATGTTGTAAATCTTTAAATTCATTGTGCAATTCTGCTTGTTCTGCAAGCATTGGCTCTACTACTTTTTCTATTTTAAATCCTGTTGCAATTAAATCATTAAAAATCGTTGCAATCGTACGATGATAAGTTTTAAAAGGTTGTTTAAACCAGCTACGATCTCGTTCTCCTTCTTCTCGATAATAATTTAAACGATAAGCAATCTGTTGTTTATGTTCATTTTTCTGCCAACGATCACCCTGTTTATAACAAGTAACAATAGGGTGTTCTTGGGAAAAAATCATCTCACCATCGGGTTTTAATTTATGATAAATTTTCCTCAACAACTTAGGAAAATCTTCAATATAATGAAATGCAAAGGAACTGGTTATCACATCAAATTCATCTGCTAACTCATCAATATGTTCCATTGCTAAATGATGTAAAGCAAAGTGCGGTTGTTTTTCATTATGTTTTGTTAAATTAATCTTTGCTTGTTGTAACATTGACTGGGATAAATCAATACCTACCACAAATTTTGCTTTCCGTTGTAAATAAAGTTGTAAATGCTCCCCTGTTCCACAGCCCATATCTAACAAAGTCTTCTCAGTTAAATCAGGCAATAAAGATAACATTGTCGGTTTTTCGACAACTTCATTTAAACTCAATGGATTGTTTCTTAGCTTTTGATACAGTTCAAAAAAGCCATCGTTATCATAAACAGATTTTTTCATAAAATATCACTATCGTGGTGAAATAATTAAAATACAACATACCATAAAATATATTATAAAATGATCGAAATAACCAAAAAAAGAAAGGTGCGAAAATCGCACCTTAGATTACTTTCTTTGTATTTTACATTATCCCGTAAATTCAGGTAATAATCCAAATTGACCCGCAATTTGTGCAAAGATATTAATTAACCCGAAGAACATAATGAAGTAAATCATAAAACGTCCGCCATATACTTTATAATTTTGATTTGGAAATTTCTTACGATTTGCTCGCACTAATAAAGCTGGCACAATCGCCGTCCAAATAGTCGCCGCCAAACCAGCGTAACCAATAGCCACCACAAACCCATAAGGAAATTGTAAACTTAATACTAATGGCGGTAAAAAGGTAATTAAAGTGGTTTTCATACGACCCAATGGGCTATCATCAAAATTAAATAAATCAGCAAGATAATCAAATAATCCTAAGGTTACCCCTAAAAATGAACTTGCAATTGCCATATAGCTAAAGAATCTTAATATTACGCCCACATAATCTGCTTCAATATTTCTAGCTAATGCTTTCAATAATGCGGAAATATCCCCACCTTTTTCAATAACAGGTGCAAACTCGGCTCTCGGTAAATTACCTTGAACCGCAAACTGCCATAATAAGTAAATTACTAATGCTAAAGTTGTGCCTAAAAAGATTGATTTCATTACTTTTTTCGCATCACGATTGTAATATTTTACTAAACTCGGTACATTCTCGTGAAACCCAAAAGACACCAAACAAACAGGAAGTGCGGTCAAAATATAAGGTAAATATTGTTGCTCCCCCTCTGCTACATTATTAAGTAATACATCAGTTGTGGCTGATCCCATTAAACCTGCCGTAGAAACAAAAAAGGCAATAATCATTCCAACAATCAATATCGTGCTAAATCTATCTACAGCTTTTGTGGATACCCATACAGAACTGGCTAATACAACACAAAAGAGTAAAGATCCTGTACTACGTCCAACATCAACGGTATTGCCT
This sequence comes from Bisgaardia hudsonensis, assembly GCF_004345785.1. Classification (GTDB taxonomy): domain Bacteria; phylum Pseudomonadota; class Gammaproteobacteria; order Enterobacterales; family Pasteurellaceae; genus Bisgaardia; species Bisgaardia hudsonensis. The sequence continues at coordinate 222,475 of NZ_SLXI01000003.1, forward strand.
GATAAACTCACTAATTGATTAACAAAATCCTGTGTTAATCCTCCACCAGATGTAATGTAAGCATAAGTCAAAATATATAAAACAAATGCCACAGACAACCCATTGGCAATATTCCAACCTTTACCTAACAGATCTTTAACAATAGTGTCAAAGCTTGCCCCTGAAGGATAATTTAAATTCGCCTCTAAAATCATCAATCCTGATGTGGTCATACAAAACCAAGTATAAACTAGTACAAAAATTGATCCAATAAACCAAACGCCTGCCGTTGAAGTGGGATTCACTAACATACCCGCACCGACTGTCGCGCCAGCGATAATCATCGTGCCACCTAATAAAGATGGTAATTTATTTTTTTGCATACAGCTCTCCTTAAATATTTTGCACTATTATAGTAGTACAAAATAAAAAATCAATCTATTTTCTTATTTTTTTCCGTCATTTTTAATCGTCAATTTATTGGTTATATCGACAAACAAGCCCAAATAACGCTATAATTGAACAGAATTATTTATCATAAACAAAAAGGAATACTAAAATGGGTTTAAAAAATGTACCAGCCGGTAAAGCATTACCAGATGATATTTATGTAGTTATTGAAATTCCAGCAAATTCTGATCCAATAAAATATGAAGTGGATAAAGAATCTGGTGCATTATTTGTGGATCGTTTTATGGCAACTGCGATGTTCTATCCAGCAAACTATGGTTATGTTAATAACACATTGTCATTAGATGGCGATCCTGTTGATGTATTAGTGCCAACACCTTATCCATTACAACCAGGTTCAGTTATTCGTTGTCGTCCTGTGGGCGTATTAAAAATGACTGACGAATCAGGTCAAGACGCTAAGGTCGTTGCGGTGCCACATACTAAATTAAGCAAAGAATATGATCATATTCAAGATGTAAATGATTTACCTGCTTTATTAAAAGCACAAATCCAACATTTCTTTGAAAGTTATAAAGCCTTAGAAGCAGGAAAATGGGTGAAAGTTGATGGCTGGGAAGGGGTTGAATCGGCTCGCCAAGAAATTTTAGATTCATTTGAGCGTGCTAAAAAATAACTATTTTTTCTTAAATGCCGTTCTTACTAGAGCGGCTTTTTTCTATTTATGGCGTATTTTCCCCTTAATCCGCCATAAGTTTACCTACCTAATTTAACCTAAGGAATTAATAATGCAAAGAATCCTAAAACAACTCTCTGTTATCTCTAGCATTGCAATACTATTAACTGCTTGTGCCGGTACCGCTGAAATTAATCAACAAGCCGCCTCAAGCTATGCAAAAACAGTTAATGAAGTGAAAACCAAAGGTATGGTTGATAACCAATCACAAACCGCAAAACGTATTTATTCTGTCTTTAACAAACTCCGTCCTTATGCAGATCAAGAAAACCAAACTGGACAAAAATTTGATTGGCAAATTACGGTTATCAAATCAAAAGAACTCAATGCTTGGGCAATGCCAGGAGGCAAAATGGCATTTTACACTGGATTAGTCGATAACCTAAAACTTAATGATAACGAAATTGCTACGGTAATGGGACACGAAATGGCACACGCACTGAAAGAGCACGGAAAGAAAAAAGTTAATTTAGGTATGTTTACCAATGTTGTGGCACAAGTTGCTCAAGTAACCTTAGCAACCCAAATCGGCAGTGAAGCCAGTGGCTTAGTTGTTGGTCTTGCTTCTGACTGGGGGATTAATAAACCTTATTCTCGTAGCAACGAAACCGAAGCTGATGAAGTTGGCTTATTCTTAATGGCAAAAGCTGGCTACAATCCAGCAGCCGCACCAGGATTATGGGATAAAATGGCACAAAAAACTGGAGGTTCAGGTGGGGTATTAGCAGCACTTTCCTCGACTCACCCTAATGACAAAGCAAGAAAAGCCAATCTACAACGCTTATTACCAGAGGCGATAGCTATTTATAAAAATAAAAAATAATAACTTCATAAATAAAAAAATCTGGTAAAAGAACCAGATTTTTTTATTACAAAGAAGAAGAATAAGAAACTTAAGCAACCAATTCAACAATTAAACTGCGAGTGCTTTCCTTGACTTCGATTAATCGTACTTTAATCACATCAGCTAATTGATATTGCTTTTCGCCATTAATATACAAGGCAATTTCATCAGAATTAACTTGCATTTCTTCTTTATTAGGATGAACCATTGATGATGGTAAAAATGCTTGTGCTCCATTTTCTAATAATTGCACTCTAAAGCCACCACGCATAATATCTTGAATTTCGGCATCAAAAACTGGTTTTTCAGCCACTTTATCTGCAAAATAACGACAATAAAGCCAATCAGCAATATCTCGTTCAACTAAGCGATTTTGACGGCGAGCCTCTTGCAAACGCTGTAAAATCTCATCTTCTGGTTTTTTATAAGATTGAGTAGTTAAACTTGCTTTAATTAAACGATGATTGACCATATCCGAATATTTACGAATAGGCGATGTCCAAGTCGCATAACCGTCTAATCCGAGACCAAAGTGCGGTGCTAAGTCTGATTTAAATTCTGCAAAGGTTAAAAAACGGCGTAAACGTAATTCTAAATAATCCCCCTCAATAGGCTCTATATCGTGACGCATTTGGCAATATCCTGCCAATGTCGCTAGATTATTGGTCGAATAACGTTCTGATAATTCTGCTTGATTTGCTTCTGTTGCCACTTTATCTAACAAAAACTTATGGGCATTTTCTAAGAATTTAGGGTCAAAGCCTAAATGTGTATTAAAAATACCGCACTTTGCTACCCTGTCTAAATATTGTGCCGCACAAATATTTGCAATGATCATAGACTCTTCCACGATCTGATTGGCAATTCGGCGATATTCCGCTTTGATTTCTTGAACATGTCCATTTTCCGATACAATAAAAGAACAATCAGGCTTTTCTTTAAAAGATAAATGATGTGTTTGTCGCCAAGTAATTCGAGCTAGGGTAAATTGATGTAGCCAGTCAATTTGTTGTTTAATTACTGGGTTTTCTGGCTGCCAAGCATTATCTTTTTGCTCTAAATAATCTGACACCTTGTTATAAGCCAATTTCGCTTTGGAAATAACATAAGCGGACACAAATTGAGGATCTTTTGTGATTTTACCTTGTAGATCAGTTTCAATATAGCAAACCAGTGCTGCACGTTGATCATTTTCTGTCAGTGAACAAAGATCATCAGATAATTCCCTTGGTAGCATTGGAATATTAAAACCTGGTAGGTAATTTGTAAAACAACGTTGTTTCGCATCTCTTTCAATTTGTGAATTTTCATCAATATAAGCCGTTGGATCAGCAATTGCTACCACTAATTTCCAGCCAATTTGTTGCCCATTTTCTTCGACTTGCTCAATATACAATGCATCGTCCATATCCTTTGTAGTTTCACTGTCGATAGTTACAAAATTAAGAGCGGTCAAATCTTCTCTTGGTTGAGTATCTAGCATTTCATAACTTTCTGCACCTTGTACTGGATAGCGAGATTGTTGATGTTTTGCTAAGGTTACCCACCAAGGTGCAAATTCATCTTCTGCCTCACAAATATACTCGGTTACTTGAGCAAATAACAATCGATCATCTCTTAATGGATGTGTTTTTAATTGTGCGACCACCCAATCCCCTGATTTTAATTCTTTTTCAACATTTTTTGCTTTATTTGCATTGATTGGCTGATTAATTTGCGGGTGCTCCACCAATAATTGTAATTTGTTATTATAGAAATGAACACGAGCAATAAATCGACTCAGCATTGGCTCAATAAGTTCCGTTGGTTCAGCTTGTTCTTTATCACCGTTAGTTTCGATAGTGGCTTTAATCTTATCGCCGTGCATAACCTTTTTCATCGCTTGTGGGGGAAGAAAATAGGATTTTTTATCGCATTCTAAAAAACCATAAGACTTATCCGTACCTTTTACGATACCTTCAACTTTAGGTTTACTGTCATGAATTTGTTTTTTTAATTGGGAAAGTAGGGGGTTATTTTGAAACATATTATCACTTATTGAAATGGTGGCTTTTATACCACAAATTTAAAATTAGGAAAGGTACGCCTAAACGTACCTTTTTAGAATTTATTATCTTACTCTGACTCTAACTCACTCATTGCCACGATATTAAAACCACCGTCAACATGTACGACTTCACCAGAAATACCTGAGGCTAAATTAGAACATAAAAATGCAGCAGTATTACCCACATCTTCGATGGTGACAGTACGGCGAATTGGTGTATTTGCCTCACAAGCAGCAAGCATTTTCTTAAAGTTTTTGATACCCGCTGCAGCTAAAGTACGAATTGGTCCTGCGGAAATTGCATTAACACGTACACCATCTTTACCCATTGCATACGCCATAAAACGAGTATTCGCTTCTAATGAGGCTTTTGCTACACCCATTGTATTGTAGTTAGGAATTGCTCGCTCTGCCCCCAAATACGTTAACGTTACTAAAGCTGAACCTTCATTTAACATTGGACGAGCAGCTTTCGCCATTGCGACGAAGCTGTATGAACTAATATCGTGAGCAATACGGAAACCATCACGATTTACCGCATTAACATAATCGCCATCGAGTTGATCCGCTGGTGCATAAGCAATAGAATGAACAAAACCATCAAATTTATCCCAATGTTTTGCTAACTCTTGGAAACAAGCCTCAATACTCGCATCTTCGCCAACATCGCAAGGAATCACGATTGAAGAATCAAATTCTGCTGCATATTGTTCCACACGCCCTTTCAATTTATCATTTTGATAAGTAAAAGCTAATTCTGCTCCTTCACGATGCATTGCTTTCGCAATACCATAAGCGATTGAACGATTACTTGCTACGCCCGCAATTAGAATACGTTTATTTGTTAAAAATCCCATTTGAAATACCTATATTTGTTTGCCCTTTATCTTAAAAGGGAATTGAAAAACTGTTGTTAGTATAAGCGAAAATCTTACTGAATACAAAGCAGACCTTATGCTGGATTATCAATATCTTTAAATATCACTTCAAAGCCATATTCTTTCGCTAGCCACTCACCCAATGCTTTTATTCCATAACGCTCTGTTGCGTGATGTCCTGCTGCAAAAAAATGTAATCCTTGTTCCCTTGCTGAATGAATAGTTTGCTCAGACACTTCACCAGTAATAAAAGCATCAAGTCCTTTTTGTGCGGCAAGATCAATATAGCCTTGTCCACCACCCGTACAAATACCAATTGTACGAATTAAGTGCGATGCATTTTCACCACAAAATAATGGTTTACGGTTTAATGCTTTTTCTATTCGTTGTGCAAATTCTTCACCAGTAACTGGATTGATAAGCGAGCCATATACAGGAATACTTGTGGTACTATTTTCTAATGGCTGTAAATTTTCAATCCCCAATAATTGAGCTAATTTTGCATTATTCCCTAATTCAGTATGTATATCTAAAGGTAAATGGTAGCCATAAAGGTTAATATCATTCACTAATAGGGTTTTAATTCGTTTACCTTTCATACCTCGAATACAAGGATTCTCACTTTTCCAAAAATAGCCATGATGTACTAAAATAGCATCAGCATTTTCAGAAACTGCATAGTCGATCAATGCTTGGCTTGCGGTAACCCCTGTAATAATTTTTTTGATTTCAGTTTTACCCTCTACTTGTAATCCATTAGGAGCGTAATCTGTGATTGCTTGGCTATTTAGTTTTTGATTAATAATTTGTTCAAGTTGTAGGTTATTCATTTTCTTCTTCTATTTAATAAAAATATTATCTTATTATATTTGATTAAAATAAAAACACGAGAACTTAACTAAATTCTCGTGTTTTATAAGGGATAATATATCTAAAATACTTATTTTAAACCAACCGCTAAACGTAGTGCTTCTGCTTTATCCGTTTTTTCCCAAGGGAATTGTTCACGTCCAAAATGTCCATAAGCGGCTGTTTCACGATAGATTGGTTGAATAAGATCTAACATTTTAATCAAACCATAAGGACGTAAATCAAAAAATTCACGTACTAATTTAATTAGCAAATCTTCATTGACTTTCGCCGTACCAAAAGTTTCAAGCATAATTGAAGTAGGTTCGGCAACACCAATAGCGTAAGAAAGTTGAATTTCACAACGATCTGCCAGTCCCGCTGCAACAATATTTTTAGCAACATAACGAGCGGCATAAGCTGCGGAACGGTCAACTTTTGATGGATCTTTTCCTGAAAAGGCACCACCACCATGACGAGCTACACCACCATAAGTATCAACAATAATTTTACGTCCTGTTAAACCACAATCCCCCATTGGTCCACCAATCACGAAACGACCAGTAGGATTAATAAAATACTTAGTATCTTTAGATAACCATTCACTCGGCAGAATTGGCTTAATAATTTCTTCCATTACCGCTTCGTGAAGATCTTTTTGACTAATAGTATCTGCATGTTGTGTTGATAAAACAACGGCATCCACACCAATAACTTTATTATTTTCATATTTTAATGTTACTTGGCTTTTTGCATCAGGACGTAACCAATCAAGCGTACCATTTTTACGAACTTCAGCTTGACGTTCAACTAAGCGATGTGCATAGGTAATCGTTGCAGGCATAAGTACATCAGTTTCATTGGTTGCATAACCAAACATAATCCCTTGATCGCCAGCCCCTTGCTCTAAAGGATTCTCACGATCCACACCTTGATTAATATCAGAAGACTGTTTACCAATAGCATTTAGCACCGCACAAGAATGTCCGTCAAACCCCATATCTGATGAAGTATAACCAATATCACAGATCACTTGGCGAGCAAGATTTTCAATATCTACCCAAGCTGAAGTAGTAATTTCTCCACCGACTAATGCCATACCCGTTTTTACGTAGGTTTCACAAGCAACTCGAGCCTTAGGATCTTGTGCTAAAATCGCATCTAATACCGCATCAGAAATTTGGTCTGCAATTTTATCTGGATGTCCTTCAGAAACGGATTCAGAAGTAAATAAATATGATGACATAACGTTCCTTAAAATAATAATTCAATATAACCATCTAGACGTCTATAATACGCTTTTTATATAAAAAGGCAAGAAAAATACAAACTTAGTTTAAAAAATTTTTCAAAAATAAAATAACCCTCGCATCCAATAATACGAGGGTTAGATGATATTAAATGATAGCAGTTTAACGTAATTTAAAACTAATCGGCACAGAAATAGAAGTACCTAATCCAGCAGGACGTGGCCCAATACTTCTAGCACTTTTAACTGCGGTTAAAGCCGCCTCATCAAGATCACTTGCCCCTGATGATTTAACAACATTAACATTAGTTAAGGTACCATCAGCAGCAATGCTAAAAGAAACCATAACTACGCCTTGCTTTCTCATCATTCTTGCTCGCTGAGGATAGCGTTTATGACGTTCTATTTCTCTTCTTAATGCACTACGGTAGGCATCTAACTCACTTGCACTTGCCCCACTTCCCGCTAAATTGGGGTTATTAGTTGTGGCAATACCTGTGCTTGTCGCTTGAGAATTAACCTTATCCTTAGAATCAATATCACGATCACCTTTTATCACATCTTTAGGTGGCGTTTTTTTCTTTGGTTTTGGTTTTGGCTTTGGTTTCTCTTTTGGCTGTTTTTTCTCTGGCTCTTTCGGTTTTTCTATTTTCTCTGGCTCTGGCTTAACCGTTGGATCAGCTACTTCTTCTTTCGGTTCTTCTTGTTTAATTTCAGGTTCAGGCTCCGGTTCTGGCTCAACCCTTACCATCGCTTGTAACATTTCCATAGAAATATTGGTATCCACAAGATCTGCACTATAACCATTCGCACTCTCTGGCTTATTCATTATCAACATCACTATAACAAAGGCTAATAAACCATGAATAAATAAAGATCCTAAAAAGCCAAATAAAGAATGATGTTTACTCATTTATTTGCCTTTCTCTTTCATCGTTACAATAGCGACATTTTTAATTTCATTTTTTGCAATAATATCAGTTAAAGTCACGAAATCTTGGAACATTGATTTTGCATCAACTTTTAATGTTACTTTCTGCTCCTTAGACCAAGTCGCTATCTCATTTTCTAACTCTTCCATAGTGATTGGCTTATCATTAAAGAATATTTCACCTGTTTCTGTTACTGTTAGTAACTTAGCAAGATCGTCAGATTTAAAAGCAACAGTAGAGCTAGCTTTTGGTACATTAACTTGAATTTTTCCTTGAGAAATAAAGGAAGCTGTTATTAATACTATAGCTAATAAAACAAGCATAATATCAATAAAAGGAATAATGTTTATTTCATCAAATTTTTTCACATTATGCCCCTATATTTTTTTGACCGTTTAGTGCTTTCCATTTCAAGCGATTAACTTCTACTTTTCGAGATAGTCCATTATAAAAAACCATTGATGGAATCGCCACTAAAATACCAACTGCTGTTGCTTTTAGAGCCAAAGAAAGATTTAACATAATGGCGGCTGCATCAATATCTCCACCAGAATGCCCTAATTCATAGAATGTTAATAAAATACCAATAACCGTCCCTAATAACCCAACATAGGGTGCGTTTGATCCAATAGTTGAAATAATGGTTAAATTACGTTGTAAATCAATATCTAATTCATGGATATTTGTATAATGAGCGACATTTATTTTAGATAAAAAGATAAATCTTTCAATAACGAACCAAATCATTAAAAAACTCATTAATCCAAGTAACCCAAGAATAATATAATCAATATAATTATGTAAAAATTCAAATAATTGTGGCATTTTATAATCCTATATCAAAATAAAAATACGAATGTGAATTATTTTATAGATGATAATAAATGTCAATTGTATTTACAATTTTTATGAAGAAATAGAAAATTAGATAACGAGAAAAGAAAAACCAATTAAGTATTTTACTAAATTAATCATGAAAAATATGATGAAATTTCCTATTAAATTAAAAAAGGTTCTTATTTTACAATAGGAACCTTTTAATTATTACTAATAAGTATTACTAGATTGTTGATAATCTAATTTTCTTCTCTTGCATGATTTAAAGTATATTTAGGAATTTCAACGACAAGATCTTCTCTACCTAATTTACATTGGCAACTTAAACGACTATCAACTTCAAGTCCCCAAGCCTTATCAAGCATATCATCTTCATCATCAGTACTTTCATTTAAACTATCAAAACCTTCTCGAATAACAACATGGCAAGTTGTACAAGCACAAGATTTATCACAAGCATGTTCAATTTCTATTCCTGCTTCTAAAGCGATATCTAATAAATTATCCCCTTCAGCCGCATCGACTACCATACCTTCTGGGCATAAAGTTTCGTGAGGTAAAAAAACTATTTTTGTCATTATTATTCTTCCTTAATTCTTTTCAATTTCATCAATAGAACGCCCTGCTAACGCTTCTCTGATTGATTTATCCATACGTCGTGCAGCAAACTCTTGAGTTGCTTTATCGAGGGCTTTAATGCCTTGCTTAATAGCAAGACTATCTTCTTGTTTAACTAACTCTTCTAAAGAAACTAATGCTTTTTTGACCGCACTTAATTCTTCATCATTTAATAAATTATCGTCTTGTTGTAATGCTACTTTGATTGTTTCAATAACACGAGTAGCATCAACACGTTGTTCCGTTAATAACCTAGCTTGAATATCTTCTTTCGCATTTTCCATCGAGGCTTTCAACATATTAGCAATCTCGGTGTCTGTTAAACCATAAGATGGTTTCACTTGAATAGAAGATTGCACACCTGTTGATTTTTCCATTGCCGTAACACTTAATAAACCATCTGCATCAACTTGGTAAGTTACTAAAATATGGGCAGCACCAGCAGCCATTGCTGGAATACCTCGTAATGTAAAACGAGCAAGAGAACGACAATCATCAACCATTTCACGTTCACCTTGAACAATATGCACTGACATAGCCGTTTGCCCATCTTTAAAAGTAGTAAATTCTTGAGCTCTAGCCACTGGAATCGTGGTATTACGAGGAATAATTTTCTCTACTAATCCCCCCATTGTTTCAATACCAAGAGAAAGTGGAATGACATCAAGTAATAACATTTCTGAATTAGGTTTATTTCCCACTAAAATATCTGCTTGTATCGCCGCACCAAGTGCAACCACTTTATCAGGATCAATAGAGGTTAATGGTTCACGTTTGAAAAATTTACCCACTTCTTCACGAACTAAAGGCACTCTTGTTGAACCGCCAACCATCACGACTTCGCGAATTTCATCTGATATATCGGCATCTTTTAATGCTCGACGACAAGCAAGCAAAGAACGTTTAACTAATGGTTGAATAAGCGAATTAAACTGTTCACGAGAAATATTTCCTTGCCAAGTTTTATAAACAATAGAAACTGTTTCATTATCAGTTAACGCAATTTTCGTCTTTGTAGCTAATTCCAGTAATTGACGTTGCTCCTGATCATCTTTAGGTAATAATGTAGATTGTTCAATAATCCAATTTACTAATAAATGATCGAAATCATCGCCTCCTAAAGCCGTATCACCGCCAGTCGCTAAAACTTCAAACACCCCTTTTGATAAACGTAAAATGGAGATATCAAAAGTCCCACCACCAAGATCATAAACTGCAATTACCCCTTCTTGTTCAGAATCCAGTCCATAAGCAATAGCCGCGGCTGTCGGCTCATTAAGTAAACGTAATACATTTAATCCAGCTAACTTCGCCGCATCTTTAGTACTCTGACGTTGAGCATCATCAAAATAAGCAGGAACAGTAATAACAACGCCTGCAATATCTCCTGCTAAGCGTTTTTCAGCAAGTGCGGTTAATTTTTTTAAAATTTCTGCTGAAATTTCAACTGGGCTAAAAATACCCTTGTTCGTTTTTAATAAAGGTAAATTATTCTCAGATCTTTCAAAAATATAAGGAAGGTTAGGATAACGTTCTTGAATATCAACTAAACTTCGACCAATCAATCGTTTAATGGAAACAATGGTATTCACCGGATCTTGACTTGCTAATTCCGAGGCTTCACGTCCAATAATCACTTCTTCATTTTTTGCAAAATGAACAATTGACGGCGTTAAAGCATATTCTTGCTCATCAAGTAAAACTTCTGAACTTCCATTACGAACAGTTGCCACCAAAGAGTTTGTGGTGCCTAAATCAATACCTATTGCTAATTTTTGTTGATGAGGTACTGCTGTTTGACCTGGCTCAGCAATTTGAAGTAATGCCATTGTTATTCTCTTCTATAATTATTTTATTAATGTAAAATGATTTTTTTAATCTTATTCAATATCAACTAACAATCAAAAATCAATTAATTGTTCTTCTACTCGTTCTATTTCTAATAAAAGTTTTTTAATAAAACGTAACTTATCATTGAATTCTTTCGCTTTTTGCCAATCTTTCAGTGAAAGCGCCTCAGATAATGCGGAAATAACTATTTTATCTTGTTCTTCTATCTTTTGATAAAAATCTTGTAATTGTTGAACATTTTTTTGCTGCTCAATTACTTCTAGTTGCTCACGCCAAGTCATTTGTTGCATTAAAAAATCAATATTATGATTAGTCGTTTGTTCTAAATCTTCCTGAACGCCTAGATTTAATGCAATAATACTGTCCGCTCTCAGTATAGGATTTTTTAAAATTTGTAAAGCATCATTAATCTCTGAAGATTTTTGCATCGCTAAACGCTGTTCTTGAGCAGAACCATTTGCAAAATTATCAGGGTGTAATGTTTTTTGTAATGTTAAATAACGTTTGGCAAGCAAATCTTGATCAACGATAAAATCAACAGGTAAATCAAATAAAGCAAAAGGATTATTCATTTATAATATTCTCGACTCTTTCATTAAACGTTAAAGCTTTCACCACAACCGCATTCATCTTTAACATTAGGATTGATAAATTTAAACCCTTCATTCAATCCTTCTTTAACAAAATCAAGCTGAGTACCATCTAAATACACAAGGCTTTTCGCATCAACAATAACCTTAACACCATTATTATCAAAGACTTGATCATCATCGTTGAGTTCATCAACAAATTCCAATACATAAGCTAATCCAGAACAACCTGATGTCTTTATGCCCAATCTAAGCCCTATACCTTTTCCACGGTTTGCTAAAAATGTTCTTACCCTATTTTCGGCACTTTCAGTTAATGTAACTGCCATATATTCTCCAAATAATACTAACAAAAGTGTAGCATTTACTACACTTTTATCTTTCATAGAAATATTATAGATTACTTATTATGCACCTTTTTTTGCTTTATAATCAGCAACAGCAGCTTTAATTGCATCTTCAGCAAGAATAGAGCAATGAACTTTTACTGGTGGTAATTCAAGTTCTTCTGCTATTTGACTATTTTTAATAGACTGAGCTTCATCTAAAGACTTTCCTTTCACCCATTCTGTTACTAGTGAGCTTGAGGCGATTGCTGAACCACAACCATAAGTTTTAAATTTCGCATCTTCAATAATGCCATTCTCATCTACTTTAATTTGTAATTGCATTACATCACCACAAGCTGGTGCACCAACCATTCCACTTCCCACAGAAGGATCTGCTTTATCAAAAGCGCCTACATTACGAGGGTTTTCATAATGATCAATTACTTTATCGCTATAAGCCATTTTTTGTTCCTTTATTATACACTTTACTAAACTAATTATTTTTAATTAATGATGTGACCATTCAATCGAATTAAGGTCAACGCCTTCTTTAAACATATCCCACAGAGGTGATAAATCTCTTAATTTTTTTACCGCACTTTTTACAAGTTCAATAGTGTAATCAATTTCTTCTTCCGTAGTATAACGTCCTATTGTGAAACGAATTGAGCTATGTGCTAATTCATCATTCAATCCTAATGCTCGTAATACATAAGAAGGTTCTAAACTTGCAGAAGTACAAGCTGATCCTGATGAAACAGCGATATCACGCAATGCCATCATTAAACTTTCACCTTCAACATAGTTAAAACTAATATTTAAATTATTGTCCACTCGCTGAGTAAAAGAACCATTTACATAAGTTTCTTCAATATCTTTTAAGCCATTGTACAAACGATCACGAAGTGCTTTTAAACGAGGCATTTCCGTCGCCATTTCTTCATTACAAATGCGATATGCTTCTCCCATTCCTACAATTTGATGAACAGGTAATGTACCAGAACGCATTCCTCTTTCATGTCCACCGCCATGAATAATGGCTTCTAGACGGATACGTGGTTTACGACGAACATAAAGTGCGCCAATGCCTTTCGGTCCATATAGTTTATGGCTAGACATAGACATTAAATCCACTTTCAATTCAGCTAAATTGATAGGTAATTTACCTACACTTTGAGTGGCGTCCACATGAAAAATAACTTTCTTTGAACGGCACAATTCACCAATTTTTTCAATATCTTGAATAACACCAGTTTCATTATTAACATGCATAATAGAAACTAGAATCGTATCATCTCGCATTGCCGCTTCTAATTTGTTTAAATCAATTAAACCATCGCTTTCTGGTGCTAGATAAGTTACTTCAAAGCCTTCACGTTCAAGTTGTCGGCAAGTATCTAAAACAGCTTTATGTTCAGTTTTGCAAGTAATAATATGTTTACCTTTAGTTTGGTAAAAATGAGCAGCTCCCTTGATTGCAAGGTTATCTGACTCAGTTGCCCCTGAAGTAAATACTATTTCTCGACTATCTGCACCAATTAAATCAGCAATATGATTACGTGCAACATCCACCGCTTCTTCAGCTTGCCAGCCAAATTTATGGGAACGTGAGGCAGGATTACCAAATGCACCATCAACCGTTAAATATTCCATCATTTTTTTTGCTACACGTTCATCCACAGGGCAAGTTGCCGCATAATCTAAATAAATTGGTAATTTCATTATTCTCTCCTAAAAATCATTTTTACTATAATACTTACAAACTAAATATACTATTTGGAATGGCTATTAATTAATACTAAATCATCAAAATTACCTTGTAATTTCTTATGTTCATCGTAATGTTTATCAACTAATTCTGCTAATGTAATATTATCCAAAAAGTGTTCTATTCGTTGACTTAACTCATTCCACAGAGAATGGGTTAAACATTGTTTTCCTGAATGGCAATAGCCCTTTCCTAAACATTTTGTTACATTAATATTTTCATTGACCGCAGAAATAATCATTCCAATAGAAATTTTATCTGTATCTAATCCTAATTTATAACCACCACCAGGACCTCTAACACTTATAACTAAACCATTTCGACGTAATTTTGCAAATAATTGCTCCAAATAAGAAAGAGAAATATGTTGTCTTTCAGAAATATCAGCTAAATTAACAGGACCATCTTCAGAATGTAATGCTATATCTAAAATAGCAGTTACCGCATAACGACCTTTAGAGGTTAATTTCATCTGTGAGCATCCTTTTGTTGAAACTATGTTAGCTATATTACATTCCTGACTAAATTAGTCAACTATCATAAAATATCAATCTAGCCGTTTTTCGACGGCTTTTAACATTCCTAATAATATATTTAACTCATTTTTTTCAATTTCAGCACGCTGATACAAGCGTTGTAATTTTGGTATAACTGATTGATTTTTAATGAATCCTAAGCGTTGATACACCTTCTCTGTTTGATTAAAAAAATAAGTTAACTCTCGAGCATCAGGATAGGTATTTTCTATTGATGAAATTTGTTTTATTTCTTTTTTCTGAGATAAATAAGCCATTCTTAACTCATAACAAACCAGTTGTACCGCCATCGCCAAATTTAATGAGGAATATTCAGGATTAGCAGGAATATGTAGATGATAGCGACATTTTAATAATTCATCATTAATTAATCCCACTCTTTCTCGTCCAAAAACAATCGCAATTTGTCCTTCTTGGTGATGAATAAGTGCTTTTTCTGCACATTCTTTTGGATTAACTAAGGTAGTTTGTAGGTGTCTTAATCTTGCACTTGTGCCAATAACAAGAGAACAATCCGCAATAGCCTCATCAAAATTATTCACGACAATCGCTTTATTAAGCACGTCTTCCGCACCTGCTGATAATGCAACAGCCTGTTCATCAATCGCTTGTTTTGGCGAAACCAAATATAGCTGACTTAATCCCATTGTTTTCATCGCTCTCGCAGCTGAGCCTATATTGCCACTATGAGAAGTTTCCACTAAAACAATTCTAATTTTTGATAGCATAACTAACATTATTCCTCTTAATATTTCATACCATTTTAGCATAATACCCCTTATATTTAGTCAACAATTTTAAAATTTTTATACTCGCTTTTTCGATCAAAATTCACTATAATTTAGGGCTAATTATTGATGTTCTTTTTAAAATCTGGTGGAAATATGAATCCAATGTTAAATATCGCTATTCGTGCGGCACGAAAAGCGGGCAATGTTATTGCTAAAGGTTATGAACGCCGTGATGAAATTCAAACAATCACAAAAAGTGAAAATGACTTTGTTACCAATATAGATAAAGCCTCTGAAGCAGCAATTATCGAAGTGATTAAAGCCTCTTATCCAGAGCATACGATCATTACTGAAGAGAGTGGTGCTTTACAAGGTAAAGATAACGATACACAATGGGTTATCGATCCACTAGATGGAACAACCAATTTTGTCTATGGTTTACCTCATTTTTCTGTTTCAATCGCTATTCGTGTAAAAGGACGTACCGAAGTCGGTGTTGTTTATGATCCTATCCGTAATGAGTTATTTACCGCAGTGCGAGGCGAGGGAGCAAAACTTAATGATATCCGCCTTCGTGTTGATAATAAACGTGAATTAACAGGCACAATTCTCGCAACAGGATTTCCTTTTAAGAAAAAAGCATTAATGCCTACCCAATTTGCAATGATGAGTAGTTTATCAGCTGAATCGGCTGATTTTCGTAGAACAGGATCTGCAGCATTAGACTTGTGCTATGTAGCAGCAAAACGAGTTGATGGCTATTTTGAAATGGGTATTAAAGCCTGGGATATTGCTGCTGGTGACTTAATTGTAAGAGAAGCTGGTGGCTTAGTTTGTGATTTTAATGGTAATCATAATTACCTCACGGATGGTCATATCGTTGCAGCTTCACCACGAATTGTAAAAGAAATTTTAAATAAAATTCAACCTTGTTTAAGTGATACCCTAAGAAGTTAATCTAACAAAAAATAAGACCGCACTTTATGCTATATTTGAATAAAAGAGTAAAGTGCGGTATTAATTTTATAATTTTTTATCTAGCCAATAATTTAAGCTATCCACATCCTCTAACCATAAATCTTTTAAGCTCGTTACCCATACGCCTATCTGATTCACCCACTCATCCTGTTGTGGATCTTGTGCTTTTGCTGCAATTTGTTGTAATCGTTTTAATCCTACCGAAGCCGCTGCCCCTTTAATTTTATGGGCTACAGCAATTAACGTTTCTTTACTGTTACTATCTTGCTGATAAAGATCATAAGCAACAACAAGTTCTTTAATATAATCAGGCATTGTTTTCTTGAACAATAAAAGATTATCTTGGACAAATTTAGCCCCCAACATATCAATAAGCTCGTGTAATATCGCAAAATCAAAATTTTCACTATTGACAATTTCATTAATCGGATATTCTTGACATTCAATAAGGATATCTTGAGAACTCAATTCATCACCAAAATATTCCTGTAAACACCTTTTTAAATCCTCTACAACAAGAGGTTTACGCAGAACATCATCCATTCCTTTCGCTTGATATTCTTTTTTACTTTGCATTACATTAGCAGTTAATGCCACTAATGGAGGTAAAAAATCATAACGACCATTGTTATAACCATCTTGTAAATGTTGTGCTACATCAAATCCTGACATATCAGGTAATTGAATATCCAGTAAAAGAAGATCATAATAATGCTGTTCAAATTGATAAATGGCCTCTTTTCCAGTCATCGCTACATCAACCGTATAGCCTAATTTTTCTAATACAGATTTGGCGACAATAATGTTTACATCAATATCCTCGACAAGTAGGATATGTAAGGTTTTAGGAATATTAATTGAATGTTCAAGTGGCTCTCTAACTTTTTCAGCCTTAAATCTTAATATAAATTCAGAACCTTGATTTAATTGACTTTTTACGATTAAGTCGCCATCCATCAGTTGAGCAAGAATTTTAGAAACAGAAAGCCCAATTCCACTGCCTAAAGATTTCTGTTTTGTCGTTTGTACCTGATAATACATCATAAATATATTATCTAGTTCTTTAGTTTCAATACCAATCCCTGTATCTTTTACAGAGAAAGAATAATATTCATTTCCTTCGGATCTAATAGATAATGAAATAGTCCCCTCTTGCGTAAATTTAACCGCATTAGCAATCAAATTCCATAATATTTGACTTAATCTTGGTGTATCAATCATCAACCAATGCGGTAATTTTTCATCATAAGTTATCTCAAATTTTAATTGTTTTTGCTCCGCCATTAATGTGGCAAAATTAGTGATATCACTTAAAAAACGATAAAAATCGGTTTCTTTCTTATGCAATTCTATGCTGTTAGCATCAATTTTTTCTAAATCAATAATATCCCCAAAAATATGCCCTAATGAAATAGCACTCATACTAATGGTTTTTAAATAATTACGTTGTGTTTCAGTTAAATTATCATCTAATAAAATCTGACTTAGACCAATAATACCATTTAATGGTGTTTTTAATTCATGACTAATCGTTGCCATCAATGCTGCTTTATCTTTATTTTTTTGCTCTAATTCAGCTAATGCAACTGACAATTTTTTCTCTGTCGCTATTCTTTCTGATACTTCATTTCTTAAATTATCAACTAGCTTTGCCAAATTAAGACGAGATCGTTCTAATCGCTCAACAAGTAATGTAAAAAAATAAACTACAAAGGGAGCTGAAAGCAACCCGAATATAATAGAACGAAGAATATCATTCCAATATATTTTTCCGATAATAAAGAAGCTCAAAACAACTTGTAGAAATAATGCGAATATAGCCAATATACCAACACCAAGTAGCGAAAATTTTATTCTTCCTAATCGAATAACCCAACTAACGTACTTTTGTGCAAAATGTCTTATATTTCTCATGAGGACTCTGTAATAAATAGCGATTAGATCATAACAAAAGAATATTTATCAATAAAATAACCAATAAAAAATAATACTACTTAGCAATAGCTCTAAAATAAGCTATATATGACGGACTAGTAATGGTTAAAATACTAAGGTGATTTGTATCTTTACTCACTGCATACTTACCACTAATAATATTTTCTGCCACCAAATCAAAATTTGCTAGTGTTTCTGGACAAGCGATCAAGGTGCTTGCTACGGAACCCAGCTCTACATCATTATCTTTAATCTGGTAATCCGCCAAATACTTATTACAAGTATTCTCTAGAGCTAATGTATGCGCGCCATCAATAGACATAAAGTTCAATACCAAAGGTTTATTAGAATTAATAAATAAGGAAGAAATTATTTGACCATCAGCATTTTTCGCTTCAACTAATTCCCATTTATAATCTTCTAAAATTTTATAAGCAAGCTTTTGATTATTTGTGGCTAATAAAGATGAACACCCTGCAACAAATAGCATTATTAAAAAACTAGTAAATATTAATTTAGCTCTACAATACATAACATTCCTCTCATTATACTTTTAACAATATACCTATTCTACCTACACGAATCATCATAATATCCATTTTTCTAAAAATACAGAGAAACAATATTACCGATCTAAGCAAAATATCTATCTAATAGGCGATGATGTAATTAAATACAAGTACAGTTCAAATATAGAATTAACTTTATATTGATTTTTCGGGTCTTGCAAATCTTTTTAAGGAAAGGATAAATAACGAATATTCAGTGTGACGTAACAAAAATGACATAAAAAAAGAAAAATGATCGAACAATGGCGGTGAGAGGGGGATTCGAACCCCCGATGCACTTTCGCACATACACGCTTTCCAGGCGTGCTCCTTCAACCACTCGGACATCTCACCATTGGGTAGGGCTGAAATATAAAGATTTACATCAATTACGTCAAGTATTTTTTCATTTTATTGCGTTAAAACATAAAACTATTTTTAGATTTCAGTTACAATATTATATCTAATTCATTCCTAATCATTTCACTTTGAGGAAAAAATGTTAAAAAAATGGTTTTTAACCAATAATGTCTTTCTTGCAGTAAAACCATTTAGTGCATTAAAAGATAGCTTTCGTGTAGGTTATAGCACTCAACACTTAGTTAAGGATATTATTGCAGGATTAACGGTCGGAATTATTGCCATCCCCCTTTCAATGGCTCTTGCAATTGCTAGTGGTGTTCCACCGCAACATGGTTTATATACCGCTATCGTAGCGGGTATTGTTATTGCTTTAACTGGAGGATCTCGTTTTAATATCTCGGGTCCAACTGCAGCATTTGTTGTTATTTTATATCCTGTTACACAACAATTTGGGTTAAGTGGGCTATTAATGGCTACCCTATTATCAGGGGTTCTATTAGTGCTAATGGCATTATTTCGTTTAGGAAGACTTATTGAATATATTCCCCTACCCGTTACTCTTGGTTTCACCAGTGGAATTGGTATTGTAATTGCTACATTACAAGTGAAAGATTTTCTGGGATTAAATATTCCCGAGATGCCTGCCCATTATCTTGGGAAAATCCATACTATTTTAACCGCACTTCCAACAATTAATTGGGCAGATACCATTGTAGGTATTGCGACTTTATTACTTTTAACCCAATGGCATAGATTACGCTTATCTATTCCAGGGCATTTACCAGCAGTGATCTTGGGAACCTTACTTGCACTAATATTCAATCATTTTAACATTGATGTAGCAACGATAGGATCTTCATTTACTTATACCCTATCTGATGGTTCAACAGGATTTGGTATTCCAAATGAACTCCCAACCTTTATGCTACCTTGGAATATTCCTAATACGGAAGGTCAGCTTATTCAATGGAATTTTCAAGTATTACAAGATTTATTGCCTGCTGCTTTTTCAATGGCAGTATTAGGAGCGATAGAATCATTACTTTGTGCCGTTGTGCTAGATAATATGACTAATACTAAACATCATTCAAATAATGAATTGTTAGCCCAAGGATTAGGAAATATCGTTTCACCATTTTTAGGTGGAATAACTGCTACGGCAGCAATAGCACGCTCTGCTGCTAATGTAAAATCTGGTGCTGTCTCACCTTTATCAAGTGTCATTCACGCATTATTAGTATTATTTGCATTACTATTTTTTGCTAAAGCATTATCTTATCTACCACTATCATCAATGGCTGCACTATTGTTAGTGGTCGCTTGGAATATGGCAAATGTGTCACAAATTATTCAATTAATTCGCCGCTCTGGAAAAAATGAAATTGCAGTATTATTAACTTGCTTAATTCTAACAGTTCTTTTTGATATGGTTATTGCAATTACAGTCGGCGTACTCTTAGCAAGTTTACTATTTATCCGTACTATTGCAGAAATGACTAAATCCATTGAATTGGCTCATCCTGAAGATCTAAATGATACTTTAGTTTATCGAATTAGTGGTCCGTTATTCTTTGCTGCTGCCGATAACTTATTTGCTGATCTACACGAAAAAACCGTACACACAGATCGTGAAATTAAACATATCGTTTTACAATGCGATGCCGTAACCGTCCTAGATACTGGTGGAATATATGCATTAACACGTTTTGTTCAACATATGTTACCGAATCAACAACTTTATATGTGTAATATGCAATTTCAGCCTTTACGTACAATAGTAAAAGCAAATTCATTAAAAGAAATTCAGTTAATTAATTTTGGCACAGACTTAGACGATGTGTTTGAAAAAATCAGGACTTTAGAAAAGTCGAATTAATTTCAAAGCAAGCCTATTTTAGTCCGTAATGCGTTTAGAATAGGCTTGCTATTAATACCCAAATAAATTATTCATCTAATCCCTTTCGAAAAGCTAAATACTCTTCTAAAAGTTCAATAGCCTCTAAGCACTTACATTTGCGTTGTTGTGTTATTTTAATTTTTTCACTACAAATTTGTTTTTCTTCTAAAGTACTAGCTTGATATAGCATTATTTCTTCTTCCACTATTTTTTGATTCAAGCTATTTAACGCCTCATAATATTTTTCTAGACGTTCTCTTGGTGGTAATTGATTAATTTCCTTTATTAACTTTTCCCGTTTTGATGTATTCATTTTTCGAGACCGAACCTGTTGCTTTTTATTAGACGAGCTAGAGGATCGATAAATTGCCTCATTTAGCACACTACATTGTGATACTAATTTTTGACAATAAAATTGATATTGCTCCTTTTCATCATTTTTTAGTAATTTTAATCTCGATAATGTTTCTTCGATCTCATTTATATAAAAACCAAACGTTTCAAATGACTCACTAAATAAAGTGCGGTCAAATTTAGCCTTGATTTGTTGATCTTTATGAATATTGGAGTGATTATAAAGATATTGGATTTTTTGCTCTAATAGTAAAAGAAGATCGGTATTATTCATAATATTAAAAAGGGCATCAGTAAAGATGCCCTAAAAGATAGCACTAAAGTACCATCGCTGCAATCCAGCCAAAAATAATCAATGGTATATTGTAATGAATAAAGGTAGGGACAACAGAATCCCAAATATGATCGTGTTTACCATCAATATTCAACCCTGATGTCGGCCCTAATGTTGAATCTGATGCAGGAGAGCCAGCATCGCCTACCGCCGCAGCAACCCCAATAATAGTTACTGTCGCTAGTGGTGAAAATCCCAATGATAAACAAAGTGGCACATAAATTGAGGTAATCACTGGAACGGTCGAAAATGAAGAACCAATACCCATAGTAATAAATAAACCAACAATCAACATTAAAAATGCTGCAATACCTTTATTATCTGGACCAAGCCCTTGACTAAAAGTATCGACGAGTAAGGTTACTCCACCTGTAGCATTAATTACCGCCGCAAAGCCAGAGGCGGCGATCATTACAAAGCCGATCATTGCCATTAATCTTAAACCTTGTTGAAAGATATCATTACTTTCTTTTAGTCTAAAAATACCACAAGCACCAAAAATAACTAACCCAGCTAATCCAGCTATAATTGTTGATTCCGTTTGTAACTGAAGTACAACTGTCAAAACAATCGCGATAACACTTGCTGTAATATGAAATGGTTTAATATTAGCAATATGTTTTTCGATTTCATCTGTTGTAGGTTCAGTAGCAATAGAAACATATTCTCTTGGTTTACGATAACTCACAAAAACGGCAAATAATAATCCCAGAATCATACCCGCAACAGGAATTGCCATAGCCATAGAAACTTGACCTACCGTAGTATGTAGTCCTAGATCGGCACCAACAGTATTAATATTTTTAACGAGTACACTTTCAATAAAAATCTTACCAAATCCAATTGGTAATAGCATATAAGTAGCAGTTAAACCAAAAGTTAATACGCAAGCTACCGCTCTTCTATCAATTTTCAATTTATTAAAAATTGATACTAATGGCGGAACGACAATAGGAATAAAAGCAATATGCACCGGTAATATATTCTGAGACGAAATAGAAAATGCAAGAAGAATACCTAAAATAAGGTATTTAAAGCCTGCAACAGAACGTCCCGTTGGCGTATGCCCTACTTTTTTAATTACCTTATAAGCAATTAAATCTGTAATACCTGATTTTGAAATAGCCACAGCAAAAGCACCAAGTATTGCATAATTCATCGCAACCTCAGCCCCTCCGCCTAATCCATTGGTAAACGTAGAAATTGTTTCATCAATACTAAGATTACTTGTAAAACCCGCAACTAATGCGGAAATCACTAAGCTAATAACGACATTAATTCGTAATAAACTTAGCGCCAGTAATACAATAATAGAAAGCACAACTGGGTTAGTTAATAACATCATATTTATCCTTACCTTGTAATTTAAATTATATAAAAAATCTTAAGAGAGTTTATTCATTAGGGTTAATAATATGCGGAAAACCACCCAATTTTTTGAATTGATTAACCATATAACAAAATAATTCTGCAGTACGTTCCGTATCGTAAAGTGCTGAATGTGCTTGCTTGCCATCAAAAGGAATTTTTGCTGCCTGACAGGCTTTTACCAATACAGTTTGACCAAACATAAAACCACTTAACGTCGCCGTATCAAACATACCAAAAGGATGAAATGGATTACGTTTAATCCCTGTTCGTTCAGCCGCTGCCATAAGAAAACTTTGATCAAAAGTCGCATTATGTGCCACAATAATAGAGCGTTGACAATCAGCCTCTTTTTGACCTCGTCTTACCATTTTAAAAAGCTCACTTATTGCAATATTTTCAGAAATAGCACCACGCAATGGATTTTCAATATCAATACCATTAAATTTTAATGATTCAGGGTTAATATTTGCCCCTTCAAAAGGTTCAATATGAAAATGGCACTTTTGATCAGGAAATAGAAAACCATTTTCATCCATTTTTACTGTAATAGCTGCTAACTCTAATAATGCATCAGTCTGAGCATTAAATCCCGCAGTCTCAACGTCAATAATAACGGGGAAATAGCCCCTAAAACGATTTTTGAGAAGATTATAATTAGTTTCCTGTGTATCACTCACTCAACATTACCTTTTTATCATAAAATCATTAGTATTTGAAAGAACAAATTATTTTAATTTAACAAAATAATTAAGGTGCATTAAATACACCTTACGTTAATAAAATGGAGAAATTAATTACCTAATCCAGCTTGAGCCATTTTATTCTCAATAAATTCGATTTTGTAACCATCAGGATCTTCCACAAAAGCAATTACCGTTTTTCCACCTTTTACGGGACCGGGGTCACGCGTCACTTTTCCACCCGCTTGGCGAACCTTTTCACAAACGGCATAAATATCATCTGCACCAATAGCAATATGTCCGTAAGCTGTACCGAGATCATATTCTGTTTGCCCCCAATTATAAGTGAGCTCAATCACAGAAGAAGTTTCCTCATCACCATAACCTAAAAAAGCTAATGTATATTTATATTCTTCATTTTCACTAGTTCGCAATAAACGCATACCTAGAACATCTTGGTAAAATTTAATGGAACGTTCTAAATTACCCACTCGTAACATTGTATGTAGAATTCTCATTATGCCCCCTATTTTTATCTGATCAGGAGATTATGCCATAGCTAAGTCTAAAAATCATCAAAATGATTAAACTACAAATTCGTCAACTATTTGTAAAGTATTTATTTAATCATTGAAAATTAATTAAATTACTTATACAATTGGTGGTTTATTACTCATCATCAGTTCCAATTTTACATATATTTTGTTTCGCAACTAATAATAAATATAATCAAAAACTGAAATTCACCTAGGTATTCTATGTTCACCTCAATTAAAAAAGATTTTTTCTCCAATGTGAAAGGCGATATTCTTTCTGGAATGGTCGTTGCTTTGGCATTAATTCCAGAAGCTATTGCTTTCTCCATTATAGCAGGCGTGGATCCTAAAGTAGGCTTGTATGCTTCTTTTTGTATTACGTTTGTTATTTCATTTGTAGGAGGACGTCCTGCTATGATCTCCGCCGCAACTGGAGCAATGGCATTGTTAATGATAACATTAGTAAAAGATTATGGTTTACAATATTTATTTGCTGCTACGGTATTAACCGGTATTATTCAAATCCTAGCTGGATATTTAAAGTTAGGTAATTTAATGCGTTTTGTTTCCCGTTCAGTTATAACAGGATTTGTAAACGCATTAGCTATTTTAATATTTATTGCTCAGTTACCAGAATTAACCAATGTATCTTGGGAAGTTTATGCGATGACTGCCGCAGGATTGGGAATTATTTATCTTTTCCCCTATGTACCCATTATTGGAAAAGCGATTCCTTCCCCATTACTTTGTATTATTGTATTAAGTGCGGTCTCTTTTTTACTAGATTTAGATATTCGCACCGTAGGAGATATGGGGCAATTACCAGATACGCTACCCGTATTTTTACTTCCTGATATTCCCCTAAATTTTGAAACCTTATGGATTATTTTACCTTACTCTGTTAGCCTAGCTGCCGTGGGTTTACTCGAAAGTTTAATGACCGCAACAATCATCGATCAAATGACAGACACGCCAAGTAATAAAAATCGTGAATGCAAAGGTCAAGGATTGGCTAATATCGTTTCTGGTTTTATGGGCGGTATGGCTGGTTGTGCAATGATAGGGCAATCAGTAATTAATGTAAAATCTGGTGGATACACTAGACTATCGACATTAGTTTCCGGCGTACTCTTAATTATTATGGTCGTCTTTTTAAGTGATCTCATAAAAAATATCCCAATGGCTGCATTAGTCGCAGTAATGATTATGGTGTCTATTGGTACGTTTTCTTGGGAATCAATTAAAAACCTAAAGAATCACCCCTTATCCAGCAATATTGTTATGCTATCTACCGTAGCAGTGGTTATTTTTACCCATAATCTTGCACTAGGCGTTTTTGTCGGTGTATTGCTTGCGACTTTAGCTTTCTCTAACAAAATTGGGCGTTTTATGGTTGTTAATAAAGATAAAATTACCGATAAAAATAGTCGCCGTTACCTTGTCGTTGGACAAGTATTCTTTGCATCCTCTGAACAATTTATCTCTTCTTTTGATTTTGATGAGCCAGTAGATGAAGTATTAATTGATTTAACTAACGCCCATTTTTGGGATTTAACCTCTGTTTCGGCTCTTGATACCGTTGTATTTAAACTTCGTAAAAAAGGGATAAAAGTAGAAGTATTAGGAATGAATGAAGCAACTGAGACAGTAGTAGATAAATTCGGTGAACATAATAATGTTGAAGAAGTCGAAAAAGTGATGGGGCATCATTGATAAAATCTTCAAAAGGAAACGCATAAATAATAGATCTATTCATAAAAATTTAATAGTAATAGATCTATTCTCCTACTTTTTATAAGATATCAAAAGTTCTGGAGAAATATTTTCTTTAAATAATTCAAATAACTCAATATCTAAAGTATCGGCTATTTTCCCCATTACATCAATAGAAACAGCCCTTTCTCCACGTTCAATTTCACCAATATAAGTGCGACTAACATTAGCATTTAAAGCTAATGCCTCCTGAGAAATATCTTTCCAACGACGAACTTTACGCATATTTTTTGCAAAGATAAATCGTTGAGGGTGTGGGGTATTTATTTCTTTTTTCATATAGTGCATTTTGTTCAAAACCACCAAAAACAACAACACTATATAAACAACAAAAAGACAACTATAATTGACTTTTATATTTTTATAAATTACTATTAATCAATTTTAATTAACAAATGAATATAGGAGTATAAAATGGCTTATCGTTATGATCCCGATTTAGAATTTTTAGCAAAATGTTCCGATGATGATTTGAAAGATTTAGTCGATTGCTTAATTTATGATAAAGATGGGAAACAACGCTATACCGAAGAATTATCTAATTCTAAAGGTTATATAAGATACAATCCAGAACATAGTAAATACTGGAA
This sequence comes from Bisgaardia hudsonensis, assembly GCF_004345785.1. Classification (GTDB taxonomy): domain Bacteria; phylum Pseudomonadota; class Gammaproteobacteria; order Enterobacterales; family Pasteurellaceae; genus Bisgaardia; species Bisgaardia hudsonensis. The sequence goes on from NZ_SLXI01000003.1 coordinate 249,019, forward strand.
AGATATAGCGGCTGAAATTCAATGCTTTGGAGCAAATAGTTTAGTCACTATTTTCAGAGGAGGTGAAGGTGTTCTATACAAAGAGGTTCTCCAAGATGTCTGCGATCAACTAAAAGTTAATTACAATAAAAACTCTAAAGTAGAGAGAATCGAGCAAGGGCTAATGCAAAAAATTTTAGAAACCGCTTTAGAAGAAATGGATGCAAAAGAACTGCAAAAATTAGCAATATCACTAGGCATAAAAAATACTGAAGGGTTAACACCGGAAGCTTTATTTGCTTCGTTTCAAACTATTTTCAGATTAGGCGGTTTTAAGTCTTATCAACTCACTGTCACTATTGTAAATGCTATTTTAAAGGCAATATTAGGTCGTGGACTAACTATAGCAGGCAATGCGGCTCTAACAAAAATTATGTCAATCTTAACAGGACCAATCGGTTGGGCTATAACAGGTCTTTGGACGGCGGTTGATATTGCTGGACCTGCTTATAGAGTAACCATTCCAAGTGTAATGCATATTGCAGTTCTTCGTAAAAAATGTTGTTAAAAGAAAGCGAAAAAATTGCCGAACAAATTAATTTTTAAACATATTTGATTATATTGGATAAGAAATGTAATTATTTCCAGTATAATTTAAATAAATTATCTATTCGTCAAAATAACCGCTCTTTTCGGTGCTAGATAGCCTTCAATTATTATTTTACTATGATCATTTAGCTCCAAGAAATCAATCAAACTCTCATTTTCTAACCAGTCTGTTTTTCACCGTTCTTCTAAACTGGTGACCTCAACATCGACACAACGTACATTTTTAAATCCAACTTTCGCTACTACATCTTTTTCGAGATGTGGTTAAACGTTGTTTAAAATTCATAAAATTATCGGTTTGATATAGAACATATACTACCAACTGAAAAAATATATTTTTTAGGTAATTCGTTACTAAATCTTACTTATCCATAAGCAAGATAAGTCAATGCAAATGTTATTGCAACTTATCCAATTTTTTATTGGATCACTCCTATACCCTAACAAAATTTTGAGATACTACCTAATAAGTTATTCTGCTAAATAAAATAAACTAGCTTTGTATTTCATCAGAGAATTACTAAAATAAGATATGAGAGTTTCATTTTTTGTTTAGATTAAATACTAATATATTCTAAATGGGAAACTCTCACTTTTTATATAATTTATCTGATTAAATCTGAGATTCTATAACTAATACCTTAAATTTAACATTTGATGTGTTAGTTAAATCACTATTTCTGATGTTTTAAGAATTTAACCCCTAAATCAGGAAAGTCGGTAAATACACCTGTTGCACCAGCTTTATTTAATAAAGCATCATACATTTGATTTACATCTGTAAAATATTTGGGTAACGCATCTTTACGAACAGTGTAAGGATGAAGTTCCATATTATATTTTGCTAATTCCTTGACTAGCGGTGTATATTGAACATTACCTAATATAGATTTCTCATCATCAATTAACATATACCAACCTGGTCCAACACCATCTGCATATTTGGCAACTTCAGCCATTGCACCATCTTTAAACATCCAATCATAACTATAATTTACCCATTTACCAGAAGGATCTTTTTCTTCAGTTTCGTGCCAATCAGTATAAGCAACCAGTTGCACTAATTTTATATCCATTCCTAATTTAGGCAATAATTCTGTTTTAATACGTTTTAACTCATTAAAATCAAATGTTTGTAAATAAACTGGATCAGATTTTTTAGTATAACCATATTTTTTTAATACTTTTAATGTAGCTAGAGCAATATCTTTACCTTCTTGATGATGTAGCCAAGGTGCTTTGATCTCAGGATAAATCCCTACTTTTTTACCTGTTGATTTCTCTAATCCTTGAATAAATTCTAATTCATCTTCAAAAGTATGAATTTTAAAGTGAGATTTCCACATCGGGAAACGGTTTGGATAAACTTGTACTTGTTTACCATTTTCTGTTTTGAAATTTTCAGTCATATTTAAACTTTGAATTTCTTTTAGCGTAAAATCAGCTACATAGTAACGACCATCTTTTCTGGCTCTTTTTGGATACTTCTTAGCCACATCAGTTAAACCATCTAAAAAATGATCATGAATCACAATAAGATGGTTGTCTTTTGTCATTGCTAAATCTTGCTCTAAATAATCAGCCTCTTGACCGAAAGCAAGTGCTTTGGCTTCCAATGTATGTTCTGGTAAATAGCCACTAGCACCACGATGTGCAATAATGATTTTGTCTGTTTTATTCATAGTATTATCCATATTATGAGTCGTACAGCCTGTCAAAACTGAAACAGCTACCATACTTAGTACTAACGTTTTAAGTTTCATATTTTTCTCCTTCAAAAAAGGGATGTTAAATAACATCCCTCATATTTTCTTAGCTTTATTTCACTATCTAATTATGATCTACCATAGTGATCATCTAATCTTGCTTTGTGTGCAGCTTCTTCTACCGTAACCAAAAGAAGAAGTAATACTGCCGCCACGCCACCACCAATAATGACATAGAAACCACCGTCCCAGCCAAATTTATCCGCAGCCCAACCTACAACAGCAGATGCAGCAACCGTACCACCAAGATAACCAAATAGTCCCGTAAATCCTGCCGCTGTACCAGCAGCTTTCTTAGGTGCAAGCTCAAGTGCATGTAATCCAATTAGCATAACAGGACCATAAATTAAGAAACCGATGGTTGTCATTAAAATGAAGTCCATTAATTGATACGGATTTTCATACCAGAATGCATATTTACCTAATTCAGCTTCTGGTGTCGCAGGATTTAACCAATATGCTACTACTGCTGCGGTAGTTAAAACCATAAAGATTAAACCAGTTAAACCACGTTTACCTTTAAAGACTTTATCTGATACCCAACCGCATAGCAATGTACCTGGAATCGCTGCTAATTCATAAATAGTATATGCCCAAGCTGTACCTTTAATATTAAAGTGTTTTACTTCACCTAAATACACTGGCGACCATTTTAATACGCCATAACGAATTAAATAGACAAACACATTTGCAATAGCAATATACCAAAGTAATTTATTTTTTAAGACGTAAGTAACGAAAATCTCTTTTGTTGTTAAATCATTTTCATAGGTTTTTTCATTATAATCATCAGGATAATCATTACGCCATTTTTCAATTGGTGGTAAACCACAAGATTGTGGTGTATCACGCATAATTAAGAAAATAGGAATAGAAACAAGCATAGCCGCGATCCCAGGGAAATATAAAGCTTGTTGCCAAACATCTTTAGCAGTCGCTTGTACACCGTGATTACTAAAATATAAAGCACTTGCAAGCAATACCATTGCCCCAGGAACCATTCCCCCCACATTGTGGGCAGTATTCCAAATAGATACTATCGTTCCGCGCTCGTTCTTTGACCACCAGTGAACCATTGTACGACCACAAGGTGGCCACCCCATACCTTGAAACCAACCATTAAGGAAAATCATCACCCACATTACTGTGATACCTGAAGTCGCCCAAGGAAATAGCCCCATTAACGTCATACATAGACCAGAAAGTAATAATCCCGTTGGTAAAAACATTCTTGGGTTAGAGCGGTCAGAAAAACCAGCCATAACAAATTTTGATATTCCATAAGCTAAACCTGCAGCAGTACCAATAACACCAAGATCTGTCTTAGTGTACATTCCTGCATCAATTAATCCTTTTTGAGCTAAGTCAAAATTTGCACGGACAAAATAATAAGCGGCATAACCAAAGAAAATACCTGCAAAAACTTGCCAACGTAAACGGCGATACGTTGGATCCATCTTTTCTTTTGGCAATTCCGTAATATGCGGAGCTGGCTTAAATGGACCAAACATATAAATCTCCTCTAAAATTAATAAATATTAATATAAATATAACACTATCAAATTCTAAAAATGATATTGTTTACAAAGCTCTCTGAAATCGGATGCTTGCTCTGCAATCCATTGTGCATCTTTACCTAATTCTTGCGCCATATACTCTGCTACATTTTCAGCAACCGAAGCCGCAGCTTTGGCATCTAAGAATAGGAAACGAATACGACGAGCAAGTACATCTTCCAATGTTTGAGCCATTTCTTCTCTTACAGCCCATAGTACCTCAGCATATAAAAATGGATACTCTGGGTGTAACTTCTCAGCCGCCTTACTATCATTAGCAGCCAATTCTTCAATATATTTACGATCACTTCCATAGTAACCAAGATGATTTTCCATATCTGCAGGACTATGTCCGTGAATTTTTAACTCTGTGGTAACACAAGGCTTATCAGATAATAGTTGATTTTTTATAGCCGCACTTAATGTATCTTCAGCCATCTGACGATAAGTAGTCCACTTACCACCAATAACATCAATCAATCCCGACTCTCTCACTTCAACCTTATGACTACGAGATACTTCTTTTGTACTCTTGCCTTCTTCTTTTGGTGCAGCCAATGGACGTAAACCAACAAAGACAGAACGAACATCTTCACGAGTAGGTGCTTCAATTAGATAATCTTTAGCGGTCTGTAAAATAAAATCAATTTCTTGTTCTATCGGCTTAGGTTCATACTCAACATTTTTCACCAATGTATCTGTTGTGCCGACCACTAATTTATTATGCCAAGGCACTGCAAACAATACTCGCCCATCAGATGTTTTAGGTACCATTAATGCTGATTTTCCAGGTAAAAATTTACGATCAATAACTAAATGAATCCCCTGACTAGGTACAATCGCATCCTTACCACCTGGTTTATCCATCGCATTAATTTCATTAGTAAAGACGCCGGTTGCATTTACCACACATTTTGCTTTAACATCAAAGACCTCATTACCAAGCGTATCTTTTACTTTTACACCACAAATTTTTCCGTTTTTGTCTTTATCTAAGCCAATAACTTCACAATAATTCGCAACTGTCGCACCTTGTTCAACCGCTGTTTGAGCTAAATTAATAGCCAAACGAGCATCATCAAATTGACCATCATAATAGCATACACCATTATTTAATTTTTCTAACTTAACACCTTTAAGGTGCTGATTAGTTTCTTTTTTATTTAAATAACGGGTATGGCCAATACTTAATTTTCCGGCTAAACGATCATATAACCATAGCCCAAAAGTATAATAATAAGCTGTCCACCATTTTTCACCAGGAATAATAAAAGACTCGCTATTAAATAAATGCGGGGCATTTTTGGCTAAACGACCTCTTTCACGCAAAGCCTCTCTTACTAAAGCAACATCTCCTTGAGCGAGATAACGCACACCACCATGAACTAATTTTGTACTACGGCTAGATGTTCCTTTAGCAAAATCAATTCGTTCTAATAACAAAGTGGAAAAACCACGTGAGGCAGCATCAACCGCTACACCCAACCCTGTTGCTCCACCACCAATAACTACAACATCCCATTCTGCTGTATGTTTAATGCGATCTATATTTTCATTTCTTTTCATAATCAACCAACCTCTCTTTGAGATTCAATCATAATAATTCAAGGATAATGATTTTTTTGGTTTCATACAATCAAATAACCGCTATTTTGTGATAAAGATCACACAATAATTTTCGTTTTCAAACAGAATTAATGATATATTCGCAATAATAAACTAACTATTTCTGTCAAAACTCTTAAAACACAATATCTATATACAATATTTGCCCCTATTTTTCTCATTGTATTATTTTTACGATTTACTTAAGAAAAGAATATTATTCAATAAAAAACCATACCAAAACATCTTAGAGATTTTGATATGGTTTAAAACTGATATAGAACAATTACTTACAAATATATAATGGAATATTATGCTGGTTAATAAATTCTAATACTGAAGCTGGTGGAGTATTACTTGTCAATAAATGGTCGATTTCACTCAAATCACCTAAGCGTATCATTGCTTGTCGAGTAAATTTAGAATGATCAACCCCTAAAATAACACTTTTTGAACTTTCCATAATGACTCGTTTTACTTGAACTTCGTGATAATCAAAATCTAATAAACTGCCATCTAAATCAATCGCACTTATTCCTAGAATGCCAAAATCTAATCGAAATTGCTTAATAAAAGCGATTGTCGCTTCACCAATGATCCCACCATCTTGACGTAAAGATCCACCTGCCATCGTAATATCAAAACTTTCATTTTTCATTAAAATGTGAGCAGCATTTAAATTATTGGTAACGATTCTCAAGGATTTATGCTGTAACAATGCATTTGCAATAGCTTCTGGTGTAGAGCCAATATCAATAAATAGAGAAGATCCATTTGGAATTAATTTGGCAACTTCCCTTGCTACACAATCCTTTTCTAAAGAAAAAAATGTCTTTCGATTTCGATAATCACTATTAATTGCACTTGATAATGAGGCGGCACCACCATGATGACGAGTAATTCGATTTGTTTCTGCAAGTTCATTTAAATCTCGCCGAATTGTCTGCGGGCTTACATTTAATAAACTAACTAATTCTTCAGTAGTTAAATACCCTTTTTGAGTGACTAATTCTATAATTTTTTTATGGCGAATAGCAGGTTTCATTATTATTACATCTCCATTTAAAAATAGTAAAATTTATTTTAAAGTAGTCGCCTTTTCTAAATAAATTTGGTGCAATTCTAACACTTTTTGTTTAATAACGCTTAAATTTTTGGATAAATCTAAATCATTTCTAACAATTTCCGTAGCCCAAGATAAACGTTCATCTCGAGTAACTTGAGAAGCGATTATTTTTTTGATTAATTCCTCTTTATTTTTATCTCGTTGTGAGGCTCGCTTTATCTGTATTTCGGGAGCAACATCAACAACTAAAATACTATTACAAAAATCTGTTAAACCATTTTCAATCAATAAAGGTACAACAAAAAGTACATAAGGATAATCTTGCGATCTTAATTCTCTCAACATTTCTTCACGAATAGCAGGATGTAATAAATTATTCAGCCACTGTTTTTCCTTTTCATCATTGAAAATCAATGCTCGCAAAGTAGAACGATCCAATTCCTCACTCTCAAGTAAAACTTGCTGACCAAAATGATCTACAATTTCTTTTAATAATCCACTTCCTTTAGCAACAACTTTTCGTGCTACAATATCCGCATCAACTATCGGCACCCCAAGCTCAGCAAAAAACTTAGCAATCGTACTTTTACCACTACCAATACCACCAGTTAAACCAACAACATAACTCATTATATTTTCCTAAAAAATATCCTTGTTTTATTTTCTCATAAACATCAAAATAGCCATAGTAATCCCTCCCCTAAAATTAAAAATGGAGCAAAAGGAATTTGTTTAATTTGACTATTTTGGTAATTTTTCCATCCAATATACCCTAAAGCAATAATGCAAGAAATAAAAACCATTACAGGTAACTCTTGCCAATACGTTGTTGAACCTAATCCCAACATTAACCAATAGTCACCACGTCCTAATGCTTCCTTTTTATAATACCATTTAGCTAAATAATATATACAATAAAAACTACTCAATCCCAATAAGCCACCAATCAAACTATCTTCTAGACTTAAAGGTAATATCCCTTCATTTGCAGCGAATAAACCTAATACAAATAAAAATTGACATAAATGGGGGGAAATGAGTTGATAAAGCCAATCTATTATGGCGATTATTATCAAGATACTGATATAAACACTGAACCAAAAAGCATTTATCGGATCTTCCAAAAAAACAAAACAAGAACAAGTTAATACTACTACCCCTAAAAAATAATACAAAAAATGACCGCACTTTTTTGTTCTTAAAGAAGATTTTTGACTTATATTTTTTCTTGTAAGTACGGTATATTGCTTAACCCTATTATTAGGAGATGAAAAAAGTTCTATATAACTCTCATAAACAGCATAATTTACCTCATCTGCAAAATTACAAATATAATGATATACCCACAATGCAAGAATGGCGCTATAGAAAAAATAAGCAATATATAACACTAAATTAATGATCCCATATTAAATATTGGTAAGTACATTCCAAGCATAATCATTCCAATGATCCCCCCAATAATCACCATTAATAATGGCTCCAACATTTGAGATAATAAATCAATCTGATGATCTAATTTTTGTTTGTTGTTTTCTGCAATATATTCTAAGACTAAAGCAAGTTCACCACTTTTTTCACCAACCTGTAGCATTTGTTGAGCCTCCATAGTAAATAGATTACTACCTACACTATCGGAAAAAGCATAACCTTGATTTATCCAATTTAGTATTGATTTAACTTCTGTTTGTAACCATAAATCACCTTGTATTTTTGCAGACACCTGCCATATTTTCGGTTTTGGTAAAAAAGATTGTAACCCTTGTTTTAAAGGAATACCGGAGTTAATCATCAAAGATAAACTACGACAAAAATTGACTAATCGAGAAAGCATTGCAATATTATTTAAAATAGGAATGAATGAAACTAAACGATCTTTTTGCTTATTTAACCAAATAGATCGTTGTAATCGAAAACGAATAAGCATAACACCTATAATAACTAATAAACCGATATGAAGAATATATTGTTGTAATACTTCAGATAAGATAAGTAGTAAATTTGTAAAAGCAGGTAAATCCACTTGCTTATCCATATACATTTCCGAGAATTTAGGCACAATAAAAATCAATAATAAAGTGGTAATAACTACCGAAATGGCTAATACCATTACTGGATATAATAAAATTTTCTGAATTTTACGTTGCAGTACTAAAGATTGTTGACGATGTACTGAAATTTGTTGGCATATTTCTGTCAATTTTCCTGTCATCTCTCCCACATAGATTAATTGACACTCTTGATAATTTAAATATTTCCCTTGTTTCTCTAAACTTTGTGAAAATGAAAAACCATTTTCAATATCTGTTAATAAATTCCTTAGCCACGCATTCAAAGCAATATTAGTACAATTCTGCATAAGTAAATTCAAACTCTGCTTTAAAGGCACAGAAGATTTTAATAGAATAGCCAGTTGCGTAAGCAAATCACAAATCTCCGTACTTTTAGGGTTAAAACTAAATTGCCAATTTCGTTGTAATCTTATCTGTTGCATTCCTTTCTGGAATAAAATTTGCCGAGCAATATTCTCATTTTTAGCAACTAACTTTCCTTTTTGTTTTTGTTGTAAACGATTTGTGGCTTTCCATTGGTACAGTTTTAAATCTGACATATTAAGTCCCTAATACTCGATTTATTTCTGCTAAATCAGTAAGTTGTGTAGCTATTTTTTCTAAGGCACTTTCTCTTAAAGTTGCATAATCAATTTGCAACTCAGTTTTATGATTTTCATTAGTCACATTTAAAAATTGATATACGCCTATTCGTCCTTTATAGCCCTGATAACAATCACAAAAATTATCCTTTTTTTGACCGCTCTTGTTAATAAAATTTTTATTACAGCGAAGACATATCTTTCTTACTAAACGCTGCGCAACGACCAATAACAAACTATTATCAATTTCATGTTGCTTTATACCAAGTTGTTGTAAACGAGAAATAGCTGATTGAGCATCATTAGTATGTAGTGTAGAAAGCACCAAATGCCCTGTTTGAGCAGCTCTTAATGCCATTTCAGCTGTTTCTTCATCACGAATTTCACCTAGCATAATAATATCAGGATCTTGACGTAAAAATGTTCTTAATAAACGACTAAAATCCAAACCAATTTTTGCATTAATTTGTGACTGAATAATCCCCTGTAATTCAATTTCGATAGGATCTTCTGCAGTTAAAATATGCTTACTCTCGTTATTTAACCATTCAAGTGCAGTATAAAGTGAAATACTTTTACCACTCCCAGTAGGACCGGTAACTAAAATTAATCCCTGTGGCTGTGATAAGGCTTGCTGAAAATATTCTTGTTGTTTTTCAGTCATACCCAATTCAGAAAAACTTAATTGTGTAGGCTTGTTTTGTTGCACCCTTAGCACTACTTTTTCGCCTAAATAAGTCGGTAGCGTAGAAAGACGAAAATCAAGCGTGTCTGAAAACGTTGTTTTAAAATAAAATCGCCCATCTTGAGGTAAACGAGTTTCGCTAATATCTAACTTAGCTAATAACTTTAGTCTTGAGATAATGCGTTTTGATAAACTTAAACTAATTGGTTTTTGAATTTGCAAAACACCATCAACTCTAAAACGCACTTGCAAACAAGTTTTTTGAGGCTCTAAATGAATATCTGATACTTTTTTCTTCAATGCACTTTCAAAAATCTGATTCAATAAATGTATAATAGGCTCATCAGTATGATCTTCTATATTTTCTTCTACGTTAATACTATCAAAAGAAGCATATTCAATATCTTGCAGATCTTCTACAGCTAACTTAGGCGTTAGTTTTTTTAACAATGATTTTAAATGTTGACTAGAAAGCAATACTGGCTCAACAATTTTTCCTGTAAGAAAAGAAAAAGTTTCACAAGCAGATAAATTAGCAAAACTCTCAATACCAAGCCATAAAGTAAATTCATCTTCCTTTAGTGGCAATGCAAGATAACGTAAAAGTAGTTCATATTGTTGCTGATTTTTCTGCCATAAATTTTCCGTGATTTCAAAAGAAATGCCATTTATATCTATAGCAATCTGGTTCATTTCAGAAAGATAGCTAGTCATACATTGCCTTAATTAATAAATTAGTTAGAACAAAAACCGACTGGGAATAACTCTGCATTTGGTAAACAAGCAGTAGCCCAAGAAATCCCATCTGTTGCATTACCTGAAGCAGTTAAAGTATAACTAATATTTTCCAAGCTATTTTGACCTGTTACTGTAATCACACCAGCTTGAACGGTAATAGATTTCACTCTTCCTTTCGCTGTTGCCGCAGCCTGAATACCACTAGTTCCAGCAGTACATTCTGACACACCATTTTTTTCATAAGCACAAAGCTCAACTTCTGCCTTATAAGGCGATGACGCCTGTAATAATTCGGAAATTGCCGCTTTTTTTGTATAATTTTGGTAGGACGGAATAGCAATAGTCGCTAAAATGGCGACAATCGCAATCACGATCATTAGCTCAATTAAAGTAAATCCTTTATATTTTTTTGAATTGTAATGTATTGTTTCCATTTGTTTTCCTCTCAATATAGCAAATATAATGCCAATAATATTATTGGCTACAAAGAGTTTGCTATATAATAGAAACTAAGGACAATTACACCGCACTTTTTTCACGATCAAGATCGCAAAAATAAAATACAATGAAATCCAAACAAACTATTTACAATGGATGGTTAGAGAATGAAAGGAAAGTCATTTCACCTCATTTTGATCAACGTCCCGATCTAAAAGATATTTCTTTATTAGTCATTCATTACATCAGCCTACCGCCATCACAATTTGGAGGAGGATATATTGATGATTTTTTTCAAGGAAAACTAGATCCTAATCAACATCCTTATTTCCAAGAAATTTATCAAATGCGAGTATCTTCCCATTGTTTCATTGATCGTGTAGGAAAAGTCACACAATACGTAAGTTTTAATGATAGAGCCTGGCACGCTGGAGTATCAAGTTTTCAGGGGAGAGAAAAGTGTAATGATTTTGCAATTGGTATTGAACTGGAAGGTGATAATGATCATCCTTTTACTGATTTGCAATACCAAAAGCTTATACAAGTAACAAAACAGATTATGAATACCTATCCGTTAATCACAAGAGAGCGGATTGTAGGGCATTGTGATATTTCCCCAAATAGAAAAATCGACCCAGGTCAATACTTTGATTGGGATCGTTTTTTAAATCATTTATAAAACACTTAATATCAAGTACATTATCTGGAAAATAACATAACCAGTTTGATGATTTTAGCAGTCCACTTTTGAATTTTGCTACATTACAATAATTTAATCCTCTTTATCCGGAATAGCGGCATCAGCAACAGCACCAACGGTCTTTACGGCAACAGACCCTACAGTTGTTACAGTATCAACAGCTAGCCCAACAGCAGACGTCACTATGCAACCAGATAAACAAAATAATGACAGCATAACAAATACAACTTTAGAAACAAAAAACATAAATAAAATAATCCTTCAATAAAAAGTAAAGACTAATTATACCTGAATTACTCTGATAAAATACCTAGAGTTTCCCAAATATCATCAATTCGTTTCACTACATCAGGATCTTTTTTAATTGGTATCCCCCATTCTCTTGTGGTTTCCCCTCGCCACTTATTCGTTGCATCAATCCCCATTTTAGATCCTAATCCAGCAACGGGGGAGGCAAAATCTAAATAATCAATAGGCGTATTCTCCACTAAAGAACAATCTCTTGCAGGATCACAGCGTGTTGTTATTGCCCAAATGACATCATTCCAATCTCGAGCATTCACATCGTCATCACAAACAATCACAAATTTAGTATACATAAATTGTCTTAAAAAAGACCATACTCCCATCATTACTCTTTTTGCATGGCCAGCATACTGTTTTTTTATTGTGACAACAGCAAGGCGATAAGAACAACCCTCAGGCGGTAAATAAAAATCCACAATTTCAGGAAACTGTTTTTGTAAAATTGGAATAAACACTTCATTCAGAGCTTCACCTAGTACCGCTGGCTCATCTGGTGGACGGCCAGTATAAGTAGAATGATAAATTGGATTTTCACGCATTGTCATATGCGTAACAGTAAAGACCGGAAAATATTCCTGTTCGTTGTAATACCCTGTATGATCGCCATAAGGACCTTCCAGTGCCATTTCTTTTGGATCAATATAACCTTCTAAAATAATCTCCGCACTTGCTGGCACTTCAATATCATTACTTATTGATTTAATAACTTCTGTTTTTGTACCTCGTAATAATCCAGCAAAAGCATATTCTGATAGGTTATCAGGAACAGGCGTAACTGCCCCCAAAATCGTTGCTGGATCTGCGCCTAATGCAACTGAAATAGGAAAAGGTTGATCAGGATAAGCTTGTTTCCAATCTTGAAAATCTAATGCACCACCACGGTGTGATAACCAACGCATAATGAGTTTATTTTTACCAATTAACTGCTGACGGTAAATTCCCAAATTTTGTCGTTTTTTATTTGGTCCTTTTGTGATGGTTAACCCCCAAGTAACTAAAGGTGCAATATCTTCTTTCCAGCATTGCATAATAGGGAGTTTATATAAATCAACCTCTTCGCCTGAAAAAACTTTTTGTTGACAGTCTGCTGTATTTAGAACTTTAGTCGGCATATTTAACACCTGCTTATATTGCGGTAAAGTTGACCAAAGATCTTTAAAGCCTTTAGGTGGCTCTGGTTCTTTTAAAAACGCTAACAGTTTTCCGACATCTCTCAATGCAGAAACATCTTTTTGCCCCATTCCCATTGCGACTCGTTTTGCAGTACCAAATAAATTACAAAGTACTGGAATATCAAACCCTTTTGGATTTTCAAATAACAATGCTGGACCACCTGCACGTAAAGTGCGGTCAGAAATTTCTGTCATTTCTAAATAGGGATCTATTTCTTGCTTAATACGTTTTAACTCGCCTTGTTCTTCTAACAAAGCAATAAAATCTCGCAAATTTTTATATTTCATCATTAATCTCATCATCGTACGAATTATTTGCATTGTTATAAAGATACTCTAGCAATGCAAGCATTTTTGCTATATTTTTTGATATTCTGTAAAATGAACAAATACGATTATTAAAAGGTTATAACAAAAATGACAAAGAAAAAACCTAAAGTACCCTCAAATACTATTGCCTTAAATAAACGAGCTAGACATGAATATTTTATTGAAGATGAAATAGAAGCTGGGCTTTCTCTACAAGGTTGGGAAGTAAAGTCTATGCGAGCAGGAAAAGCCAATATTAGTGATAGTTATATTATTTTCAAGAATGGAGAAGCCTATTTATTTGGTGCGACAATCCAACCGCTAAATGTTGCTTCTACGCATATCGTTTGTGATCCTACTCGCACACGCAAACTGTTACTAAAACAACGAGAACTTGACTCCTTATTTGGTAAATCAAATCGTGATGGTTTTACAATTATTGCGTTATCATTATATTGGAAAGGTCCTTGGGCAAAAATCAAAGTTGGCGTAGCCAAAGGTAAAAAACAACATGATAAGCGTGAAGATATTAAAGACAGAGAATGGAAAGTCGCTAAAGATCGCATAATGAAACATGCGAATAGATAACATAGAACAACTATAAAATATCAGCTTCAATAAGGAAAAATAATGAACGACCTAAATAATTTAAAACAAACTTATAATGATATTCCTTATACATCGAAAGTTTTTTCTTATACGCAACCAACAAGATTACACGCACTAGCCAAAATAAAAGGATTAAATCCACCACCACTAGAAGCAGCAACAGTATTAGAAATAGGTTGCTCTTTTGGGGGAAATATACTGCCTTTTGCCATGAAATATCCAAATAGTCGTGTAATCGGTATCGATCTAGCAGAAAAACAAATTGAAATTGGACAACAAATGCTACAAGAAGTAGGAATGAACAATATTCAACTCTTTGCTGGCGATATAACGAATATAGAATTTGATAATGTTCAGTTTGATTATATTATTTGTCACGGTGTATTTAGCTGGGTTCCTGAGTCTGTACAATATGGGATTTTAAATACTGTTGAAAAATATTTATCTCCGAATGGACTCGCATACATAAGTTATAATACTTATCCCGGCTGGCATTTAAAAGATATGGCAAAGGAGCTTATGCTATTTGGTAGTAATAGTGATCTTGATCGCGCATCTCGAGTCCCTCAATCCCTAGAATTACTAAAATATACTAAAAATATTATTAGTAAGAAAAATACGGCACTTTATCCCGAAATAAATAATATGTTTAACGATATTATTAATAAGCCACAACATTATATCGCACATGAATATTTTGAAAATTACAACATCCCACTTTATTTCAAAGACTTTATTCAAAAAATAGAACAATATAATCTTGCTTATGTAACAGATTCCTCCACTCCTAATATTAGATGCCAATTCATCTTTACCGATGAAGAATACCAACAGATTTGCCAATATTTTAACAATAAAATTGAAAAAGTTGAACAGTACACCGATTTTATAACAAATAGAAAATTTAGAACAAGTATTATCACCAAGAAAGAAAATATTAAAAATAATGATATAAGACAATATGATCTTTGTCATAACTTTTTCGATATCTACCTAAAAACTAATGTTGAATATATTAATGATAGCGATAAAAATTATTGGCAGATAAAAGGAGATAATTTAAGATTTTCATCAAACAGTTTGGTAGATAAACTGATGATGTATTTACAAGAAAAAACACCCGTCAATATTCAGTCATTATTTAAAAAATTGGAAAATGAATCTGATTATAATGATGATACAATAAAAGATGTACTCTTTCATATTATTCATTCAGATAACACCTATTTATGTTACAAAGAAGAAAATTTAAAAACATATGATGAAAAACCTCATATTTCTCAAAAATTAAGGAATTTAATAGCCTACCTTACAAATAATCCGAATATAACCACAACCTTTAATCAATTTAATAGTTGCGTAGAACTAGGTTTCTTAGCAGAATATTTAAGCCAATATATGGATGGAACAAGAACAATAAATGATTTAATCACTATT
The DNA here is from genome assembly GCF_004345785.1 of Bisgaardia hudsonensis. Classification (GTDB taxonomy): domain Bacteria; phylum Pseudomonadota; class Gammaproteobacteria; order Enterobacterales; family Pasteurellaceae; genus Bisgaardia; species Bisgaardia hudsonensis. The sequence goes on from NZ_SLXI01000003.1 coordinate 264,647, forward strand.
GTTAGAAAGGATATAGAAGAAGAAACAATAACATGGAAAATAAATGACAAAGAACTGAAAAATGCAGAAATAGAAGACAAAACCATAGAATCTTCAATTAAGCTAATGTTAGAAGAATTATATATGAATGGTTTCTTTAATGAATATTAAAAATAATTAAGGAAAATAAAAAGTGCGGTAGAAATGATCTGCTCCCCAAAAGTTGGACTCTAACCAACAAATTAAGGAGCAGATTTTTATGACTAAATATACTCAATCTTTTAAAAAGCATGTTGTGGA
>NZ_SLXI01000004.1:0-208513 GCF_004345785.1 Bisgaardia hudsonensis
TTACTTGCCGCCAATTCAACTGCCCATTCAAGTCCTTCTTGAAAACGTTTAACTGTTATCTCATCTTGCTCTTCGTAATAAACATCATAGCCAGCTAATTGAATGGTTCTAATACCTAAATCAACCGCTAATTGAATTGCTTTTTCCATGATTTCATAGGCTTTTTGGCGAATCGCTTCATCTTTGCTACCAAAAGGAAAACGACGATGTCCAGATAGACACATTGAGGGAATAGTTACACCAGTATTAATTACTGATTTAACCAATTTTAGTCTTTCTTTTTTTGTCCAATCTAAACGAGATAAACGTTCATCGGTTTCATCAATGGAGATTTCAACAAAATCAAAGCCACAGGCTTTGGCAATAGACAATCTATCTTGCCAACTGATATTTTTGGGTAAGGCTTTTTCATAAATGCCCAGTTTATGTTTTCTCATTTATATTTCCTTAATTACAAATTAAGCAAGAATAATATTTAATCCACTTGCTCTCAATTTATTAATAATATGTGGATTAGCTTCTTTGCCAGTTATTAGTAAACTGATGTTCTTTAATTCTGTAAATAGCATGCCAACTGCCTTATCTAATTTTGAACTATCAAGTAAAACTACCAACTTTGATGTTTTTGGCAAAATCTGTTGTTCTGAATTAGCGATTAATACGTCTGTTTTATATAGTCCTTGAGTAGTTAATCCTTTTCCACTGGTGAATACAATATCAGCATAAAAAGCATCATTAAGATTATTAGAATATAATGTGATTGCTTGATTTTTATTGTATTGTCCTCCTGTAATAACAACTGATTCATGATCATTTTCGATGAGATAATTTGCTAATGGTAGAAAATTAGTTATTACTTGAAGATTCCTTTTACATAAAGTTCGACCAAGTACCATCATCGTTGTTCCACAGGTTAAAATAACACTTTCTCCATCTTTACATAGTGTAGCCGCCTTGTTCGCTATTCTTGTTTTTTCATCTAGATTGCTTATTTTTAAGTTATCTATTTTTTTTAATTTGTTAGATTGGGTTTCGTTAAAAAAATAGGAAATTGTTTCAATGCCATTTCTGATTTTTTTTAGTTTTCCCTCTGTACTTAGTTTGGTTATATCTCGTCTTACTGTAGCGGGTGAAACTTTTAAAAAGTCGACAAGCTCTGGAACAGATAGTATTCCTTTCTGTTCCAATAACTTCAATAAGTTAGCATGCCTAATTTGTTCATTCATAATTTATCCTTTAAAACTGTAGTTTTTATGGTCTATAAAATATACTACAATATTTGTCCAAGTTAAAATAAATGAACACTGAAAATATACCGCACTATGAGAGTGCGGTATAAATTTTTACAATATTGATTTGAATGGCACATTTGGTTCTTGCTCAAAGCAATCATCAAACCCTCTAGGGTGATGATATTCGATTAAATCTTTATCTCTTGGATAAACATATTTACCGCCAACCTCCCAAATAAATGGATGGAATTTGTATTGTAGTCGATCTTTACGCATCCGATATAATTCAAGAATTTCATTAGTACTTGCCATAAAATTAGTCCAAATATCATGATGGACAGGAATCACTATTTTAGTTTTTAAGCATTCTGCCATACGGAGAATATCAACAGAGGTCATTTTATCTGCAATACCAACAGGATTTTCGCCATAGCTACCTAATGCAACATCAATATCATAATCTTTACCATGTTTTGCGTAATAAATAGAATAGTGCGAATCACCTGAGTGATAAATATTGCCACCAGGTGTTTTTATTAAATAGTTTACTGCTTTTAATCCCATTTCTTCATCGCTTGGGCAAATACCATTTAATTCCCCTCCATTTTCTTCTGCTCCTCTGGCTGGTAATGTGACCAAGCAGGTTCTATCAAATGAATCTAATGCAATTAGCTCTAAGTCTTTAATTTTTATTGAATCACCTGGTTTTACAACAACACAACGATCTGTTGGTACCCCCCATTTTGTCCACATATCAACACAATATTGTGGCCCAATGAATTTTACATGATCTAATTTTGGGTTATTGATTACCGCAGCAGCCACATTAACATCAATATGATCATTATGGTAATGTGTTGCAACAATCGCATCGACTTCATTGATTGCAAATGGATCAAGAACACCTACAGCATTTCTTAAGTTTGGCTGTAGTTTTCTAACTCCAGCCATATTTGCCATCTGGTGGCCGCGAACCATATCTTTTACTTTTTTAGTTGCTTTTCCACGTCCACACCATAGATCCATGCAAATGTTTGCGGAAGCTGGTGTTTTTATCCAAACACCAACACAACCTAGCCACCACATTGCAAAATTATTTTCAGGTACTTTTTCTTCTTCTATTTCTTCATTTAGCCATGTTCCCCACTCTGGAAATGTAGAAAGGATCCAACTCTCGCGTGTAATTTCTGAAACTTTACTCATTGTTTACTCCTAGTATGATTATGACGATGTTTAATTAATCATTTGTAATCATATTATGATCAATAAAAATAATAAAGTGTTTTTTGTGAAATTTTTGATTAAAGTCAGTTTTTTTATTTTAATTTATTGATTTTTAATGCATATTATTTTTTTGTATTTTATTTTTGTGAGTTATTTATAATAACTTATCCATAAAATAAATTGTGAAGAGTGTCACAAATAATCAAAATAAATCTTTTTTAATCTTTTTTTGTTGGTATTATGCGACGAGATGTAATATTGCCTTACTATATTGATGTTTATCAGTAAGGTTTTTAATTTAAATTAACTAAATGTAGAACAACAGAGGTTCTTATGGAAATGCTTTACAATTTATTTCTAGGCTTTAATGCGCAAGTGTTATCAAAAGCACCATTTTTATTGGGTATAGTAGCTTGTCTTGGTTATATTTTATTAAAAAAGGATACGACTACTATTGTTAAGGGAACAATTAAAACTATTGTTGGATTTATGATGGTTCAAATTGGGGCGGGAACATTAGTTAGTGGATTTAAACCTATTATTGAAAATCTTTCAAAATTTCACAATTTAACTGGTGCAGTAATTGATCCTTATACCAGTATGCAAGCAACAATTCAAACGATGGCTGATAATTATAGTTGGGTTGGTTATGCTGTGGTATTAGCGTTATTTTTAAATATTTTATTGGTTATTTTTAGGCGTTTTACGGGTATAAGAACCATCATGTTAACGGGACATATTATGTTCCAGCAGGCAGGATTGGTTGCTGTGTTTTATATGATAATTGGTGCCTCAATGTGGGAAACAGTTATTTATACCGCTGTACTTATGGCACTATATTGGGGGATTTCTTCTAATATTATGTATAAACCTACCCAAGCAGTAACAGGTGGTGCAGGTTTTTCTATTGGTCATCAACAACAAATTGCTTCTTGGATTGCTGTTAAATTAGCACCAAAACTTGGTGATAGAAATGACTCCGTTGATAATATGAATTTACCTAAGTGGTTGCATATTTTTCATGATAGTATTTCAGCAACAGCATTAGTTATGACTGTATTTTTTGGTATTATTTTGCTTTCATTTGGTTTAGATAACTTACAACAAATGGCGGGTAAAAGTCATTGGTTTATGTATATTCTAGAAATGGGACTTAAATTTGCAGTAGCAATCCAAATCATTGTTACTGGGGTTCGTATGTTTGTTGCGGAGCTTTCTGAGGCATTTAAAGGTATCTCAGAAAAGCTTATTCCGAATTCTGTATTAGCAATTGACTGTGCTGCTATTTATGCATTCTCACCAAATGCAATGGTATTTGGCTTTATGTGGGGGGCAATTGGTCAGTTTGTAGCTGTAGGATTTTTACTTGGTATTAATGCTCCAGTATTGATTATTCCTGGGTTTATTCCAATGTTCTTCTCTAATGCAACTATTGGTGTATTTGCAAACCAATTTGGTGGTTGGAAAGCAGTGATGAAAATTTGTTTTGTCATGGGTATTATCGAAGTATTGGGGTCTGCTTGGGTAATTCAATTATTGGAAAGTCAAGGTACCATGTTTAATGGTTGGATGGGAATGGCAGACTGGGCATTATTTTTCCCTCCTATTTTACAAGGTATTGTGAGTATTCCGGGTTTCTTCTTTGTTATCTTGGCTTTCGCAATAGTTTATATGGGATTTGCCTCTAAAAAACTTCGTCAAGATGAAATAGCTGCAAAAGCAGCAGGTAAAACGCTTGAGCAAATGGATGGCTATGATTTAGATGATGTAGAAACAAATCCTGTTGAAGAGGTGACAGTTTCTAATGTAGAGAATATTGAAAATGTGGATGTAAGACCTGTTCGTATATTAGCAGTCTGTGGTTCTGGACAAGGCTCATCAATGATGATGAAAATGAAAATTAAAGGTTATTTAGATAAACGTGGTATTCCAAATGTAATGGATTCTTGTGCAGTAACTGATTATAAAGGAAAGCTTAGTGAGATTGATATTATTGTTTCTTCTAAACATCTAGCAAATGAAATTGAAGTTGGAGAAGGGAAGTCAGTTCTTGGTGTACAGAATATGTTAAATCCTAATTCTTTTGGTGATGAATTAATTAATTTAATTCGTAAGTATCAAGAAAAATAAATGTTATGGGTATCGGTGGTTAATAGATAACACATTGATCAAATAACCACCCTTTAATTAAATAAGGAGCCTTATGAATTTGAAACAATCTCTTATGGAAAATCATTCCATTAAATTACAGCAATCGGCTGAAAATTGGCAGGAAGCAATTAAAATTGGTACCGATATGCTTGTTTCTTCTGGTGCAATAGAGCCTAGATACTATGACAATATTGTTACACATATTAAGGAATTAGGTCCTTATATTATCTTAGCTCCAGGGTTAGCGATGCCTCATGCTCGTCCAGAAGAAGGTGTAATAAAAACAGCATTTGCACTTGTAACATTAAAAGAACCTGTTTATTTTGACGGCGAAGATGAGCCTGTTGATGTATTTTTAACACTTGCAGGTAGTGATTCAGATCAGCATATGCAAGGATTGATGGAAATTACTCAAGTTCTTGATGATCCTGAAAGTGATATTGGTGTGGACTTGGACAAAGTTCGTTGTTGCAAAACGGCGGAAGATGTCTATGAAATGATTAGTTCAGCTTTATAAATAATAGTAAATTTTTAATTAAGGAATAGATTATGACAAAACCTTTACTTCAAATTGCGTTAGATTCATTAACTCTCGAAAAAGCAGTCGCCGATGCAAAGCAGGCAGAAGATGTCGTTGAAATTATTGAAGTTGGAACAATTCTTGCTTGTGCAGAAGGAATGAAAGCAGTTAAAACACTTCGAGCATTACATCCTAATCATATAATTGTATGTGATTTAAAAACAACTGATGGAGGTGCTATTCTTGCAAAAATGGCATTTGAATCTGGTGCAGACTGGCTTACCGTTTCTGCTGCTGCTCATCCTGCAACAAAAGCGGCTTGTAAGAAAGTTGCGGATGAATTTAATGCGGCTAATCCAACTTTAAAGGTGAAAAAAGAAATTCAAATTGAAATTTATGGAAATTGGACATTTGAAGATGCAAAAGAATGGGTTGAATTAGGTGTGAAACAAGCTATTTATCATCGTTCAAGAGATGCTGAATTGGCTGGAAAAGGCTGGGTAGCCGAAGATATTGAAAAAATGAAAACGTTATCTGAAATAGGATTAGAATTATCTATTACTGGCGGTATTATTCCTCAGGATATTCATTTATTCAAAGAGATTAAGAATACAAAAGCCTTTATTGCTGGTCGAGCATTGGTAGGTAGTACTGGTAAAGAGACAGCTAATGCAATTCGAGAAGAAATTGCTAAGTATTGGTAAGAAACAAATGGTGGGATAAACCCACCATTTATTTTATCTACCTGCCGTAAATTTTATCAATTACACAAACAAAACTATTCCCCAAGTTACCACAACTGTTGTTAATGCGATAAATACAGCAGCAGATCCCAAATCTTTTGCCCTGCCTGAAAGTTCGTGGTATTCCGTTCCTACTCGGTCAACAACGGCTTCAATGGCACTATTGAGTAATTCAGTGAGTAATACTAATAAAATAGAGCCAATCATTAAGGCTATTTCTATTTTATTGTTTCCTAACCAAAAAGCTAAAGGGATAAGAATAATCGATAAAAATAATTCGTGGCGAAAAGCGGTTTCATTTTTAACCGCACTTTTCAAGCCTTGTAATGAATAGCCTGTTGATTTAATGAGATGGGTTAATCCAGTTGTTTTATACATTGTCTATTCTCATAGTTAATATTAGTTAATCGTATATTATTATAAGCGTTTTGCATCAATAACATCATCTAATTTTACCAGTCTTGCAAGTATTTTACTTAAGGTTTGAACATTATGTAATTCAATTTCCATATCTATGTTGGCTAATTGGCGTTTAGTATCTGAGCGGCTAGAAACGCTTAAGACACTGATTTTTTCATTCGCGAGAACAGTTGTAATATCTCTCAACAAGCCATGACGATCATTGGCGGTAATACGAATATTAATTCGAAAACCACAGGCATAATGTTCACCCCAGATTGCTTCGACAACACGTTCAGGGTGAGCTTCTTGTAATTCTAAAAATTGTTCACAATCTTTGCGATGAATAGAAATGCCTCTTCCCATTGTAATATATCCAGCGATATCATCTCCAGGAATAGGCTGGCAACAACGTGCCATATAGTGCATTAAATTACCGACGCCTTCAACAATGATATAGTCTTTTTTATGATCTTTAGATTGAGAACTAGCCGTATTTCTATTAGATACTTGGCGTAATATTTCATCATCAACCTGTTTTGCATCGGTTTTAAATAGTTTACTTTGTAAGAAATTAATAAGATGATTAAGGCGAATATCGCCAGCGCCGATTCCTGCATAGAGATCATCCATTATTTTTAAGTTATAGCGTGGTAAAACTAATTTTTCTATTTGTTTTAAATTAATCCCTAATCTCGTAATTTCTTGTTCTAATTGTTCTTTACCAGCAGGAATATTTTTTTCACGATCTTGTTTTTTAAACCAAGCATTAATTTTTGCTCTTGCTTTAGCTGTATGAGTAAAACCTAGATTAGGATTGACCCAATCCCGACTTGGAACCGTATTTTTTTGAGTAATAACTTCGATTTGATCGCCCATTTGTAATTGATAAGTAAAAGGTACGATACGTCCTGATACTTTCGCTCCAATACAACGATGTCCTATTTCACTGTGAATAGCATAAGCAAAATCAAGTGGTGTTGAGCCTGTTGGTAAATCAACCACTTCTCCTTTTGGTGTAAAAACATAGACCCGATCATCAAAAACTTGGCTACGTAGTTCAGCCAATACTTCACCTGAATCAGTGATGTCATCTTGCCAAGCAAGAAGTTTACGTAACCAAGCTATTTTTTCTTCATAGCCAGAGCGACCACCGACAGCCCCTTCTTTGTATTTCCAATGTGCTGCCACACCAAGCTCCGCATCATCGTGCATTTGTTGAGTTCTAATTTGTACTTCAACAGGTTTACCACCTTTGCCTAAAACAACGGTATGAATGGATTGATAGCCATTTGGTTTAGGATTAGCAACATAATCATCAAATTCTTTAGGTAAATGTTTAAAATGAGTATGTACAATTCCTAATGCGGCATAGCAATCTTGTAATTCTTGAACAATAATTCGCACAGCTCGAACATCATAAAGTGCATTAAATTCAATGTGTTTCTTTTGCATTTTCCGCCAAATACTATAAATATGCTTTGGACGGCCATATACATCTACTTTTTCGATAGTTTCTTTTAAATAGCCTTTAAGTTCAGTAACAAAATCTGCAATATATTGTTCTCTGTCCAAACGACGTTCTTGTAGTAATTTTGCAATAGAGTGATAGGTTTCTGGGTGTAAAATGCGAAAGCAATAATCTTCTAATTCCCATTTTAATTGCCCAATACCTAGTCGGTTAGCTAAAGGTGCATAAATATTGGCACATTCTTTAGCTGCAAGTACAAGCTCTTCTTCAGAGGTATTCTTTTCGGTACTACGTAAAAAAGTGATACGTTCAGCTAATTTGATAATAACGCAACGGAAATCGTCAACCATAGCCAGTAGCATACGACGAATATTATCAATTTGTGTGCTATTACTTGAACGACTAGAATTTAATTGGCGGATATTATCCATTTCAATAACGACCTTGACTAATTTGCTGATTTTATTGCCAAAATTTTCACTAATTGTTTCAAGGTCAACTAATTTTTGATAGACAATAGGGTAAAGCATCGCCGTTAATAAACTGTCTGCGTCCATATTTAAGGCGTGTAGAATTTCTACCATTTCGATACTGGTGTGCATTAAATAGATAGCTTTGTTTTCATCTATCTCTTTTGAGGTGGTTATTTTATCTTTTGAATAATGCCAAGCTTGGATAATATGTGTTTGTGCTTCAGCAGATAATCCTAAATTTTCGCACCAATTTTCGATTACAAAATCTTCAAGATTGAGTAAATGTGAACCTCGTACCGCAACCATAACTTACTTCCTATTATTGTCGTTCAAATAAACTAATGCTTTCTAAGTGACTAGTATTTGGAAACATATCAATCATTGCTACTTTTTTCAATTGATAGCCAAAGTTTAATAAAATTTCTGTATCACGAACCAATGTAGCAGGATTACAAGATACGTATAAAATCTTTTCTGCTTGTAATTGGCATAAAGCCTGTAATGCAAAAGCCGCCCCTGTTCGTGGTGGATCAAGAAGAATCTTATTAAAATGTTGTTGTCCCCATTGTTGTTGATTAAAGGGTTGATCTAAGTTTCCTTGATAGAATTTGACATTATCGCAATGGTTTTGTTCTGCATTCTTTTCTGCTTTCATAACCATATCTGAAACACCTTCAATTCCTACCGCACTTTTTACTTTTTTACTTAATGATAAAGTGAAATTCCCCATTCCACAAAATAAATCTAACACATTATCTTCTTGGTTTAGATCCAACCAGTTTAGTGCGGTTTTTACCATTTTTTGATTAAGTGCTTTATTTACTTGAATAAAATCTCGAATATCAAAGTGTAATTTTATACCATCATCAAGTTGATAATAAGGATATTCACCACATAAATGATGTATTTGGTAATTATCTTGTATAAATAGCATTAAATTTTGTTGTTTCGCAAAATTTATTAACAAAGTACGGTCGTTTTTTGTTAAATTTTCAGTAATGCGTAAAAGTATTGCTAGTCCATTATCTGCGGCAACTAATTCTATATGCCCTAATGTTTTTGGTAATGACCATTGCTGCAAAAGTGCGGTCAATTTTGGCAGTATTTCATTAATTTCTATTTCGATCACATCACAATGATTTATGGGTATGATTTGCTGTGAGCTTTTTTGCCGAAAACCAATATTTACTATCTTCTTTTTTGTGTCATAGCAAATACTTAATTTAATACGACGACGATATTGCCATTGCTCTCCTATCATCATTGGCATAAATTCAATATTGGATTGCAATTTACTTAAACGTTGAAATAAGGCTTTTTGTTTTGCTTCTCTTTGTAAACTTAACGGAATATGCTGACTTTGGCAGCCTCCGCAAGATTGATAATAACTGCATTTAGGGGATTGTCGCTGTTCGCTTAATTTCAGCCATTTTTTTACTTTCCCACGACCATATTGGCGTTTTTCTTCAATAATCGAAAATTCGACCTTTTCTTGAGGTAAAGCATTTTCAATAAACCACGTTTTACCATTTATTTTTGCAATGCCTAATCCTTGATAGTCTAAATCAATAATATCGGCGATTAAATTTGTTTTTTGTTGCTGTTTTTTAGGGGTATAAAGTAAAACCATTGGCGATTATCTTATTTATTTTGATATAAAATATGTTGACTAAATAATTCCCTACTTTTTAGCGGTTTGCCACCCAAGTAGGGTTTGAATGCAATACGAATAAAACGTTTTGCTGCTTGTAAGATGGCTTTGTCCGTAAACTCTCGTTTTTCAAAGGCAATTAATTCTCGTCCATAAAATGTTAAATTATCTTTGATTAAAGAGGCTATAAAGCCCTTTTCTTCTCGATAACGATAAGTCATTGTTTCATCTACGGGCTTACCTGAACCTGCACAATGTAAAAAATCAACGCCATAACCAATAGTGTGCAATAGCTGAAATTCAAACGTGCGTAAACTTGTTTCTAATGTATTAGGAGAGATTGCTAACCCTGTTAGACAACGTAAGTATTCTTGAAAAAGAGAAGGATAAGCTGTTTCTACTGGTAATAAGCGAGTAATTAATTCGTTGATATAAAAACCACTATAAAGTGCGGTGGTTTGTAAGGGGAGAGTAATTGCCGCCGCTTCTGCTTTGGTTAAGATTTTTAATTCCCCACGACCAGACCACCGTAGTAATAATGGCGTAAAAGGTTGTAGTAAACTTTTTAAGGGAGAACGTTTTGATCTCGCCCCTTTGGCAAGTACAGTTAAGCGTCCTGTTTCTTCTGTAAACAGATCCACTAATAAACTTGTTTCACTATAATCTCTACGATGTAAAACAAATCCCCTTTGCCAGTTCTCCACAGCCTTTTCTCATCTGATAAATAATATTTTATAGGTTTATTTTAACAGATTTTTGACCGCTCTTTAGGTTATTCAGAAAATATTTTCTGAAGTAATCGGTTTTATTTACAACGTTAGTTAATAGATATTTTATTAAATGTTTGCTGTTTATTTATCATAGAGGCAAAAATACCATTTTGGGTTCTCAATACTTGTGGTGTATCATTCTCGACTATTCTTCCCGCCTCTAGGGAAATAATTCTATCTGCATTAATGATAGTTCGCATTCGATGTGCAATAATCAATACTGTTTTATTTTTTATTAACTCACTAATTGCCTGTTGAATTTTTCTCTCATTTCTTGCGTCTAAATTTGCTGTTGCCTCGTCTAATAAAATAATGGGGGCATCTTTTAATAATGCTCTAGCAATGGAAATTCTCTGACGTTCTCCTCCTGATAGTTTTTCACCATTTTCTCCTATGACTGTTTCATATCCTTTAGGTAATTTATTTATAAATTCGGTACATTGAGCCAAACGGGCGGCTTCCTTCACTTCATCATCAGTGGCGTTTTTTCGACCAAGACGAATATTTTCCATTATACTTGTATTAAATAACACGACATCTTGAAAAACAATAGAAAAATATTTTAGTAAGATTTCTGGAGAAATTTCTTTTATGTCTTGATTTCCCAATAAAATTTGTCCTTTATCTATATCCCAAAATCTTGTAGCTAGTTTAGCAATAGTGCTTTTACCGCTACCAGATGTACCAATCAATGCGGTTATTTCGCCTTGTTTAGCGGTAAAATTAATGTTTTTTAGTGTTTTTTGATTTTCTTGATAGGAAAAATCTACATTCTTAAATTTAATATCAAAATTATCAGGTGAAAATTCTTTTAAGCCAGTTTGACGAGACATTGAATCCATTTCTTTTATACGATTAATGCGTACTTTTAAGTACAACAAAGCGGCAAAGTTATTCATTGTTTCAATAAATGGATCATAAATTCGCCCAATAATTATTAGAAAAACCAAATAAGAAAATAGGGTTATTTTGTTCTCAATGAATAAAAATGCTCCAACAAAGATGATGCTTGGTAACCCCAGTTTAAGAACTACATAGGAAGAGTTTAGTAATGCTCCCCCCATTAATTCACCTTTAATTAATTTATTTTCAAAATTATCGAGCTCTTTGTCTAGAGATTGCATGTAAGTAGATTCTTGGTTATACCCTTTAATCTCCTGTATCATTTCTATCCCTTCTTGGATTGTTTCAGTAACAATTCTTTTTTGGTTATAAACCTCGTAATGACCATTCTCCATTCTTTTTTTGGATAAATAAAAAACTAAAAAACTAATAGGTACAACCCAAAACATTGCTAGGCTCATACGCCAATCATAAAGAAACATTGCGAAGCTAATTAATGTCATACTAATTATTGCGGCAAAAATTTGAGGTACAGCATGTGAAAATAATCCCTCAATCTGCTCAGTATCTTCCATGATAACTGCACTTAAATCAGCAGTGTCTTTTTTACTAAAAAATGACATCGGTAATTCACGTAATGTTTCTGCTAATTTGATACGACGTTTAGAACTTTCGGTGTATATTTTTGTATAAAGCTTTGCATAATCAATATAAGCTATCGCGTACATTATTATGAATGAAAAAATAGAGAAAATTAAATAGAACCATAAAGAGTTATCATCAGTAGAGATATTTTTTTCTAAAATATTTAAATATTCTTCTAAAAATATAAATGCCAGCATGACTGGTAACATAATACTTAGGTTTAATAATGTATGTGAGAAAATAGCAGTACGTAAGTCTTTTGCTCCAGACTCACTTAAAGCAAAATAGCGTTGAAAAAATTTAATCATTTTTCATCTCCAGTATTTTCCAATTTCCAATCAATTGATTGTTGATATTCCATCCACATGGTTTTATATAATCCTTCCCGAGAAATTAATTCATCATGTGTCCCTTCTTGGATAATTTTTCCTTTATCAAGGACTAAAATTTTGTCTGCTTTTTGTACTGTATTTAAACGATGTGCTATCATTAACGTTGTTTTATTTTTACTTAATTCAAATAAGGCTTGTTGAATTAGGTATTCATTTTCAGGGTCTGCAAATGAGGTTGCTTCATCTAAAATAATGATAGGGGCATCTTTTAAAATAGCTCGAGCTAATGCAATACGTTGCTGTTCTCCGCCAGATAGGTATATTCCATTTTTACCAATGCGTGTATTTAATCCATCAGGGCATTTTTCAATAATATCTCTGCTTTGTGATAAATCTATGGATCTTGCTATTTCTTCCTTAGAGGCGTTAGGTTTACCGTAGATGATATTTTCTTTTATGGATAAGTTGAAAAGTTTTGTATTTTGAAAAACTAAAGCGATGTTTTCCATAAGAACTTTTTTAGAGAGTGTTGTGATATTGTGTCCACCAATAAGGATTTCACCAGATTGAATATCCCAAAATCTTGCGAGTAATCGGGCAATTGTTGTCTTTCCACCTCCTGATGAACCAACTAAAGCGAGAGTTTCCCCTTCTTTAATTCTAAAACTAATGTCTTCAATAGCATTATGATCGGTATCTTTATAAGAGAAAGAAACGTTTTTAAATTCAATATCAAATTGGCTTGGGGTAATATTATTTGTTGGAAAGACCATTTGTGGATAATCAAGTATATTATCAAAACGTTCTAAAGACTGCTTTGCTAAGCTCATTGCATTTTGAAAATACATACTACGCATAAATAATAATGTAAAATTAGGTGCAATTAACAAATAAAAAATAAAATTATTCAAAATGAGCATTAAGTTATTTTCATTAATTGAAAAAATAGAGAAAGGAATGAGGAAAAATGCGGCACTGTGCATCACAATCATATAAAATGCCATTGGTTTTTGCCACATAATTGTATAAGCCGAAACAATTTCTTTATATTTAACAATGCTATCCACAAAACGTGTAAATGCGTACACACTTTGCCCAAATGTTTTTACTACAGGCATCCCCCTAACATATTCCACTGCCTCACTACTCATATTTTCAAGGTGATCCATATATTTTTTTCTAAAATTTTCTCCTTCTTCTGTCATCATAAAACTCATTGTAATAACACCTAATAAAATAGGAATAAGTGATATTAATCCCATTTTCCAGTCTATTACAAACATAAGGATAAGAATAATTATGGGAGAAATAATAGAAGAAGCTAAATCAGGTAGTTGATGAGCTAAAAATAGATGAGTTTGACTTGTATTATCATCAATAATTTTTCGTATTTTTCCGGTTTCACGGCTATCAAAAAAGCCAAGAGGCATATTAATAATTTTACGCATTCCCACTTTACGCATACCTACTTCCACTCGAAAAGCAGCTAAATGAGAGCAAGTTAATGATAAAAAATATAAAATCATTGAAAGGATAGCGGTTCCTAAGGTTGACCAAGCATACACAAAGACATCATCAAAGACAGGTTGAGTTTTGAATAATTCTTTTATTATCAGCCAAAGGAATATAAAAGGTAATAATCCTAGGATAGAGGATATAGCGGAAAGCAACAATGACGTAATCAGTAAACTTTTTTTATTTCCCATATAAGATGTTAGCTTCTCAAAAAAAGATTCTTTTAACATAACAGTCCTCTTAATAAAAAAATATTACATATAACATAATTAGATTACTATATTTGATAATGATTATCAAATATAGTTTTAGGTATGTTTACTGGCGTATAAAATAAGTGCGGCGATATTTTTCATTGTTTTTTTATTATCTGATATGATAAGTAAAAATAATGAATATAGATAAAATAAATGAGAATACCAAGAATTTATCATCCAGAACCATTAATGAACGTAAAAGATTGTCAACTTAGTGAAGATGGAGCTAACCACGTGGGGCGTGTTTTACGTATGCAAGCCGGACAACAACTTGAATTATTTGATGGAAGTAACCATATTTATAATGCGGTAATTACTCAATCTAGTAAAAAAAATGTTGAAGTGGAGATTTTATCTCGGCAATTTGATGATCGAGAAAGTCCATTATCTATTCATTTAGGACAGGTTATTTCTCGTGGCGATCGTATGGAATTTACCATTCAAAAATCTGTTGAGTTAGGCGTAAATATAATTACACCGCTTTGGTCAGAACGTTGTGGTGTAAAATTAGACACGGAAAGAATGGATAAGAAAATTCAGCAATGGAAAAAGATTGTTATTTCTGCTTGTGAGCAATGTGGACGTAATGTCATTCCTGAAATTCGCCCGATGATGAAATTGCAAGATTGGTGTGCTGAACAAGATAAGGCGCTAAAATTAAATCTACATCCAAGAGCAAGATATTCCATTAAAACCTTGCCTCATATTCCTAAAGAAGGTGTTCGTTTGCTGATTGGATCTGAAGGGGGCTTATCGCCACAGGAAATAGCTCAAACTGAACAACAGGGTTTTACAGAAGTATTATTAGGAAAACGTATATTAAGAACGGAAACAGCGGCATTAACTGCAATTACTGCATTACAAGTTTGTTTTGGGGATTTAACTTAATTTATCTTAGGGAATAAAATGGAACTGCAACATCATTTTTTAATTGCAATGCCTCATTTAGAGGACGATTTTTTTCGACGCTCCGTCGTGTATATTTGCGAGCATAATGATCAGGGAACAATGGGCTTAGTGTTAACGCAGCCAACCGATCTTAGTTTGGCAGAGCTTTGTGCAAAAATGAATTTTATGATGGCAAATGACCGCTATTTCCCAGATCAATTAATTCTTGCTGGTGGTCCCGTTAATCTTGAACGTGGTTTTATTTTACATAGTAAAACGAATAATGATTTTGAGCATAGCTATAAAGTAACAGAGGATATTTATTTAACGACTTCTGCAGATGTTATTAATAGTTTTGGTACAGTCAATTCACCTGATAAGTATATTATGGCACTAGGTTGTGCAAGTTGGTCTCCTAATCAATTAGAAATGGAAATTATCAATGGAGATTGGTTAATTGTACCTGCGACAGAACATATTCTTTTTGACATTTCCTATGATGAGCGTTGGTTTGCAGCTAATCAGTTGTTAGGTATTGAATCTGCTAATTTTTCCCATCAAATAGGGCATAGTTAATGAGTATTACGGTTATTGCCTTTGATTTTGGGGTGAAAAGTATCGGTTGTGCAGTGGGGCAAAGTATAACGGGGACAGCACAATCCTTACCCGCATTTAAAGCCGTTGATGGTATCCCTAATTGGAGTAATATTGAAAAATGTTTAAAAGATTGGAAACCTGATGTCATTGTTGTTGGTTTACCATTGAATATGAATGGAACAGAGCAAGATATTACGGTAAGAGCGAGAAAATTTGCTAATAGATTGTATGGACGTTTTGGTATAAAAGTTGAATTACAAGATGAGCGTTTAACTACAACAGAAGCAAGGGCAGAGATTTTTCAGCGTGGTGGCTATCGAGCTTTAGAAAAAGGTAAAGTAGATGGTATTTCAGCTTGCTTAATTTTAGAAAGTTGGTTTGAAAATTATTCTGAATAAAAAAACACCGCACTTTTAAGCTTTGATAGCTTGTTAAAAGTGCGGTTATTTTTTTGTTAATTTTTAGTATTGATTAAAGATAGAATTTTTCAACAAAGTTTAATTTATCATCTAATTTTAATACTAATGGCTGACCAGTTGGGATTTCAAAATCCATAATATCAGCATCAGAAATATTCATAATATGTTTTGCTAATGCACGTAATGAATTACCGTGAGCGGTAACAAGAACACGTTTGCCTGATAATAAAGCTGGTGCAATTTGATCTTCCCAGAATGGTAATACACGTTCTAAGGTTACTTTTAAGTTTTCGCCATCTGGAACAACATCTGACGGTAGATGTGCATAACGACGGTCATTATGAGCAGAATTAGGATCTTTTGGATCTAATAATGGTGGCAATACATCATAAGAACGACGCCAAATGTGAACTTGCTCATCGCCGTGTTCTTCCGCTGCGGCTTTTTTGTCTAAACCTTGTAAGCCACCATAATGACGTTCATTTAAACGCCAGTTTTTCACTTGAGGGATCCAAAGTTGATTAGATTCTTCTAAGACAATATTACAAGTTTTGATAGCACGAGTTAACACAGAAGTGAAAGCGATATCAAATTCATAACCAGCATCTAATAATTTTTTACCCGCAGCTTTTGCTTCTTCAACACCACGTTCTGTTAAATTAACATCACGCCAACCAGTAAATAGGTTTTTGGCATTCCATTCACTAAATCCGTGACGAATAAAAACTAATTCCATAAAAAGATCTCCTAATAATTGTGTAATAAAAAATTACTCACTTTATAGCAAAATTTTATCCTTTTTGAAAGTAGAAACCATTGCTTTACTGATCTTTCGCAAAATTGCTTTGAAAAAATTTTAAGTAAAATTTAAGGATAAAAGAAAATAATGATATATTTACGATGATTTTTGATAAGGGATATTTTATGCGTTTCTGTTTTGTGTTGAAAAAATTCAATTTATTGGTTTTCATTTTTTTTACAATAGGGCTTTGTTTACAGGGTGCTATCGCTAGTGATTTATCTAAAATTCGCAATCAGATCCAAGAGCAAGAACAAAAAATTGCAGAGCAAAAACGTCAGCAAGACCAATTACAATCCACTTTAAAAACTCAAGAAATACAAATAAAAAATGTTATTAATCAATTATCGGCAACAGAAAGTGATTTGAAAGAAACACGACGCATTATTTCGGAAACAGAAAAACAGATAAAGGCTTTAGAAAAAAGAGAAAAACAACAAAAAGCAAAATTATCAAAACAACTTGATATGATGTACCGTTCAGGACTTAATCCATCTGTTTTAGAGCGATTATTTTCTGAAGATGCACAAAAAGCGGAAAGAATGAAAGCTTATTATAATCATCTTAATCTTGTTCGTTTGGATTTAATTAAGGATATTGAAAAAACACAAGTTCAGTTATTGGAAAATAAAAAGGAAATTTTGCAACAACAGCAACAACAAAAAGCACAATTAGATGAGCAAAAGAAACAGCAACAAGATTTACAAAAAATTAAAACAGAGCATCAAATAACGTTAAAAAAACTGAATCGAACATTAGCAAGAGATGAGAATAAGCTTGAATCACTCAAAGCGAATGAAAATGCGTTACTTAAGAAAATTCAACAAGCGGAACAATTAGCAAAAGATCAAGAAAAAAGAGAAAGAGAAGCATATACAAAGAAAAAACAGGAAGAAGAGAAAAAAAATCGCCAGCCGTATAAACCTACTGCTCAAGAAAAACAATTAATGGCAAGCACGAAAGGATTAGGGAAACCGAAGAGGCAGTATCAATATCCAGTATCAGGTAAAATCTTAAATTCTTTCGGCTCAACTCAAATGGGCGAATTAAAATGGAAAGGAATTTTTATTAAAGCGAATGCTGGTAGTACAGTTAAGGCTATTGCTGATGGGCGAGTAATTTTAGCTAATTTTCTGCAAGGATATGGTTTAATGGTGATTATTAAACACGGAGATAATGATTTAAGCTTATATGGCTTTAATCAAGAAATTTCGGTTAAAGAAGGTCAATATGTGCACGCTGGAGAAAAAATTGCTGAAGTAGGATCATCTGGAAGTCAATCAAGTTCAGGGTTATATTTTGAAATTCGCCGTAAAGGTATGCCAATGAATCCAGTAAGTTGGATAAGATAATGGAAATATTTAATTTTATGAAAACTGCGGTAAAAAAATTAATAATTTTGACCGCACTTTATACGATGATCATTAATGCTCAAGCGGCACAATTAGCCATTGTTATTGATGATATGGGATATCGCTCTAAAGAAGATGCCGCTATTTTAGCTTTACCTAAAGCGATTTCTGTTGCCATTATTCCTTCAGCCCCTAATGCTAAAGACATTAATCATAAAGCGAAGCAACAAAATCGTGATATTTTAATTCACTTACCGATGCAAGCTTTGGGACATCATAGCATTGAAACAGGTGCATTAAAGCTAGGAATGGATCAGGGGCAGGTCAATAATCGGATACAAACTGCAAAAAAAATTATTCCTGATGCCATTGGGTTAAATAATCATATGGGCAGTGCTGCAACTGCCGATGCAGATTTAATGCATAAGTTAATGAAAGAGTTAAAACAACAAAATTTATTTTTCTTGGATAGTCGAACAATTGGTCGTTCTGTGGCGGGTAAAATCGCTAAGGAACAGGGGATTCCGAGTTTAGATAGACATATATTTTTAGATGATAGTAACGAATTTTCCGATGTGAGTCATCAGTTTCAAAGTGCTATCAGATATGCACAAAAATATGGCATGGCAATCGTTATTGGTCATCCTAGAAAAAATACCATTGCCGTTTTACAATCTGGTTTAAAAAATCTTCCTAAAGATATTCAATTAATCGGTATTGGGAACCTATGGCGAAATGAAAAAGTGGTACCAATCAAACCATTTATCTTTTTATTTGACGGCAAACCCGCTCCAACCTCTGTTGAACCTTTTAAAAGGATTTCTTTATTGCGAGGTATTCCTGAGTAATTCGACTAAAGGTTATTAGATAATTTCTGTAATAATCGATCCATTGCCCGATATCCTAATGCTTCGGCAATATGAGGTTGAGCTATATCTTTTTCTTCTGCTAGATCAGCGATAGTACGAGCGACTTTTAATATGCGATGATAAGCGCGAACCGATAAGCCTAACTTAGTCAAAGCATTTTCTAGAAAGAAAGCATTATCTTTTGATAACCGACAATATTTTTCGATTTCTTTGCTCGTTAAATAAGCATTAACTTTCCCTGCTCTTGTAAGTTGAATTTCCCGTATTTTTAACACTTTATTTCTCACTTCTTCGCTAGTTTCTCCACGCTCATTCGTATTTTGTAATGTTCCTTTGGGTAGTAAAGGCACTTCAATAGATAAATCGAAACGATCAAGAAAAGGACCTGATAAACGGTTTAAATATCGCATTACTTGCTGGGGTGAAGTGCGGTTATGAATACCAGAATAATGACCTGTTGGACTTGGGTTCATCGCTGCAACTAATTGAAATTTAGCCGGAAATAAGATTTTAGCATTGGCTCGAGAAATAATGATTTCGCCACTTTCTAAAGGCTGTCTTAAAGCATCTAGTACCTTGCGATCAAACTCTGGCAGTTCATCTAAAAATAAAATACCATTATGTGCTAAGGATATTTCCCCCGGTTTGGGGATCGTACCACCGCCCACTAAAGCAGGTAAAGAGGCACTATGATGTGGTGAACGAAAAGGACGCTTTTTCCAATTATGAAAATTTAATTCATTATGAATAAGACTAGTAACGGAAGCGGTTTCTATGGCTTCTTGTGTGGTCATTTCAGGGAGTAAATCTGTTAAACGACTCGCTAACATTGTTTTTCCTGTTCCAGGTGGACCTAGAAATAATAGATTATGTTGTCCTGTTGCTGCAATGGTTAATGCTCGCTTAGCGTGTTGTTGACCTATAATATCAGTAAGATCTCGTTGTATTGGGTTTAATTGCTGATGGTTATTATTTGATACAATTGCGCTGGCTAAGGGCAATTGATGTCGTTCATTAAGAAAATTAACCACGTCTAACAAGGTTTCAGCAAAATAGGTTTCTTGATCAACGACTAAGGCTGCTTCATTCGCATTTTGTTTCGCAATAATTAAACGGCGTTTTTGTTTTTTAGCAGCTAAAATAGCAGGAATAATTCCTTGAACGCCTCGTAATCCCCCTGTTAAAGCTAATTCACCTAATAACTCAAAATGTTGTAAATATTTACTCTCTAATTGTCCTGAAGCGGCCAATATGCCAATGGCGATAGGCAAATCAAAACGCCCCCCTTCTTTTGGTAAATCAGCTGGTGCAAGATTAACGGTAATTCGTTTTGCAGGATATTTAAACTGTGCATTTAATAATGCACTTCGCACACGCCCTTGTGCTTCCGTAACTGTTTTTTCTGGTAAACCTACAAGGGTAAATGCTGGCTTACCATTGCTAATATGGACTTCAATAGTAACTAATGGTGCTTGCACTCCCATAGAAGCACGACTATAAACAACAGCTAACGACATAATAATCTCCTTTTTCAATTTAAGAGATTATAAAAAAAGCAAAATAAACAGAATTTATTTTGCTTTTTATTGCGATCGAGATCGCAAATTTACAAAATTATCAAACTTTATTGTTTTATTTATGTAGTGAGAGTCTTTATATCAAGATTTATGTATAAGATATAAGCGAGTGTTTATTTGTTTAAATTGAAAAATTTTATTGCATTCCTCCATTGTTTTAATTATCTTGCAAAAACGTTTATTAAATTTTTTACATTATAGGAGTATTTATGGCTCGTTTGACCGTTCATTCAATTAGTAGTGCACCAGAAGAAGCAAAAGCGAGAATGGAAGCTGTTCAACGCAATAATGGGTTTATCCCCAATTTGATTGGTGTGTTGGCTAATTCACCACAAGCATTGGCATTTTATCAAGAAATAGGGAAAATGAATGGTACAAATTCATTAACAGCTGAAGAAATTGAAGTTGTACAAATTACCGCGGCTGTACATAATGGTTGTGATTTTTGTGTTGCGGGGCATTCAAAAATAGCAAAACTACGATTAAAAATGCCTGCTCCAATATTAGAAGCATTACGTAATCGCACTGCTATTGAGGGTAATTTAAAATACCAAGCATTAGCCGTATTTACTATGCAACTTATAGATAAGCGTGGTCAAGTATCAGATGCAGAGTTAACCGCATTTAAATCTGTTGGTTATAGCGATCAAAATGTATTAGATGTGATTATGGGGATTGCGTTGGCAACACTTTGTAACTATGCTAATAATGTAGCACAAACAGAAATTAATCCAGAGCTATCAGACTACTTACCTAATAAGTAATGATAAACTTAGATTGGTTGTATAAAGCAAAATAAACAGAATTTATTTTGCTTTTTGTTACGATCAACATCGCAAATATTATTCAAATATTGGTGAAAACCATTCATTAAGTTTATTCGAGAGTTTATCTACACCAAATTTATTTAATGCTGAAAATGCTTCAACTTGAATATCTCCTTGGAAAGGTAAAATAGCTTCTCTCACCATTTTAATTTGTTTACTTCTTTCACTTTGACTGAGTTTGTCGGCTTTAGTTAGTAATAATAAAATAGGTAAATTAGCAGAAACTGCCCATTCAATCATTTGTTGATCGAGGTCTTTTAGTGGGTGGCGAATATCCATTAAAATCACAACCCCCCCTAAGCATTCACGTTTTTGTAAGTATTCTCCTAAAGATTTTTGCCATTGAATTTTTACTTTTTCAGGTACTGCCGCATAACCATAACCTGGTAAATCTACGAGTTTACAATTTGGCTCAACTTCAAATAAATTGATTAATTGTGTTCGTCCTGGTGTTTTTGATGTTCTTGCTAAGTTTTTTTGATTGGTTAATGTATTAAGTGCGGTTGATTTTCCCGCATTTGATCGCCCAGCAAAAGCAATTTCAATCCCAGTATCTTCAGGTAATACTTTAATATTCGGTGCACTCATTAGAAAATGCGTTTTTTGGTAGTTCAGTGTGATATCTGTCATTTTAGAAACCTACAATATAAAATTATTTGCTTAAGGATACCTTATAAATGAAAAATGAACGAGAAAAAATCTAGATTTAGTCTATAATGCGCTATCTTTTTTATTAAAATAAGAATTATGAGTAAAAATATATACCAATGGCCTAATCCTTTATTAGTTTATCCTGATAGAGAAAATAAATCTTATCGCTTAAAACGTTTTCGTTTTAAATTAAGAATGTTATTAAACTACTTCAATATTCAAAAATTTGAAAAATTTATTAATCAACATGATTATTTAATTGATTTATTAAATAATCATCCTATGTACAGCTACCCTGTGGCACATCGTTTTTTAGATAAGCGTTTTCATGGTACGCAAAAGTTAAACATCATTTGTGAAAATTTAACTTTTTTGCCAAAGAAATTTAAGGAATTAAAACTTGCTCAATTATGGGAAAAATCAGTAAATTTTGGTGAAGTTATCGAAAATTTTGAGCTAATTTTAAAGATTAATGAATATCAGCCAATGGAAGGTTATTGGTCTTTGGAGTTAGTACATAAACCAAGCCAAGAATTAATCTATTTATTAACTTTTGGAAAAGTGGAAGATAGTTTATTGATTGGTGTGATTCAAGGGCCGAATTGTGAAGGCTCAAAAGAGATTGTTAAAGCATTAACTAAACAATGTCATGGTTTGCGTCCTGCTTATTTGATGATTGAAATTATGAAAGCATTAACCATGGTATTAGGGTATGAAAAGTTGTTTGGTATTCCACAAAAATATCAAAATAAATCTCGATTTGTGCGTAGTAGTCGTTATCTAGTGAATTACGATACACTTTTTAGCGAAAGTGGCGGTAAATTGGAAAAATATTGGGACTTACCTTTAGATATAGGACAGAAAACCTTAGATGGCATTCCTAGTAAAAAACGGTCAATGTATAAAAAACGTTATGCTATGTTAGATGAGATTATGGAGATTTTAAAAAGTCATTTATTAGCAAATAAATAATACAAAAATAGCCCAGATAAAAGGGCTATTTTTTTATGTATTGTTGATTATTTTCTTGCTAATGGTGGAACAAAGCAAATTCCCATATCCCAAGGCTGTTCAATCCAAGTATTTTGTGGAATATCAATTACATATTCATCAACTAATGAAGCACCAGCTGGTTTAGCAAATACGGTTACAAAGCGTGCATTAGGATATAATTCACGAACGGCTTTAGCGGTATTTCCGGTATCTACTAAGTCATCAATAACGATAAAACCTTCACCGCCATTTTCTACTTCTGCGGCATGTATAATATTTAAATCACCCTGTTGATTATGCTCATAACTTGCGATACAGACAGTTTCAACATGGCGAATATTCAATTCTCTTGCTAGCACTGCTGCAGGAAATAAGCCACCACGACTTACTGCAATAATGCCTTTCCATTGTGAGGCTGGAAGCAAACGTTCTGATAATTTACGTGCGTGCATTTGGAACATATCCCAAGTTACAACATATTTTTCACTCATAATTCACCCTATTTGTAAAATTTTTGTGACTCTAAAGAGACCGAATAAATAAAAATTGCGTTAGGATAACCTAAAACCCATTTTTATGCTATGATTTTCAAACGATTTATTTATAAATAAAGGTAATAAAATGTCAGAAATAAAAACATTAGAACCTAAATTGTTATGGCAATGGTTCGATCAAATTTGTGCAATTCCTCATCCCTCTTATCAAGAAGAACAAATTGCTACATTTATTGTAAATTGGGCAAAACAAAAGGGATTTTATGTAGAAAGAGATGAAGTAGGTAATGTATTAATTCGTAAACCAGCAACAAAAGGCATGGAAAATCGCCAATCTATCGCATTACAAGCACATTTGGATATGGTGCCACAAGCTAATGAAGGGACAAAACATGATTTTGCAAAAGATCCTATTCAACCTTACATTGATGGTGAATGGGTAACGGCAAAGGGCACTACATTAGGAGCGGATAATGGTATTGGTATGGCCTCAACTTTAGCCGTATTAGATAGTGATAATATCCCTCATCCAGAACTTGAAGTATTGCTTACTATGACAGAAGAAAGCGGTATGGAGGGAGCATTAGGTTTACGTCCAAATTGGCTAAAATCAAATATTATGATTAATACGGATACGGAAGAAGATGGCGAAATTTATATCGGCTGTGCAGGCGGTGAAAATGCTGATTTTGAAATTCCGGTTAATCGTATTCACAATACTTATAAACATAGCTATCAGATTATATTAAAAGGTTTACGTGGTGGGCATTCTGGTTGTGATATTCATACAGGACGTGCTAATGCAATTAAGACGATTGTACGTTTCCTTGCAAATTTACAACAATCCCAATCAGATTTTACTTTCACACTAGCTGAAATTTCTGGTGGCTCGGTTCGTAATGCGATTCCAAGAGAAGCATTTGTCACAATTTGTTTCAATGGTGATGCATCAATACTAGAAAGTGCGGTCAAAAATTTTGAAGTATTATTAAAAGCCGAATTAGCAATTGCTGAACCAAATTTGACATTCTCTGTGGTAAGTAAAGATTTACCTCAAAATATCTTTGATAAAGAATCAACAGCAAGGGTAATTAATACATTAAATGCCTTACCAAATGGTATTATTCGTAATAGTGATGTGGTAGAGAATGTAGTAGAAACATCATTAAGTGTTGGTGTATTAGAGACACAAGACAGTTCAGTTAATGCAACGATTTTGTTACGTTCATTAATCGAAAGCGGTAGAGAATATGTGGATAGCTTATTGCTATCATTGGCAAATATTTCTGGGAGTAAAGTGATTCTTTCAGGAGCATATCCTGGTTGGGAACCGCATAACGATAGCCCAATTCTTGAATTGACTAAGACAGTGTATACGGAGATTTTAGGCTATGCGCCTGAAATTAAAGTAATTCACGCAGGGCTTGAATGTGGTTTATTGAAAAAAATCTATCCGAATTTAGATGTGGTTTCAATCGGCCCAACAATCCGCAATGCTCACTCTCCTGATGAGAAAGTACATATCCCTGCGGTGCAAACTTATTGGAAATTATTGACGAAGATTTTGGCGGAAGTGCCAGTTAAGTAAAATAGAAACGGCATTTTATCAAATTATAAAATGCCGTTTTTAATTAAATATTATTTAATTAAAAATTAAATCTAATTCCTACATTTCCACCATATTGATGAAGATCTTTAAATAGAACATTGTATTCTGCACCTAAATTAATACTAAAATTTTCATTTATTTTAACTTGAAGACCAGCAAGGGCTCAGTATCCAACACTTGAGGTTTCGGTTTCAACAAAAGGGATATTGAAATAACTATGAAGCATATTAGCCTTATTCAGGGATAATCTGAAACCTAAATAAGGAACAAGATTACTGGAAAATTCAAAATCACGGAAAATAGAAAAACCAAATGATTTTACTTTCAAATCTAGGTTACCAAGCAAATATTTCCATTTTATTTGTTCAATATTAGTATAGTCCAATGAAAATCGAGAATTATTGTAATAATATCCTAAACTAATTCTTTGTGTAGATATTTTTTGTTTAGGTAGTTTAGGAAAATCCTCATCAGTAAATTTTATATTAGAGACTCCTATATCACCTTGAAAATAAATTCCGTATGAGTCAATAACAGGGAGCTCTGTTGCTGATGCAGATATGATCGTTGTTGAGAGAATAGTGGCTATTAACAATTTTTTCATAGAATAAAATCCTTAATTATGTAAAAATAGAAATGTAATTTGCATAAAATACAGATCTATATTAATTACGAGTAGTTATGTTATCTAGATCAAAAAAAGACAGTTTTCTGTCGTTTTATTTCAAGAAAAACTCAATTAGTGGAGATAATCAATGGGTACACATGAGAAAATTAGATTGATGCGAGAAGTGCGTCAATGGTCTCAGGAAGAAATGGCTGAAAAATTAAATATGTCGCCAAGTGGTTATGCAAAAATTGAGCGAGGAGAAACAAAACTTTATCTAGATAAACTTGAAAAAATCGCTCAAATTCTTGATATTGATTTAATAGAATTAATCCAGTCTTCAGAAAAAAATATCTGTTTTTTAATTAGTGAGAATAGTCAACTCAGCTCCAATTATTACGCTAATAATGATGCCTCTATTGAAAATGAAAAATTAAAATTAATTATTTCTCATAAAGAGCAGATTCTTGAACAAAAAGATAATGAAATAAAGTCTCTAAGAGAAATTATTGAGCTACTAAAATTACAAACAAAATCAGATAATAAATAGAATTGCCTATATTTATTTAAGATATTTATTAAAGTGTGGTCAAATTCAACCGCACTTTTCTATTTCTAATTTAGCTTTTCAATATTTCATTTAACTTCCCTTGATGTTTAGCTAAAAGCTTTTCAGCCGTATTTTTATCGGAATTAGTTAATATCATTAAAATAGCCAATTTAGCATTGTTATTTGCTTGTTGTAAGGTTTGTTCTGCCTGTTCTCTTGTGCATTCTGTGGCTTGCATAACAATACGGATTGCACGAGCAACAAGTTTTTTATTAGAGGCTTGAACATCAACCATCAGATTTTGGTAGCATTTTCCCATTAGTACCATACTGGCTGTTGTAATCATATTTAAGGCTAATTTTTGTGCCGTACCTGATTTTAAGCGGCTCGAACCAGTTAATACTTCTGCACCTACAATGGTATCAATGATAATATCAGCAATTTGTGACATTGCGGAGTGAGGATTACTTGATATAGAAGCAGTAGTTGCACCCAGTTGTTTAGCGTAGTTTAAGCCCCCAATGACATAAGGGGTTCGACCGCTTGCGGCAATCCCTACTAAAATATCTTTTTTTGAAAATTGAATAGATTCTAAATCAATCACAGCGGCATTGGGGTTGTCTTCTGCTCCTTCAATAGGATAGCGTAATGCTCGCTCTCCCCCCGCAATGATACCTTTAACCATTTCAGATGAAACCCCAAAAGTTGGCGGACATTCAGATGCATCTAATACCCCTAAACGTCCACTTGTTCCGGCTCCTATATAAACTAGCCGTCCACCTTGTTGGAAAGCTAACACTACTTTTTCTACTAATGCTGCAATTTGTGGTAAGCATTTTTCTATGGCAATAGGCACTTGTTTATCTTCGTTATTCATTAACGTAACGATTTCTATTGCAGAAAGCTGATCAAGATGTATTGAGTTGGGATTGCGTTGTTCCGTAATTAGTTGTGAAAGGGTGTGTAATAAATGTTGTTCTGCCATTTTGATTTCCTTTTATTTAGGGTAAATTACCCCTAAACTGACCGCATTTTTTGCACCAGTTACCATCGGTAAATTTGAAGATTGATTATTTATACGTTTGTAAGCAAGCCATGCAAATGCCGCAGCTTCAACATAATCTATATCTATACCATAGTCTGTGGTAGTGGCTACTTGCCATTGTGGGAGGGATTCTTGTAATCCTTCGATAATTAATGGATTTTTAGCGCCACCGCCACAAACCAATAATAAGCAAGGTAATTCGCTTTGGATATGTTGCAGTTGTTGTGCTGTGCATTGTACCGTTAATTCTACTAATGTTGCTTGTACATCTTCTGGTAAAAGTGCGGTAAAATTTTTTAACTTTTTTTCTAACCAAGCTAAATTAAATAATTCTCGTCCAGTGCTTTTCGGTGCTGGTATTGAGAAATAAGGTTCATCTAATAATACTTGAAGTAAGTTATTATTTATCTTTCCTGTTTTTGCCCATTGTGCATTTTTGTCGTAGGGTTGCCCTAAATGTTTATTAATCCAACTATCCAATAAGGTATTTCCTGGACCTGTATCATAACCAATTGTTTGTTGGTTGGGGATTAGACAGGAAATATTACTAATACCACCGATATTCAGGACTACGGTAATTCTATTTGGGTTTGAAAATAGTTCTTGATGAAAAGCAGGAACTAAAGGTGCACCTTGTCCACCATAAGCCATATCTTTACGGCGAAAATCGGCAATGGTTGTAATTTGTGTTTTGGCGGCAATAATATTCATATCGCCTATTTGCATCGTAAAAGGATAATCCCCTTGTGGTGCATGCCAAATGGTTTGCCCATGACAGCCAGTCGCTTGAATATCTGTTGATGTAAGCGAATGTTTACGCAAAAATTGGTTGATACTTTCAGCATAAAGATTGCCTAATTGATGATCTATTTCACCTAGATTTTGTAAGCTGGTTTGTCCTGAATGCAAAAGTGCGGTCAATTTTTTGTGTAAATTTAAAGGCATTGGAACAAAATCTGTTGCGATAATTTTAGGGTTGTTCCCTTTGAAATCCATTAAAGTAAGATCGACACCATCTAGGCTAGTGCCGGACATTACACCAATATAATACTGGGATTGCATTGATTTATCCTTTCTTTAGGAAAACGATTCCATAATAATATTATACTTATCAATAAAAGTGCAGAGTAATTTTTATTTACGATTATTCTGTTATAAAATGCAACAAGTTGATCACTGATAATAAAAGAGAACATTATGACAAAATTAAGTGTAGTTATTCTTGCCGCAGGTAAAGGAACTCGTATGTATTCTGACTTACCAAAAGTCTTGCATACTATTGCAGGCAAACCGATGGTAAAACATGTTATTGATACCGTTAAAACATTAAATGTGGAAAATATTCACTTAATTTATGGGCATGGTGGTGATGTTATGCAAGCCCGTTTGCAAGATGAGCCAGTAAATTGGGTACTACAAACGGAGCAATTAGGGACAGGTCATGCAATGCAACAAGCAGCACCATTTTTCCAAGATGATGAAAATATTTTAATGCTTTATGGAGATGGTCCGTTAATTACCAAAGCAACTCTTGAGAAGTTAATTGCGGCAAAACCAGAGAAAGGGATTGCGTTATTAACAGTAAATCTTGATGATCCGACAGGTTATGGTCGTATCATTCGTGAAAATGGTAATGTGGTTGCAATTGTTGAACAAAAAGATGCGAATACTGAACAATTGAAGATTACGGAAGTGAATACCGGTGTGATGGTTTCTGATGGAGCAAGCTTTAAGAAATGGTTAGCGCGTCTTGATAATAATAATGCTCAAGGCGAATACTATATGACTGATGTGATTGGTTTAGCGAATCAAGATGATTGTCAGGTTGTTGCCGTAGAAGCCCTTGATGTTATGGAAGTCGAAGGCGCGAATAATCGTTTACAAATGGCTGCATTAGAACGTTATTACCAACGTAAACAAGCTAAAAATTTATTATTAGCAGGGGTTATGCTTGCTGATCCTGAACGTTTTGATTTACGTGGTGAATTAGTTCATGGAAAAGATGTGGAAATTGATGTGAATGTGATCATTGAAGGGAAAGTAACATTGGGTAATCGTGTTCGTATTGGGGCAGGTTGTGTTTTAACAAATTGTGAAATTGCTGATGATGTGGAAATTAAACCTTATTCAGTGATTGAAAATGCGATTGTGGGTAAAAAAGCGATTATTGGACCATTCTCACGTTTACGTCCAGGGGCAGAGTTAGCAGAAGAAACACACGTCGGTAACTTTGTAGAAATTAAAAAATCACAAATTGGTAAAGGCTCTAAAGTGAACCACCTGACTTATGTAGGCGATGCCGAAGTTGGTCAAGATTGTAATATTGGTGCTGGGGTAATTACTTGTAATTATGACGGTGCGAATAAATTTAAAACAGTCATTGGCGATAATGTCTTTGTGGGATCGGATACCCAATTAGTCGCACCAGTAACTGTGGCTAATGGAGCGACCATTGGGGCAGGAGCAACGATTACTAAGAACATCGCTGAAAATGAGTTAGTGATTACACGTGTGCCACAGCGTCATATTCAAGGCTGGCAGCGTCCGACTAAGAAGAAATAATAAAAATTATCTTTATTAGTAAAAAAAGACTGAGTTCAATATTATATTGAACTCAGTCTTTGAATTATTTAGCTATCTAGTTTTTAAAGGCAGATCAAAATATAGCTTGTTATTTAAAGTTTAATTTCAATTTTAATGAATTTAAAAAGTCTTTTTCTGCAGAAAGATCATTTTTGATTAATGGGTTTTTCTCAAGATAATCTTTTTCAAAAATAAGCGACCATTTATTTAAAGTGCGGTTAATTTTTAGTGAGATTTTATTCGTATGTTCCGTTGCTTGTCTTGCCTTATTAAGAATAATGGCTAAACGGAGTAAACAAATTAGTTGAAGAATATCTTTTTGCTTATAGCGAGTGAAGTTTGGGAGATCGCTTAATTTAAAATATTGTATTTGATATCTTGTTAGTGTTGACAATAAATGTTGCTGGTCATTATCAAAACCAGGTAATTCTATATTTTTAAGAATATAAGCAGAGTGTTTTTGTAAGTTGTTATGGTTGATGGTAATTCCTACCTCATGAAGTTTCGCCGCCCAATATAAAATTTCTTTTATTTCTTT
The DNA here is from genome assembly GCF_004345785.1 of Bisgaardia hudsonensis. Classification (GTDB taxonomy): domain Bacteria; phylum Pseudomonadota; class Gammaproteobacteria; order Enterobacterales; family Pasteurellaceae; genus Bisgaardia; species Bisgaardia hudsonensis. The sequence continues at coordinate 30,625 of NZ_SLXI01000004.1, forward strand.
TTCTTGCGATTTATTTTCCCAATACCAACATTGTTTTGCTAATAATAATGTACTAAGAAATACTTGTTTTGATTGTATTTCATCAATATTAAATTGTTTGATTAACCCCGTAGCAGTACGTTGTCTGATATCACAAACTTGAAAAGATTTTTCCAAACTATAAATTATTCCCTCTCTTAATGCCCCATCAGAATAACGCATTGTTTGGATATTAAATGTTTCAAAGATAGCGGTTAGAATTGCAAGACCAGGCACAAAAACATCAGTACGATCTGGATTTAATCCCGATAGGTTAAGTTGATTAAAATGAGAAACCGCAAGTACTTTTTGGACTAGTTTTTCTAAGTGCTGTGCTGTAATTATTCCATCGGCACTTAAGTTAGCTATTATTACTTGGTGAACTGTTTTAATTGTTCCAGATGAACCAAGCACATATTGCCAGCCAAGCTGATTATATTCAAAGGCTAAATCTTCAATTTTATCTAATGCACTTTGTTTTGCTTTTTGGAAGTTTTCTGGGGATATTTGACCATTGGGGAAATATTTTTGGGCAAAACTAACACAACCCATATGGCGACTTTCGGCAATAATAGGTTGAAAATTATCGCCAATAACCATTTCTGTGGAGCCACCACCAATATCTACAACAAATTTCCGACCTTGCTCTGGTTGAGTATGAGAAACACCGGCATAAATTGTTTTAGCTTCCTCTTTGCCACTAATGATATTAATTGGATAAGGAAAAACTTGTTGAGCTTGCTTGAGAAACGTTTGATTATTCGTGGCTCGACGTAGGGTATAGGTACCGACAACATTGATATTTTGTGGATCAAAACCTCGTAGTCGCTTTGCAAATAAATCAAGGCAATTCACGCCTCGAGAAATAGCTTCTTGACTAAGTTCATTATGTTCATCTAAACCATTCGCAAGTTGTACTTTTTGTTTTAATCTCGAGAGTATTTGTACCGAACCATTGATTATTCTGGCTATAATCATATGAAAGCTATTTGAACCAAGATCAATCGCCGCTATTTCCCTGATATTATTTTCAGTAGAAAGAGCGGTGGTTTTTGTCGACGATTTTTCTTGTAACATAACTATTTTCACCATTAAAGTTAGAATTCAAATTCATAAAGTAAATCAACAGCTTGGTTTACTCCTGAAACAGATTGAAGATAAAGTTGTGGCAATAATCTATAACGTAGCGTAAATTCAGCAAGTCCGTCAAATAAACCTATACCATATTTAGCCTGTAATCTAGGGGTAATGTAACCGCTTACTTCAACTTTAGAACTATTCCCTGCTCCAGAAGTACCTAAATTTAAGTCTTGAATTCCAAAGGCTTCTCCTATACCACCAAGTAGTTTTCCGTTTTTAGATAGCCCTATCCCAAGTAATGCTGCACCAATTGAGCCGCCAGAACCCGCTTCTCCACTATTTTCTAAAGAACGTCCAGTGAGTAGGTAGGATAATGCTTCAGCTTGTGAGGTACTTGGTTGTGCAAAAACCGTTACTTCGGGACTTGTTGCAACACCTACAATATTGACCCCTGCTGTTACATTTTGATTTTCCATTGAGCTTGGATTTCTAATTGCTTTGATATTTAGCATTGGTTGCGTTGTTTCCCCAGAGAAACTAATTAACCCTTTTTTAATAATTAAATCTTGACCAAAAGATGAATACCGTCCGTCTTTAAGGTTTATTTGACCATATAACCCCAAATTCCCTTTACTTTGTTGTACTGATAATAAACCATTTAATTTAGTATTTAGCCCATAAGCGTTTAGGGTTACATCATTACCAATTTTAATTTTAAGATTGGAACGTATTTCAATACCACTTTTAGTTTTGGCAGCTATTGGGGCACGCCCTATTTTGAGTGCTTTGCTCTTATTTGGTCCATCTAAAATAATTTCATCTTCACTAATTGGTACAGCATTGTCTGGCAATTCTTCTATTTCTATTCTTGCCCAAGGTATATCTATTAATCCAGATAATTCAAGCACTTTGGGATTTGCCGTAATTTCAATATCTGGGGTAATTTTTAATTTTGCGATAGACGGTATTTTTACATTAAATTTATCGCCGTTAATTTTTAATGCAGTTTTCCAATCATCTAAGCTATTCCAGCTTGCATTACCTTTTATATTTAATTGACTGTCGATTGTTTGAATATTTCCATCTAATGTGGACTTATTTCCTTGAAATGCAAGATTAATTTTACCGTTACTAATATCAAAAGGAAGATTTTTAATTTTTGCTTTGATATTGTCAACGTTGAAAGAGCCATTTAGTAATGGTTTTTTAAGGGATCCATTGAGGGTTAAATCAGCTAAGACATTACCATCAATGCGTTCGTTGCTTGATAGTAATTGATTCGCTAAATTAAGATTAACACCTGCCACTTTTAATGAACCTGATAATTTTTTCTCATTAACTAAGTCTTTTAATAAGATATTCGCAAGAATTTTTCCTTGATTTTCAATATCAATTGTTGAATTAATATCAAGGTTATTGTTTTTTAATCCCGCGTTTAGTTGTAACCTTGGGATAGCTAGTTTAAATTTTCGGTAATCAATTTTTTGCATTATAGATAAATTATTACCCGTTATTTGCATTTCGAGAGCCAAAGGTTTATCTGTGAACCAAGCAACCGTTCCTTTACTTTGTAATTCTCCTTTTAAGGTTTCTTTTTCAATAAGTTTATTTACGATATCAAGATTTATTCTTTTGATATCGAAAGGAACTTTTCCGCTTTTACCCACATTAAATGTTTCTGGTAAGCAGAAATCAATATCTGTATTTTGCCAACAATGTGCATTAATACTTGCTGATGTTGTATTATTATCATAACCAATATGTACATTTTTATTTGTGGTCCATTTTCCTATTGGTGAAGACAGATTGATTCCACTTAGAATACCTTGCCATTGTTGAGAAGTGCGGTCAAATTTTCCAGATAAATCAAGATTAAGGTCAACAGGTTTTCCTTGAGATTGAAGCTGAACTTTATGATCTTTTTCATCTCCTTTCGCGGTTAGTTTGATGATATTTAGTTTAATATCATTGTAACTGAAATCTTTCATATCAAGGTTGATATAACCTTGAATAAGTTGATCAGATTGTATGTCTGCTTTTATATCCATTTTAGCTAAACGTAGCTCTTGGAATTTGATATTACTACCTACAAGATCTGCTTTAAGATTGGGCGAGGTAATGTTCCCTGATAATTTCGCATTACCAAATAATGTTGCCGTTAAATTAGGTAGTAAGCCTGATAAATTCGGGGCATTGATATCCAAATTAAGATCAGATTGCTCACTTAAGTAACCTTCTATAGCAATTTTATTCTCACCATAATTGAGTAATAGATGAGGAATATCTAACAATTTTTCTGAACTAATATTGACGTTACCTTTAAGAGATACTGGCTGTTTGGATATGGTGCCAGTAATATCTATATTGGGAATATTAATTAAATATTTATTGTCTTTTATTTGTCCAGTCGATTGTATTTTTCCTGACAAAATAGCTGGAAATTGTGATAGATAAGTAGAAAAATTAAGCTTGTTTAAATCTAATGATGATTGCCACTTTATCTCATCTTGCCAGCTTAGTTTTCCTTGTAAATTCGTAGTACCTTCCAATGTGCTTAGATTGAGATGTTGTATATCAATAGAGGATAATGTTCCCTCAATACTGGTATCAATTTCAGTTTTTGGTATTTTCATACCTTCAATGTTAGTTAATAATGCGATTTGATAATCAAGTAAATTACCTTGAATAGCTATGTCAATATTTTGTATTTTTAGTGGATCTATCGCTTTTTTATCAATAGGATATTGTAGATATTCTGTGACCAATTTTAAATTTAATGGTGTTTTAGGTTGATTTAAATAGAACTCACCTTTGATTGTACTTTTAGTAATTCCTTCCGTTGTTAAAGCTATTTTGGTTTGTTCTTTAAGTGAACCTGATACGATCAAATTTACATTTGTTTTAGGTAATAGTATCTGATTATTTTGGCTGAATTCATCAATATTTGTTTGGACATTAAGATCGATTGGAAAATTATCTTTTAACGATAATTTTCCGTTTGCATTTATTTGACCTAATGAGCTATCAATATCAAATTTTTCTAGTGCTACCTCATAATCTGTAGCATCCGCTTGTAATAAGAAATTGCTTATTAGAATGTTTTGGGCATTTTTCTTGGTTAGTTGTTGATATTGCCAATCGGTTCCCTGAATGCCTTTTATATGAATATCAAAGGGTAGCTCAATTTCTTTTAAGTTACCTAATAGGGCCGGAGTAAATTGTTGTTCTAATTTATCCCAATCAATAGGTTGTTTTTGAGCTATTTCAGACTTAGAGACGGCTTTTTCTATTTGTTGAGTTTGAATGAGTAATTGGTTAATCTGTGTTGTTTGTAAAGTTAGTCCCGTGTCATTATTTAAGTTGAAAGAAGTTTGGAATTTTTGTAAATCAATTTTGTTATTATCAATCATTAATTCTAGATTATTAACACTAATATTATCTGCTTCTATTGAAATAGGTAAATGGATTTTGTGAATATCATTGTTTTTATCAGATGTTTGTTCTGAAATAGGCAGTAAAGTGGTATCTATATCGATCTTCGGATTGTCAATAGAGAAATTTTGTAAGCAGATTTTTGCTTTTAATAAGCAAGAGAAATCTAATTTTATATCTGTTTTATCAATAGAAGTATTAACACCTTTTGATTGATATTGGATTTTTTCTAATGTTAAGCCATCTTGTAAATTGCCACTTACCATTTCAATCGTTAAGTTATCCATTAATTTATCTATAATTTGGATAGCTGTTTTTTGACCATAATTAGTTGTTGATATTATAATTAGTAGCAAAATAGGTAAAATTATAATCGCACTTACAACATAGAAAATCACTTTCCATCTATTTTTTTTTCTAGGGGGGGCTATTTTCTGATTTGTTGTATTTTCTACATCGTCTATTTTATCTGTCATTCTCTTTATCTCTTCATCTAATATTTATAATTCCGATCCTAGTCCAATATAGAATTGAATATTTTTACTTCCATTTTTATCTCGGATAGGTGTTGCGATATCAAGTTTAATTGCACCGACTGGTGATGCCCATCTTATACCTACTCCAGTTCCATAACGCAGCTCTGATGTCTTAAAATCGTTTGCTGCAAATCCGCTATCTGCAAATGTCGCTAACCACCATTGGTCATAAATTTGATATTGATATTCTAAGCTTGTTGTGAGTAAGCGATTGCCACCAACTAGTTTATTATTCTTATTTTTAGGTGCTATTTTTTTATAACCATAGCCTCTTACACTACGATCTCCCCCTGCAAAAAAGCGTAATAATGGTGGGATATTGTTGATATTTTTAGTGTGTAACCAGCCTATTTCAGCACGAGCAATAACACGATGATTTTTTTCAAAGGTTCTAAGCCAAGCTGTTGATGCTTGAATTTTTATAAAATTAGTGTCGGAACCCCATATTTTATTGCCGACATCTATTGTTAGTTTTTGACTATCTCCCCATTGAGGGAAAAGCCCGCCTTGTAATCTAGTTCTATTTATTGAAGCAGTCGGATAAACTAGCAAGGATTTATTGGTATATCCAGCTTGTGTATAGGCGTCATAACGAACTTTTATTCCTAAAGAATGTTGCCAACCTTTCTCTCTATTCCAGTAACGTAAGGCTGCCAACGTGATTGCCGTTGTGTCTGTATCATTCTCTGTTTCATTTTCTAATCCAGCAGATATTTCATAATAATATTTTAGTGGATTTTTTAATAATGGAACTTTGTAAGTCGCTTCAACACTCTGTCTTGGAGAAGAATAAAATAAATTAGTTCTGAAACTATGACCTCTATCGTTTATCCAAGGTTTTCGCCAGCCTAACTGGAAACGTGGACCTACATCGGAAGTGTAACCGATTCCTATATTCATCGCATTTTTCTTCCGTGGATAAAGTAGTACTTCAACATTAACGAGTTTATTTTCAGAATCTATTTGTGGTTGTAATAATACCGAATTGAACCAATTTGAAGAGCTGTATTCATTTGTTAGCATTGATAATTTATTGATCAAATAATCATCGCCCGTTTTCATCGGCATCATATTACGTAAGTAATCTTCACGAATTTGACTATCTTTAAATGTAAATTTACCAAATTTATAACGTTGTCCACTATTGAATATTAGTTTCCACCAAGCTTGATAAGTAGAAGGTTTTACTTCTAAACGAGATACTTCAAAAAATGAATCAAAATAACCACGGGATAAAGCGAGTGTTTTAAAATCATTTTTATATTGATCATAAATAGAGTGATATAACATATCCCCTTTTTTCGCCGCTTTTTTCTCCAATAATTGAAATTCAGGATCTGTTTTAGCTTCACCTTTTATTTCTATTTCGGCATTTTCAATCAGGGTTTGTTTTCCAGCATTAACTGTTGCCACCAAAATAGGTTTATTTTTAGCTGTTGCAGGTTGTAAACTAAAATTAATTGCAACACTATAATAACCATAAACGCGAAGTGATTTTTCGATGGCATTTTTAACTAATTGTTGATAACGTTCTGAGCCATCCATTTCTTCTTTATCTATTTGTTTTGTATAGATATCGGCACTTTCTATTGCCTTAACGCCTTTTATACCCACTATTTTTAAATCGACAGTATGTTCCGCAAGGGCGACTTTACTATATGGAAATAATAAGGAACTCAGTGCTATACAAGGAATAATAGAATTTTTTTTATTTATAATTTTTGACATAATCACGTTCCTTTGGTATTCCCAAGAGAGCCCATAATTTTTTATGGGCTTGTATATAAATTAAAACCATTCATCAAGTCTTGAATGCAAGGACATAATAGATAACTTAGTGATTCTAATAAAAAACCGAGCATAAAAAGAGAAGTAGACTTTTTTAGTTATTATGTTTAATATTTTTTAGAGTAATAAAATACTGTGTTTGTCTTTTCATTAAGAGTAACTTTTAAATTTTTTGAAATTATTTTAAACAATACTACTGCTATTATATTGGAGATACAAGATAGTTGCAGCAACACGAGAATGTACATTTAATTTTCTCAATAAGTTGCGGATATGTACTTTTACTGTTTCTTCTGATATAAAAAGCTTTCCTGCTATCTGTTTATTTGATAACCCCGTAGCAATTAAACTTAATACATCCATTTCTCTATCTGTTAAGGTATATATTGGGTTTTCAGCAGATTGTCTTTCCATTAGAGATTGTTTTACCGAATCGCTAAAAACAATTTCTCCTTTTGCTATTTGTTTAATTTGTGAAAGAAGAATATCGGGATCAGTGTCTTTTAACAAATAACCATCTGCACCGGCATCAATGAGCGAAAATATATCATTCTTAGAGTCTGAGACAGTTAAAATGGCAATTCGAGAATTTATACCTTCAGCACGTAATGCTTTTAATGTATCTAATCCTGATAATTCTTTCATATTGAGATCGAGAATAATTAAATCTGGATCGAGCTTTAATGCAATATCCACACCTTCGTTACCATTGCCGGCATCGCCAATTACTTCAAAAATATTATCTAACTCTAATAATTGTTTCATTCCACGACGCATAAGTGGATGATCGTCAATTAGAAGCACTTTTGTTTTTTCTTGCATATTTGAGTCCTTAATTATGATGAAACAAGTTTACTATGAAAAGGTACTATCCTTTTTTCACCATTGTTTGATAATAGTTGATAAAATTGTGGGTAGTTAAAATTATGTTGTACTATTTTATAAGGATTATTATTTTCATCCAAGCTAGCAGAGTGGTAAATATGATTTATTTCTGCTATTTTTTGTTCTTTTTTACCTTCACAATTATAGTAAACTTCAATATGATTATTTTCGTCTAGGATATAGACATTAAATTTGCCTTTTTCGTTATCTTCAAAGAAAAACTGTAGAAAACCTTCGCTAGCAAAAGCATCAATTTCATAAGGGTAATTTCTTTTATTCTGTATCATTTGAGATTCTTTTTCTTCAATAAGAGTGTGTAATGTCTCATCAAGTTCATTTTTCTTATTAGGAACAGTATGAATTTCTTGTAAGCTTATTCCTCTATCTTCAAAGAAAAATTGCCAGTTTTTACCAGCTACACGTAATAAATTGTTTTTAGGTATATCTACTGTACCTATCTGAATATTAATACACTTGTTTACTAAAGCAGAAACAATGTTGCGTAGTGTATTTTGGTAATATTGACTGTAGCAGAATACATTCACTGTTTCGAGCCGTTTGGAACCACGATAAATTTTGTTAGAAAGCACTTTTAATGCCAAAAGAATTGCATTTTCACCTTCAAAGTGTAAAGTTCTTATTTCATTCCAAACATTACGATATGTTAAATCAATACTTCCTACAAGGCTTTCTTCTGTTGGACCAAAGCTAAATAGGTCACTTGCAAAAATATTTGATTTTGGTTGTTGTAAATATTGAGTTGGATCTTTCGTTAAATTAACAATAACTGAAAGATTTTTAATCTCACATTGTTGATTGAGTTCTTCATTAGATGTTGAAATTCGACGAAGAGGAAAGGATAAGCGTAAGTCTGCAACAAAGTGACGCAATTTTTCCAAAGAGACAGTTTGGCTCGAAATGTGTAGATTAGTACGAGAAGTTAGTAATCCATTAAAATAAGCCCAATTGACCAACTTATTAAGATTTTCGCTATATTCGGTATAACGTCGTTGGTGGAAACCTTGAATATTAGGCTGCTGATTAATGAGATACCACCCCGCTTTACAAGATTTATGATTTTGAACTTCAATAAAGGTAAGGTGTTCTTCGGATAAATCACTTGCTAGGGCTTGATTTAGAAGAGTAACTTTTCCAGGAAGATCCTCAAAAGATGTATAGAGCTTTCGAGTCAATATGGATATATCTTGAGGGACAATATTTGCATCTAGTTTATGTTTACGTGCAAAGTACATTAAATTACGGTAGCTAAACATTAAATATTGGATTAAATTATTATGGCTTTCTTTCGCTTTCTTTATTTTCCAATGTTTATGTTGATTAAGATTAGCTATCGTTTTTTCTGACCATTCCCATTCTTTTGTCAGTTTTTTTAAATAGTTAAATCGCCAATTTAACTTTAGCTCTATTTCCGTATTTTCTACAAATTCATTTGCCTTCATATAGAAGCAACGTCTAATAAAATCTAATCGTTTCTTTTCATTAAGACTTGTTAAGTATTGACTTACCCTGTCTAACATAGTGAGATAAGGATCAAAATGAAAGTCGAATTTATTATGTAGTAATTTTTGTTTAAATTCCTTAGCAATTAAATGGGTTCTAGGATATTCCGAAGAATAGGTTTCTAATAGTAAAATTTTTAAAACCGATTTGTAAGGTGCATCGATCCCTTTATAGAGTTGCCAGAGGCTAGCGCCAAAATATTCGTTAGCAGAAAAAGCACCTAATCCCCCAAAATCCACCCAATCATTTAAGTTTATTACCTTGTTATCAACGAGCTGTTGAACACTTTGTTCATATTCTTGTTCATTTTCGACATCTAGATGTAGCCATAATAGTGGTTTACCTGCGATACGGATAGCAGAACGATAGAATTCATCCAGTAATAACATATGTTGTGCAGAACCACTATTGTTAATAGTTAATGGCTCGGTATTACGAAAATTTTTAAAATGTTGTTGCGTCATTAGGTAAAGGGTTATATCTACACCAAGATTATTTGCCCATTTTTGTAGCAACATCATTTTTTGAGAAAGTAACTTTTTCTTTGCTATAGATAAATTATTTGGATGACATATCCAAATATCTAGATCAGAACTAGGGGTTTGGCTAATTGAAGCTACACTACCCATAATATAAACGCCTAAAATAGTTGGCTTTTTTTGTTTACTATTTAGTTTATGTAGAATTTCCGAATAGACATCTACAGGTAGATTATTTTGTAGATACTTCTGTTGGTAAATAGACAGTTGAAACTTGTCGATACCACAAGGTACATTTTCCACATAGCCATCAAGAGATGGGTGATTAATATGTAGTAATAAAGTGATAAGTTGTAGTACTTGTTGAAACTCTTTAGAAGAACTTGATATCGCACGATTAAAGCGTAATCTATCCAAGTATTCTACATTTTTTTTTGCATTGTCTAGATTATTTTTCAAACTATATTCCAACCTAAAATTAACCTCAATTACTCTATCATTTGAAGTATTATAAATCAAAAAAAACGTGAAAATTTTAAATGAAAACTGACTTTTTTAATTAACAATGTTAGGATAACTCTCAGTTACAATAGAGATACTTATTTTATGGAAAATAAACATACCTTAAAAATAGCAACACGCCAAAGTCCACTGGCTTTGTGGCAGGCTAATTATATTAAACAACGCTTACAAGATTTGTACCCTAATTTACTTATTGAGCTAATTCCAATGGTAACAAAAGGAGATGTTATTCTCGATACTCCTTTAGCCAAAATAGGTGGAAAAGGTTTGTTTGTTAAAGAGCTAGAAACGGCTTTACTTAATCATACAGCAGATATTGCCGTTCATTCAATGAAAGATGTTCCAATGGTTTTTCCCGATGGGTTGGAGCTATCAGTTATTTGTCAACGAGAAGATCCTCGAGATGCATTTGTTTCTAATTCATACCGATCATTAGATGAATTACCTCAAGGTAGTGTTGTAGGAACTTCAAGTTTACGCCGTCAGTGTCAGCTTAAAAATTTACGTCCAGATTTAGATATTCGCTCTTTACGTGGCAACGTAGGAACTCGGTTAAATAAATTAGATAGTGGGGATTATGATGCTATCATTTTGGCTGGAGCAGGGCTGATCCGTTTAGGATTAAAGTCAAGAATTGCCTCTTTTATTGATGTGGATATCTCATTGCCAGCCGTTGGGCAAGGTGCTATTGGTATAGAATGTAGGGTAAATGATTTGAGAGTTAAATCACTACTTGCCCCTTTATCTGATGAAGAAACAACAAATTGTGTTGTTGCTGAGAGAGCAATGAATAATTTTTTACAAGGTGGTTGCCAAGTCCCCATAGCTGGATATGCGATTCAGGAAAATGATCAGCTTTATATGAGAGCTTTGGTAGGGGAATTAGATGGTTCGCATATTATTAAGGTTGAAGGCAAAAGTACGGTTTCTAATGCTGAAAATTTAGGAATTCAGCTTGCAAAAGGTTTGTTAGAGCAAGGTGCAGATAAAATTTTAAGAGAAATTTATCATTCATAGAAGGTTATTATTGATGACAGTTTTGGTCACTCGCCCCGATGAACGAGGGATTCAGTTGGTTAATATGTTAAATGAGATTGGCATTGTTGCGATTCATCTACCATTGTTTTCCATTGAGTCTGGTCGAGAGCTAAATAGTCTTCCTTTACAACTTAATGCACTTGATTCTGCAGATTGTGTTTTCGCCGTATCAAAAAATGCCGTTCAGTATGCTGCTATGGCATTAAGAAATACAGGATTTCTTTGGCGAGCCGATCTCAACTATTTTGCAGTAGGGCATAGAACAGCAGAGTATTTTTCTTCACAAATATCACAAAAAGTACAATATCCAATTTTAGAAGAAAATACTGAAGGTTTGTTGGCTATGCAAGCTATGCAGGAGATAGAGAACAAAAATATACTTGTGCTTAGAGGAAATGGTGGGCGTGATTTATTTGCTGAGCAAGCCGAATTACGTGGAGCGAATGTAAATTTTGTTGAGTGCTATCAAAGGATTCCTATTCATTATGATAGAGAAAAAATCAGTTTATATCAACGTTCAGGTATTGATAAAATAGTAGTTACAAGCTTAGAAGCATTGAATTGTTTGATGTATTTTGTTTTTGAACAGGAAAATTTTTGGCTAAAAAACTGTCAACTAATCACTGTAAGTGAGAGAATTGCATCTGTTGCTAAATGTAATGGTTGGAATGACACTGTGATTTCTAATAAATCAGATAATTCGACATTATTACATACATTGCAATTATTATATTAATATTAACATAAGGAACAATTATTATGGTTGAGAATAATGTACTCCCTTCAAAAAATTCGGAAAGTGAGTCTAATAAATTGAAAAAAAATTATCACCAGACAAAAAAATCACAGTCAATAAAAAATAAGCGAGTGATTCATTCTGATGTAGAGAATGTAATTAATAACAAGGAAAAACCTAACGTGGAAAATATCAAGAAAGAGATTAAAGGTGCAGAGGAACTGAAAGAAACCTTAAATCCTTCAGAACAAATGAGTTCAAAGGAGGAAAAAGACATCAATGAGAAAGATATGGTAGCTGATAATATGGATAAATCTGTAGAAAAAACAGAAGAAAAGATTGTTGTTAAAAAAGGCGGTACAGCACTGGCAATATTAGCTATTTTAATTGCTTTAGGTATTGGTGGTGTTGGTTATTACTGCGGACAGAAACAAATTGCTGAATTTCAAAGTAAATTTACACAACTTGAGCAACAAATACAAAATAAAACAAATGTCGTTACGCAATCAAATTCAAGCACTGATTATGCAAATATTACCTCTAAATTAACCGCACTTTCTGATATTTTAAATAAAAATAATGAAAAAATTTCTTTTTTAGAAAAAGATATTTCAGTTAAAGAACAAGCGATTTCAGCGTTACAAGTTAAATTGAATCAGCTGGGAGCAGGTGCTCAAGCTGCAACACAATCGAATGATATTTTATTATCTGAAAGTGTTTCTTTGTTAAATCACGCATTACAAAAATTAGCATTAGATAATGATATTGATACTTCCGTAGCTTCATTAAAAGAAGCGGATAAAGTATTAGCTAAATCATCTAACCCAGAAATGATATCTGTTCGTAAAGCAATTAATGATGATATTAAACAGTTACTTTCAATTAATTCTGTTGATGAAAATGCGTTAATGCAACGTTTATCAGAGTTGGCTAACGCAGTTGATAATTTAGTGATATTAAATACAGATTTTTCAACGGAAGATAATGGTAAGATAAGTGAATCTATTGATGATTGGAAAGAAAATGCGACAAAAGCAGCGACTTCATTCCTCAATCATTTTATTCGAATTACGCCTAAGAATGCTGATGTAAAAGAGCTTTTAGCTCCAAATCAAGAAATTTATTTAAGAGAAAATATTCGTTTACGTTTACAGATTGCAATTATGGCAATTCCTAGACAACAAAATGATTTATATAAGCAGTCACTAAATCTTGTTGCAACTTGGGTAAGAAGTTATTTTGACACTAATTCTGAAGCAACACAGGTATTTTTAAAGGAAATTGATGAACTTACAGAACAAAGTATTTATGTTGATTTACCTACAGAGTTAACCAGTTTATCGGTTTTGGAAAAATTGTCTGGAAAATCATCAAAGGGAATTTATAAGCCTGAGATTAAAGTAGATAAGTTATTGTCAGAGAAAAACTCAGAGATCTTAAAAAAAGAATCTGAAACTATAAAAAATTCTGAAATATCGCCTAAAACAGTAAATGAAACACAGCAATAGGAGAAATAGAGTATGTTAAGAGTGCTATTTTTAATGCTAGTGTTACTTGCTGGCTTAGTCGCAGGACCTTATTTGTCTGGTAAACAAGGTTATGTTTTAATCGAAACTGCTGGGTATAGATATGAATTGTCAATTACTATGCTGGTAGTTATTTTTGTTTGTTTGATGGCTGTAGTCTATGGTATTGAATGGATTATTACTCGTTTTCTACGAGCAAGTCGCAATAGTTATACTTGGTTCTCAAAACGTAAAAGAGAGAAAGCTCAGCGTCAGACATTACAAGGTTTGATGAAAATGGATGAGGGTGATTATTCAAAGGCAGAAAAACTGATCGGTAAGAGTGCTAAACATTCTAATGAGCCAGTTCTTAATCTAATTAAAGCGGCAACGGCTGCTCAAAAGCAAGGTGATGAATTATCAGCCAATCGCTATTTAATTGAGGCGACTGAAATTGCTGGAGAAGATAGTTTAATTGTTGAAATTGCTCGTACAAGAATCTTGTTGGCACAAAATAAATTACCTGCCGCACGTAGTGCCGTTGACAGTTTGTTAGTAATGACAAGTCGGAATAAGGAAGTTTTAAAGCTTGCAGTCAAAATTTATCTCAAATCTCATGCTTACCAAGCATTGGATGATATTCTAGATCGTATTGAGAAATCAGGATTATATACATCGCAAGATTTTAGTACTCTTCAACGCCAAGTGGAAGATGGGCTATTAGATGAAAAAATGAATGAAGAAGGCGTAGACGGATTATTAAAATGGTGGGGAGATCAGCCTCGTCAACGTCGTAATGATTTGTATGTAAAAATTGGTATGATTCGTCGTTTAATTGATAGTGATGACCATGATAGTGCTTATGACTTGGTTATTGAAACCTTGAAAAAAGTAGAAAAAGGTAGTGAGCTTGAAAATGATTTATGCTTACAACTAACGAGACTGCAGGCCTCTGATAATAAGAAATTATTAAAATTATTAGAAAAACGCGTCAAAAATGATGATGGTAAATGTTGTTGTATTTATCGTGCATTGGGTTATTTATATATTCGTAAAGGTAATTTTGAAAAAGCGAGTGAATTATTTAAGAAGGTACTTGCGAATAAAGAATGTTTACAAAGTAATGATACGACAATGGCAATTTATGCATTCGAGAAAAATGGTGAGCTAGAGCTGGCACAACAAACTCGTCTTGAAAGCGTAAAATTAGCGATGTTTGCTAAAGATCAAGAGGTTGATTTATTATTAGATAGTACGCCTAAATTAGCTGAAGATAGCAAAATATTATTAGAGCAAAAGTAAATTTTGTTTCTGACGGAATTAAAAGCTATATCTTGAATATTCAAGGTATAGCTTTTTTGTATAAATATTACATTTTTGTAAAATATTTTTAATATTAAGTTTATTTGATATCATAGTGATAAATGTTATTTTGGTTATGTTTTTGAAGCTTAATTCTGTTTTTTGTTTTATATATGGATTTATTATCTTTTTATTTTTAATTTAATACTAATTATTAGATTTTTCATCTATTGACTGTTAGTTATGTTTTTTGTTATTTTTAAATCTCTTTAAATTTATAACAAAAGGTAAACACAATGAAACAGTCTATAAAAAATAAACGAGAAACCTTTTCTGGTAGAAAAGCGTTTATTTTTGCTGCCATAGGATCGGCAGTGGGTTTAGGGAATATTTGGCGTTTTCCCTATATTACTTATGAAAATGGTGGTGGTGCATTTATTTTCCCTTATCTTATTGCACTTTTAACAGCTGGTATTCCCCTGTTATTTTTAGATTATGCCATTGGGCATAAATATCGTGCAGCTCCTCCGTTAGCTTTTCGCAAATTATCTAAAGGGTTTGAAACATTTGGTTGGTGGCAAGTGATGATTAATATCATTATTGCTATATATTATGCGGTTATTTTAGGTTGGGCTGCATCTTATACTTATTTTTCATTTAATAGTGCTTGGGGAGCGGATCCTGCAAGTTTCTTCTTTAAAGATTTTTTACAAATGGCTGAAGGTGCTTCAGTAGGATTTGATTTTGTTGGTAACATAGTTGGTCCATTGATCGGTGTTTGGGCATTTATACTTGTTATTCTTGCGTTAGGTGTGCAAAAGGGAATTGGTAAGTCTGCGACATTTTTTATGCCTTTACTTACAATAATGTTTATTATCTTGGTGATTAGTGCATTATTTTTACCTGGTGCGGCAAAAGGCTTAGATGCATTGTTTACACCAGATTGGTCTAAATTATTAGAGCCGACAGTTTGGGTTGCAGCTTATGGACAGATTTTCTTCTCATTATCTATTTGCTTTGGAATTATGATCACCTATTCATCCTACTTAAAGAAAGATAGTGATTTGACTGGTTCTGGATTGGTAGTTGGTTTTGCAAACAGTAGTTTTGAATTACTTGCGGGTATTGGTGTGTTTGCCGCATTAGGTTTTATGGCGACAGCTGGTGGCAAAGAGGTCAGCGAAGTTGCAACGTCTGGTATTGGATTAGCGTTTATCGCTTTCCCTGCAATTATTGATCAAGCACCTTTCGGGGCACTTGTTGGTATTTTATTTTTTGGATCATTGCTATTCGCTGGTATTACTTCATTAATGTCGATCTTAGAGGTTATTATTGCTTCAATACAGGATAAATTAAGAATAAGACGTCAAGTTGCTACGGCTCTTACTTGTATTCCTATGGCAATTATTTCTATTCTTTTATTTGGTACAACAACTGGGCTACCTGTACTTGATGTATTGGATAAATTTGTTAATAGTTTTGGTATTGTTGCTGTTGGATTATTTGTAATTTATGCGATTTTACTAAGTGAGTCTTTATCAAAATTAGCTGATCACGTCAATGAAACTTCTTCTGTTAAATTAGGAATGGTATGGCGAGTTCTTGTTGGTGCGGTTACACCGATTGTTCTTGTTTATATGCTATTTACGGAAGTTCATAAAGTCGTGACGGAAGGTTACGGTGGTTATCCTACTTGGTTTGTAAATACATTTGGGTGGGGAATGGCTATTGGTATTTTAGTTATTGCTTTTCTGTTATCAAGATTACCTTGGAAGTATTTAGATTCAGCTAATAAAGGAGAAAAATAATGAGTACTAGCGCAATCATTATGATGTCAATTGCATTGACTATTATTTGGGGCGGGTTGGTTATTTCTTTTTTAAGATTACCAAAAGAATAAATTTATAAAAATTTAGAGCGCACTAAAAGAAAGGATACAAAGTTTTTAAATTTTAAAAAGATTTAGAATGAAAGTCTTACTTAAATAATAAAGCCATACTACGATGAGTATGGCTTTATTGTGTGTCTTTATTTCTTATTTAACCATACCATATATTCAGCCACACCTTCTGCAACGGTTTTAAAAGGTTCGTTGTAACCAGTTTCTCGCAATTTAGTTAAGTTGGCTTGAGTATATTCCTGATAACGACTTTTTAAATGTTCTGGGAATGGAATCGTTTCAATTTCGCCTTTGCCATGATATTTCAATACGGCTTTAGCTACTTCTTCAAAACTTTCAGCGTTACCTGTACCACAGTTATAGATGCCTGAAATGCCTTGTTGCCAGCACCAAATATTTACTTTTGCTACATCTCCCACATACACAAAATCACGTAAAAAATGCTCACTGCCAGCAAATAATTTAGGATTTTCACCTTTTAGAATTTGGTTATTTAAGTGAAATGCAACACTTGCCATACTTCCTTTATGTTGTTCACGAGGCCCATATACATTGAAATATTTAAAGCCACAAATAGGGGATTGTGCCTCTGGTAAAAGTTTGCGAACATATTCATCAAATAAGAATTTGGAATAGCCATAAACATTGAGCGGACCTTCAAATTGACGTTCTTCCACAAATTCTGTTTTATCACCATAGGTCGCCGCAGAGGAGGCATAGAAAAACGGAATTTGACGATCTAAGCAATAGTGCAATAACTCTTTTGAATATTCATAGTTGTTATGCATAATATATTTACCGTCCCATTCTGTTGTTGCGGAACAAGCGCCTTCGTGGAAAATTGCTTCAATTTTCCCAAAATCATCACCCGCTACGATAGAGGCAATAAAATCTTCTTTGTCACAATAATCCGCAATATCAAGATCGACTAGGTTAATGAATTTAGTTCCATCTTTTAGATTATCTACTACCAAAATATCTTTACGACCGATTTCATTAAGTGCTTTAATAATATTACTACCAATAAATCCCGCACCACCTGTTACAATAATCATAATCTATCCCTTTTATTAACAAGAATTTTTACTATTGTAATAGATTTTTATAAGAAGTGCTAAAAGTGCGGTGTAAATAATTGAACTATTTGCTGAATTTTATTGAAATCGGTGATGTTTATTTGTTGATCCTGATGTTGATTTTTTCCCATTACGGCATTAGATTGCCATTTCATTAAACTCTTTCGATAAGTCGTGCCGGAAAGGTGGAGTTCTTGAACGTTTGTTGCTACAGCTAGAGATTGGGCATTTTTAATATTTATTCCTGCTCCTGCCATAATACTAATACGGTTATCGGCTTGTTTTACAAGAGCAGTAATCATTTCTCTACCTGAATAGGCGTTGTTTGCTTGTCCTGATGTAAGTATTCGTTTACAACTTGATTGAATTAATTGTTCTAATGCAACATGGGGATTTTTACAAAGATCAAAGGCTCGATGAAAGGTGATGTCTAGATTATACGCAGAATCAATAAGCTTTTCTAATATAGCAAGATCTATTTCGGCATTTTTTGTTAATGTACCAATTACTACTCCGCTTACACCTAAAGATTTGCCCATTTGTATGTCTGCAATCATCATATCTATTTCATATTGATTAAATAGAAAATCTCCAGCTCGAGGACGAATCATTAGGTTAATCGGAATAGTGGAATTTTTGACCGCACTTTCAATGAGTGAATAAGGTGGGGTAACACCACCCAGCGCTAATGAACCACAAAGCTCAATACGATCTGCTCCTGCTTGTTGAGCAATGAATAAAGACTCTATGTTGTCGATACAAACTTCGATTTTCATTTTTGAGTAATTAAAGTTTATTCTATTATTTTATTACAAAATCATTTTTACCAATTTATCGGCTTTTAATCTTGAAAATTTCTTCAATAATTTTTGAACTGGTTCTGGGTATTGTGATAATTCTTCTATTTCGGTATAACAACCTAAAATAACCGTATTTTTCCGAATAGCTTCTAGCTCTTCGTTGACAGGTTGTAATAATTCTTGTTTTGGATCATAAATGAATAAACCATTTTCTGCATCTAGTCGCCATGCTCGAGGATTAAGATTATTTCCTGTGAGTAATATATAATGGTTATCAACCCACACACCTTTTAAGTGATAAGTATTATCTACATCTTTCCAAGTTCTAATTATTAATTGTTGTTGTTTTATCTGTGCATCAAATTTTTCACTAAATGCACGTAAATTACTTTCATATAAATAAGGTAAGGCACTTGCCATTTTAAAAGGTTCAGAAGGCGAAACATAAAAATCATTAGCTATTTTATCTCCAACAATAATTTCTACTTTTTTTCCTGATTCAAGTAGGTTAGCAAGACTTTGTTGCAATTTATTTGGAAAATTAAAATAAGGAGTACAAATTGTAAGTTTTTCTTGAACAGAGTCGAACAAATTCTCTATGACTGTGTTTAATTGATTATTTTTATTAGATAAACCAAACAATGGTGAAATGCTTAGTTGTTCTTTTTCTGTTATTGCATTATTAACAGAATAGGTTGCATTATTCGCTAAATATTTACGAAATGCACGAATATTTGAACGTATTTCTTTGGTCTTAGTTCTGATTTGATTATCTAATGGTCGCACAACATCTGAGTTAAATAAGTACTCAATAATAAAGTTACTCATACTTTCAGCAAGGGCGGGATGGGTAATTTTATGATAGCGATCAAAACGATATTTATTGTTTTGATTTAAATAGACATTGTTGATACTTGCGCCACTGTAAAGTACAGTATCATCAAATACAAAACCTTTAATATGTAATACTCCAAATATTTCCCTGGTATTAATAGGTACACCAAAAAAGATATTTTCACCACTCAATTCATTCAATTTGTTACGTTGTTCATAATACCAATCTGCATTAGTTTCAGCGTTTTTTTCTGCACCCAATAAATTACGTTGTGCTCGATGCCAATCAACAAATATTTTTACATCGAGAGAAGGCGTGTTTATTTTTGCATGATATATCTCATCTAAAATTTCTTGACCAGCTTCATCATTTTGCCAATAGAGAAGAGTCATATAAATACGAGATTTTGCTTGGCGAATCAATTCAATAATTTGTTTTTTAAAGCCTGTTGAAGTGCAAATGAATTCTATTTGCTTAGCTTGTAATGGAAAATATGGCAAACTTTTTAAAAATTGCTGTGCTTGTGTGTTTTTCTCAATAGACATAGTTTGTTCTCTATATTTTTACTCTACAAGAGCCATTATTGTAGTAGTTTACAATATTTACCCCGTAACTTGGTAGAAAAAAGGTGTATTTTCGTTATAATGCGTGTAACTTTTAATAAAGAGCGGTTATTTTTCCGCTATTTTATTACTTATACACATATAAATGGCTATAAAATGAATACAAAAAAGACAAGTTTTCAAAAAACAGATAATCAAAAATCTTTTAATGAGCGTTCTGTCGGGGATAAACAATCTCCAAAAAGATCGCATTTTTCTGAGCAATCTCAAAAAGAAAATCATAGAAATTTTTCATCAGCAACACCGTCTAATAAACGTAGAAATACTTATAAATCCGATCAAAACTCTCAAAAATATCAACCAGTGAAAAAGGAATTACAAGTTACAGAGAGCTTAATGGAAAATGCAAGTGGAACGGGACGAGTTAAGGTTATAGTTAAAAGTCATAGTGATAATAATCAATCTTATGTTAAAAAGACTGGACCTTTATCACCTCGGGCTCCAGAAAAAATTAAGAAAAATCGCTCAGAAGAGATGAAAGTATATGGCGAGAATGCTTGTTTAACATTATTTCAAAAGCGTCCAGAAAGTATCGTGCGAGTTTGGGCTACCGTAGAAATGGCTCATCGTATTGGTGATATGTTTAGTTATCTTGCGACCAATAAAAAAGCTTATCATGTGGTTGATTCTCAAGAATTAAATTTAGTCAGTGGAACGACCCATCATGGTGGTATTTGTATGTTAGTGAAAAAACGCCACCCTTTTACATTAGATGGTTATTTAGATATTCCTCGTAAAAAAAATTGTTTGCTTTTACTTGAGGGCGTCCGTAATTCTCATAATATTGGCGGTATTATGCGTACTTGTGCCTTTTATGGAATAAGTGGTGTTATTATTGATGATGTTGAATTATTGAATTCAGCGTCGGCAATGAGGGTTGCAGAAGGCGGAATGGAATATATTCATCCATTACAGATAGTAAATACTGAAACAGCACTAGAAAAATTACGTTCTTTAGGTTATCAAGTTATTCATTTAACAACAGATAAATCTGTGAGCTCTTTTGATAAATTATCCTTAAAATCAAAAGTTGTTTTTATTTTGAGTGAGATATCTACGGATAGTCTGTTTAAAAAAGGAGATGATAGGGTACATTTATCTTATGCTAATCCATTAAAGCACGGGCTAAATATTTCAGTGGCTGCAGGTGTTTTATTATCGAAATGGTCATTAGAAAGTTAGACTTGCTTTTTATTATAGTGTTAATAGATGTTGTTAGAGCTGGTCTGGATGATGAATTAATACAAAGCGTTCCCATAATTGCTCTTCTGTTTCAATATGCAAAGGATCTTGTTTTATACAATTACTTATTGGGCAAACTTTTTGGCAAGTGGGTGTATCATAATGACCGATACATTCTGTGCAAAGAATAGGATCGATAACATAAATTTCATCACCAATTGAGATGGCATCATTCGGACATTCAGGTAGGCACATATCGCAATTTGTACATTTATCTGTAATTAAAAGTGCCATAATTTACCTCTGATTATTATATGAAATCGGAGATTATAAAGAATACTTATTTAAAATCAAATAAGAAAATAAAATAGGATTACTATGAAAAAAAATAAATTTACGTTATCAAGCGTATTATCAATGATTATCTTGCTTGGTTTTATGGGATGGCAATACCTTTCTGATAATAATACGTCTTCCAAAAAAGAGTCTAAGAATACCTCTCAGCATAGTAATATTCAATCCATGCCTAAACAAGTTAGTCAAGATTTAGTTGGTAACTATGATTATAATATGCGTAATGATCCTATTGGTCAGAATAAAGCGGGAGAAACGCATTATTATACTTTGGCACTTTCTTGGTCTCCTGGTTTTTGTGAATCACAAATAAAACGTTTTGGAAATAATTTACCTAATTCTTTAGAGGCTCAATGTGGACAAGGTAAACACTTTGGTTGGATTATTCATGGTTTATGGCCACAGAATCAATTTGCAAAAAGTGTATCTGAGCATCCTCGCTTTTGTCAGGGGGATTTGCCAATGGTTGATGCCAATATTATGAAAAAATATTTATCTGAAAGTCCAAGTCCTAATTTGTTACAAGGGGAATGGGAGAAACATGGTGCTTGTGCATTTGAGAAAGCAGAGCAATATTTTGAAAAACAGCGTGAATTATACCGCACTTTAGTGTTACCAGCAGAAGATTTAGGTTCTCGTAATGCACTTTTTTCTTGGTTAAAGAAAAATAATCCTCAATTAAAAAATCATCATTTAGGTGCGAGCCACAATGAGTTGTTTATTTGTTATGGGTTAGACTGGAAGGTAATGGATTGTCCCGCTCGTTAATATAATATTATAGATTTGTGTAGTGATTTTGGTAAATGAATAAGTTTATCGATGGAATATTTGTAAATAGAAATTGATCTAAACCAGTTACAACATAATGATATATGAGTATAATGCAACTATATTTATAGGATTTTAACTAATATATTAATAATAGAGGGTAAATTATGTCAGTAATCAAAATGGCCGACTTAGATTTAACAGGTAAACGTGTTTTTATTCGTGCAGATCTTAATGTGCCAATAAAAGATGGTACGGTTACATCAGATGCACGTATTCGTGCAACTATTCCAACATTAAAATTAGCTTTAGAGAAAGGGGCTAAAGTAATGGTCACCTCTCATTTAGGGCGTCCAACAGAAGGGGTATTTGAAGAAAAAGATTCGTTACAACCTGTTGTTGATTATTTAAATGAAGTGTTAGATGTCCCTGTCCGTTTAGTACGTGATTACCTTGAAGGTGTTGAGGTTAATCAAGGTGAAATTGTGGTACTTGAAAATGTTCGCGTGAATAAAGGCGAAAAGAAAAATGATCCTGAATTAGCTAAAAAATATGCAGCACTTTGCGATGTGTTTGTAATGGATGCCTTTGGTACTGCTCACCGTGCACAAGGTTCAACCCATGGGGTTGCAGAATATGCTCCTATTGCTTGTGCAGGTCCTTTATTGGCAGCTGAACTTGATGCATTAGGTAAAGCATTAAAAGAGCCACAACGCCCAATGCTTGCAATCGTTGGTGGTTCAAAGGTTTCAACTAAATTAACTGTATTGGATTCCCTTTCTAAAATTGCTGATTTATTAATTGTTGGAGGTGGAATTGCAAATACTTTTGTCGCTTCACAGGGACATAATGTAGGTAAGTCGCTTTATGAAGCTGATTTAATTCCTGAAGCACAACGCTTGTCTAAAGTAACGAATATTCCAGTTCCAGTAGATGTTCGAGTTGGTCTTGAATTTAGTGAAACTGCAGTTGCTACTGAAAAAGCGGTTTCAGAGGTTCAAGCAGATGAATCTATTTTTGATATTGGGGATAAATCAGCAGAAGAATTGGCAGAGATTATTCGTAATTCAAAAACGATTCTTTGGAATGGACCAGTTGGTGTATTTGAGTTCCCTAATTTCCGCAAAGGGACTGAAATTGTGGCCAATGCTATTGCGGAAGCAACAGCGAATGGTGCATTCTCTATTGCAGGTGGTGGCGATACATTAGCTGCAATTGATCTATTTGGTATCAAAGATAAAATTTCTTATATTTCAACAGGCGGTGGAGCATTCTTAGAGTTTGTTGAAGGCAAAGTATTGCCAGCCGTAGAAATTTTAGAGAAACGTGCTAACGGATAATTAATGAATTATGTAAGGACGAAAAATTCGTACTTAATATATTGTTTAAACAACAAATAGGAAATTAAAAATGGCAAAATTATTAGACATCGTAAAACCAGGCGTTCTATATGGAGATGATATTCAAAAAGTTTTTGCTTATGCAAAAGCAAATAACTTCGCAATTCCTGCGGTAAACTGTGTTGGTACTGATAGTGTAAATACCGTATTGGAAACAGCTGCTCGTGTAAACTCACCAGTAATTGTTCAATTTTCAAATGGTGGTTCACAATTCTATGCAGGTAAAGGAATTAAACCAACAAGTGGTATTCGCCCTGATGTTTTAGGTGCCATCGCTGGTGCAAAACACGTCCACACATTAGCCGAAGAATATGGTGTGCCTGTAATTCTTCATACTGACCACGCGGCTAAGAAATTATTGCCTTGGATTGATGGATTATTAGAAGCAGGTGAAAAACATTTTGCTGAAACTGGTCGTCCTTTATTCTCATCTCATATGCTTGATCTTTCCGAAGAGCCAATGCAAGAAAATATGGCAATTTGTCGTGAATATTTAGCTCGTATGTCAAAAATTGGTATGACATTAGAGATTGAAATTGGTATCACTGGTGGTGAAGAAGATGGTGTAGATAACTCAGATGTTGATGAATCTAAATTATATACTCAACCAGAAGATGTACTTTATGTGTATGACCAGTTAAATCCAGTAAGCCCTCGCTTCACTATTGCTGCTGCATTTGGTAACGTACATGGTGTTTATAAACCGGGTAATGTAAAATTAAAACCATCAATTTTAGGTGCTTCACAAGAGTTTGTGTCTAAAGAACGTAATCTTCCAGCTAAATCATTAGACTTTGTATTCCACGGTGGTTCTGGTTCTTCAACAGAAGAAATTCGCGAAGCAATTAGCTATGGTGCAGTGAAAATGAATATTGATACTGATACGCAATGGGCTGCATGGGAAGGTATTTTAAACTTCTATAAAGCTAATGAAGCTTATCTTCAAGGTCAATTAGGTAACCCTGAAGGTCCTGATTCACCAAATAAAAAATTCTATGATCCACGTGTTTGGTTACGTAAATCAGAAGAGTCTATGTCTAAGCGTTTAGAAAAATCGTTCCAAGACTTAAACTGTATTGATGTATTATAATTAATTAAGATGTAGAGGAGCAATCTTAATCTGACAGGCTTTCATTTAAAACAGGAGCATGTCGGATTATTGAGCATAGGTTACTCTATGCTCAAATTTGTTTTCTATCAAGTAATATATCTATCAGTGTTCTTTAACATCAATTTTTCCTTGAAGGATTCAATGATAGTTACGATAGATTAACTACCAATCTAAGTAAGTTTGTTATTTGTCTAGGTTAGTATGAATCTATTTTACTTCTTCTTGGATACTTACATAGAAAGTATCCTGTGTTCGTGGTAGGGATACCGTATTAATTGCACTATTAGTAATATTGTTTTCTTTACTTAAGTTTTAGATCTCGAGTTTGTTGTTCTGTTAAGATAGTCCTTTTCTCTGTCATTTCTTTGTTAGGGTTACTAAACGTTATTTAAAGTTAGCAAGATTATGACGTAGCCAAATAGAAAAAACATTATATCTAATACTAATATCTCTTGTTTACACAGCTAATTATTTAATTTTACTTGTCTATAAGAGAGATGATTTAATGGGAATTTTATCACTGATTTTTCAATTTTTTCATCAAAGTGATTTTTAATATTTGGGGCTCTGATTTTGGTTGAGTAAGGTTTCTATATCGCCTTTTTTACTGCTTGTTGTCTCATATATCAAGAAAACGTATTGTGTTTATTTTAATAAAAAATAGTTTAATCTCTTTGATAGAGAAGGCATAAATGGACTATTACTTCAATCTAATGCTCGTCGAAGAGTGAATCAAATATGTTAAAATATCTCTAAAATTGACTAATCATATAGAAGTGAGAGAACTTAAATTATTAAATTTATGTGCGGAGGGCGCTGGTTTAAATAAAGTTGAAAGAATTTCAATTGAAAGCGATAAGGAGAAAGACGGAATTCGATTTTTGAAAAGCAGATTATTCCCTGAGCATTTAACTTGGGATGGCTAGCTCGTCTTGTTGTATATTCTTTTATTGTTTTAAATTCAAAGTAGATAAAGAAGCACAAAGAAAGTAATAAGTTCGATAAATTAAAACAAGATGGAAATTATAGTTTTCATTGAGTAGCAGCTTTGTTTAAAGAGGTAAAACGAATACAACATTAATTTAATTAATGAGTTGAGCAGTTCACTTGAAAAAGGAAATTTGAGTATTATAAAGTTAGAGATTGTAAGGTTGAAAAAAACTTTATCTAATAGGATGTTAGAGCAATGGAACAGTTCCCTAAATGAGTAGTCGATATTCCTAAGTTTAAAGTAAAATAGTAGGACGTAAAATTTATTATTTCTATCTTTGATTGGATATGATGTGATGAAGACTTGTTGGAGGATTAAAAATAAAATGTTTTTATAAACGTAATTTTGTTAAAATTGAAGACGGGGAACGAGTAAAATATGATTATGCTCGCTACTACGATACAGTAGATACTTTAAAACTAAAGGGACTGAATCCAATATAATAACGAAATCAATCCTTGTTGAAATAACAATTCAATTCTTAGAAACCGCTTGCTCTTTGATAATCCCTTTTTAGTTATGATTGATTAGAAAAGATAGCCAAAGTTAATCTTCATGTTTATATTAGAAGCTACGGAACCACATTTTTGCAATTGAACTCTTACTTCAATTGAAGGAGAATTAGTAAATTGTTTTTAAGTCTAATATTTAAACTGTTCACTATATGATTTGATTTTACCTTATGCTGGTTTTTCTTGTAATTAGTTTGGGATATCGTCAAATTATCTTTTGTTAGGGTAATGCTTGAGTGAATCTTTAATGTAATATCCATAAGTTTGTATTTCACATTAATGCCACCATTACATTGCTAAATGTAATATATTGATTAATTATAGCATCTTAATCAAGTTGTGTTCTGCAAAGAATGTAAAATTTAAGTATTTATAAACGGACTAATAGTTAATTTATTATCTATATCAAAAATCAAAAATTCTTGCATGATTCACATAAACATCCATATTTTTTGCGATTCGATAAAGTATTAATATTTCATTTTTTTAAACGGATAATTAATTTTTTTTCATTGGTGTATTTTGTTCTCAACCCTATAGTTTTGTGATTATATGTATTTTGTTTGTCGTATTAAAAAAGTCCCGTTTTCGTATTAGATGTTAATTTGGTATTAGCTTCTAAAGTGGTAGTTGGATATTGTTTTTCATTTTTTAATGTAGAATAGTATTCCACAAATAGAGTATTGTAATTACTATGAATAATATTAGTATCATATGAACGAAGTTGTTTTACTCTATTTATGTATTTTGAAAAATCCAATCTTTTATCTAATTTTAATCGACATAACCCAGATTGTTCATTAATGATTGTATGGCTAAATAATCAAGAAAGGTTATATTATTAGTTGATGTTAAGGAACTACTTTCTTGGAGAGTGTTATTTAGTAGGCGAATTTTAGAGGGAAGGAGAACGGGTCTGGCTTGGTCAAAAATTTAATTATTCAATGTAGTCATTTTTTATTTGACCTGCGGTATTTCTCTATTTAGTGCATTAGGTTGAACGATGGCATAGTTATTTGAACGCTGTATTTTTTATGAGAGCCAGTCTTTTGTTCTTAATTTAAGTGTGGTAACACTTTAATTTTTTCAATCACCTCTGGTCTTTTATCTTTTAATTTCCAGTCTGTTGTTTTTTCATCTATTAGTGGAATATATTCACTTAAATTTTTAATACCTATATTGCCGTCATTTTCAAAGGTAGCAAATAACATTCCTTCCCTATATCCTAAGGAAGGAGGTATACCTGAGTTTTTTGTATTAGTAATTTCTTGTTGGATAAAGACTATTTCCAATTTCAACAATGCGTTGAGGATCTCGTGCATCTGAAAGATAAAGATTAGTCCATTGATTAATCAGTATGATTGTTGAGTTTCATATAGTTATTGGTTGATTCACCTTTTGGATTTGATGCTAAAACACATGTTTAGTACTTGATAATGTCACATAAATAGATGAGCCTTGAGAAGGCTTAGATCGAGTTATGAAGTCATTGAAGCAATGTAAAGGAATCTACTTATGCCGCGTACTTCCCCCATGTCTTCACTACAGTAAGTTCAACGTCTTCACGGAACATCAGTAAGCACATCATTTGAACGCCCAGACTGCTGGTCATAGTCAATTTTAAATACCACATTTTCTAATGATGAGGTATTAGGAGTTTTTGTTATATCTGATGTTTTTCTATTATCTTTAGAATACATGATGATTGTGGCAATTCTATTATCCTGCACTGTTTGAATAAGGAAAATCAATACGTCGTTGACCATTATAGAAATAGAATAAATTAATATTGATAATAGAAAAACATGATTCTTTATTAATGACTTATTTGTTTGTCAAAAGGTGGAAGAATAATTGTTTGTTATTGTTTGAGTAATCCTAGTTATAAATTATATAAAAGCATTGAGTAAGTGTGATTCTACTCTAATTTATACATTAATAATAAAGCATATTTTCTATATTATGAGTTTTATTAGAAAAATATTTATGGAATTATTTTTTTATGTAATATATCGAATCTATAGCCTTATATGTTAGCAGTATTGATTTTGATTAAGAATACTAGATATTTATTATTCTTTAGTCAGCATTGAATTTACATATTCTAGTAAAATATTTTATCTTTAGTGCTTTAGCGACAAAGGATATTACTTTAATGGAATACATTATTTACTTTTTATATGAATGATTCACTATGGAGTATGAGGATAGTAAATGAAGGGAAAATATCCGATATATTGTATAAGGAGATAGTATTTATTGTTGTAGACGTTGTAAATTATGATATAAAAGCTGTTATTGTAGCCAAAAATCTGATTTATTACCATTTATGGATTTTAAATGTAATTAACCTTATTTTAGAGTACGTTTATTTTTATTTTTATTTTTATTTTTATTTTTATTTTTATTTTTATTTTTATTTTTATTTTTATTTTTATTTTTATTTTTATTTTGTCATACTTTTGAGATTGAATATTATTAATGTTGGATATTACATCAAAGCTGAAGTGAATAGCATTAAAGTGAATAAAGAAGATTTAAAACATATAATAACCTATGACGAAACATTTGTTGATGTAGTATTGCTAAAATAGGAGATACTTTATTAAGTTTAAAAATAACTCCATTTGAATTAGAAGAACGCTAATAAAAAACAGATAGTTTTAATTAGAAATTTAGTAAATTATAAGTACATATTTTATGTTGTTACAGCTATGCGTTGTTTCGATTCTGCAGAAGATAAAGGTATTTTACTATAACTATCTAATATTTAAGCAAATGATGAGTTACTAAACCGGAAAATATAAACGTGTTTAAGAATTTATTTAAGCAACTTTGAGGTAATAATTTTACATGTTTATGCTATCCAATAATATTCTAGTATAAAGCTATTGCCCTATATAGATAAATAATGGTATAATTCGCAATCTATTTACATTAGGTAAATAGGTTCGTCCCGAAAGGGTGTTATTAATTTTAGCGGAGTACTAAGATGATCCAAGAACAGACTATGCTCGACGTAGCTGATAACTCAGGCGCTCGCAGTGTAATGTGTATCAAGGTTCTCGGTGGATCGCACCGTCGTTACGCTGCTATTGGTGACATCATCAAAATTACTGTAAAGGAAGCGATTCCTCGTGGTAAAGTTAAAAAAGGTGATGTATTGAAAGCAGTTGTTGTGCGCACCAGAAAGGGTGTTCGTCGCCCAGATGGATCAGTCATTCGCTTCGATGGCAATGCTTGTGTTATCTTAAACAATAATACAGAGCAACCAATCGGTACTCGTATTTTTGGACCTGTGACTCGTGAGCTTCGTTCAGAGAAGTTTATGAAGATCATTTCTTTGGCACCAGAAGTACTGTAAGGGAGAAGTGAGAAATGGCTGCAAAAATTCGTCAAAATGATGAAGTAATTGTTCTTGCTGGTAAAAGCAAAGGCAAACGTGGTAAGGTAACGAAAGTGTTATCAAACGGTAAAGTTCTTGTTGAAGGTGTAAACATTATTACTAAACATGAAAAACCTGTTCCTGCATTAGGAAAAGAAGGTGGTTTAGTGAAAAAAGAAGCGCCAATTGATTCGTCAAATGTTGCTATCTTTAACCCAAAAACAAATAAAGCTGACCGTGTAGGTTTTAGAATTGAAGACGGCAAAAAAGTTCGTTTCTTCAAATCTAATAATGAAATCATTTAACAAACTGGAGTAATGCGATGGCGAAACTGCATGATTACTACAGAGATCAAGTAGTGAATGAATTGAAATCTAAATTCAGCTACTCATCTGTCATGCAAGTCCCACGAATCGAAAAGATTACCCTAAATATGGGTGTGGGTGAAGCATTGACCGACAAAAAACTATTAGATAATGCAGTAGCAGATCTAACAGCTATAAGCGGTCAAAAACCTTTAATAACCAAAGCTCGCAAATCTGTTGCAGGCTTTAAAATCCGTCAAGGATATCCAATTGGTTGTAAAGTGACACTACGTGGTGAGCGTATGTGGGAGTTCTTAGAACGTTTAATTACAATTGCTGTACCACGTATTCGTGATTTTCGCGGTTTAAGTGCAAAATCATTTGATGGTCGCGGTAACTACAGTATGGGTGTGCGTGAGCAAATCATCTTCCCTGAAATTGACTATGATAAAGTTGATAGAGTTCGTGGTTTAGATATTACAATCACAACTACAGCGAAGAGCGATGAAGAAGGTCAAGCTCTATTAGCTGCCTTTAATTTCCCATTCCGTAAGTAAGGCAGGTTATAATGGCTAAACAATCAATGAAAGCACGCGATGTAAAACGCGTAAAATTGGCTGAAAAATTCTATGCGAAACGTGTAGAGTTAAAGAAGATTATTTCTGATGAAAATTCTTCAGGCGAAGATCGTTGGAATGCTGTATTAAAATTGCAAACATTACCACGTGATTCAAGCCCTAGCCGTCAACGTAACCGTTGCCGTCAAACTGGTCGTCCTCACGGCGTACTACGTAAGTTTGGCTTAAGCCGTATTAAACTTCGTGAAGCAGCAATGCGTGGCGAAGTCCCTGGTCTTAAGAAAGCAAGTTGGTAATGAACCACTTTAATTTTGGAATCGGAGTAAAAGCACTATGAGTATGCAAGATCCTATTGCAGATATGTTGACTCGTATTCGTAACGGTCAAGCTGCAAATAAAGTAGCGATCAGTATGCCTTCATCCAAGCTAAAAGTGGCAATTGCCAATGTCTTAGCAGAAGAAGGTTATATTGACAGCGTTAAAGTATTAGAAGGCGCTAAGCCTGAGTTGGAAATAACGTTAAAATATTTTCAAGGAAAACCAGTTGTAGAAAGCATTCAACGAGTAAGTCGCCCAGGTTTACGTATTTATAAACGTAAAGATGAATTACCAAAAGTAATGGGTGGATTAGGTGTTGCAGTTATTTCTACATCTAAAGGTATAATGACTGACCGTGCCGCTCGTCAAGCGGGTTTAGGCGGTGAAGTTATTTGTTACGTAGCTTAATAGAGAGGTAGGATAATGTCTCGTGTTGCAAAAGCACCTGTTAGTATCCCTGCCGGCGTTGAGGTAAAACTTGATGGTCAGCTACTAACAGTTAAAGGTAAGAATGGTGAGTTATCTCGTACTATTCATAACTCAGTTGAAGTTAAACAAGATAATAATGAATTGACATTTTCTCCTCGTGAGGGAATGGCTGAAGCTAATGCGCAATCGGGTACAGCTCGTGCGTTAGTTAATGCGATGGTTATCGGTGTTACTGAAGGCTTCACTAAGAAGTTACAATTGGTGGGTGTTGGCTATAGAGCTCAAGTGAAAGGCAACGCTGTTGCTTTGAGTTTAGGTTTTTCACACCCTGTTGAGCATATATTACCTGCAGGTATTACAGCTGAATGTCCAACCCAAACAGAGATTGTTTTAAAAGGTGCAGACAAACAAGTAATTGGCCAAGTGGCTGCAGATATTCGTGCTTATCGCCGTCCTGAACCTTATAAAGGTAAGGGTGTACGTTATTCTGATGAAGTTGTACGTACAAAAGAGGCTAAGAAGAAATAATTAAGGTAACACTATGGATAAGAAATCAGCTCGTATCCGTCGTGCAACTCGTGTACGTCATATGATGAGAGAACAACAAGTAACGCGTTTAGTTATTCACCGTACTCCTCGTCATATTTATGCACAGGTTATTGCACCGAACGGTTCTGAAGTGCTTGCTGCTGCTTCCACAGTTGAAAAAGCAATTAGTGAGCAAGTTAAGTATACTGGAAATAAAGATGCTGCAGCAGTAGTTGGTAAAATTATTGCTGAAAGAGCATTAGAGAAAGGTATTAAAGATGTATCTTTCGATCGTTCTGGTTTTAAATATCATGGTCGTGTCCAATCTTTAGCGGACGCTGCCCGTGAAGCTGGTCTACAGTTCTAATAGAGGTAATTTTAGATGGCAAACATCGAAAAGCAAGCTGGTGAACTGCAAGAGAAGCTTATCGCGGTAAACCGTGTATCAAAAACCGTAAAAGGTGGTCGTATTATGAGTTTTACTGCTTTAACAGTAGTAGGCGATGGTAATGGCCGTGTTGGTTTTGGTTATGGTAAAGCTCGCGAAGTTCCAGCAGCGATCCAAAAAGCGATGGAAAAAGCACGTCGCAATATGATTAATGTAGCTTTAAATGAAGGTACATTGCAACATCCAATTAAAGGTGCTCATACAGGTTCTAGAGTCTTTATGCAGCCAGCTAGTGAAGGTACGGGTATCATCGCAGGTGGTGCTATGCGTGCAGTATTAGAAGTTGCAGGTGTTCGTAATGTTCTTTCTAAAGCATATGGTTCTACTAACCCAATAAACGTTGTTCGTGCAACTATTGATGCATTAGCAAATATGAAATCACCAGATATGGTTGCCGCAAAACGTGGTAAAACCGTTGATGAAATTTTGGGGTAATAAAATATGGCAAAAACTATAAAAGTAACACAAGTACGTAGTTCTATCGCTCGTTTACCGAAGCATAAAGCTACACTACGTGGTCTTGGTCTTCGCCATACTAATCATACTGTGGAGTTAATTGATACTCCGTCTGTACGTGGTATGATTAACCAAGTTTCATATATGGTTAAAGTGGAGGAGTAAGATATGCGTTTAAATACTCTATCTCCGGCTGAAGGCTCTAAACATAGCAAAAAGCGCTTAGGTCGTGGTATTGGTTCAGGTTTAGGAAAGACAGGTGGTAGAGGGCATAAGGGTCAGAAATCAAGAACAGGCGGCGGAGTTCGTCGTGGTTTTGAGGGTGGACAAATGCCTTTATATCGTCGTTTACCAAAATTTGGTTTTACATCAATGAAATCAGCTGTAACAGCTGAAATTCGTTTAGATGATTTAACTAAAATTGAAGGAAACGTTGTAACTTTAGAAGCATTAAAAGCAGCAGATATTTTGAGTAATGGTATTCAATATGCAAAAGTTATTCTTGCTGGCAAAATTGACACTGCAATAACTGTTAAAGGTTTAGGTGTAACTAAAGGTGCAAAAGCAGCTATTGAAGCTGCTGGTGGTTCAATTGAGGAATAATTAATAAATGGCTAAGCAACCAGGTTATCAAAGTAGAAGTACTCAAAGCGGTACAGGTGAACTTAAAAGCAGATTACTATTTGTTTTAGGGGCACTTATCGTTTTCCGTATTGGTTCTTTCATTCCGGTTCCTGGTATTGATGCAGCTATATTAGCTCAATTACTTGAACAGCAAAAAGGCACCATCATTGATATGTTTAACATGTTCTCTGGTGGTGCATTAAGCCGAGCATCTATTTTTGCTTTGGGAATAATGCCGTATATTTCGGCATCTATTATCATTCAATTATTAGCAACAGTTCATCCTGCTTTGGCTGAGTTAAAGAAAGAAGGTGAGGCTGGGCGTCGAAAAATTAGTAAATATACTCGTTATTCAACCTTAGTGCTCGCTACTATCCAAGCAATAGGAATATCTACTGGTTTGCCTAATATGCTACCAGGATTAGTTCCTAATTTAGGCTTTGGATTTTACTTTACTGCTGTGATTAGTTTGGTTACTGGAACCATGTTTTTAATGTGGCTCGGTGAACAAATTACTGAGCGCGGTATTGGTAATGGTATTTCTTTAATTATTTTTGCTGGTATCGTGGCTGGACTTCCAGCAGCAGTAGGACAAACAATTGAGCAAGCTCGTCAAGGACAAATGCATCTATTAGTTCTCTTATTAATTGCCGTTATTGTATTTGCAGTTACTTATTTTGTAGTATTTATAGAAAGAGGGCAGCGAAGAATAAAGGTTGAATATGCTAAACGTCAACAAGGGCGTCAAATCGTAGGTGGTCATTCTAGTCATTTACCATTAAAAGTAAATATGGCTGGTGTTATTCCTGCTATTTTTGCATCTAGTATTATTCTTTTCCCAGCGACATTAACGTCTTGGTTTGGTCAAAACTCTAGTTTGGAGTGGTTGACAGATCTATCGATATTATTACATCCTGGTCAACCTTTATATTTAATTGTTTATGCTGCTGCTATTATTTTCTTTAGCTTTTTCTATACTGCAATGCAATATAATCCTCGTGATACAGCAGATAATTTGAAAAAATCTGGTGCATTTATACCAGGAATTAGACCAGGTGAACAAACATCACGATATATAGATAAAATTATGACTCGTTTAACATTAGTTGGCGGATTATATGTTACCTTCGTATGTTTAGTTCCTTATATTATGACATCAGCTTGGAACGTACAGTTTTATTTTGGCGGAACTTCTTTGTTGATTGTTGTAGTAGTAATTATGGATTTCATCGTTCAGGTTCAAAGTCATTTAATGTCAACTAAATATGAATCTGCGTTGAAAAAAGCAAACCTTAAAGGTTTTGGACAGTAGTGTCTATTAGATAAAAGGGATGAGCAATGAAAGTTCGTGCTTCAGTAAAGAAAATGTGTCGTAACTGTAAAATTGTGAAACGTGAAGGTGTTGTACGCGTTCTGTGCAGTGATCCGAAACACAAACAACGTCAAGGTTAATATATATTTTTCTTGCAAAGAACCAGTTGAGCATATATAATGCTCAACTCATTTATGTCCTTGATATACTGTTTGAGTATCCTGAAACGGGCTTTTCAAGATCAGTATATCAAATTAGTTAAAAATAGGAGTGCATAGTGGCCCGTATTGCAGGCATTAACATTCCTGATCATAAACACACAGTTATTGCTTTAACAGCAATTTATGGAGTAGGTAAAACTCGTTCAAAAGCTATTTGTGCTGCGGCGGGTATTGCTGAAGATGTTAAGATCAGAGAATTGTCTGAAGAGCAGATAGATAAACTGCGTGACGAAGTTGGTAAATTTACCGTTGAAGGTGATTTACGCCGTGAAGTAACACTTAACATTAAACGCCTATTAGATTTGGGTTGTTATCGTGGTTTACGTCATCGTCGTAGCTTACCAGTACATGGTCAACGTACTAAAACAAATGCGCGTACCCGTAAGGGTCCACGTAAGCCGATCAAGAAATAAGTCGGGGTAAATTTAAATGGCAAAAACACCAGTTCGTGCACGTAAACGTGTAAAAAAACAAGTTGTAGATGGCGTAGCTCATATTCACGCGTCTTTCAATAATACAATCGTTACCATTACTGATCGTCAAGGTAATGCTTTAGCATGGGCAACAGCCGGTGGTTCAGGTTTCCGAGGTTCTCGTAAATCTACACCTTTCGCTGCTCAAGTTGCAGCAGAACGTTGTGCCGAAATTGTAAAAGAGTTTGGCTTAAAGAACTTGGAAGTTATGGTTAAGGGACCGGGTCCTGGTCGTGAATCTACAATCCGCGCATTAAATGCGGCAGGGTTTCGTATCACGAACATTACTGATGTGACTCCGATTCCTCATAATGGTTGTCGTCCACCGAAAAAACGTCGTGTTTAATGGCGTACTAGGATAGTTGGAGAAAGAAAATGGCAAGATATTTGGGTCCTAAACTCAAGCTAAGCCGTCGTGAAGGTACTGATTTATTTCTTAAGTCAGGTGTACGCGCGATTGAAACAAAGTGTAAGTTAGATACAGCACCTGGTCAACATGGTGCAAGAAAGCCTCGTTTATCAGATTATGGTAATCAGTTACGTGAAAAACAAAAAGTTCGTCGTATCTATGGTATTTTAGAGCGTCAATTCCGTAATTATTATAAAGAGGCAAATCGTTTAAAAGGTAATACTGGTGAGAACTTATTAGTATTATTAGAAGGTCGATTGGATAACGTTGTTTATCGCATGGGCTTTGCTGCAACTCGTGCTGAAGCTCGCCAATTGGTGAGTCATAAGGCGATTGTCGTAAATGGTCGTGTAGTTAATATCCCATCTTTCCAAGTTTCAGTAGATGATGTTGTAGCTGTTCGTGAGAAATCTAAAAAACAAGCTAGAATTAAGGCATCTTTGGAATTAGCAGAACAAAGAGAAAAACCAACTTGGTTAGAAATCGACAGTTCTAAAATGGAAGGTGTGTTCAAACGTGTTCCTGAACGTTCTGATTTATCAGCAGACATTAACGAACATCTGATCGTTGAGCTTTATTCTAAATAATAGAGCTTCGTAGCAAAGAGAGGATAAAATGCAGGGTTCTGTTACAGAATTTTTAAAGCCACGTTTAGTTGATATTGAACAAATTAGTTCAACTCATGCTAAGGTGATATTAGAGCCGTTAGAGCGTGGTTTTGGTCACACTCTAGGTAATGCATTGCGTCGAATACTTCTATCTTCTATGCCTGGTTGTGCAGTGACTGAAGTAGAAATTGACGGTGTATTGCATGAATATAGTAGTAAAGAAGGTGTTCAAGAAGATATTATTGAAGTCCTTCTAAACTTAAAAGGTCTAGCGGTTAAAGTTCAGAATAAAGATGATGTTTTTCTGACTCTAAACAAATCTGGAATTGGCCCTGTTGTTGCAGCCGACATTATCCATGATGGTGATGTCGAGATAGTGAATCCGGATCATGTCATCTGTCATTTGACGGACGAGAATGCATCTATCAGTATGCGAATTCGTGTTCAACGTGGTAGAGGATATGTTCCAGCATCATCTAGAGTTCAAGATGAAGATAGACCTATTGGTCGTTTATTGGTAGATGCTTGTTATAGTCCAGTTGATCGTATTGCTTATAATGTAGAAGCAGCACGTGTAGAACAAAGAACTGACTTAGATAAGTTAGTTGTGGAACTGGAAACAAACGGTACTATTGAACCGGAAGAGGCTATTCGCCGTGCAGCAACAATTTTAGCAGAGCAACTTGATGCATTCGTTGATTTGCGAGATGTTCGTCAACCAGAAGTTAAGGAAGAGAAGCCAGAATTCGATCCAATTCTGCTACGTCCTGTTGATGACTTAGAGTTGACAGTTCGTTCTGCTAACTGTTTGAAAGCAGAAACAATTCACTATATCGGTGATTTAGTACAGCGTACAGAAGTTGAGTTATTAAAAACGCCTAATCTTGGTAAGAAATCTCTTACTGAGATAAAAGATGTTTTAGCTTCTCGCGGCTTATCACTTGGTATGCGCCTTGAAAATTGGCCACCAGCAAGTATTGCTGAAGACTAGTTTGGTCATAGGTTAAAGATTTTTCTGAGAAGGATAAGGTCATGCGCCATCGTAAGAGTGGACGTCAACTAAACCGTAATAGTAGCCATCGCCAAGCGATGTTCCGTAATATGGTAAGTGCATTAGTTAGTCACGAGATTATTAAGACTACTTTGCCAAAAGCGAAAGAATTACGCCGTGTAGTTGAGCCGTTAATCACATTAGCAAAAGAAGACAGCGTTGCAAATCGTCGTTTATCTTTTGCTCGTATTCGCAACACTGAAACTGTTGCTAAATTATTTAATGAATTAGGTCCACGTTTTGCTCAACGTGCGGGTGGTTATACTCGCATATTGAAATGTGGTTTCCGTTCTGGGGATAATGCCCCAATGGCTTATATTGAGTTGGTTGATCGTCCAGAAAAACCAGCAGAAGAAGTTGTAGCTGCGGAATAATTTATTATTAGTAGAATATAAGGCCCACAGTTAATTTTGTGGGCCTTATATTTTTTGTAATAAATAAAAATTTACTCACTTATTATTAGTTACGATTAATTTCTAAATTTAGATTCTCTAATAGAAATGTTATAAAATTAAAACCTCCAAATAATAAATTTTATTATTTATATATTTATCATCGCAATAGCTCCTTTCTACTAGAAGATAAAATATCTTATTTCTAGTTATTCCTCTTTAAGATAATTTTATTGAAAAATATAGATACTTTAAATATAATTGGTAATAGTTATCAATTATATTTAAGCTGATATGAAATTTTATTTATTTTAATTCTGAATTTTTTAAATAGATTTGGTAATT
The DNA here is from genome assembly GCF_004345785.1 of Bisgaardia hudsonensis. GTDB lineage: Bacteria > Pseudomonadota > Gammaproteobacteria > Enterobacterales > Pasteurellaceae > Bisgaardia > Bisgaardia hudsonensis. The sequence continues at coordinate 68,901 of NZ_SLXI01000004.1, forward strand.
TTACCTTAGTACTTTTCATATAAAACTGGCTTAATTACTCTGTAATATTTAGCTGAAGTAAATTGTGTTAGTTTAAATTTAGGGTTTCAATTTGTATTCAAGGACTATTATGTTAATTATAGATAAAAAAATACTAAAGCTCTCTTCAATTACTTTAGCCTTATTTAGTTATTCAGGTTTCATTCAAGCTGAAATTGAAAAAATGACAGAATTGGAAACTATTTCAGTGAGTGCTCAACAGCAATTAGAAAATATTAGAAATAAAAAAGTTGCTGAAACAGTTAAAACCTCAGAGTTATTAAAGCGTCAGCAGGTGCAAGATACTCGTGATCTTGTTCGTTATGAAACAGGCGTAACTGTTGTTGAAACGGGTCGATTTGGTGCAAGTGGTTATGCTATTCGTGGTGTAGATGAAAACCGCGTGGCAATTACTATCGATGGACTACATCAAGCGGAAGCACTTTCTTCACAAGGTTTTAAAGAGCTTTTTGAAGGGTATGGTAATTTTAATAATAGAAGAAATGGAGTCGAAATTGAAACACTTAAGCAAGTGAAAATTAATAAAGGCGCTAATTCAGTTAAAGTTGGCTCTGGTGCATTAGGTGGTTCAGTAATGTTTGAAACTAAAGATGCAAGGGATTTCTTACTTGATAAAGATTCTTTTTATAGCATAAAAGGTGGTCTTTCAAGTGCAGATGAGCAAGCTTTTCATTCTCATACTTTTGCTGGACGTTATAAATATTTTGATCTTCTTGCTATTTATACTCATAGAAATCAGCATGAATTACAAAATTTTGGTTATGATAATTATGATAGAAATATATTTGGCAAAGAAAGAGAAAAAGCTGATCCCTATCATATTCAAAAAGAAAGTACCTTAATCAAAATAGGCTTTCAACCAAATGAAGAAAATAGATTGAGTTTTACTTTTGATGGTTATACTAATGAATCTAAAGGGCATGATTATTCGTATACTTTAACGCCAAAAGCAATTTCTCAATATGGGCAAGATAACTTTGTTGATATTGTCGGGCAAAGATATACCCACGATATATCAACAAGAAAGAACTTTGCATTTACATTTGAAAATTTTACACAGACTCCTTTTTGGGATAGTGTGAAAGTAACCTATTCTAATCAAAAAATTAAAAACCGAGCAAGAACTGAAGAATATTGTCGAGGGGATAAATGTCAGGATGTATCAAATCCACTTGGTTTAAAGATCTCTGGTGCAAAAGTTGTAGATAAATATGCTAAAGAGTTCGATATTATAGGAACAAGTAGAGGAACTAAACTCCAAGATAGTAATGAGGAATTACATAATACTGGATATGATTCAAAATCAGTAAATGAATATTTGTTTGATTGTTCTGTGTATGATTGTTCTGGTAGTGTAACGGCTTACTATGAGCCTAAAGCTATCAATTCTAAACATCTTGATATAGATAATTTATTGTATATTAAAAAAGAAATTGATTTAACAAAAGATAAAATTAGTTTTGATGTCGACAAGGATGGTTTTGACAATAATTATAATTGGATAACAGAAAGACAGACTCATAATCTTTATGTTGAAAATAAAGAATACAGAGGTAAAAAATATAAAAAAATTATTGCAAAAAATGAATTCTACAGTAGCTACTTAGGTAAGAATGTTGAAACTGAAACAAATGATATAAAAATTATTGTACCAGGAGCTAAAGGATATTTAGAGAGAGATTGGAAAGAAAGAGATTTAGATACAGATACTAAGCAAGTTAATTTGGATTTTCAAAAATATTTACAAATAAAACATACTGAACATTCTTTATCTTATGGTGGTATGTATAAAGAAACAGAAAAAAGAATGGTTAATAGACAAGGATATGATGCAACGAATCCTCAATGGTGGGCAGATACTTATGTTAAAGATTGTGCTGAGTATGGCGATGCCGGAAATGCGTTAAAGTGCCCTAGAGTAGAAGAGGAAACTTCTTTCTTAATCCCAGTAAAAAGTAAAGAAGGGGCTTTATATATTGCTAATGAAATTAGATTTAGTGATAAAGTTGGATTTGATTTAGGCTATAGATATGATCGAATTAAATATAAACCAAATTATATTACTGGCGTAAGTCCAAAAATTCCTGATGGTATGGTTGAAGGATTATTTATACCATTAAACCAGATTGATAAATATGCACCTAGCCCATATAGAGCTGAGTATAATTATGATTCTAATAATCCTTTATATCAAAAAGTATTGGCTGAATGGAAAGCAAAAAAAGAAGAAAATGATACAAATGCAGATAGAAATATAACCTATTTTTCTCAACCTAAAAAATTTACTCATAGTTCTTATGCATTCGGTTTAAATCTTGATCCTTCGGATTATTTAAGAATTCAGGCTAAATACTCAAAAGGTTTTAGAGCTCCGACCCATGAAGAGTTATATTTTACTTTTAAACATCCTGATTTCACAATCAAGCCAAATGTAGATTTAAAACCAGAAATAGCTAAAACACAGGAAATAGCGTTTACTTTCCATAAAAATAATAGTTTTATCACTATTAGCGGGTTTAGATCTGATTATAAAGATTTCTTAGATCTTCAATACTTGGGAGTTCAAAGATTAAGTATCACTTCAAAAAGTGCATTAGATTTTGATATCTACCAGAATGTTAATCGACAAAAGGCAAGTGTTAAAGGTTTTGAAATCAATTCTCTTTTATCTTTAGGGGATATTAGTGATAGATTATCTGGATTTACATTAGGTTGGAAATTTACTAAACAGAAAAGTAAGGTATTTACAGATAAAGATGGTTATGTATCAATGAATGCAATTCAACCAACTACATCTATTTATAGTATAGGTTATGCAAGCCCAGATGATAAATATGGTGCAGATATTTATGTGAAACAAGTGTCTTCTAAAAAAGCAAAAGATACTTATAATATGTTCTGGAGAAATGAACAACAACTAGGTGATCCTATAAATGGTAAAACTGTTGATGATTCTTCTGCACATTGGTTAAGTAATCGTTATACGACTTTAGATTTTATTGGTTATTATCGTCCAATCAAAAATTTAACTTTAAGATTTGGTGCTTATAATATTACTAATCAAAAATATATTACTTGGGATTCAGCTCGTTCTATTCGTTCTTTTGGTACAACAAATAGAGTAAATAAATCAGATAGTTTAGGTATTAATCGTTTTAATGCCCCAGGAAGAAACTTTAGATTAAGTGTTGAATATATATTCTAGTTAATTGATTATTTTTCTTTAGCAAATTTAAGGACTGATCATTTATTTGATTAGTCCTTTTTTAAACTAATAAATTTATTGAAAAAATAGTCAATATCTATAGTGATTTCAGTTATAATCCTCGTTATCTTTTCAGTTAAGTTCTTTTGACGAGAGAAAAAGTTAGAAAAATATTTTATTTATTATAGGAATGTTAGATTAAATTTATGTCATTATTAAATGTGTTAATTTATCCTGATGAAGGATTAAAAAAAATAGCAACACCAGTTGAAAAGTTTGATGAGGAATTAAGTCAATTTATTGATGATATGTTTGAAACGATGTATCACGAGCAAGGGATTGGCTTGGCTGCTACGCAGGTTAATGTCCAAAAACGTGTGATTACCATTGATATTGAAGGGACAAAAGAAAATCAAATTGAATTAGTCAATCCTGAGATTATTGATAGCTGTGGTGAAACTGGGATCGAAGAAGGCTGTTTATCTTTGCCGGGATTTAATGGGTTTGTGCCTCGTAAGGAAAAAGTAAAAGTTAAAGCCTATAACCGCAAAGGTGAAGAATTTGTGTTAGAGGCTGATGGTTTACTGGCTATTTGTATTCAACACGAAATTGATCATTTAAATGGTATTGTTTTTGCTGATTATTTATCACCTTTAAAACGTCAGCGAATGAAAGATAAATTGTCTAAATTACAGAAACAATTAGCAAAACAAAAATAGCTCACCTTATAAATGCTGATATAATGTCAGCATTTTCTCATTCATCATTTTAACGTAGAACATTATGAAATCACTCAATATCATTTTTGCGGGAACCCCTGATTTTGCAGCACAACATTTAGAAGCCTTAATTCATTCTCAGCATAATATTATTGCTGTTTATACACAACCAGATAAACCTGCGGGAAGAGGTAAAAAACTTCAAGCAAGTGCGGTGAAAATTTTAGCAGAAAAAAATAATATTCCTGTTTATCAACCTAAAACCCTACGTCAACAAGAGGCTCAGCAAGAATTACAAGCTCTAAAGGCTGATGTAATGGTTGTGGTGGCTTATGGGCTTATTTTACCGAAAGTAGTTTTAGATAGTCCTCGATTAGGTTGTTTAAATGTTCACGGATCTTTATTACCACGTTGGCGTGGTGCGGCACCTATTCAACGTGCTATTTGGGCAGGAGATAAAGAAACTGGTGTAACTATTATGCAAATGAATGAGGGGTTGGATACAGGGGATATGTTACATAAAGTGTATTGTGATATAGAGAAAACGGAAACTTCAGTTAGTCTTTATAACAAATTGGCAGCGATAGCACCTTCTGCATTAATTGACGTGTTAAATGGTTTGGAAGATAATCAATTTAAGCCTGAAAAACAAGATGATAAATTAGCGAATTATGCTGAAAAGCTTTCTAAAGAAGAAGCTAAGTTAGATTGGAATCTGCCAGCTACTCAGTTAGAGCGTTGTATTCGAGCTTTTAATCCTTGGCCGATTAGTTATTTTCTGACGGAAGATCCACAAGGTATCTCGCAAGTGTTAAAAGTCTATCAAGCTAGCGTATTACCACATCAAAATAAACCTGTAGGTGCAGTTTTACAAGCAGATAAAAATGGTATTCAGATCGCCACAGCAGACGGAGTATTAAATCTTTTACAATTACAGCCCCAAGGGAAAAAGCCAATGCTAGTACAAGATTTGCTAAATGGTCGTGCGGATTGGTTTAAAGTCGGTAAGGTGCTTGCATAATGAAAGAGATAAAAAGACATAATTCTATAAAAAAAATGACCGCACTTTCTAAGCGAAATAAGCCTATTAAACAGGATAAATTTATACCTGTAAGAGCGGTCGCCGCTCAAGTTATTTTGCAAGTTTTAGATCAAGGGAAGTCTCTTGCTACACTTATTCCAGAATATCAATCAAAAATAAAATCTCAAGATCTGCCTCTTTTACAGGAGATCTGTTTTGGTATTTGTCGTGTTTTACCAAGATTAGAGAAAATTATTTCTCTTTTAGTGAGTAAACCATTAAAAGGAAAAACGAGAATTATTCATTGTTTATTATTAGTGGGGCTATACCAGATTCTTTATACTCGAATTCCTGCTCACGCGGCAGTTGATGAAGTAGTTAATGCGACTAAAGTATTGAACTTAGAAAGTTTTCGTGGTTTGTTAAATGGGGTTCTGCGTAATTTTTTACGAGATGAAGAACAAATATTGAAAAAAGTTGATTTACATTGGCAAACATTGCACCCTGAATGGTTAGTCAATAAATTAAAAAAAGTTTATACAAATTGGCGAGATATTATTAATGCAAATAATCAGAAACCACCAATGTGGTTAAGAGTTAATCTACAAAAAACTACCTTAGAAAACTACCGCACTTTATTACAAGAACAAGGTATTGAGAGTGTTCAAACAGATCACCCACAAGCATTAAGATTAGCACAACCCTGTCCCGTTCATTTATTACCTTATTTTTTTGATGGCTGGATTTCAGTACAAGATCTGCATGCTCAATGGTCTGCTTTGTTATTAGATCCTAAAAATGAAGAATTTATTTTAGATGCTTGTGCTGCACCGGGCGGAAAAACAACACATATTTTAGAAAAAGCACCAACGGCAACTGTTGTGGCATTGGACGTGGAAGCAAGTCGCTTACAACGTGTTGAAGAAAATTTACAACGAATGCAACAGCAAGCAGTAGTTATTTGTGGTGATGCGACTAAACCTGATGAATGGTTATCTGAGGTATCGGAAAGTGCGGTGCAATTTGACCGAATTTTATTAGATGCACCTTGTTCTGCAACAGGTGTTATTCGTCGTCATCCTGATATAAAATGGTTAAGAAAAGAAGAGGATATCGCGCCATTAGTCGAATTACAAGGGGATATTCTAGAGGTACTTTGGGGTAAATTGAAACCCAATGGTATATTGCTTTATGCGACCTGTTCTTTATTACCAGAAGAAAATAGTCAACAAATTGCGACATTTTTGCAGAATCATAAAGAGGCAAAATTAGAAAAATTACCTTTTTCTGATATTAACGAAATAGGTCATCAATTTTTTCCAAGCGAAAATGCTGGTGATGGTTTTTATTATGCAAAATTAAGAAAGCAAATTGAGTAATACTGGCACTAAATTAATTGTTTTATTAGTAAAAAAACAATCTATAAAAGAGAATATATTATGAAAATTATCATTTTAGGTGCAGGGCAAGTTGGAACAACACTAGCTGAAAGCCTTGTTAGTGAAGATAATGATATTACCTTGATCGATAATCAGGATGAACGTTTAGCTAATTTACAAGATAAGCATGATTTACGAGTGGTAAAAGGATCGGCTTCTTCACCTAGAATATTGAGAGAAGCGGGAGCGGCTGATGCTGATTTATTGGTGGCAGTAACTAACTCTGATGAAACGAATATGATTTCTTGTCAAATAGCTTACACCTTATTTAATACTCCAGTAAAAATTGCCCGTATTCGTAATCCAGAGTATTGGAAAGAAAAAGATAAATTATTTCAAACTAATATGATTCCGATTGATCATATTATCTCTCCTGAAAAATTGGTGACAGAAGAAATTAGTCGTTTAATTCATTATCCTGGAGCATTGCAAGTTTCTCATGTAGCTAATGAAAATATTAGTATTGTGGTTGTAAAAGCCTATTATGGTGGACCTTTAGTTGGTTATGCCCTTTCTTTGTTTAAAGAACATTTACCACATATTGACTGCCGAATAATGTCTATTTTACGCCAAGATAAAGTGATTAGACCTCAGGGCTCAACTATTATTGAGGCAGGAGATGAGATAACTTTTATTTGTGCTACGGAACATATAAAAGCAGTGATGTCGGAATTACAACGATTAGAAAAGCCTTATAAGCGAATAATGATTATTGGTGGTGGAAATATTGCTGTTGGGGTTGCTAAAAAATTAGAGGGGCAATGTACGGTTAAATTGATTGAGAGAACAGCGGAAAGAGCTATTGCTCTTTCTGAAAAATTAGCAAAAACACTTGTTTTTCAAGGCGATCCATCTGATGAATCTCTGTTATTTGAGGAACATATTGAAAATATTGATGCTTTTTTATGTTTAACCAGTGATGATGAAGCTAATATTATGTCGGCCTTATTGGCAAAACGTTTAGGGGCAAAAAAAGCACTCGTATTAATTCAGCGTATGGCTTACATTAATTTAATTCAGGGAGGAACGATTGATATTGCCGTTTCCCCTCAACGAGCCACTATCTCCGCATTACTGAGTAATGTGAGACGTGGTGATGTAATTAGTGCTATTTCTATGCGTAATGGAGTTTCAGAGGTATTAGAGATCGTTGTACATGGTACTAAAGAAGATTCGCAAGTAATAGGTAGAAAAATTATAGAATTGAAGTTGCCATCAGGTGTTGGTATTGGTGCTATATGGCGAAATAATGAAGTTTTTATTGCTAAAAAAGATTTAATCATTGAAGCGAACGATCATATTGTGGTGTATGTATCAGATAAGAAATATATTCCTGAAGTTGAAAAATTATTTCAATCAAGCATGATATTTATTTAAATATTATATTATAATGATTAGACAGACGAAATTAGAATTGTAAGGAGTATGTATGAGTTTTGTGAAAGAGTTCCGTGAATTTGCAATGCGCGGTAATGTTGTTGATTTAGCTGTTGGTGTTATCATTGGTGGCGCTTTTGGTAAAATAGTGAGTTCATTCGTTGGTGATATTGTAATGCCTGTGTTGGGATTATTTACTGGCGGTGTAGATTTTAAAGATCTGAATATCATTTTAAAAGAAGCGGTTGGTGATATTCCTGCCGTAACATTAAATTATGGTGCTTTTATTCAAAATGTATTTGATTTTGTGATTATTGCCTTTGCTATTTTTATGATGATAAGATCATTAAATAAGTTGAAGAAAGAGAAACCAGTAGAGGAACCTGCTCCAGCAGTGCCTTCTAATGAAGAAAAATTACTTACTGAAATACGCGATTTATTGAAAAAATAACAAAGATTAAAAATCTTCTCGTCAAATTGAGAAGATTTTTTTTACTCAAAGAAATTTATAAATGGGGAGAAAATATGGATAATTTTGAGATATTTAAAGTTGAAACAAGGAACATTATTACGGATCTGTTAAATGATGGTAGTGATCCAAATGCTCTTTATATTATTGAACATCATATTGCTCATCAGGATTTTGATAAATTAGAAAAGATTGCGGTAGATGCGTTTAAAGCAGGGTATGAAGTTTCTGAGGCTGAAGAGTTTGAAGAAGAAAATGGTTCGGTTGTATTTTGTTTTGATATTATTAGTGAAGTAGAATTGAAACCTGAGATTATTGATGCACAGCAAAAAGAGATCATTCCATTGGTAACTAAGCATAAAGGTATTTATGAAGGGTGGGGGACTTATTTTGAAGATCCTAATGCTCAAGATGACGAATATGGTGAAGATGGAGAATTTTTTGATGATTTTGAAGATGAAGATAAATAATTTTTATAAAACTTTTAAAAAATTGACCGCACTTTTATGATGTAAAGATAATTAAATTGAGGTTTTCATTCATTTGGATATTATTATGAAATTAAAAAATAAGTTTTTGAGTTTAGCTGGAATATTTATTATATTTTTTGCTCCAGTTGGTTATGCGGAAATATCGAATAATATTATATCTTTTTCAACTGAAGTAGAAAAAGAAGTGCAATATGATTTATTAGAGGCAACATTATTTATTCAAAGCGAAGATAAAGAATTAAAATCAGCAACAAAACAAGTAAATTCTAAAATAAATGCCGCTCTTGATATTATTCGAAATGTAAAATCAGTCGAGATTAAGGAAAATTCACGTACAACTCATGTGCGTTATAATTCAAAAAATAAACAAGACGGTTGGATTGCTTATGGTAAGTTAGTTTTAGAAAGTCAAGATGATGAGCAATTAGCAAAAGTTTTAACACAATTAGATGGCATTCTTGCTATAGATTCTCTTCGTCCTTCGGTATCTTCTAGTGCTTTATTAAATATTGAAGATACAATGATTAAAGATGTATTGAAACAGTTTCAACATAAAGCTAATCTTATTCGGTCTTCATTAAATGCTAAAAATTATAAAATACAAGAGTTAAGTATTACTACACCTGTTAATCAAAATAAATATGCACCAAGAATGTTTCAAGCGAGTAATACTAAATCTTACGATTCATCTGTGGATATTGATTTAGGGGAAAGTAAAACATTGTTAAAGGCAAATGCTCGGGCTCGTATAGAGATTATTTTCGAATAATGACAGATGTTATTATTTACTATACAATTCACAAATCACAGATATTAATTAAAAAATGAGGTAATAGATGAAAATTACAAAAAACACGGTTGTAGGCATTGCTTATCAAGTTCGTACGGAAGATGGTGTATTAGTTGATGAAGCACCTACAAATCAACCTTTAGAATATCTACAAGGTCATAATAATTTAGTTATTGGGCTTGAAAATGCGTTAGAAGGAAAGTCTGTTGGAGAGAAATTCGAAGTACGAGTGAAACCTGAAGAAGGCTATGGTGCTTATAATGAAAATATGGTTCAACGTGTACCTAAAAATGTTTTTGAAGGTGTAGATGAGCTTGTTGTTGGTATGCGTTTTATTGCAGACACAGATGTCGGTCCTTTACCTGTTGTGATTACAGAAGTAGCAGAGAATGATGTAGTTGTTGATGGTAATCATATGCTCGCTGGTCAAGAGTTACTATTTACTGTTGAGGTTGTTTCAACTCGTGAAGCTACTTTAGAAGAAATTGCTCATGGACATATTCATTCACATGAACATGGATGTTGTGGTGGACATGATCATGACCACGATCACCATGAGGGTTGTTGTGGAAGAGGTGATTGTAATCATTAGTTTTGCATAATTTTATAAGCGTTGTGTTAGATATTTATAGTTAATCACATCGCTTTTTATGTGAATAAGTATATTTTATCTATTAATCTCCATCTAAGGAAAATACTATGTTGAGAAAACTTCTTTTAGTTTTAGTTATTACCTTGTTGTCAGCCTGTTCATTGAAGTCTTATATCCCTTTTATCGATCATAAAAAACCAGTGATTAATTTAGATAAAGAGCAAATTGATCAAAAGTCTTATGCTGCTGCTTACGAGGCAATTATTCAGACTTATAAAGGGAGAGTAACAAACGATTTTTATGTTGATTCTTTTGTAAGTGGTGTTAACGATTGGTATTTAAATAGAATTTTAGTTCCTGTAGCTGATATAAAAAGTAATTTATATCAAGGAGGACATGATAGTAATATTTATGCCTATTACAGTGGGGTGATATTTGCTTATGAGTTGCAAGAGAATTTTAGTAAATTAAAGCCTGATTGTTGGTCTAAAATTGACAAACCTAGTGTAACACAGGGAATTAATGATGCGATGTTTGGTTTACAAAAGGATAAGCCTCGAGATGAAGATGATGAATATCTCGTGAAAGGAAGTGAGCAAATTTTAAATATTTGTACTAAATAATGGAGTCGAGCTGTTAATATTTTTATTAGCAGCTTTTATTTTATAAAGAATAAATTTTATAGTATTTAATAATATATGCTGAATTTATCTGAAAAAAATATTCATTTGTCCAAGACCGCAAGGACAAAATATGAGGTGATTGAATTAGTTGCTAATGCTTTGGAGTCATCTGGTTGTGTTCGACATGGTTATGCTCAAGCTATCTTGGAAAGGGAGCAACAAATTTCAACATTTTTAGAAAATGGTATTGCGATTCCCCATGGTTCATTGGATTCTCGTTCATTAGTGTTAAAAACAGGGGTAGAAATTTTTCAATTTCCTGATGGTGTTGAATGGGGGGACGGAAATATTGCCTATATTGTAATAGGAATTGCGGCTAATTCTGATGAACATTTGCCTTTACTTCAAAAACTAACTCATTTATTAAAAGAAGAGACTAAAGCTAGAAGACTAGCACATGAGATGGATATTTCTACTTTTAAGGCTATGTTATTAAATGAGGACTTGGATAACCTTGATCTTTTTTATGATATTAATTTATCTGTAGATACAGAAAGTTTATTAACATTGATAGGAACTAATATTGAGAAGTTACATCAACAAGGCTGTATTGATAATGACTTTACTGCTGAAGTGATTAGTTCACCAGCATTACCTTTAGGAAATGGTATTTGGATTACGGACTCTACTATTGGAAATAAAAGAAATGCGTTAGTATTTAGTCGGCCAAAAAAAAGTTTTTTACATAATGCTAAAGAGATTAGCGGAGTACTAACGATTTCAATGGTAAATGATCAAATGAATAAATTTCTTTCTGCTTTATTTGATCCTAATATTCAGAGAACACTGCTATCAGGGACTGATGAAGATATTCATCTAGTATTTGATTCATTGTTAGATTTTAATCCAAATATGAATGAACGCTCGTTAGATTTAAATGAGCAGGTAATTGAAAAAGAGTTTACTATTTATAATCAGCACGGCTTGCATACTCGACCAGCTACAGTTTTGGTTAATATCATAAAAAAATATAATGCCTCTGTTCTATTACAAAATTTATCTAATAATTCGGACAGTGTTAGTGCGAGAAGTCCAATCAAATTAGTATCATTAGGTGTATTAAAAGGACATAGAGTAAAATTTATAGCAAAGGGGATTCAAGCAAAAGAAGTGATTAATGCTATCGAAAATGCGATATTCTCGGGATTAGGGGAGATATTATAGTTTATTATTTAAATTAAAGAGTAGTAAATCTAATTGATTATTATGTAAAAATTATATTATATGAAAAGGTATTTCTATGAAAATTTATTTAAAATATTCCACAAATATTGGTAGCTCAAAATCATTTTTAGCTTCTCAAATTTTGACTGAGGCAGCAAAGCAACAAGGCCACCAGGTTATTGAAGAAGAGGGAGAGGCTGATTTGATCATCATTTTGGGTGAGCTTTCTGTTGTAGATGAGCGTTTATTTGGTAAAAAAGTATTTTTTACGGATCTAGACAAGGCATTTCACGCACCAGAAGATACATTGAAAAAAGCGGTTTTAGAATCTCAAGTTTATACATCTAACAATAATAATTGTAAAAGAAAAAAAATAGTAGCAGTAACAGCTTGTCCTACTGGTGTCATACAAACCTTTATGTCAGCTGAAGCTATTGCTGAATATGCTAAGGCACAAGGTTGGGAGATAAAAGTTGAAACTCGTGGGCAAGCCGGAGCAAATAATTTAATTTCTAAAGAAGATGTTATTAATGCAGACCTTGTATTTGTTGCGGCAGATATTGAGGTTGATTTGACTAAATTTCACGGGAAATTGATGTATCGTACTTCAACAGAGTTAGCATTGAAAAAGACAGCTCAAGAGTTTGATAGAGCATTTGAAAGTGCGGTACTTTATGATGATGGTCGTATTAAGTCCGATGTAACTAATGATAACGATGTTGTAAATAATGATCTTTCTATGGAACATCGAAGAGTAGTTGCTGTGACGGCTTGTCCTACTGGTGTTATACAAACTTTTATGTCAGCAGAGGCTATTGCAGAGTATGCTAAGAAGCAAGGTTGGGAGATAAAAGTTGAAACTCGTGGACAAACTGGAGCGAATAACTTAATTTCTAAAGAAGATGTTATTAATGCTGATCTTGTATTTATTGCAACAGATATAGATGTTGATTTAAGTAAATTTAAAGGGAAGTTAATGTATCGGACATCAACGGAACTTGCATTGAAAAAAACTAAACAAGAGTTTGATAAAGCTTTTAAAGAAGCTGTTATTTATGAAGGATAAATTTTTATTGTATAAAGTTTCATTTTCTTATAGATAAATAATGTTATTATTATGACCCAAGTTGATTCTCTATCTTGGGTTTATTTTTTATAAAAATGACTTATTTCTTCTCTATATTTAAGGGGTATTAAAGGACTAGGTATGAAAGAGTATAATAAATTCCGAATTGAATGGGATTGTCGGCGTGGAATGTTGGAGCTAGATAAGGTAATAATGCCTTATTTTAAAGGGTATTTTGATGACTTATCCGATGAAAAGAAAGCAGTTTTTTTACGTTTATTAGCTTGTACTGATTTACAATTATTTTCCTACTTTTTTAATCGTGTACCAGCACCAGATTCTGAATTACAGAACATAATTATAGATATACAAGAAAAATTAAATTTAAATAATTAGTGAAATTTAAAAATTTTTTGAACTTTTTTATATTTTTATCCGTCTAATGTAACAAGAGCTTGCTGTCCTTTAGTATTTAAGGCTTGTTAGATTGTAATATAAGAGGTTATATGAGTGAACAGCTAACAGATCAGGCTTTGGTAGAAAGAGTACAGCAAGGAGATAAGAAAGCATTTAATTTGTTGGTTTCTCGTTATCAAAATAAGGTTGCTGGGTTATTGACTCGTTATGTTTCTCCGAACGATATTCCTGATATTGTTCAGGAATCTTTTATTAAAGCATACCGATCAATTGATTCCTTTAGAGGGGATAGTGCTTTCTATACTTGGCTTTATCGTATCGCAGTAAATACTGCAAAGAATTACTTAACATCACAGGGACGTAGACCCCCTAGTGAAGATATTTTGGCTGATGAAGCTGAAACTTATGACTTAGGCGGTAATCTAAGAGATGTTAGCAGTCCAGAACGTGAAGTATTATCAAATGAATTAAGAGATATTGTTTTTGATACTATTCATTCTTTACAAGATGATTTACGGACTGCAATTACCCTTCGAGAGATTGAAGGGCTAAGTTATGAAGAAATTGCTGAGATTATGGATTGTCCCGTTGGGACAGTAAGGTCGCGGATTTTCCGAGCTAGAGAAGTTATTGAAGAAAAAATTAAACCACTTCTTCAGCATTAAGAATGATATTTGAATACTTGGAGCTTTATATGCAAAAAGAGTTACTTTCAGCCTATATTGATGGGGAGCAAGTCAGTAACAAATTAACAGAAGAACTTTGTCAAGATGCTGAATTACAGCGTTCTTGGGCTAATTATCATCTGATCGGCTCTATTCTACGTCAAGAGAGTAATGTGTTATTAGGCGAGGATTTTTCTGCTAAGATGGAGAAATTGATTGCAGAGGAAGAAACGAAAGTGGTTACTTCTATAATTTCTCAGCCAAGACCAGAAGAGATTGTCCCTGTTCCATTGTTGCAGAAACTAAGACATTTGTTTATGCCTGTTACGCAAGTTGCTGTTGCTGCTGGAGTTTGTTTTTTTGCTATTTTAGGTGTTCAGACCTTGAATTTGGCTCATAACGATAAAGATATATCAGATATTCCAGTATTACAGACTCTACCTTTTAATAGCTCTGTTCAAGAGGTTAGTTATAATGTTCCATCACAAGAGGTTGTTACATCGGAACAAATTGAGAAGAAGAATAAACGTATTGGAGCTATGTTACAAAATTATGAGTTGCAGAAACGAATTTATTCTAATGAACTTAGTTTAGAGAGAGATACTAAATAGTTATTTTTAATGTTAGATTCACCACCATTTTGGTGGTGAATTTGTTTTATGGGTAGGATATATGTCAAAAATGTTCTATAAATTATCTACATTTGGATTTTTTATTTTATTTTCATTAAATATTTTAGCTGAAGCATCTTTTTCAGAGGATCCAAAAATTCTTTTGAAGAATATGCATGATGCTAGAAAATCGTTGAATTATGAAATGGCATTTATTACAACAACTGCAAATAGTATAGAGGCATTAAGATATCGTCATATCAATAATGGCGGTATTGACTATGCACAGCTTGTAACTTTAGATGAAGGAATGCAAGAAATTATTCAAAGAGATAATGTTATTAGTTATTTTCAACCTAATTATCAAGCATTTTCTATTAATGGTGGACAGATAATAGATAATTTTCCATCAATTATGTGGAGCGATATTGATTCACTAGCTAAGAATTATGATTTTGTTAATTTTGGTCGTAATAGAGTCGCTGATCGTATTGTTCGTACTATTCGTGTTTTACCCAAAGATGATTTTCGTTACCAATATTTAGTTTTTATTGATGAGGAAAATAGTTTGTTATTACGTAGCGATGTATTGGATAGAGAGGGTAACTTATTAGAACAGTTTAGAGTTGTAAATCTTAATATGGATAATAATCTAACCGCTTTGTTTAGCTATTTTAATCAAATTCATTTTCCACCATTATTGGAAGATAGCACAAAACAGAATTTATCTGATATTTCTTTTAATTGGACACCTACTTGGCTACCAGAAGGATTTAGGCTGGTGAATAAGAGTATTATTTCTGATAATAATAATCAAATAGAAACTTTGTTGTATAGTGATGGGCTTTTTTCTTTTAATTTATATGTATCAAATGGTTTAATTCCGAATGAAACAGAGAAAGCTTTGCAACAAGGTGCATTAACTATTTATACCAATAGTCAAAATAACAAAGAACTAACATTCATTGGTCAGTTACCGATTTCTACGGCTAGACGTATTCTTCAAGATATTCGATTTAAATAAAATTATGTTAAAAGAAAATGCATTAGTGATTGGTTATGAAGATGGCATCGCAACAGTGAAGTGTCAGTCAAAAAGTGTTTGCGGTAGTTGTGCTAGTAAAGCAAGCTGTGGAACAGGAGCTCTTTCTGAATTAACGGGTGAATTAAAACAACATATTTTTACGATATCGACTATTACACCATTAAGAGAGGGGCAAATTGTTGAAATTGGTTTAAAAGAAAGCTCGTTACTTTTTTCAATATGGTTAATTTATTTAGTCCCATTATTTATTCTTTTAGCGAGTACATTTTTAGCTGATTTTTTATTATTTAAAGAGTTAATTAGTGCGTTATTTATTTTTACGATGACGGGTATTTCTTTTATTTTTATTCATTTTTATACAAAAAAATTACAAAAGAAAGTAAACTATCAACCTATTTTATTAAGAATAATAAGGTAATATATGATTCCAGTGCTAGGTATTACAGGGTATAGTGGTAGTGGTAAAACAACATTATTAGAAAAATTACTACCGCACTTATCTGATTTAGGCATAAGCGTATCGGTGATTAAACATAGCCATCATGATGCTCAAGTAGATAAAGAAGGTAAAGATAGCTGGCGAATGAAAGAATCTGGAGCGAAACAAGTGATTATGGCTTGTGATAATCGTTGGGCGTTAATGACCGAAACAAAAGAAGCAGTATCTCTTGATTACCTGTTTAAACAATTTGATACTAATTTAACTGATTTGATTTTAGTAGAAGGCTTTAAGCAAGAGCCTATTGAAAAAATTTTACTCCATCGATCTTCTATGGAAAAACCATTGCCAGAACAAGATAGTTATACCATTGCACTGGCGACAGATTATTTGTTGAAGACAGAATTCCCGTTACTTGATATTAATAATATTGAAGATATTGCCCATTTTATTTATCAATGGTATCAACAAAAGTGCGGTGGAAATTAAATAAGATTTAAGGGATCTAAAATGAGTCGTAATTCTTATCAAGGGTTAGCTTGGATTGCTGCGATGGCTTTTTTTATGCAAACTCTTGATGCGACAATTTTAAATACTGCACTTCCTGCAATTTCTCTCAGTCTGAATGAATCTCCTCTTGATATGCAATTATCAATTATTGGCTATTCTATATCTGTTGCATTGTTTATTCCTTTAAGTGGGTGGTTATCAGATCGATATGGTAGTCTGACTATTTTTAGATTTGCATTATTTGCTTTTGTGTTAGGCTCTATTTTTTGTGCATTATCAAACTCTCTTAATCAGCTAGTCATTTCAAGAATTCTTCAAGGTATTGGTGGTGCATTGATGATGCCTGTTGTACGTCTGGTTATTATTCGTAGCGTACCGAAGAATCAATTATTAAATGCATGGAATTTAATGGCAATGGCTGGATTAGTCGGACCTATTTTAGGACCTATATTAGGTGGGTGGCTTGTTACCTATTTTAGTTGGCATTGGATTTTTTTGATTAATATTCCAATTGGATTATTTGGTATTGTTATTAGTGGTCTATATATGCCAAATTTAAAGAATATAACAGGAAAATTAGATTGGAAAGGATTTGTATTATTTTCTATTGCTTTAGTTGGATTCACTTTAGGTTTGGATCTTATTGCTGAATCATTTATTTCTGTTGGATTAGCAATGAATATTTTATTTTTAGGTACGCTATTTTTTCTTTTCTATTATTGGCATGCTAAAGTATTTCCTAGTGCATTATTACCACTATCACTTTTTGATATAAGAACTTTCCGTTTAGGATTGCTTGCAAATTTATTTATTCGTTTATGTGCGTCAAGTATACCTTTTTTACTGCCCTTAATGTTTCAGGTGGTTTTTCAATATAGGGCAGATGAGGTTGGATGGTTATTAGCTCCAATACCAATTAGTGCTATCCTGATGAAATTTGCGGTAACATATATACTAAAAAGATTTGGGTATAAAAAAACACTAATCTTGTTTTCTTTTGCTATGGCGATAAATATAGCAAGTATGGGGTTGCTGACTTCATATACGCCAGTATGGAAAATAGTTATTTTATTTGGTTGTTATGGCGCTTGTATGTCGGTTATATTTACCGCGATTAACACATTGACGGTAAGTAAAATAACCGATGAGTTAGCAAGTGCTGGGTCAACAGTATTAAGTGTTGCACAACAAATAGGGCTAGGTATTGGAATAGCTACGTCATCTCTTGTACTTAGCTTTTATAGACAAACTATTGGCGAAAATTTGCTACAATTACAGTATGCTTTTAGTTATACTTTTTTTACTATTAGTTTATTTACAGTAATTGTAATTTTTATTTTATATCATTTACGGTCTACTGATGGTAATGAATTACGGTAATAGATCATTTGTTTATTACGTATTATTCAGTATATAGCTATTTTTTCGTTGTTTTTTTATTCTATTATCCTTTATCATACCTCTCAGTATATTTTTCTATAAATCAGGTATTTTTATGAATATAAGAAATATAATTTCTGTGTATATTTTGTTATTTTTACCTATATATTCCTCTTATGCGAATGAAACGCATCAAACATGGGTTGATGAAAGTCATACTAATGTGAGCGGTACTCTGGATAGTTGGGCTTCGGAAATTGATAGTTGGTTTGGTGAAACGGATCCAAATGAACCAGGGAGTGCAGTATTAAGGATAATGCTTGATAGTGAATGGAATCGTTATGATGGATATTCAATTAAACCTCGAATACGAGGTAAATTACGTTTACCTACCCTAAAAAGACGTTTTAGTCTAGTTTTTGGAGATGATTCTTTAGACAATGAAATCAGTAAAAATCATCTTAATAAGAATTATTCAAAGCCATTAAAAAAAGATACGATTTATGATCGTAAGCAAAGTACCGAAGACAATAAATCTCTTGCTATTCGTTGGTCAGATTCTATAAAAAATTTAGGTATTCATTTAAAAGTAGATCTCGGTATTCGATCTGGAAGTGATATTTATCTTCGTTTTAAAGGTGACAAAGAGTGGCAGCTATCAAATAATGTTACCAGTCGTTTAGAAACTATTTATCGTTTAGGCACTAAGTCAAAACATTATGCTCAGATTAATTGGGAAAATAAATATACTGAAAATTCTCGTCGTTTTTTTGCTAATCAGCTTTATTTAGGCTATACCAATAATTTAAAATCAGAGAATATTTATTGGGGGAACTCGCTGTATCGACAACATAATTATTCTAATTATAAGAGTTTGAGTTATGGTATTGCTGTGACAGGTAAATTAACATCGCACCAATTTTCTATTGATCGATATGGACCATTTATAAATTGGCGACAACCGATTTGGCGAAAATGGCTATTTATTCAGCCCGAAGTAAATTTTTATAATAATAGTGAACTTGATCGAAAACATCATATTGGCGCTTTTTTTAGATTAGAAGCCATTTTTTAAGTAAGTTTCTTAAGGATTAATACAAATAAACCGCATTTCTGATATGCACCCCAAAAGTTGGACATAACTTCTGGGGTGTTTCTTATGATTATAGGATATTCTCAAATTTATCCATTACATCTTGTGGCCATACGCTAGATTGAACTTCACCAATATGGCGTTTTTGTAGCAATAGCATAACAAGACGAGATTGACCAATTCCTCCACCAATAGAAAGAGGTAAACGGCCGTTAATTAAATCTTGATGCCAAGCAAGTTTTAGGCGATCTTCATCATTGATTAATGCTAATTGTTTTCTTAATGCGGTTTCATCAACACGAATACCCATAGAAGATACTTCAAAAGCACGATTTAATATAGGATTCCACACTAGAATATCACCATTTAATCCTTTATATTCGCCTTCAGAGACCGTTGTCCAGTCATCATAGTCAGGTGCTCGTACATCATGTGGTTTTCCGTCTGATAAATTTCCACCTATACCAATTAAAAATACAGCTCCGTGTTCTTTACAAATCGCATTTTCACGTTCTTTATCGTTCATTTCTGGGAAACGTTGTACTAATTCCTCACTGTGAATAAAGGTAATTTTTTGAGGTAAAAATTTGTCTAATCCGAATTTTTGATGAATTTTTTCTTCAGTTTCTAACATTCCTTGATAAATTGAGCTGACTGTTTCTTTTAGATAAGCTAAGTTACGGCGCCCCTCAGGGATAACTTTTTCCCAATCCCATTGATCTACAAAAACCGAATGCGTTTCATCAAGGCTATCTTCATCTGGACGTAATGCTTTCATATGAACAAATAGTCCTTCATTTTCTGCAAAATTAAAACGAGCGAGAGTGTGTCGTTTCCATTTTGCCAGTGAATGAACGACTTCAAATGTGGCATCAGTAATTTTTTTTACATTAACTTGTACTGCTTTTTCTGTTCCTGAAAGATTATCTTGGATACCATTACCAACTTGGCTTAGGATTGGACCTTGAACTTCAATAATTCCTAAGTGTTCAATTAATTTATCTGTAAATGTGTTTTTTGCAAAACTAATTTCTTGTTGTTGTGTAATAAATGATTTTTTCATTGTGTAACCTTATATAAATAATTGTATAAATTGATTTGAATGGATTATCTAATAAAATAGAGATATTGGCAATATGGTTATATTGTTTTTGTCTTATTATTGAGATTTAATTAATTTAATGTTATATTTTTTAGATAAAATTCATTTTACCGTTTGCTTTTAAGCGAGGAGAAGTATAAATATGGTTAACATAGATCATTTAGATAAACAAATACTGTCGGTTTTAATTAAAGATGCAAGAACCCCTTATGCTGAAATGGCTAAATGTTTTGGCGTGAGTCCCGGAACAATTCATGTTCGTGTTGAAAAAATGCGGCAATCAGGGATTATTCAAGGGACAAAAATTAGAATTGATGAAAGAAAATTAGGCTATGACGTTTGTTGTTTTATCGGTATTATTTTAAAAAGTGCTAAAGACTATGACAAAGTTATTAAGGAACTTGAGCAATTCGATGAGGTCGTTGAGGCATATTATACAACTGGAAATTATTCCATTTTTATTAAAGTAATGACTCACACTATTGCCGAACTACATAGTGTTTTAGCTACAAAAATTCAATTAATAGATGAAATTCAATCGACTGAAACATTAATTTCAATGCAAAATCCTATTCTTAGAGATATAAAGCCCTAAATAAACCTAAAATTATGCTCTAGATTTTGTTATTAGATTAATAAAAATTTAATTAATCGGATATAGTATTTTAGTATTTTATTTATTAATATAGCTTCTATGACTGTTTTGACCGCTTAATTTTATGATGAAAACAAGAGAAGAGTTAATTTTGCAATTAATCAGTTCTATTGGGAGAGTATATGTTAATGAATTATCCCTACAACTTGATGTTTCTGTTGAAACTATTCGTCGAGATTTAAATAATTTAGTTAAAAAAGGACTTGTTCATCGTATTCATGGTGGTGCGGTTAGCCCAAAGTCGAAGGATATTGGTAGTTCTTTTCAAGTTAGACAAAAAACAAACTATGAAGCAAAACGTTCTATCGCTGAAAGAGTTGTTGAATATGTTTTTGAAGGTGCTGTGATTGGTCTAGATGCCAGTTCTAGTAGTTGGCATGTAGCACAATTAATGCCCAATATCCCTTGTACAGTAGTGACTAATTCTATGCATAATATTAGTGCATTAGTGAATAAGCCTAATATTAGAACTATTGCTACTGGGGGAGCATATTCGAGTAAGTATGATGCTTTTTATGGCCCATTGTCAGAACATTTATTACAGCGATTACATATTGATTTATGTATTTTTTCTTGTTCTGGTATCGATAGTAATGGGGATATTTGGGAGTCTAATGAACTTAATGCTTCTATAAAACGTAAAATGATAGAAACATCAGGTAAGAATTTTTTACTGGCTGATAATTCTAAATTTGAACGTAAGCATTTAATTAAACTCAATACATTATCTCAAGTTAATCTTTTCTTTACGAATATATTACCTAGTGTTCAATTGCAAGATTATTGTAAAAATTTTGATATAACTATTTCAATTTAATTCAATAATATTGACCGTTTTTACCGATTTATTTATTTTTTATATAAAACGGTCATTTGTTTACTATTTTTTTATGGTTTTTGTGTGATCTTTCTCACGAAAAATACATAAAATCATAAAAAAATTATGCTCTTTTTCTTTTTTACGAAAGAATAACTATACGTAACTTGTCGTTATTCACTTACTTAAAAAAGAGGAAGAAAAAATGGCCCAATTCAAATTTACTCCAGTAAAAATCGGTATTCGTCCAACTATTGATGGTCGTCGTGAAGGTGTTCGTGAATCTTTAGAAGATCAAACAATGAATATGGCAAAATCTGTTGCAACATTACTTGAAAGTACGGTTCGTCATACTGATGGTTCTTTTGTGGAATGTGTTATTGGTGATACTTGTATTGGTGGTGTAACTGAAGCTGCTGCTTGTGCAGAAAAATTTAAATTGAATAATGTAGGGCTAACAATCACGGTTACTCCATGTTGGTGTTATGGTTCTGAAACTATTGATATGGACCCTCATATGCCAAAAGCTATTTGGGGTTTTAATGGTACAGAACGTCCAGGAGCAGTTTATCTTGCCGCTGCACTTGCAGGGCATTCACAAATGGGGTTGCCAGCATTTTCTATTTATGGCACAGAAGTGCAAGAAGCCGATGACACCACAATTCCAGAAGATGTAAAAGAAAAATTATTACGTTTTGCTCGAGCAGGTCTTGCGGTTGCGACTATTCGTGGTAAATCTTATTTATCAATTGGTTCTGTATCAATGGGGATTGCGGGATCGATTGTTAATCAACCGTTCTTCCAAGAGTATCTTGGTATGCGTAACGAATATGTCGATATGACAGAGATTAAACGTCGTTTAGATCGTGAAATTTATGATCCTGAAGAAGTGAAATTGGCGTTATCTTGGGTGAAACAATATTGCAAAGATGGTGTTGATGTAAATAGCCCAGAAAATCAAAGAACACCAGCTGAACGTGAAGAACTTTGGGAAAATGTGGTTAAGATGACTATTATTGCTCGTGATTTAATGGTTAGCAATCCAAGATTAGCTGAACTTAATTATGGGGAAGAAGCACTTGGCCACAATGCCATTGCCGCAGGTTTCCAAGGTCAACGCCATTGGACAGATCACCTTCCTAACGGTGATTTTATGGAAGCCATGCTCAATTCTACTTACGATTGGAATGGTGTACGTCCTCCTTATATTCTTGCTACAGAAAATGACTCTTTAAATGGCGTTTGTATGTTATTGGGACACCAATTAACAGGGCAGGCACAAATCTTTGCTGATGTTCGCACTTATTGGAGCCAAGATTCTGTTGAAAGAGTAACGGGTTATCGACCTGAAGTTGGTTTTATCCATTTAGTTAACTCTGGTTCAGCAGCATTAGATGGAACAGGTCAACATACTGATAAAAATGGTAATCCAGTGATTAAACCAGCTTGGGAAGTAACAGAAGAAGATGGTAAACGCTGTTTAGCTAATACGACTTGGTGCCCTGCGGTGCATGAATATTTCCGTGGAGGCGGTTTATCTTCTCAATATTTAACTAAAGGTGGTATGCCGTTCACAATGCACCGTATCAATATTATTAAAGGTGTTGGTCCTGTATTACAAATAGCGGAAGGCTGGTCTATTGATTTACCAGAAAATGTTCATGATATTTTAAATAAACGCACAAATGAAACTTGGCCTACAACTTGGTTTACTCCTCGTTTAACAGGTAAAGGCGCATTTAAAGATGTTTATTCTGTAATGGCAAACTGGGGAGCCAATCACTGTGTCGCTACATTTGGTCATGTTGGTGCCGATCTAATTACTCTTGCTTCAATGTTGCGTATTCCTGTTTGTATGCACAATGTTGAAGATGACAAAGTATTCCGCCCAAGTACTTGGAGTGCTTTTGGTCAGGATAAAGAGGGGCAAGATTACCGCGCTTGCAGTAACTTTGGACCACTTTATAAATAATATTATTAAAAAAGTGCGGTTAAATTCTACCGCACTTTATTTAAGTTTTTTATTTGCCTGTCTAGCTCTTTTTTGGGGGAATTAAAATGGCTTTAGCTTTAATTTTTGACTGTGGCGCAACAAATATACGGACTATCGCTATTGATGAAAAAGGAAAAATCGTTGCCTCTCATCATATTGCTAATAATACTCAAGCTGGCTTAGAGAACGAGCAATTTCGTATTTGGGATTTTGAGGAAATCTGGCAGAAATTACTAATTTGTGCTGAAAATACTATAACTAATTTAAATAAACAACATATTGATTTAAAAAATATTATTGGTATTGCTGTAACCACATTTGGTGTTGATGGTGCACCTTTTGATGAAAAAGGGCATCAACTCTATCCTATCATTTCTTGGAAATGCCCACGCACATTGCCTGTTATGGCAAATTTAGCTAAATACCTAGATGTTGAAGCACTATATAAACGTAATGGTATTGGTCAATATAGTTTCAATACGTTGTTTAAATTGCTTTGGTTAAAAGAAAATAAACCAGATATTTTCACTAAGATGGATAAATTTGTGTTTATTTCTTCAATGATCAGTCAACGTTTAACAGGTGTATTTACTACCGATCGTACGATGGCTGGAACCTCAATGATGACAAATTTAGCAACTAATGACTGGGATGAGGAAGTGTTAGCAGTTTTAGGATTAACAAAAGATCATTTTCCACCAATGGTTAATGCAGGTGAAAAGATTGGTCATTTAACTCATTCATTAGCTGAGAAATTTGGCTTAAATAAAATTCCTGTTATCTCTGCTGGTCATGATACTCAATTTGCTGTTTTTGGCTCTGGAGCCGGGTTAAATCAACCTGTTTTAAGTTCTGGTACTTGGGAAATTTTGATGGCTCGTACAGAAAAAGCAGAGCCACATATTGAATTTGTCCCTCAAGGGTTAACTACTGAATTTGATGCGCAACATCATTGTTTCAATCCTGCTGTACAGTGGGTTGGTTCAGGTGTTATGGAATGGATTGGTAAGTTATTTTTTGTGGATGTAGTCGGGTCAGATAATTATTATCCTGCCATGATTTCTTCAGGAGAAGCCGTTCCTGTTGGTTCAAATGGAATTCGTTTTAACGGAACATTCTCGGCGACGGATAAACCTATTGGACTAGGTAGCATAACTGGACTATCAATGCATAATCAACGTGGGCAAATTTATCGTGCCGCCTTGGAATATATGGCGTTACAACTCAAGAATGGATTGAATGTATTACAACAAGTTAGTCATTTTGAGGCAGAGAGTTTAATTTGTGTTGGTGGTGGTTCAAAGAATAAATTGTGGAACCAAATTAGAGCTGATGTTTTGGGATTGCCTTTAGATATTGTTGATGTTGCTGAAAGTACAGTTCTTGGTGCAGCAATGTTTACATTTGCTGGCGTAGGCTTATTTACGAATGTTGATCAAGCACAACAACAAATGCGACCAAATAAACAGCGTATTTATCCATCAGAGAATACTGTTGCTTATCAGCAATGGTTAAGAGAAATGTAGATCTATTTTTATTCAATTTTAATGAAAGAGGTTTTCTATGTTAAAAGGTATTCATCCCGCTTTATCACCAGAGTTATTAAAAATCTTAGCAGAAATGGGACACGGTGATGAGCTCGTGTTGTCCGATGCTCATTTCCCTGCCCATCAATTACATCATAAAGTTATTCGAGCTGATGGTTTAGGTGTGGATACATTATTAAAAGCAATTAGTCCATTATTTGAATTTGACGCTTATGTCGAAGCACCTTTAATTATGATGCAAGCTGTTGAAGGTGATTCATTGGATCCAAGCGTTGAAGAACGTTATCTAAATGCGATTCGTTCTAGTGTAGGTAATGTACCTAATTTAACCCGAATTGATCGCTTTGCTTTTTATGATCGTGCTAAGCAAGCTTATGCAGTGGTTATTTCAGGTGAAACCGCGAAATACGGAAATATCATTATCAAAAAAGGTGTAACACCATTAGTTTAATTAGTTTTATTTGAGGTACTAAAAATGAACAGAAAAGAATTATCTAGAAAAATTATTGATACTTGCTTGGAAATGACCAGACTTGGTTTAAATCAAGGTACAGCAGGTAACGTTAGTGTGCGTTATCAAGATGGAATGTTGATTACCCCAACAGGCACACCCTATGAAATGCTTACGGAAGATAGCATTGTTTATGTAGATAAAAATGGTAAATATGAAGAAGGAAAACTTCCTTCAAGTGAATGGCATTTCCACCTTGCTGTATATGAAGCACGTTCTGATGTTGATGCTGTTGTTCATAATCACGCACTAAATTGTGCGGCAGTTTCTATTTTAGAAAAACCGATTCCACCTATTCATTATATGATTGCTGTTGGTGGAACGGATCACATTCCTTGTGTTCCTTATGCCACTTTTGGTACGCATAAATTAGCGGAATATGTGAAAGAGGGGATTAAAGAAAGTAAAGCAATTTTGCTTGCTCATCATGGCTTAATTGCTGCAGAAAAAAATCTCGATAAAGCCTTGTGGTTAGCACACGAAGTAGAAGTATTGGCAAGTTGGTATATTAAGTTATTAGGGACAAATCAACCTATTCCAGTTCTTCCAAAAGAAGAAATGGACGTCGTTTTAGGTAAATTTAAATCTTACGGATTACGTATCGAAGAGTAACTAATCGAATGGGAGTAAATTATGTCACCAAATGAAATATTACTCACAATGCGACATATTAGTAAAGGTTTTGCTGGTGTTCAAGCGTTGAAAGATGTTCAGCTGACCTTAAGAAAAGGTGAAGTACATGCTTTGATGGGAGAAAATGGCGCCGGAAAATCAACATTGATGAAATGTATGATAGGTGTTTATCAAGCAGATGAGGGGGAAATCATCTATAAAGGCGAAAAAGTTAATTTTTCCTCTGTCCTTGATGCACAGCATGCTGGTATTAGTATGATTTTCCAAGAATTAAATTTAATTCCCCACTTAACTGTTGCTGAAAATATTTTTTTTGCACGAGAGCCAATTCATCTAGGTATGGTGGATAAACAAAAAATGATAAAAGAATCGGCTAAAATTTTATCATTATTTGATATTGATGTTAGTCCCACAGACGAAGTGCGAACATTACCAGTAGCTAAGCAACAAATGGTTGAAATAGCAAAAGCACTTTCTTTTGATGTTGAAGTTCTTATTATGGACGAGCCAACTTCAGCGTTAACAGAAAAAGAAATTGATAAACTATTTGAATTGGTCAATAAACTTAAAGATAAGGGAGTAAGTATTGTTTATATCTCCCATAGAATGGAAGAGTTAAAACGTATTTGTGATCACATCACTATTTTCCGTGATGGTACCTATGTTTCAGATCATCCTTTTAAAGAAATAACAATGGATGAGATCATCACTAAGATGGTTGGTCGTTCTTTAGATAATCATTTCCCTCCCAAAACAGCAGTTATTGAAGATGACATTATTCTATCAATTATGAATGCTGAACGTTATGGTGTTTTTGAACCACTTAATTTTGACTTACGAAAAGGCGAGATACTAGGTATTACAGGGCTTGTTGGCGCTAAGCGAACAGAGCTTGCTAGGGCAATATTTGGTGCTGATCCATTAGATGGTGGAGAAATTTATGTTCACCATAAAAAAGTATCAATTAAAGATCCGTCTGATGCGATTAAGGCGGGAATAGCCTATTTATCTGAAGATAGAAAATTAAATGGTGTCGCCGTCAGAATGACTATTCGTGAAAATATTACGATGGCTTCTTTAGATAAAGTCTCTAATCAAATAGGGGTGATTTCTTATACTGATGAAGAAAAAGCATCTAAAACTTTTATTGATAAGATGGAGATTAAAACACCAACAATAGAGCAATTAGTTAATAATCTTAGTGGTGGTAATCAACAAAAAGTGGTTATTGGTAAGTGGTTGTTTAGAGAAGCGACGGTAATGATTTTTGATGAGCCTACAAGAGGAATTGATGTTGGTGCTAAATATGCGATTTATCAATTATTAGATGAATTAGCTGCAAATGGTGTAGGTGTTATTATGATTTCTTCAGAGTTACCCGAAATTTTAGGCATTTCTGACAGAGTTATTGTGATGAGAGAGGGGCGTATGACCGGTATGCTTGAAACTAAAAAAACTAATCAAGAAGAGATTATGCATTATGCGACAGGTGTAAAAAATATGTTTGTTAATGAATATGGGGGGCTTAAATGACTGATCAACAAAAAGAAATGTTAAGAAAAATTGCATCTTTAGCGGGATTATTACTACTGGTTTTAGTTTTTAGCTTCACTAATGAGTATTTTTTTACAGTAAATAATATTCTAACCGTTGGATTGCAAACTTCAACAATAACCTTAATTGGTATTGGTGCAACCGTTGTTATTTTGACAGGTGGTATTGACTTAAGTACCGGCTCTGTTGTTGCATTATCTGGTGTGGCAGCTGCAATGGTAGTGAATGCAGGTGTACCTGTTCCACTAGGCATCATGTTTGGTGTAATTGTTGGTGGATTATGTGGTTTTACTAATGGTATTGTTGTTACGGTATTAAGATTACCACCATTTATTGCAACGCTAGGTATGATGATGGTTGCTAGAGGTTTAGCCCTTTATATCACTAATGCCGCACCAGTTTCAGGTATGCCAGAAAGTTTTGGTGAGTTAGGAAATGGTGCATTATTCAGAGTAGTAGAAGAAGGGGCGAATGGCTTCCCTATCGTTAAATTTCCAGGTATTCCATATCCAGTCATTATAATGATTTTTGTAGTTATTTTATTTGCTTTTGCTTTATCTAAATTAAAAACAGGACGTTATATTTATGCGATTGGTTCAAATGAAGAAGCGGCTCGTTTGTCTGGAATTAAAACAAATAAAGTAAAAAATTATGCTTATATTGCAAGTGGATTATTATCAGGTTTAGCTGGTGTTATTCTTGCTTCTCGTTTGATTACCGCACAGCCAAATGGGGGTATAGCTTATGAGTTAGATGCAATAGCAAGTGCAGTAGTGGGAGGAACTTCATTATCAGGTGGGATTGGAACAATTCCCGGAACGTTAATAGGTTCTTTTATTATTGGAGTGTTACGTAATGGTTTAAATATGAATGGCGTTTCCGCATTCGTTCAACAAATTATTATCGGCCTTGTTATTATCGTTACTGTAGCATTAGATCAACTTCGTCAAGTTAAGAAAACTAAAAAAACTCAACCTACACAAAAACAGGAGAAATTAAAATGAAAAAATTAACTGTAATTAGTGCTGCTATTTTAGGTTTATCAACTCTGTTTGTATCATCTGCAACGTTTGCAAAGACAAATGAAATTGCAGTAATCGTAAAATCAGAAAACTCTAACTTCTGGCAAAATGTTAAAAAGGGTGCGTTAGCGGCAGAGAAAGAACTTGGTGGAAAATATAAAGTTTCTTTTCAAGGACCACAAGCTGAAACAGCGATTGATGAAGAAGTGAATATGGTAAAAAATGCAATTAACCGTGATGTTGCGGGTATTGTATTAGCTGCATCAGATCCAAATGCATTAATTCAACCAGTTAAGGAAGCTTTCCAACATGCTATTCCTGTCGTTATTATTGATTCTGGTATTAATAGTGATGGTAAATATTATCAATCTTATCTTGCAACAGATAATTATGCAGCGGGCAAATTAGCCGCTGAAAAATTATTAGCTGAATTAAAAGGTAAAGGTGGTAAAGTTGGGGTGATGTCTTATACGCCTGGTTCAGATAGTGCAATCAAACGTGGTGGTGGCTTTGTTGATGCAGTAAAAGCTCAAAAAGGTATTGATGTTTTAGAGACTCGTTATTCTCAATCAGATATGACGTTGGCATTAAACCAAACTACAGATGTGTTGGCATCTAACCCAGAACTAGTGGCAATGTTTGGGGCAAATGAACCTACAGCAGTAGGTATGGCTCGAGCCATTAAAGAAAAAGGTTATGCTGGTAAAATTGTTGCCGTTGGCTTTGATGGGAATAAAGCATTACAAGACTTTGTCAGAGATGGAACATTAAATGGTATTGTTGTTCAATCTTCTTATCAAATGGGCTTTAAAGGTGTGAATACTATTGATCGTATCTTGAAAGGTGAAAAAGTTGAAAAATTCATTGATACTGGCGTTGTTTACGTAACTAAAGACAATATTGATTCAGAAGAAGCACAGGGCGTACTTTACTAAAATTAAAAATGGCATAATATTTCTTATGCCATTTCTTTTGAGAAATATTATTTTTGGAGAAATATTATTTTTGGAGAAATACTGTTATGGCAAATAGAATGATTTTAAATGAAACGAGCTATCATGGAAAAGGTGCAATACAAAATATTATTACTGAAGCACAAGCTCGTGGTTTTAAGAAAGCTCTCGTGGTTACTGATAAAGATTTGGTGAAATTTAAAGTAGCTGAAAAAGTGACCGCACTTTTAGATCAGGCAGGTCTTGCCTATGAGATTTTTGATGAAGTAAAAGCTAATCCTAGTGTTGATATTATTAAACGTGGTGTAGCTAAATTTAAAGAAGTGGGGGCAGATTACTTGATTGCTATCGGTGGTGGCTCGCCTATTGATAGTTCAAAAGCGATAGGGATTATTATTAATAATCCAGAATTTAGTGATGTGTTGTCTTTAGAGGGGGTTGCACCAACTAAGAAAAAATCAGTTCCTGTTATTGCTGTTTCAACAACGGCAGGAACTGCCGCAGAAGTAACCATAAATTATGTAATTACTGATGAAGCTAAAAAACGTAAATTTGTATGTGTTGATGTGAATGATATTCCGACTGTCGCAATTGTTGATCCTGATATGATGGCAAGTATGCCAAAAGGTTTAACCGCAGCCACAGGTATGGATGCTCTTACTCATGCGATTGAAGGCTATATTACTAAAGCGGCTTGGGAATTAACGGATGCGTTGCACTTAAAAGCAATAGAATTGATTTCTCGCCATTTGCGTAGTTCAGTTAATGGTGAGCCAGAAGGGCGTGAAGGTATGGCTTTAGGACAGTATGTTGCTGGTATGGGTTTTTCTAACGTTGGTTTAGGGGTTGTTCATAGTATGGCACACCCTTTATCTGCTTACTATGATACCCCTCATGGAATTGCAAATGCCGTGTTGTTACCTTATGTTATGGAATTTAACAAAAATTATACTGGTGAAAAATATCGTGAAATAGCTCGAGCAATGGGGGTTAAAGGTGTTGATGATATGTCGCAAGATGCATATCGAAATGCAGCAGTAGATGCAGTTAAACAACTTGCAAAAGATGTAGGTATTCCTGAAAAACTTTCTATGATTGGCGTTAAAGAAGAGGATTTACCTGCGCTTTCCATTGATGCGTTTAATGATGTTTGTACTGGCGGTAACCCAAGAGATTGTAATTCTGATGAAATTTTAGAGGTGTATAAAATTGCATTTTAGTTTTTATTATCAAGAATAGAAGTTAGCTTTATTTCTTTCATACTGTACTAATCTGATAGTTATTTATTTGAAAATCTATAACTATCAGATTTTGTTATAATCTCGTCGTCAATTCATTATCCTATTAATATATAAGATAATTCTTTTAAAATTACTTACCTTTAGTAATACAAATGATAATAATTGTTATTTGGATTGTTTTTCTTTGTATTTAGTATAGAATTACAAAATATTTTTGCTCAGATTATATTAAGGGGGTTATTTTGAATAAATTAATCAAAACCAGTATTGCGAGTATTTTAATTACTAATATGCTATCAATAGCTCATGCGGATGATGGTACAAGTACAGAGCTTGATGCAATTGAAGTTATAAGCCAAAAATTTAAAGAGAAAGATGAAGCATATAAAAAAACAGGTGCGGTAAGTATCAGAGATGAGATTAATAAATCCTCAAAGGATTTAGATGCTATTATCCGTTCAACACCAGGTACATTTACTCAAATGAATAAAGCTGCTGGAGCTGTTAGTGTTAATATTAGAGGGGCAACTGGATTAGGAAGAGTTAATACGATGATTGATGGGGTGACCCAAACATTTTATAGTAGTGGTGGTGATACGGGAACTAAAGGTGGTGGAGCTGGATCACAATTTGGTGCTGCAATAGATCCGCTTTTTCTCACAAGTGTTGAAATAAATAGAGGGTCATTTAAATCTAGTAGCAATGGAAATGCTTTAATGGGTTCCGCTAATTTTAAAACAATAGGTGTTGATGACGTTTTAAGATTAGATAAAAATATCGGTGGAATAATAAAATATTCAAATGGTGATAATGATTTAAAACCAGAATATATGGCTGCAGTAGCAGGGAAACGAATCTTTGATTATGGTGGTTCATTAGGTTTTTTATATGGATATAGCCGTAAAACAATTACTCAAGATTATTTGGTCGGTGGAGGAGAAACCCATCAAGAAATATCGAAGAAAAATACGGAGATCATATCAGAAGAATATCGTAAAGCTTATGATGACGAACCACCGTACGATATAAGACCTTTTGATCCAGAAAAAGTTAAGCAAAAGCCACAAAGCCATTTAGTTAAGTTAGAGTATGTCGATGATTATAGCACGTTAGGATTGCAATATAGAAAATTGACTAATCATTTAGCTGGACGTTCTATCAAGAGTGATACTAAACAAATTAATTATAATCTTATTATTCCAAATAATGACTTTATCAATTTAAATTTACTGTATTCGCAAAATAAAAATTCCCAAAATTATGATATTGGTTCGACAATAATTGATAGAAAAATTCAAAAACCTTTACAAGGTAGAAATAAATCTATTAGTTTTGATATAAATAATTCATTTAAATTTAATTTGCCTTTTGAAACAAATTTTACAATGACATCAGGTATGAATTGGTTAAAAAATGATTATTCTCGAAATCGTTATCCAGATGAATTGAGAATTTTTAAAGTTTGTGAAGATGATCCAGAATGTGTAACCTCATTAGGTGAACTAAATCCAAAAGGTAAAACGAATCTTTATACAAAAGTTAATGCATCATTACCAACCAACTCATTTTTTCCACAAGGTGATCAGAAAAATAGGACAATTTATTTTAATAATAAATTTGAGTGGAAAATGTTTACACTTGATTATAACGTGAATTTGGTTAAGTCTAAAAACAAAGGTCAGATTTTAACGTCAGTTGATCAAGAATATCATAAAATACAAAGTAAAATGGATAGACTTTACGATATGTATGATGATTTATCTCCTACTGAGCAAGCAAAAGAATTTGCACAAAAAATACTTAATGAGGCGAATAAATTAAGTAAGGATTTAGATGCGTTTGATAAAAAATATGAGTGGGATTTTGATGATGAAGAATTTAAGAAAAGACCAACTTTTGTTAATTACAAGCAGGTAAAGAATACATTTAAAAATTATTCAGTAACCTTAACGGCAAATATGAATAATTATTTCACTCCTTTTATTAGCTATTCAAAAACACATAGGGCTCCAACAGTTCAAGAAATGTTTTTTTCTAGTTTAGCTGATGCTGGAGTAAATTTGAATCTTAAACCTGAAACAGCAAGAACACAACAAATAGGCTTTAATGGTTTTATGGAAGGGGCTATTACTGACGCAGATAAAATAGGTTATAAAGTTACTGCATATAAAACAAGAATTGATGATTTTATACATAATGTATATAGTTATAAATCAATACGTGGAATTAATCCGATCCACGGTAGCCAAATTGTTCCTGCATTACAACACAGAAATCACGATCAGTTAGTAACAATGAAAGGTTTTGAAGCCGAATTTAGTTATGATATGGGACGTTTCTTTGCCAATTTAAGTTATGCTAGACAAAGAACCAACCAACCTGCATCTTATAGTGATATTCCAAGAACTGCTTCTAATGCAGATGAGGAACAAGCTGAGGCTCAAAGCTTTGGTTTAACAAAGGTTACTATCTTACCTAATAGTTATGGTTCATTAGAATTAGGAACACGATTATTTGATAATAAGGTAACTATTGGAGCTATTGCAAAATACTATGGAAAAAGCAAAAGAACTAAATTTGATTCTATAGAAGTTTGTAGAGGTGGTGGTAGAGTTTATTTTGATAAAGTGCGAAATAGACCTGTATGTCCAGGTAAAAAGGACATAAGTGATAGAATTGGGGGGATTGCAGAATATGAAGAGATTGATAGTCAACCAATGGTTTATGATTTCTATGTTATGTATGAACCGACAGAGAATCTTATGTTGAAACTAAATGTGGATAATATTACAGATGTAAGATATGCCAACCCTCTTGATGCAAATAATGATTCAGCTTCTCAGTATTCTAAATTAATTCATGCAGATAAAAATGCAGAAGGTGATTATTATTATACAAAAGAATTCCAAAATAACTTTGCTCGAGGAAGAACTTTTAAATTTAGTTTATCTTATAAATTTTAGTTAATCTAATAAGGATCTAACGATGTTAGATCCTTATTTTATATGAGATGAATGTAAATGCTGACTTTATTCTCTATCATCAATGCCAATAAGTAAAGCATTTCCATCTATGTCAGATAAACTACGAAAACCAACACTGGTAATTTTATAATGAATATTCTTTTTTGAAAGATCGTAATTGAAACTGTCATGATGATGTCCATGAAAGACATGCTTTACCGCCATTTTCTCCGCTAGGCGATTAATTACTTTAAAGCCAGAAGGATGTGGTTTCGGTGCTTCGTGAGTAATCAAAATATCAGCTTGTTGTTGTTGTTCTAGTGTTTCAATATCAGATGGGAATATCGAGGTTCTATGACGTAAAGGTAAGCCTCCTCGCCATATTTTTTCCTGTTGACAATATTGACAATAATGAATGGGATCAAGGAAAAGTGGCTTATTTGGTGGCATCCAAATTTGTCCACGAAATACTCCTCCAAGTCCAGCAATACGTACTCCTTGTATTTCAACCACTTTTCCATGGATATTACGTTCTCTCCATTGTGTTCCCCAAAGAGCATCAAAGGCACTAATTGTTTTACTATCATGGTTTCCGTGAATGAACCAAATATCACAATATTTTGAAAGATTATCTAATTCTTCAGCTGATGTGAGTTGTAGATCTCCTAAAATAACGAGTGCGACCCCAGATTGTTCTTTAACAAAAGGGTAAAGGTGTGAGTAGCTTCCATGTGGATCACCCGCAAATAAGATCATCTATATTATTCCTCAGATATTAGTTTTTGATTACTATGTGTTAATGTTGCTATTTCTTCTTCATTCAAAATTTTTTCTACAATATCTTTAACTTGATTGTACCGATCAAGATAACTTGGTGATTCAATTTCAATATAAGGAATATTATATTTATTAAGTAGTTTTTTGAGTAAATTTTGGAAACGTTGGCGTTGATTATTATTACCTAAACTTCTCAAACCGTCGTCAATCCATTTTGTATTATTATTTAAGAGAATCGTTACATCAAAGGGATACTCTTTGATCATTGAGTCTAAAAATGGATGAGCTTTTCCTTCATATTGAATACAAAATGCTTGTGTAGTAATAAAATCAGTATCAATAATTGCTATTTTATGCGCATGTCTAACCGCATAATCTATATATCTCTGATGTCCTAATGCCATTTGTGGATAATCAGAATATTGCATTGCTTGCTCATCACCACCAAGTTTCTCAAAAACAAACTCACGACCAAACTCCCAAGCTGATGTGGTATTAAATACACTAGCAAGCTTGCTTACTAAAACGGTTTTACCGCTACTTTCACCACCTAATATAGCAATAGTTTTTGCAAAGAATGGGCGAACTTCTTTAGGAATAAATTTCCAATATTGAAAAGGATTATTTCTAATTTTTGTTGCTGAAACATTAAAAAAACGACGTTCAGGATCGACTAATTCTACTTGTAAATTTAGGTATTTTTCATAGGGTGCTTTGTCTTGAATTTCACTACTGAATACGATACTTGGTACAAAATCTTTTTGCTTAAATAGTGTTTTTACTCGATCTGCCCAACCTTCCCAACCATTTGGATAGCTTGGTAAACCGTCTTCTACTAGATGATGTATAAAAATTTGATTTTTTTGATATTTGAAAATTTGTTGCATCCATCGTAAACGATCTTGTACTGTTGGCATTTTTTTCATTTTACTATCATTAAACAGTTTCAGATCTCGTTCTGTATCGCTACAAACAATCACATGAATTTCATCAACTTTACTGAATGCTTCATAGATCATATTAATATGACCGGTATGTACAGGGTAAAATTTGCCAAAAATTACCCCTATTTTTTTATTATTTTGTTCTTTGATACCTAATACTTTATGTAATGCACTTAATTTCGTCGCACTAGGATTTCTAATTTTGCCACTTACTAGTTGGTTAAAGTAAGCTCGGGTAATCCCTGCTTGCTCACAAATCTCATTCACTTTAAGATTAAGTTGCTTTCTTTTTTGTTGTAAATAAGCAAAATCTGACATAATTTATATAATCCTTTGTTTATTCAGTTACTCGACTCTTGATGGATTGTGTCATACTGAAAAGAGCGGTTGCTTTTATTGATTTTCTTTTTCTTTTAAAAGATCATCCAAACGTTTTTCCAGCTCATTAAGTTTTTCACGTGTTCTTATCAGTACCTGTGTTTGTACATCAAATTCTTCACGCGTAACGAGGTCAAGTTTAGATAATTGTGCTTGTAAAGTTTGCTTTAGTTTATTTTCGGCATCTTGTCCTAAATCTTTAATACCTTGTGGTAAAGAATCTTGCATTTGTTGAATGATTTGTTCGATTTTTTTGGGATTAAGCATAACTATCTCCTATATTTATTTAAATAGTCGTTCTATTGTATGCAATATGTGAAGAAATAAAAACATTTTTTCTCTATAAAGTTTGCGTTATACTATGCCCTGTTCTCAGGGCAGGGTGTAATTCCCTACCGGTGGTAAAGTATTTTTGATACAAGCCCACGAGCGTTTATCTATTTTTTAATAGATAAAGTCAGCAGATTTGGTGAAACTCCAAAGCCGACAGTGATAGTCTGGATGAAAGAGAATTTCAGGTTTTATTGATAAACCTGTATTTGTCGTGTTTAATTTTTTTGAAGTATATATCTTCAGAAAGGTGTAAGCTTTATCATCAGCCCTGATTCAAGTATTAATTTGTTTATTAAGGATTTTACTATGAATCAGTCAATTTTATCTTCGTTTGGTTCTTCTGAAGAACGAGTGAAAAACGCAATAGAAGCATTTAAACAGGGCAATGGCGTCCTAGTATTAGATGATGAAGATCGTGAAAATGAAGGCGATCTTATTTTCCCTGCAGAAACTATTACTACTGAGCAAATGGCAAAACTTATTCGTTATGGCAGTGGTATTGTTTGCCTTTGTGTTACCGATAATTTATGTCAGCAACTTAATTTGTTGCCTATGGTAAAAGATAATACCTCAGTTAATAAAACAGCATTTACTGTGACTATTGAAGCTGCTCAAGGTGTTTCAACAGGTGTATCTGCAAAAGATCGTGTAACAACTATTAAAACCGCTATTGCGGATAATGCAAAACCGAGTGATTTATCTCGTCCTGGCCACGTATTTCCATTGCGAGCAGAGAATGGCGGCGTTTTAAAACGTCGTGGTCATACGGAAGCCTCTGTTGATTTAGCCAGATTAGCGGGTTATAAAGAAGCTGGAGTAATTTGTGAGATTACCAATGATGATGGTTCAATGGCGAGAACACCAGAGATCGTTGCTTTTGCTCAGAAATTTGGTTACCCAGTCTTGACTATTGAAGATCTGGTGGAGTATCGTTTAAAATATTCTATCTAAATAATCATATTATGAGTTGCACCTTAATTTGGAAGTATTGATTTTAAGGTGCAAGTAAATGTAATTATCTGCTATCTGCTATCTGCTATCTGCTATCTGCTATCTGCTATCTGCTATCTGCTATCTGCTATCTGCTATCTGCTCTTTGCTTTCTTGTATTCTTTTTGCTACTCTCTTGCATATTCAAAGCTTATTTAACCAGAGAATATTCGATGATTCGTGAACCAGAATTTTGCCAATTTGCATTACATCACTTGTTGCCTTTTGCGGAGCAATTTCCTATTCAATATTTTAATGGTAAGAAAAATTACCAAATTGCTTATCGTCACTTTAAGCATTCGGATATTGTTGCAAAAAAATTAGTGATTCTCGTAAATGGTAGAGCGGAAAATTTGTTGAAATGGACAGAAGTTGCTTACGATTTTTATGAGAAAGGTTATGATGTGTTAGTTTTTGATCATCGTGGACAAGGTTATTCTCAGCGTTTACTTAAAGATCTACAAAAAGGTTATATTGATGAGTTTCGTTTTTATGTTGATGATATTGCAATGTTAATTGAGCTTGTAACCACGAAATACGCTTATGAACAGCAATATTTATTAGCACATTCTCTTGGAGCATTGATTAGTACTTATTATTTAGCTAATTATGATCATTATATAAAAAGAGCGGTCTTTTCTTCACCATTTTGGGGATTACCAACAGAACACCCAATAAGAGATGAGTTAATTATTAATTTAATGATGATTTTGGGACAAGGGAGTCGATATGTTTTTGGTAAATCTGCTTATAAACCCGCAGATCTACGAGAAAATGAATTGAGTTTTTGTAAAACAAGAATGAAGTGGATGAATCGGATTAATGCCGCTTATCCCCAATTACATTTAGGAGGTCCAACATTTCGTTGGGTTCATTTATGTTTGCAGGCAATCAAAGGTTTGGATAAGGTTTTACCAAGAATAGAAATTCCTATTCTCATTTTACGTTCGGAAAAGGAGAAAATTGTTAATAATAAAAATTTAGAAAATTTGACCGCCCTTTTAGAAAAGGGAACTTTAGAGACCGTTAATAATGCAAAGCACGAAATATTATTTGAGCGAGATCCAATTCGATATAATGCACTACAATCTATTTTTAAATTTATGGCTAAAGATTAGAATAGATTTTTCCAAATAAAAAATCCTAATCCAGTTAAAAATAAACAGCCTAAAAGGTGTAGTGAAATAATACCTATTCCTGTAAGCCATTTTTCTGCAAGAAAATTATCTACTACTTCTAAGCTAAAAGAGGAAAAAGTAGTTAAACTGCCTAAAAATCCAGTAACAATGAATAATCGCCATTCACTTGATAAATTAGGGTGTTGTAGGAAAATAGCTAGCATTATTCCGATAATAAAACAGCCAAGATAGTTGGCGATTAATGTACCAAATGATAGAAAAGAAAGTACTGATTCAAGTAATAACGTTATTGTCCAGCGGGTACTTGCACCAATGGCAGCACCAAGACTAATTAATCCTATTGATTGTAAGATTGCCATTAATATACTCCAAATATTGCACGTAAATAGCTAGCAACAGATTCGTGATGATTTAATCCAATTTGTTCTAAATGAGGACATTTCGCAACTAAACGAGGATCCGCATTGCTCATCATACAGCCTTTTCCTACTTCTGTTAGCATTTCAATATCATTCATACCATCACCAAAAGCAATACAATCTTTAAGCGAATAATCTCTGTTTTCAATTAGTTGAGCAAGTGCGGTTGCTTTTGATACATTTTTATTCATTACTTCAATACAAAAAGGTGTGGAATAAGTTAGGCTTATTTCATTACCAAATTCTTGTACAAGTTGCTTTTCTAACGGAATCAGATCTTGTGGTGAGCGAGCGATAAAAAAGACTTTTTCGGTGTTATTTGCGTGGTGCTTAGAAAAGTCAACAACTTGATAGTGAAAACCTGAATCTTGATGAAATTTAGCGAGTTGTGGCACTTCAGTATTAATAAACCACCCTTCATCTTGATAACTATTTAAGCATATATTCGCAGTATCGAAATGAAATCCCATAATACTTTTAGCAACAGCTTCAGGTAAATAATGGCTAAACAAAAGATTACCCGATAAATCGTGAGCTTTTGCACCATTTGAGGTAATCATTGCAGCATTTTTAATGTTGATTTTACTGATAATTGAGGCTACATCAGCATAAGGGCGACCTGTTGCTAAAATAAAATCAATACCTGATTTTGCTAACTTTTCGATAGTTTCAATAGTAAATAAACCCAGCGTATGATCAGCATTGAGTAAAGTACCATCCATATCTGATATAATGGCTCGAAATGGTTTTAATTGCATATTAATTCTCATTTAATCTTATTTATAAACATAATATACTAAATTTACTATGATTGAATGTAATTTTTGAAAGATTAAATAAAATTTTTTGCAAAAAACAGAAAAAAAGTTTTGACTTATTTTAAAACTATGTTATTTATAAGCACAGTTGATTAAAAAAACATAATATATTGGATTTTTAAGATGTCGTTAAGTTATTCTATTTCTATCATTATTATTAACCTCGTGGTGGTCATTTCATCGCGGGGTAAGTTGTTATGGAAAAAATATAGAATAAAGTAAATAGATATAGAATTTCATGAGAACCCCTCGCAAACCTTACGGAGCGAGGGGTTTTTTGTTATTAGGGATTTAATTTTGCCAGAGAAGTGGAGTGTAAGTATGAATGGAGCAAATTTAGTTGTTGAATGTTTGAAGGCTCAGGGCGTAACAACTGTTTTTGGTTATCCTGGTGGAGCGATTATGCCAGTGTATGATGCGATTTATGATTCGGAATTAGATCATTTATTGTGCCGTAATGAACAAGGGGCGGCAATGGCTGCTATTGGATATGCTAGAGCAGGAAATCCTGTGGGCGTATGTATTGCAACCTCCGGTCCTGGAGCTGCAAACCTTATTACTGGTTTAGGTGATGCGTTTATGGACTCTATTCCTATTGTAGCGATAACTGGGCAAGTTGGGCGAGCATTAATTGGAACAGATGCTTTTCAAGAAGCAGATGTATTGGGCTTATCATTGGCTTGTACCAAACATAGTTTTTTAGTTCAAAGTATAGACGAATTGCCAGAAATATTAGGAAAAGCTTTTTATATTGCTCAAAGCGGTCGTCCAGGACCAGTTCTCATTGATATTCCTAAAGACATTCAATTAACAGAGACGGATTTAACTCCTATCGTATTTCCTGTGGAAAAACCAACCGCACTTTCAGAAAATAAATTACAACAAGCGGTTGAATTATTAAAAAATGCTAAAAAACCAATTGTATATGTCGGTGGTGGTGTAGGTATGGCGAAAGCGGTGCCAGCTTTACGTGAATTTCTTTCTGTAACCAAAATACCAAGTATTTCAACCTTAAAAGGATTGGGAGCAATAGATCCTAATACACCTTTTTATATGGGAATGATTGGTATGCACGGGACGAAAACTGCTAATCTTGCTACGCAAGAGGCGGATTTATTATTGGTGTTTGGTGCAAGATTTGATGATCGTGTAACAGGTAAATTAGAGAGCTTTGCACCTAAAGCAAAAGTGATTCATTGTGATATTGATGCTGCTGAATTAGGTAAGTTACGTATGCCTGATGTGGCATTACAAGGTGATTTAAATCAAGCATTTAAAGCATTAAGTATTCCTGTAAGTATTGAAGAATGGCAACAAGAAGTTGTGGAATTAAAAACACAGTTTGATTTTCAGTATGCTAAGAATGAGGGGAATCAACCAATTAATCCTTGGTGGTTATTAAATACGTTATCTAAGAAAAAATCTGAAGATTCAATATTAGTAACTGATGTGGGACAACATCAAATGTGGTCTGCTCAACATATGCAGCATTTTGCACCAGAAAATTTCATTACTTCCGCTGGCTATGGCACGATGGGATTTGGATTGCCTGCGGCAATAGGTGCAAAAAAAGCACGCCCTAATGATAATGTGGTTTTGGTTACGGGTGATGGGTCAATTATGATGAATATCCAAGAGTTAGGTTCAATCAAGCGTGGGCAAATCCCAGTTAAAATCGTGTTATTGGATAATCAACGTTTAGGAATGGTTCGTCAGTGGCAAACCTTATTTTTCCAAGATCGGTTAAGTCATACCATTCTTGATGATAATCCTGATTTTGTTACTTTAGCTTCTGCTTTTGATATACCGGGTGAAAGAATTGAAACTGGAGCAGAAGTTGGTGCTGCATTAGATCGTTTACTTGCTAGTGAAACCGCTTATTTTTTACATATTTGTATACCTTCAGAAGAAAATGTATGGCCATTAGTTCCACCAAATACTTGTAATACTGAGATGTTAGAAGGTTAAGGAGAAATAAATTATGACAAAATATGAATTATCAATTATTGCGAATAGACGACCTGAAACCTTAGAACGTTTATTAAGAGTAGTTCGTCATCGTGGATTTGAAGTAGTAACTTTACAAACAGAGTTATTAGAAGATCAAATTAAGTTACAATTACAGGTGCAAAGTACAAGAGCGATTGATTTATTAAAAAATCAATTAGCAAAATTATATGATGTGGTTACATTAAACTGATTTTATTTGGAGAGATTATTTATTATGCCTAAATTACGTTCGGCAACGAGCACTCAAGGTCGCAATATGGCTGGGGCAAGAGCATTATGGCGTGCAACAGGAATGAAAGATAATGATTTTGGAAAACCTATTATTGCGGTGGTTAATTCTTTTACCCAATTTGTACCTGGTCATGTTCATCTTAAAGACCTAGGTCAATTAGTCGCAAAACAAATTGAAGAAGCTGGTGGGGTAGCTAAAGAATTTAATACGATAGCTGTTGATGATGGGATTGCAATGGGGCATGGTGGAATGCTTTATTCTTTGCCATCTCGTGATTTAATTGCGGACTCTGTGGAATATATGGTCAATGCTCATTGTGCAGATGCGATGGTGTGTATTTCAAATTGCGATAAAATCACCCCTGGAATGTTAATGGCAGCATTGCGTTTAAATATTCCGACTATTTTTGTTTCTGGCGGTCCAATGGAAGCGGGGAAAACTAAGCTATCTGATCAAATTATTAAATTGGATTTAGTCGATGCAATGATCCAAGGGGCGAATCCCAATGTATTAGATGAAGTGAGTGAGCAAATTGAGCGTTCAGCTTGCCCTACTTGTGGCTCTTGTTCGGGTATGTTTACGGCTAATTCTATGAATTGTTTAACAGAAGCATTAGGACTGAGTTTACCAGGTAATGGTTCTTGTTTAGCTACTCATATTGATCGAAAACAACTCTTTTTAGAGGCAGGAACACAAATTGTTGAGCTTTGTAAAAAGCATTATGAGCAAGATGATTATTCTGTCTTACCTCGAAATATTGCGATAAAAGAAGCTTTTGAGAATGCTATGAGTTTAGATATTGCTATGGGGGGCTCAACTAATACTGTATTGCATTTACTTGCAGCTGCACAAGAAGCAGAGGTTGATTTTACGATGGCAGACATTGATCGCCTTTCTCGTCAAATACCTTGTTTAAGTAAAGTCGCACCAAATACACAGAAATATCATATGGAGGATGTGCATCGTGCTGGTGGAATTATGGCAATTTTAGGTGAATTGGATCGCGCTAGCCTACTTCATAATCAAACCAGAACCATATTAGGATTGAGCCTTGCAGAACAAATTGCTAAGTATGATATTATGCTCACAGAGGATCAGAAGATCAAAGATTTTTATCGAGCAGGTCCTGCGGGTATTCGTACTAC
The DNA here is from genome assembly GCF_004345785.1 of Bisgaardia hudsonensis. Classification (GTDB taxonomy): domain Bacteria; phylum Pseudomonadota; class Gammaproteobacteria; order Enterobacterales; family Pasteurellaceae; genus Bisgaardia; species Bisgaardia hudsonensis. Next base: position 112,292 of record NZ_SLXI01000004.1, read on the forward strand.
AAAGGCTTTTTCTCAAGATTGTCGTTGGGATACCTTAGATAATGATCGTCAAAATGGTTGTATTCGCAGTAAGGAATTTGCTTATAGTCAAGACGGTGGTTTGGCGATGTTATCTGGCAATATTGCATTAGATGGTTGCATTGTAAAAACTGCTGGTGTTGATGAATCAATTCTAAAATTCATAGGATCGGCGATTGTTTTTGAAAGCCAAGAAGACGCTGTTGAAGGAATATTGGGCGGAAAAGTCAAGGCAGGTAATGTAGTAGTAATTCGCTATGAAGGACCGAAAGGTGGACCAGGAATGCAAGAAATGCTTTATCCTACAAGTTATTTAAAGTCGATTGGTTTAGGTAAAGAATGTGCGTTATTAACAGATGGTCGTTTTTCTGGTGGAACATCAGGACTATCCATTGGACATTGTTCGCCAGAGGCGGCTGCGGGTGGATTAATTGGCTTGGTGAAAAATGGAGATACTATTGAAATTGACATTCCTAATCGCTCAATACAATTAGTTGTTGATGAGAAAGAATTGGCACAACGCCGAGAGCAACAAAATTTGAAAGGTTGGAAACCAGAAAGTCGTCAACGTGAAGTCTCCTTTGCACTAAAGGTTTATGGGCATTTTGCGACATCTGCCGATAAAGGTGCAGTAAGAGATAAGAGTAAAATATAAAATGCGATTATTTATAAAAAAATGACCGCACTTTTTCGTCAGTAATAATAAATAATTTAGTGGTAAAAAAATGACAAAGAATTTAGGTGAGCAACCAACAGGATCAGAATATTTAAGAGCTATTTTAAGCTCAAAAGTCTATGAGCTTGCACAAGTAACACCCTTACAAGAAATGGAAAAATTATCCACACGTTTACATAATAATATTTTTGTAAAGCGTGAAGATCGTCAGCCTGTACATAGTTTTAAACTGCGTGGGGCTTATGCAATGATAGCTGGCTTAAGTGAAATACAAAAGCAAGCAGGGGTTATTGCGGCATCAGCGGGTAATCACGCTCAAGGGGTAGCACTATCGGCGAAACATTTAGGATTAAAAGCATTAATTGTTATGCCTCAAAATACACCGAGTATTAAAGTGGAGGCAGTACGCAATTTTGGTGGTGAAGTTTTATTATTTGGGGCGAATTTTGATGAGGCAAAAGCAAAAGCCGTTGAGCTTTCAAAAGAAAAACAGATGACTTTTATACCGCCCTTTGATCATCCTGCCGTTATTGCAGGACAAGGCTCTCTTGGTATGGAATTATTACAGCAAAATACCAATATTGATCGTATTTTTGTACCTGTTGGTGGTGGTGGCTTAGCCGCTGGGATTGCTGTACTTATCAAGCAATTAATGCCAGAAATTAAAGTAATTGGTGTGGAGAGCCAAGATTCAGCTTGTCTTTATTATTCACTTAAAGCTGGAGAACCAACAACATTAGATAGAGTTGGTTTATTTGCTGATGGTGTTGCGGTAAAAAGAATTGGTGAAGAGACCTTTAGGCTTTGTCAGCAGTATATTGATGATGTGGTATTGGTGGACGGTGATGAAATTTGTGCTGCTATGAAGGATATATTTGAAAATGTTAGAGCGGTTTCTGAGCCATCTGGTGCTTTGTCTTTAGCTGGATTAAAAAAATATGTGAAACAACATAATATTCAAGGTGAAACTCTAGTAAATGTATTATCTGGTGCTAATCTAAATTTCCATACTTTACGCTATGTTTCAGAGCGTTGTGAGATTGGTGAAAAACAAGAGGCAATGCTTGCGGTAACTATTCCTGAGAAAAAAGGGAGTTTTTTACGTTTTTGTCATTTATTGGGTGATCGAGCCGTAACTGAATTTAATTATCGTTATGCGGATGATAAAAAAGCTTGTATTTTTGTCGGGGTAAGAATTTCTAGTGAAAATGAAAAGTTTGAAATCATTGAAGAGTTACGTAAAAATGATTATTTAGTAACGGATCTTTCTGATGATGAAATGGCGAAAACTCATATTCGTTATATGATCGGTGGACGGGCTTCAAATCACTTAAAAGAAAAGCTATATAGTTTTGAATTTCCTGAGCAAAAAGGGGCATTATTAAAATTCTTAGAAGTGCTAGGTACACATTGGAATATTTCTATATTCCATTATCGAGCACATAGTATGGATTATGGCAATGTATTGGCGGCTTTTCAATTAGATGAAAATGATGACGTTCGTTTTCAAGAACATTTAGAAAAACTGGCTTATACTTACCAAGATGTGACAGATAGTCCAGCCTATCAATATTTTTTGGTTTGATAATTAATTATCGGTAAAGGTCAAATTTGTTTTGACCTTTACCTTTAAAAATCTTTTTAATTATTGTAATTAATTATGAACAGACAATTTTAACGGCTAATCCACCTTTAGAGGTTTCTCGATATTTAGAATTCATATCTTTACCTGTTTCATACATCGTTTCAATCACTTTATCTAAACTCACTCTTGGTGTCGTTGTACGACGTAGTGCCATACGACTTGCATTAATTGCTTTTACTGAAGCAATAGCATTACGTTCGATACAAGGTACTTGAACTTGTCCACCAACAGGATCACAAGTTAAACCAAGATTATGTTCCATAGCAATTTCTGCTGCAACACAGACTTGTTGAGGACTTCCACCTAAAATTTCTGTTAATCCAGCAGCTGCCATAGAGCAAGCTACCCCAACCTCGCCTTGACAGCCAACTTCAGCACCAGAGATAGAGGCATTCATTTTATATAAAGACCCAATCACACTACAAGTGAGTAGATAACGTTCTGCAATATCAGCGGTAACTGGTGTAATAAATTTATCATAATAAGCTAAAATAGCTGGCACGATACCACAAGCTCCATTTGTCGGTGCAGTAACTACTCTTCCTCCTGCCGCATTTTCTTCATTCACTGCCAAAGCAAACATATTTACCCAATCAATAATTCCCATTGGATCGTGTAATAAATTATTGTTAGATTGCAACATTCTATGTAATGAGGCAGCACGGCGAACTACTTTTAGTGGACCAGGTAAAATACCTTCGGTATTTATGCCTCGTTCAATACAATCTTTCATTGTTTGCCAGACTAATTGTAAGTATTGACTGACTTCTTCTTTACCACGTATCGCTATTTCATTTTTGCGAACAACAGTGGAGAGTGCTAAACCACTTTCGTTACAGTGGTTTAAAATATCCTCTGTATTTTTATAAGGATAAGGTATGGCTATCGCTGATTTTTCTTCTAATCCAAAATGGCTTTCATCAACAATAAATCCACCACCAATAGAGTAGTAGGTATTTTTATAACATATTTCTTTTCCTGTGAATGCAGTGATTGTCATACCATTTTCGTGTAATGGTAGAAAAGAATTATGAAATTGCATATCTTTGTAGAAGTCAAAACTTATACTTTTTTTGTTTTCTGCAATGGGTAAAATTGCAGTATTTTTTACTGTATTTATAAAGCTAGGGATTAAGTCAATATCAACGTTATGAGGTAAATAGCCCGCTAATCCCATAATGATTGCTATATCGGTATTATGTCCTCGTCCTGTCATAGATAATGAACCATAGACATCAACAGTTATATTATCTATTTGTTCAAATAGATTTTTTTCGATTAAATCATCAATAAACTGTTTTCCTGCCTTCATAGGACCTACGGTATGAGAGCTTGATGGACCGATACCAATTTTAAACATATCAAAAACACTAATCATATTTATCCTTGTTATTTTTATAATAAACTCTCCCTATGCGTTAGGGAGAGTTAGGAAGTTAGTTAAAATTAAATGGATTAGAATAAACCGTAAATAACGGCAGAAATCGCAATAATCCCCATAATTGTAACAAAAACATTGCTAAATTTACCTTGATATTTTTTCATTGCTGGGATTTTTCGGATAGCATACATAGGCATAATAAATAAAATCGTTGCAATAATTGGTCCACCAAGTGATTCAATTAAACCGAGAATACTTGGGTTAATAATCGCCACTCCCCAGAGTGTTACTAAAAAGAAAATGGCAGCTCCGTAATGTAATTTCTTATGATTAACTTGTTTATTACCAGTTATTTTTATATATAGCCCTTCTAAGCCTTCTCTCGCCCCTAAATAATGACCAAAGAAAGAACTCGTTATTGCAAGGAATGCAACAAGTGGTCCAAGATAAGAAATGTATGGATTATCAAACTTATTTGCTAGGAAAGACAGGATACTAATATTTTGTGTTTTTGCCGCTGCTAATTCTGCTGGTGTTAATGTTAATACACAACTAAACACAAAGAACATAACAAAGACTAACAATAATGTTGACGTTCCTTTTAAGGTCTTACTTGCATGCAATTCGGCGAGTTCTTTTTCTTGATATTGATGTTGTTGAGATTGAGAAAAAGAGGAAATTGCTGGAGAGTGGTTAAATGAAAATACTAAAACAGGGATAGTTATCCATAACGTACTTAATAAGCTGGTCATTGTAGGCATTTCATTTAATGAAGCAAAGCTCCATTCAGGGATTAAGTAAATAGAGAGTGCTAATAGAATAAACACTAAGGGGTAAACAAGTAATTCTGTAATTTTTAACATAATTTTTTCATTCATCAGCATAACAGAAATAAGTGATGTAATTAAAATTAGAGCTAGAATTGCACGATTAGGTGATGGCATACCTAGTTGATGAACTACAAATGAATCAACGGTATTTGTAATTCCATTGCCATAGATTAACAAAATAGGAAAGATAGCAAAAAAGTACAATAATGTGATTAATTTTCCTGCTGTTTTACCAAAATGTTCTTCGACTACTTCGGTAATATCGCTACCAGGTTTAGATGACGAGAGAACAAATCGAGATAACGCTCTATGAGCAAAAAAGGTCATCGGTCCAACTAAGATAGCCATAATTATTAGTGGCCAAAACCCACCTTTACCTGCATTAATTGGTAAAAAAAGTACTCCAGCACCAACTGCTGTGCCGAATAAGTTTAATGACCAAAGTAGATCGAATTTATTCCATTTTGTTTTTTGTGAATGAGTCATCTTATGTACCCCTTAAAATAAGTATAAAAAAATTTAATTTAGTCAGTTATCAGTATAATTTATAGATATATTTAATACATTGCAGTATAAAATATTATAAATTTCGTGGCGCATAATATGACTATCTTTTTAAAATTTCAAATGGAGTAAATAAATATTTAGTTGTTTTATGATATAGATCCAATTTTTTATTAAAAATTAATAAAAAAATACCGCACTTTATTGAGTGCGGTAATGATATGAATTTATTTTTACATTATTTCTTAAACGCTCCTAAAACACCACGAACAATTTGTCTTGCAATTTGATTACGAATGTTGCGTCCTACTGCCTTTGATACACTGCTAACCATTTGTTCTGTGGCACTAAGCTGTTCTCCTCGTTTTTTCTTACCAAAAAGCATACGACTTAAGCTACCCATAATACCTTGATCTTCCTGTTCAACGGCTTGCTCTGCTTGCTTTTCTGCGACCGCTTCCAGATCAGCTTGTTTTTGTAATATTTCAAAAGCTGATTCATTATCAATATATTTAGCATAATAAGGGTAAATATCATCATTTTTTACCCAATTATCACGTTGTTCAGTTGTTAATGGTTTTAGCTGGCTTTTTGGTGGATAAATATAAGCTATCTCAACAGGAGATGGCATTCCCTTTTCATCTAAAAATGAAACTAATGCTTGTCCAACGCCCAAGTTTGAAATAGTTTCAACAACATCAACTTTTGGGTTAGATCTAAATGTTTCTGCTGCTGCTTTAACGGCTTTTCTATCTCTTGGCGTAAATGCTCTTAGTGCGTGTTGTACGCGATTTCCTAATTGTCCTAAAACCGTATCAGGTAAATCTAATGGATTTTGAGTAACAAAATAAATACCCACACCTTTAGAACGAATTAAACGAATAACTTGTTCTATTTTTTCAACTAAGACGGATGGAGCACCATCGAATAGTAGATGCGCTTCATCAAAGAACATTACAAATTTAGGCTTTTCAGGATCGCCTACTTCAGGTAAATTCTCAAATAATTCAGCCATCAACCAAAGTAAAAATGCACTATACATTTTTGAGGAATTAATTAATTTTTCAGAATTTAAGATATTTATTACGCCTCGACCATCACGAGTTTGTAGCCAATCTTCTAGATTAAGTGCTGGTTCTCCGAATAAATGAGCAGCTCCTTCATTTTCTAGAACTAATAATGCACGTTGAATTGCCCCAACACTGGCTGCCGAAACATTGCCATATTTTAAACGAAAAGTTTTAGCGTTATCTGCTACATATTGCAACATTGCTCGCAAATCTTTTAAGTCAATGAGTAATAATCCTTTATCGTCAGCAACTCGGAATACTAGATTTAATAATCCCTCTTGAACGTCATTTAGATTTAATAGGCGGGAGAGTAGTAATGGTCCCATTTCTGAAATAGTGGTACGTAGCGGAATACCGGACTCACCAAAAACATCCCAAAATGATACAGGATAGCTATCTAAATAAGATCCCCCACCAAGATTTAATTGTTCTACACGTTCGCCGACTTTACCTGTTAGCTCTCCTTCTTTTACTAAGCCAGATAAATCACCTTTTACATCAACTAAAAAAACAGGTACACCATCATCACTAAAAAATTCTGCCATTTTTCTCAGGGTAACTGTCTTTCCTGTTCCTGTTGCTCCAGCAATTAATCCGTGACGATTCGCCATTTTTGCAGTAATTCCAAAAACTTGTCCTTGTTCATTTTGTGCGAATGAATATTGCATAATTTATCCCTTATTTATAAATAATTATTGGAATAATAAGTAAAAAATAACCGAAGGTCAAAATTTATATTTTTTGATAAGCTAATAAAATGCTATTATCTTTCACGATAAGAAAAGGAGAAAAAATGACCGCACTTTGTCCCTGTCAATATGGAAAACAATATCAAGATTGTTGTGGTTTATTACATAGTTATCAAATACGAGCTAAAAATGCAGAACAATTAATGCGTTCTCGTTATTCTGCTTTTGTAATAAATAATATTGATTATATCGTTGCAACAACTATTCCAAGTCAACAGCCTTTGTTAGATATTGAGGCATTAACACAATGGTCATTGTCAGCAAAGTGGCAAGGCTTAGAAATAGTGGAATATATTGATAAATTAACCTCTAATCATAGTGCGGTTGAATTTAAAGCATTTTTTATTCAGAATGAAAATTTACATATTCATCATGAGAAATCGCTTTTTGTTAGAATTAATGATGTTTGGTATTTTGCCGATCCGACAGTTAATTTACCGACAATGAAGAAACCTTGTATTTGTGGATCGGGTAAAAAATTTAAATCTTGTTGTGGAGAAATGTTATGGCAGTTTTATTTAGCCAATTAAGCTTATTTTTAAAAATTTTTTGGTATCGTTTTAGCCAGAATAAACTCACTCAAGCGGCTGGTTATTTAACTTATAGTACGATGTTAGCGCTTGTGCCACTTATTATGGTTATTTTTTCCATTTTCTCGGCATTTCCCGTTTTTAATGAAGTAACAGGCGAAGTGAAAAACTTTATTTTTTCTAACTTTGCGCCATCAGCAAGTGAATTGGTTGGTTCATATATCGATCAGTTTGTAGAGAATTCTAAAAAAATGAGTGCAGTTGGTATCGTCAGTTTAATTGCTGTAGCCTTAATGTTGATTAATTCTATTGATCGTACTTTAAATTCCATTTGGCAAGATAGTACTACTCGACCACCTCTTTTTTCTTTTGCGATTTATTGGCTGATTTTAACTTTAGGTCCCGTGATTATTGGTACCAGTATTGCCGTAAGTGCTTATGTTACTGCGGTTGCAAGTGAGATATTGGAAACGAATGTTTCTTTACCGTTTGGCTTAAAATTATTAAGTCTTGCTCCATTTTTCCTTACTTGGTTTATTTTTACGGTAATTTATATGGTTGTGCCGAATAAACGAGTTAAAGTTACTCATTCTGCGGCAGGCGCATTAATCGCTGCTATGTTTTTTACACTGGGTAAACAAGGGTTTGCTTGGTATATTACGCATTTTCCTTCTTACCAATTAATTTATGGTGTAATGGCGACCTTACCGATAATGTTAATTTGGTTACAATTAAGCTGGATAGCAATATTATTGGGCGCACAATTATCTGCGGTATTATCTGATTTCCGTTTAGTGAAGTCGGGTGAATTAGAATTGATGGATATTAAGGAAGGAAAATGATTGCTCTTATTCAGCGTGTTAGTCAAGCAAAAGTTGATGTAGATAATGTTACTATTGGCGAAATCAATCAAGGCTTATTGGTTTTATTAGGGGTAGAAAAAGAAGATAATCAACAGAAAGCAGCTAAATTAGCTGAGAAAGTACTGAATTATCGTATTTTCGCTGATGAAAATGACAAAATGAATTTAAATGTACAACAAGTACGTGGCGAAGTACTTGTTGTTTCGCAATTTACTTTGGCTGCTGACACAGAAAAAGGCTTACGTCCAAGTTTTTCTAAAGGTGCAAGCCCCGATTTAGCTAATGAACTATATGAGTATTTTTCAAAAAAATGTGCAGAAAAAGTTAAGGTCGCGACAGGACAATTTGCGGCAGATATGCAAGTGACTTTAGTCAATGATGGACCTGTTACTTTCTGGTTAAAAATTTAGGATTGGGTCAAGTAAATATTATTTTTGATTATGGCTAAAATTTTGAAACTTTAAACGTAATTCCTCTGTTGTTTTAGTGGTTTTGATATAGTCAAAAAGTGCGGTTGCTTCTGGGTACGCTTTTTTCAAAAACTGTAACCATTGTTTTATTCTAGCTATATGATAAAAACCTGAATCATATTCATTTTCTACATAAGCATATTTATATAACATTGGCATAACACCTGTTTTCCAATCTAATTTATCCACATTATTTTTAATCATATAGCTTAAATTAGGCGTGTTTAATGCCCCACGGGCGACCATTAAATCAGTACAATTTGTTATAGATAAACAATCTTGTGCATCTTGCCAATTCCAAATTTCACCATTCGCAATGACAGGAATAGTAAGCTTCTTTGCTACTTCGGCAATTTTTTGCCAATTAATACGATCAGCACGGTAACCATCTGCTTTTGTTCTTCCGTGAATCGTAATTTCTGTTGCTCCGCCTTGTTGCACCGCATCGGCAATTTCAAAAGCCTGATTTGTATTATCCCAGCCCAATCTCACTTTTACGCTAACGGGTAATGTTTGTGGGACGGTTTGACGTAGTGCTTTTGTGGCTTGATAAATTAATTCTGGCTGTTTTAATAATGATGCTCCGCCATTACTACCATTAACGGTTTTTGAGGGGCAACCGCAATTTAAGTCAATTCCGTGAGAACCTAATTGTATAGCTCGATTAGCATTTTCAGCAAGCCATTGAGGATATTGTCCTAGTAGTTGTACTCTTACTGGTGTGCCAGAAACAGTATAGCCATTATTGAATAGTTCCGGACAAAGTCGGTAAAAGGTTTTTTCTGGTAACAATTGATCAACGACACGTACAAATTCAGAAATACAAAGATCATAATCATTAATTTCTGTGAGTAATTGTCGAACAAAAGGATCTAAAACTCCTTGCATTGGGGCTAAGATAACGCGCATTGTACACCTGTTGATATCATAAAATAGGCGAACTTAACGTTCGCCTTAGAAAAAATTAGTGAGTAATTATTTCCAGCCTTTTGCCTTGCAAATTAGATCATAAGCCGATTGGATTTGTTGTGCTTTTTCTTTTGCCATTTCAAGCATTTCTTTTGGTAATCCTTTAGATACTAGTTTATCAGGATGATTTTCATTCATTAAACGGCGATAAGCTCGTTTTACTGTTTGGCGATCATCTGTTGCAGAAACACCTAATACTTTATAAGCATCTTCAAGAGTTGGTCCTGATGAGCGTTGATAGCTATGTCCTTGATAGTTTCCTTGTTGATAATGCCCACCAGATTGTTGTTGATAGAAACCACCTTGAGAAAATTGACGAGCAGCAAACTCCATTGCAAGCATTTGTTCAAATTGAAATCTTGATAGTCCTAATCCTTCTGCAACAACATAAAGTACTTCTTTTTCATTTTCGTGTAGTTCATCATCTAAAAAAGCGGCTTTAACTTGCACAGTTAAAAACATTCTTAATAGATCGGCTCGTTGTCCGCAACCAATACGGAATTCTTGGATAACTTTGCGTAATGGAAAATCAACCTGTTTGCCACGATTAAAGGCATCTTGTGCTGATTTTCGCCCTGCATCATCTAAATTCATTTGCTTCATTAAATTAGTGGCAAGTGCTATATCATCTTCAGTAATGCGGCCTTTTGATTTACTTAAATGTCCCAGTACCGCAAAAGTTGTTTGGGTAAACAATTCTTGGCGTGTAATTTTATTTTTGAAAAAGCTCGAGTTAACACGACCCATTTCATAGATTTTTTTATCACCTAAATGACCTAAAAACGCTCCTAAAATTGCACCAAAAAAACCACCAAATCGCCAGCCAACGATAAACCCAAGTATCTTGCCAATAAAACTCATTCTATTCTCCAATTTTTCTCAAAGTACGGTCGTTTTTTGTAAAATTTTTACAACTTTATTAGAACATCAATTTATGAAAAAATTCATAAAATCTGCCCGCACTTTTCATTTATTCTATATACCGTATTGCTCTCGATAAGCTCTCATTGCAGGTAAATATTGCTGATAATGATTATCTTGCTCAATAAACTGCATTAGATCATCGAAATCAATAATAGATAACACATTGCATTGGTAATCACGCTCTACTTCTTGAATAGCGGATAGTTCTGTTTTCCCTTTTTCTTTCCGATTTAAAGCAATGACTACCGCACTGAGTTGGGCATTGTTAGCTTGAATTAAATCCATCGCTTCTCGAATAGCAGTTCCCGCTGTAATGACATCATCAACCAACAATATTTTACCTTGTAATTGACTACCAATTAAATTGCCACCTTCTCCGTGATCTTTTGTTTCTTTACGGTTAAAGCAAACTGGTTTATCTAAGTTAAATAAATTAAATAGTGCCACAGAAACCGTCGTACCAATAGGGATACCCTTGTAGGCAGGTCCAAAGATTACATCATAATCTAATGAACTGGAATGAATAGCTTTTGCATAAAACTCGCCTAAACGAGCTAAATCTGCACCAGTATTAAATAATCCAGCATTGAAAAAATAAGGACTTTTACGCCCTGATTTTAACGTAAATTCACCAAATTTAAGTACATTTCTACTTAATGCAAATCGAATAAATTCTGATTTATATGCTTGCATAATTATTTCACCTATCTCTTACTTTTCACTTTTTAATGCTTCACGTTGTGCTACAAAAATTTGTTCACAACCTTGTTTTGCTAACTCTAGTAATGTTAATAATTCTTGATGACTAAATGGTTCGCCCTCGGCAGTACCTTGTACCTCGATCATTCTGCCATCTTCCATCATTACCACATTCATATCAGTTTCTGCGATACTATCTTCTACATATTCTAAATCACAAATCGCTTCACCCTCTACAATGCCGACTGAAATAGCGGCCACTAATCCTTTGATTGGGTTAGTTTTTAAGGTTCCTTTTTCAAGTAAAACATTTATAGCATCAATCAATGCCACACAAGCACCCGTAATTGAAGCAGTTCTTGTACCACCATCAGCTTGGATAACATCGCAGTCTAAAGTAATCGTATTTTCCCCTAGTTTTTCTAAGTCGATCATTGCACGTAATGAACGAGCAATTAAGCGTTGAATTTCCATTGTTCGCCCACTTTGTTTGCCTTTTGCAGACTCTCTTTGCATACGACTGTGAGTTGAACGTGGCAACATACCATATTCGGCAGTAACCCAGCCTTTGCCTTGCCCTTTTAGAAAACGTGGAACACTTTCCTCAATTGAGGCGGTACAAATTACTTTCGTATCACCAAATTCAACAAGTACAGAACCTTCAGCGTGTTTAGTGTAATGACGTGTAATATTAATTGTGCGAGGTTGATTTATTGCTCTTGCATTTGGTCGCATAAGTATTCCTTTATAATTTACTCAAAAAATGATGTCCATTTTAACACGCAAACTGACAGAAACGAAATTTAACAGTACAATACTAAATTATTTATTACTACTTATTAGTAATAATCATATTGAAATATTAAGGGAGTTTTTATGATTTATAGTATGACCGCATTCGCTCGTATAGAAATAAAAAAAGAGTGGGGCGATGCAGTATGGGAAATCCGCTCTGTTAACCAACGTTATTTAGAAAACTTTTTTCGTTTGCCTGAACAGTTTCGAGGATTAGAGAATACCTTGCGTGAGAAATTACGTCAAAAACTCACAAGAGGTAAAATTGAATGTAGTTTACGTTTAGATAATAAAAAGCAGACTATTACAGAGCTAAATGTGAATAAAGAATTGGCAAACCAAGTTATTCAATCTTTACAATGGATTAAACAGCAAGCAGGCGAAGGAGAAATTAGCTTAACAGATGTGTTACGTTATCCCGGTGTTGTAGAAACACCAGAGCAAGATCTTGATGTAATTAGCCAAGATTTATTAGTTGGATTTGATGATCTTCTTAATGATTTTATTACAATGCGAGCAAGAGAAGGGGAAAAATTACAGGATATTATTGTACAACGCCTTGATGGCATTGATGTGGAACAGCAAAAAGTGCGGAAACAAATGCCTGAGATTATTCAATGGCAACGTGAGCGTATTCAACAACGTTTTGATGATTTACAAATACAAGCCGATCCACAACGTATTGAGCAAGAAATGGTATTAATGGCACAACGCTTAGATGTTGCCGAAGAACTAGATCGTTTACAGCTACACGTTAAAGAAATTCGTGCAATTTTGAAAAAAGGTGGTGCTGTCGGACGTAAACTCGATTTTATGATGCAAGAACTGAATCGAGAAAGTAATACATTAGCCTCAAAATCAATTAATGCAGAGGTTACCGCTTCCGCCGTTGAACTAAAAGTATTAATTGAACAAATGCGTGAACAAATTCAAAATTTAGAATAAGGATAGAATATGTTTATTCAGCTTGAACAATATAGTTTGATTTCAATATCTGGCGAAGATGCACAAAAATACCTACAAGGGCAACTGACTACGGATGTGAATAAATTAGTGATAGGTAGCTCTACGTTGACTGCTCATTGTGATCCTAAGGGAAAAGTAAATTCATTATTTCGTCTTTATAAAGTAGGGGAGCAACAATTTTATGTTGTGATAAGAAAAAATTTAATTCCTTTTGCACTTACTCAGCTAAAAAAATATGCGGTATTTTCTAAAGTTACCTTCAATGAATTAAATTGGCAACTGATCGGGATTGTGGCAAATAATCAAGATGATCTTAATCACAAGTGCGGTCAGATTTCGGCTAATTTTACTATTGAGATAGGGGACAATCGAGCTATATTAGTAAGTGAACAGATACTTACTATTGAATTTGAACAAGATTTTATTTATTGGGATAAGCTAGATATTCAAGCTGGATTGCCGATTTTTTCGGTGGAAGCTCAAAATGAATTTATTCCACAGGCACTGAATTTACAAGTTATTGAAGAAGCGATTTCTTTTCAAAAAGGTTGTTATATTGGGCAAGAAATTGTTGCTCGAGCAAAATATCGAGGTATTAATAAACGGGCAATGTTTGTTTTCTCTGCGATAACGACAGAACAGCCACAAATCGGCACTGAAATAGAAATGCAATTAGAAAGTGGGTGGCGTAAGACTGGGTTTATCTTAAATACAGTTAATTTTGACGGTGTTTTATGGTTACAAGTGGTAATGAATAATCAACTAGAAAATAATATGGTTTTCCGATTAGCTGAAAGTCATAAAGAATTAACAGGCGTTACACTACCTTATGAATTATAACAATTTGGATCTGAATGCTTAACAAAATACAAAAAATAATTTTAATTTTGACCGCACTTTTATGGTTATCTGGGTGCGGTACGCTAGTTAAGCTAGTGGATCCTACTGATAAATATTATGCTTATGCGGGAACGCAATATGATTGGAAAATGGCACAGAAGTGGGGGTTACCACTTTTAGATTTGCCACTTTCTTTTATCTTAGATACAGCATTATTACCTTATGCACTTTCAGAAGAAGAAAACTAATAAACGATGAAATTAAATTCACAACAGCAACAAGCCGTAGAATATGTAACTGGTCCTTGTTTAGTTTTAGCTGGTGCAGGCTCTGGTAAAACTCGGGTAATTATTAATAAAATTGCTTATTTAATTAATGTGAAACATTACTTACCAAAACATATTGCTGCTGTTACTTTTACTAATAAAGCTGCTAGAGAAATGAAAGAGCGTGTTGCTCATTCCATTGGTAAGGAAAATAGCCGTGGCTTGATTGTTTCAACTTTCCACACTCTTGGTTTTGATATTATTAAACGAGAATATAAGCATTTAGGATTTAAATCTAACATAACTTTGTTTGATGAATATGATCAAATCGGCTTATTAAAGGAATTAACGGCAGATTATTTAAAAGAAGATAAGGATTTACTCAGAGAGCTAGTGGCAACTATTTCAAATTGGAAGAATGATTTAATTCAACCTAAACAGGCTCAAGCTATCGTTCGGGATCAGAAACAGCAAACCTTTGCAAAATGTTATGAGCGTTATTTTCATCAAATGCGAGCGTATAATGCGTTAGATTTTGATGATTTAATTATGTTACCTACTTTACTTTTTAAACAAAATGAAGAAGTGCGGTCAAAATGGCAACAGAAAATCCGTTATTTGTTAGTTGATGAATATCAAGATACCAATACGAGCCAGTATGAATTAATTAAATTATTAGTAGGGGAGCAAGCCGATTTTACAGTGGTAGGTGATGATGATCAATCTATCTATTCTTGGCGTGGAGCAAGACCACAAAATATGGTTCGTTTGAAAAATGATTTCCCTAATCTGAATGTGATTAAATTAGAACAAAATTATCGTTCAAGCCAGCGGATTTTACATTGTGCCAATATTCTTATCGCCAATAATGATCATGTTTTTGATAAAAAGTTATTTTCCACTTTAGATCAAGGTGAGAAATTACAAGTGCTTGAAGCAAAGAATGAAGAACACGAAGCTGAAAAAGTAGTGGGAGAGTTAATTTCTCATCGCTTTATGAGAAAAACAAAGTATCGTGACTATGCTATTTTATATCGTAGTAATCATCAGTCGAGATTATTTGAAAAAATTCTGATGCAAAATCGTATTCCTTATAAAATTTCTGGTGGAACATCATTTTTTGCAAGGGTAGAAGTTAAGGATATGATGGCTTATTTACGCGTATTAATTAATCAAGATGATGATGCAGCATTATTACGCATTATTAATACGCCAAAAAGAGAAATAGGTACTGTAACGTTAAAGAAAGTTGGTGAGTTAGCTCAAACAAAACATATTAGCTTATTTGAGGCTATTTTTGATTTTGAATTAATCCAAAATGTAACGCCAAAAGCCTATACGGCGTTACAAAATTTTGCTCGTTGGATTGTTGAACTTAGTGATGAATTGCTACGTGGCGATCCCCTGAATGTTATTCGGAGAATGTTATCACAACTGCATTATGAAGAATATCTTTATGAATATGCAAATAGTCCTCGTGCTGCGGAAATGCAGGCAAAGAATGTTTCTACATTATTTGAATGGATTGCTGATATGTTAAAAGGAGATGATTTTAATGAGCCGATGACATTAAACCAAATAATTGCGCGTTTAACCTTACGAGAGATGTTAGAGCGTGGTGAAGATGATGAAGACAGCGATCAAGTGCAATTAATGACATTACACGCATCTAAAGGCTTAGAATTCCCTTATGTGTTTATTATTGGAATGGAAGAAAATATTTTGCCTCACCAAACAACGATTGATGAAGATAATGTAGAAGAAGAACGGCGTTTAGCTTATGTAGGGATCACAAGGGCACAGCAATCTTTAACTTTTTCACTTTGCAAAGAGCGTCGTCAATTTGGTGAACTATTAAGACCAGAACCTAGTCGTTTCTTATTGGAATTACCCGCAGATGATATTGTCTGGGAGAGAGATAAGGTAACAATAAATGAAGAACAGCGACAACAGGAACTTAATACTGGATTTGCAAGTTTAAGGGCTATTTTACAGGGAAAGCAGGGAAGTTAGTCTTTCAGGAAAAGTTTTTGTAGATAAAGTATTCAAACAAATATTTTTTCTTAAAAAGGAATTGACTTATTTTCAGAAAAAAGTATCATACCGCCCACAAACCGTAAGAAACGGTGAGATGGCCGAGAGGCTGAAGGCGCTCCCCTGCTAAGGGAGTATGGGGTCAAAAACTCCATCGAGGGTTCGAATCCCTCTCTCACCGCCATTTATTTGATGCACCCGTAGCTCAGCTGGATAGAGTACTCGGCTACGAACCGAGCGGTCAGAGGTTCGAATCCTCTCGGGTGCGCCATTTTATTAGGCTCTATAATAAAATGTGAGTGAAAACTAATTGAATAAATTAACTGGTTTGTAAATTAAATCTGCACCCGTAGCTCAGCTGGATAGAGTACTCGGCTACGAACCGAGCGGTCAGAGGTTCGAATCCTCTCGGGTGCGCCATTTAATTCCTCATATCTGATTTTATTTGTTATTATATCTTTTCTTTTATCACATCGAATTTTTTTATTTTTAGACTGGATTGGTTTTTTTGGTAGGTATATCTAAACTAAATATTTGTCAATTTATGAGACTTGATTTTGCTTATTTATTGCAACGAGAATAGCAAAATTATTTTTGAAAAAATTACATTTATTCATAGTATTCAAATTCGTTACCAAAAATAATAGTACTTTGAATAAGTACTATTTTATAAGTCGAACCAAGGTTATTTGGTATGTCTTCTAATCCATTGCATAGCCATTTACAGGTAATAAGTTACCATCTAAATAGGCTTTATCATCAATAAGTGATAAACGTCCATCAACAAACCATTTGACTACCATCGGATAGATAAGCTGCTCTTGGGTTTTTACACGTTGTTCAATATCAGGGATTTCATCATTATCAAAAATTGGTACTTTTGCTTGTAGAATGATCGCTCCACCATCAACTTCTTCATTAACAAAATGCACTGTTGTTCCGTGTTCTTTATCGCCAGCATTGAGAGCTTGTTGATAAGTGTTTAATCCTGGATATTTAGGTAATAGAGAAGGATGAATATTTAAAATTTTCCCTTTGAACATTCTTGTGAATTCAGGGGTTAAGATCTTCATATAGCCAGCTAGGACAATTAAGTCAGCATTACAATTATTTATATAATCAGCAATTGCCATATCCATTTCAAGATTTGTATTGTAGTGGTTACGTAAAAAAACTTGCGTAGGGATATTTGCTTGTTTTGCTCTTTCTATACCTAGTACATCAGCTTTATTGCTGATAACAGAACAAATCTGCCCATCAATTTGATCAGAATGACAAGCATCAATCAAGGACTGCAATGTGAGTCCTTGACCAGAGATTAAAACGACAATTTTCTTTGCCATTATTTGATAACTACTTGTTGTTCATTTTCTTGGGCTTGCTCAATTTGTCCAATCAACCAAGCTTTTTCTCCAGCTTGATTTAACAATGCTAGAGCAGTATCTACGTCTTCTTTTGGTAATGCAATAATCATTCCTACACCACAGTTAAAGGTACGATACATTTCATGTTTATCGATATTACCTTGTTCTTGTAGCCATTTAAAAATAGGTTGCCACTGCCAAGTACTCTCATCAATAACGGCTTTCACAGAATGAGGTAATACTCTTGGAATATTTTCCCAGAAACCACCACCAGTTAAGTGACAAATCGCATGTACATTAGTATGTTTAATTAATTGTAAAAGTGATTTTACATAAATTTTTGTAGGGGCTAATACTTGATCTGCAAATGGTTTTCCATCAAGTTGTGTTTCTGCTGGGTTGATACCAGAAACCTCAATAACCTTACGAATCAAAGAATAACCATTAGAATGTGGGCCACTTGATCCTAAGGCGATTAACGCATCACCAACTTTGACTTTACTTCCATCGATGATATCTGATTTTTCTACTACTCCGACACAAAAACCAGCTAAATCATAATCACCAGAATGGTACATTCCCGGCATTTCTGCGGTTTCACCACCAACTAATGCACAACCAGATTGTTTACAGCCATCTGCGATGCCTTTAATCACACTAGCAGCGACATCAACATCAAGCTTGCCCGTTGCATAATAATCTAAAAAGAAAAGGGGCTCTGCACCTTGAACAACTAAATCATTAACGCACATCGCTACCAAATCAATACCGATAGTATTATGTTTATTTAAATCAATAGCTAGACGTAATTTAGTCCCAACACCATCTGTTCCTGATACTAAAA
Organism: Bisgaardia hudsonensis; assembly: GCF_004345785.1. Classification (GTDB taxonomy): domain Bacteria; phylum Pseudomonadota; class Gammaproteobacteria; order Enterobacterales; family Pasteurellaceae; genus Bisgaardia; species Bisgaardia hudsonensis. The sequence continues at coordinate 130,729 of NZ_SLXI01000004.1, forward strand.
TAGGTTCTTTATATTTGCTTGGTAAGGCGCATAAGGCACCAAATCCCCCTAATCCACCAATAACTTCTGGACGAGTAGTACTTTTGACGTCTGATTTAATTCTATCTACTAAAGCATTTCCTGCATTAATATCCACACCAGCATCTTTATAACTTAATGATTGTTTAGTCACGGTTTCACTATCCTATTAAACAAATTGAATAAATAAACTGTTGTTATTGTAACACGCCTCAGCAATCGTTTGCGAATACTTTTATGCATTGAGATTATGTCTTCATTAATATTATTATTTTCTAAGGCTGAAATATATGTTATTTTATCAAAAAGAAAGATTAGAATATAGAACGGTAGTGTTAGATCTAAAACATAACATATTGAAGTAGTAATAGAAATCAGGAGAAAGTTAGATGAAAAAGATTATTTTATTTGTAGTTACTTTTAGTCTGATTGCTTGTTCTTCTCCTAAAAAAACACCACCTTTAAGTGTCGATCTTGTACGTCCTACATTAATAAAGTCTGGTTATATAAAATTATCTCGTGAATATCAAGATTATGTTGATATTCATTCAATAAAAATTGATGATAAAAATCAGCATTTAGTCCATTTAAATCTTGTTGAAAATTTAGATAAGGGGGCATTTGTTTCGTTCGATGATCCTAATATATATGCAAAGTCTATAGTAAGACAAAAGGTATTAAATTGTGAAAGTAATCGTTTAATACAAAAAAATGCTAATCAATATTTTATGGATTTTTGGGGAGAATTACCAATCAAGGGAAATACTAAAAAAATAGTTGAAGATTCAATAACTCTGAAAAAAGGAACCGCGCTTTATGCTATTAAGCAGGCTTTTTGTAAAAAACTTGATCGAGTATGGTAATCAGTGAAAAGGGAAATCATAATTTCCCTTTGATTTAATGACGATTTATTTTATGTTTAAGTTATTTTTCAAGGTTCTGCGTTTGCGAATTTTTATATTTAACATTTCAACAATAACAGAAAAGCTCATTGCAAAATAAATATAGCCTTTTGGAATATGGAAATCTAATCCCTCTCCGAGTAATGCAACACCGACTAAAATGAGGAAAGAAAGAGCCAAGACTTTTAATGTCGGATGATTTTCAACGAATTCACCAATCGATTTAGATGCGACCATCATAACTCCAACTGCTAAAATAATAGCAATAATCATTACTTCTATTTCATCCGCCATTCCAACGGCGGTAATGACGGAATCCAATGAGAAAACAATATCTAAAATAGCAATTTGTACTAATACAGATAGAAAGTTGGCTTTGGTTTTATTATGCTCTTCTAAATCCTCTTCATTACTCATAGAATGATGAATTTCACTGGTACTTTTAGCAACTAAAAATAATCCGCCAATTAATAAAATTAAATCTCTACCTGAAATTTCATTTTGTAAAATAATAAAGAGAGGGGTTGTTAATTTCATTAACCAAGATAAAGAGAGTAGTAATAAAATTCGCATTGCCATTGCAAGACCTAAGCCAATAAGTCTTCCAGATTGCCTTTGCTGTAAAGGTAATCTGCCTACGAGAATACTGATAAAAATAATATTATCAATGCCTAATACAATTTCTAATGATGTTAATGTTAATAATGCGATCCAGGCTTCTGGATTAGTGAGCCATTCAAACATAATATTTCCTAATAGTCAGTCGTTCAAGTTAATAGTAATTTTACTCTAAATATATAATTACATCTCATTATTTTTCATATAAAAAATTATTTAGAATATCCGCAGTAAATTCTTTCCGTAAATAAAAACCTAAAGGTAATGTGTCAATAATCTGACCATATTGATCAATGCCTTTTGTGGTAGAACGGCTATTTGCTCCTTTGGGACGAAGCTGTAACACCTCACCTAATTTAGCATTAATTAAGGTGAGTTTTCCTAAGGTAATATATTCCATTAATTCTTCCCAGTCCCTTTTTAAGCGTTGTTCTTGTTGTAGGCTGGGTTCCCATAAAATAGGGTAACCAATATGGCGTTTTGCTAGTGGAATATGGCGTTCTCCTTCGACAGGTATCCATAATACTTTCTTTAATTTATTTTTTACGTGACTAGATTCCCAGCTTACTCCAGAGTTTTGTGTTAATGGGGCAAGGCAGACAAATGTTGTTTCTAAAGGCTTACCTTGAGAATTGACCGGAATGGTTTTTAATTCAATGCCGAGATGTTGAAAATCTTGTTCTGGTTTGCTACCAGCATTTGCACCTAGAGCAGTTTCGAGTAATGTACCTACCCAACCTTTGTCTCTTGTTAAATTTTCGGGGACAGGGATTGATAATTCTTTAGCCAGCTCGGAAAAAGTTAATCCTGCTAAAGATTTAGCACGAAATAAAAGCTCTTGTTCTGTTTTTGGGGTCATAAATGCCTTTAAATTATAAAGTGCGGTATTTTTTTAGGAACTTTGGTTTAACTTCTTCAACCCCTTTGTCTTTGTAGTTAATTTTTTCAAGGGACAATAAGTATCGTTTAACAGCCAATCCGCCTCCAAATCCCGTTAATTCTCTATTTTTACCTAAAATTCGATGGCAGGGAATGATAATACTAACTGGATTTCGACCTACCGCACCACCCACAGCTCTGACTGCTTTCGGATTATTAATAATAGCAGCTAATTCACCATAACTTGATATATCCCCATAGGCAATTTTTCTTAATGCATTCCAAACAGAACGCTGAAATTCAGTTCCTTGTGCATAATTAATTTCTATATTGGCAAAGGTTTCTTTCTCTCCATTAAAATAGCGAGTTAAAGCTTCTGCTGTTTTTTTAAATATTGGTAAATTATCATTTAAAATCCAATTGGGATAACAAGTCATTTTCTCTTTATCAAAATTCAGATGAATAAGACAATTATTTTTTGCAAGCATTAGTAATTTACCAACGGGAGAGGAAAAATAGCAATAATAAATATTATTCATAATATACCTAAAAAGAAAAAGCCTATCAAAGATAGGCTTTATTATCTTATATTTTAAAAAAATTAGAAACGATAGTTAACATTTAGTCCATAAATATTGACTTTTGCAGTGGAGGAGAAAGGAATTCCTTCTTCTTTAAAGGTATTTTTTTGACCTTTAACATAGGCGTAAGCCAAATCTACATCTAAATTCGGTGTAACTTTATAAGTTGCACCAATACTATACCAAGTACGATCGGTATCTGGAATAGAAATTGTTTTATGATCATTTGCAGCGCTTTCATCATAAGCAATACCTGTGCGTAGAGTTAATACCTCATTAACATCATAGGTAGCCCCTAAAGCAATTTTAAGACTATCTTTAAACTTTTCTGTTTTTTGGAATAAGACGTTATTTGTGTTTCCAACGGCTTTTAACTCTTTAAATTTACTCCAAAAAGTTTGTTTAACACTATAATGAACAGCAAATTTATCGGTCATTTTGTGATAACCAGAAAACTCTAAATAAGCTGGTAAAGGAAGTGTTAATGAGCCAGCTTGATTTACTTGAGATAAACCAGCAGGTAATTCATCAGAATATTGACCGTTAAATTTAATATTTACTTGTGAATGGTAAGCTAACCCTACACGGTTGTTTTTATTAAATTCATAAACTAAACCAGCATTCCAGCCCAATCCCCATTTTTTGCCTTCTAATCTTCTTAATACAGTTGATTTAGGTAATGTACTTAAAGCATCAGCTGCGTTTTTAGTCATTAATGCTTCTTTAGCCATAATTGCTCTAGTAGCAGGATCATTGGTAGCTTGAGCCATTTGTTGAAGTGTTTGTGCTTTTTTATAATAGGATAGTTCAACAAGTCCTTTATGTCTTTCAATTTGTGCATCTGCATAAATAGCATTAACACCTAAACCAAATGTTAAATTATCTAAAACACGATATGAACCACTTACATTAAAATTAATGGTTTTTAAGTGAGTTTTTCCACCAAAAAATCCAGCATTATAATCTTTATCAAAATCAGTAGCTAAACCATAATTAACATTAACCCCAGAACCTAATGCAAATTTATCATTTATTGGATATACCGCATAAAAATTAGGTGCAATAGCATTTGGCGCAATATCCTTATGTGAAGCATCAAATGGACCTATTTTACCTTTAATGTCAACTTTAGGATCAATATAAATAGCACCAATAGAAATTTCAGGTCTATTAAATAAACTCATTAGTGCTGGATTGGTTGCAACCACTGCGGCATTTTCGGCATTAGCCGCATCGCCAGAATAAGCTCTACCTAGACCTACAGTTGATATTTCAGCTAATTGGAATGCTGCTGCGGATGCTTCGCCTGCACTAATTAATAGCACAGAAGAAATTAAAGTTTTTACGAACGTATGAGTTTTTCTCATATTAGAAGCCTTTAGATTTTATTTATGTGGTTAAAGTTTGTAGGGATTGTAAAGAAACTATTCTTATTGAGCAAATTAAATAGGCTAAATAGGTAAGTGTTCCGACCAGTAAATAGTAGTTTTTCTCATCTGTAAAAGTTTATTCGAGCAATGTGATTTTGTGAGAGATAAAATAGTGGTAGAATATTGTTAATTTTTATAACATCGTTAAATACAATGATTTGATAATAAAGGACAAAAAAATGACAAAAGAAACAGAATTACAATGTAAAGCAGAAGAAGTACAGGCTTGTTGTTGTGTTGATGTAGGGACAGTTATTGATAATACCGATCTTACAGTAGATTTTTCTCAAAATTATCAAACAGAAGAACAAGCAAAAGAGGCTTTGGCTTATTTAACACAAAAAGCGAAAAATGCAGCAAGTGAACCTTGTGAAATAGTAAGTCATATTTCACAAGTGGATAATGAATATAATTTAAAAGCCAGTTTTACGTTTAGCTGTCAAGCTGAAACGATGATTTTTCAATTATCGACAAGATAATTATTCTATTGATAAAAAATACCGCACTTTTATGGTTAAAGTGCGGTATTTTTTTATTCTATTTTATTCTTTTATGGCTACAAGAAAGACCAGAGTAAAATAGCGAGTAATTGTGGCGAGATAATTCTTAGGAACATCACCAATGGATATACTGTAGCATAAGACAATGCTGCTGCTCCGCTATCTTCTTTTATTGCATTCGCAAAAGCTAATGCTGGAGGATCAGTCATTGAACCAGCGAGTAACCCACAAAGTGTTAAGTAATTTAATTTGACATATAATCTTGCAATAATACCTACGGTAATTAATGGTACTAAAGTAATAATCATACCATAGCCCATCCACTCTAATCCTGCACCATTAACGAGGGTGTCAATAAAACTACCGCCTGATTTCAATCCTACAATCGCAAGGAACAGAACAATACCGATTTCTCTTAATGCAAGGTTGGCACTTGGTGGCATAAACCAATAAAGTTTACCGATACTTCCCACACGAGCTAAAATCAGTGCGACAACAAGCGGTCCTCCAGCAAGACCTAGTTTTAATGCGACAGGGAAACCGGGAATATGGAATGGAATAGAGCCTACTAGTACCCCTAGACCAATTCCAATAAATACAGGGAGCATTTGTACGTGTTGTAGTTTTTGTTGTGCATTACCAATAACACCGATTGCATTGTCAATCATATCACTTTGACCAACAACGTGTAGCACATCACCAAATTGCAATGTCGTATTGGCAGAAGGTACTAATTCGATACCAGTACGGTTAAGGCGGGAAACAACAACACCGTATTTTTGATGAATACCTAATTGTTTAATTTTCTTACCTAGTACTTTTTCATTCGTAACCACTACACGTTCTGAACGTAAATTGCCTTTTAAATGGGCTTTTGGTAAGTCAACTTCTTCACCAATAACTAATTTTAGCTTTCTCAGTGTTTTGCCATCACCAACTAAATGAAGAATATCACCTTCTTGTATTTCCGTATTCGCTTGAGGTACACTTAGATTTTCGCCTCGCCTTAAACGAGAACAAACCACATCATTGCCATCAAAGCCTGGTATATCCACTAAGGCAATTCCCACTAAATTAGGATTGGTTACACGAAGATTAATTGATTTTAGGCTTTCTTTATCTTGTCCATTTTCTTTCTCAAAATTTTGAGCTTCATCATCTACTTTGATTTTGAAAAATAGACGAACTAACCACATAGAAAGTAGAATGCCACAAATCCCAAAAGGATATGCCATTGCATAAGCCATACCCATTGTACTTGTAGTGCCTTTGAGTCCTAATTCATCAAGTATTTGTTGTCCTGCACCAAGTGCTGGAGTATTTGTTACCGCACCAGAATAGATACCCAATATTACATCTAAAGACACATTACCAAATTTATATAAAACGATCACACAAAGTGATCCTAATAAGATAATTAATGTAGCAAGTGCATTTAATTTCAAACCAGATTTACGTAATGATGCAAAGAAACCCGGACCAACTTGGATACCTATCGTATAAACGAATAAGATCAAGCCAAATTCTTGCACAAAGTGCATTGTATGTGGATCTAACTTTAAACCATATTGATTTGTAAAATGAGCAACGATGATACCACCAAAAAGCACGCCACCAATTCCTAAACCAACTCCCTTAATTTTCCAATGCCCAATCCATAAGCCAATAACGGCAACAAGAGCAAGGATACCTATCGTGATTGCTATATCACTCATTTGCACCTCATTAAATAATAAAAATAAACTAATGGTATTATATTCGGTCTATTCTCTTTTACAAACCGATTACACAAAAACTTAAATTTTTATTGCATTTTCCTTGATTAAGTTCTATTTTTTATGAAAAATGTGCTAAATATTTAACGAATTTTTGATATTTTTAAAAATAAATTAACTTTATTTATCTTGGGATAATGATTATATGAATTGGACAGAAGAGTTAGTTACTTCTTTTTTTTGGATTTTAAAAAATCTTTTTACTACTTTTATTATATTTTCTTTACTTATTTTTGTACTAGTTAAAACGACAAAATGGGGTTACCAATTTTGGACACTTGCAAAAGATTTTATTTCTCCTAAACGTAGCTCTAGTCCTTTATTTTATTTTTGGACAATCGTTTTTTTTAATTTACTTAGTGTGCGTATTGATATTTTATTCTCCGATTGGTACAAGGCAATGTATGACGCATTGCAAGAGATGAATGTTGCAGGCTTTTGGCTACAAATGTTAGTCTTTTCGATTTTAGCTACTGTACATATTTTTAATATTTTACTCACTTACTATATTAGCCAGCGATTTCAAATTCAATGGCGAATATGGTTGAACAAAAGAATGTTAAACAAGTGGACAGCAAACCAAGCTTATTATAAAACCCAATATGCCTTATCTCAGTTAGATAATCCCGATCAACGTATTCAACAAGATGTTGATGCCTATATATCTAATTCATTAAGTTTAGCGATTGGAGTTATATCTTCTACGGTTTCTCTTGTGGCATTCTCGATTATTTTATGGGATCAATCTGGTCCAATGGAAATTGCTGGTTATCAAATACCGCATATGATGGTTTTTCTTGTTTTTATTTATGTACTTATTAGTAGTGTGATCGCCTTTAAAATTGGGAAACCATTGATTAAATTAAACTTTGCTAACGAGTGGTTAAATGCGAATTATCGTTATTCACTTATTCGCTTAAAAGAATATGCGGAGAGTATCGCATTTTATGGTGGCGAAGTAATGGAGAAAAGCCTTTTACTGAAACAATTTGATAAAGTTATTCAAAATATTTGGAAAATGGTTTATCGAACCTTAAAACTATCTGGTTTTAATATCGTAGTTTCTCAAATATCGGTAATTTTTCCATTTATTATTCAGGCATCACGCTATTTTGCAGGGGAAATTAAGTTAGGTGATTTAATACAAACAGCACAAGCTTTTGGGAAAGTACAATCCGCTCTTTCATTTTATCGTAATTCTTATGATAATTTTGCCTCTTATTGTGCGGTATTAGAGCGTTTAACTGGATTTAATCATTCTATCGATAGTATTAACTTACCGTCTAATGTCATTATTAAAGACAGTGAACATAACCTTATTTTTGAAAATTTGACAATTAATACACCTAATGGAAAAACTCTAATAGAAAATATTAATTTAAATATTACACAAGGTACATCATTGCTTATTAAAGGACCTTCAGGAGTCGGCAAAACAACATTATTACGCACTATTGCGGGGTTATGGCAATATTCAGAAGGGACAATTTATCGACCAATTAAAAATGCCTTATTTATTTCTCAAAAAACTTATTTACCACAAGGACGACTTATTGATGCGATGTATTATCCAGAAGTATCGCCAGAAATAATAGACATTAATTATGTGAAAAATATTATTAATCAAGTAAATTTAGGGCATTTAGTTGATAAGTTAGAACAAGAAGATGATTGGACAAGAGTATTGTCATTGGGTGAACAACAACGATTGGCTTTTGCCCGTTTAGTTTTACATAAACCTAAGATTGCCTTTTTAGATGAAGCAACGGCAAGTATGGATGAGGGGTTAGAAGATGCGATGTATCGTTTACTGCGTAATGAATTGAAAGAAACCACAATTATCAGCGTAGGACATCGTTCAACATTACATCTGTATCACCAACAGCAGTTACAAATTAGTGCCGATGGTAGCTGGAAATTAACAGGCTTATAATTGTTTATCGTATTAAAGTGGAATAAGGGGAAAAGGGATTTTCCCCTATTTATTTTTATTCAAAGGAATAGTTAAGATAAACCAATTAAAAATGCAATAAAGATTAATAAACCTACATAGTTATTATTTAAAAATGCTTTAAAACAATTTTCTCTAATGCGTTGTCTCGTCAGTTTGTATTGATAAATAAATAAAAAAGAAGTTAAAAGTAAAAATAGATAGTAAGCTATATTTAATTCCGTAATATAACCAACAACACCTAAAAGTGTTAAGCTAATGACTTGTAATAAACTAATGATTTTATTTTCATTTTTTCCGAATAGAATAGCCGTTGATTTTACGCCTATTAATATATCATCATCACGATCTACCATTGCATATTGGGTATCATAAGCAACAGTCCAACTCATATTTGCCAAAAATAACAGCCAACATTCTAAAGGTAAATTCGCATTAGTTGCACCATAAGCCATAGGTATTGCCCAACCAAATGCCGCACCTAAAAAAACTTGAGGTAAATGGGTGTAGCGTTTCATAAAGGGGTAAATAAATGCCAGAATAGCCGCAACAAATGATAATACTATCGCATAAATATTTAGAAAAAGCGTTAAAATGAAAGCACTGATTAACAGGATAGAAAATAAGATTTTAGCTTCTTTTTCTGTTATACGACCAGTTGTAATTGGTCTTTGATTTGTTCTTTTTACTTTATTATCAATATTTCTATCAGCATAGTCATTAATCACACAACCAGCAGCACGCATAAAAATAACACCGCATATAAATATAAATAAAATAGAAAAGTCAGGCATTCCCTTTTTAGATAGAAACAATGCCCATAGTGTCGGCCACAATAATAATAATGTCCCAATGGGTTTATCAAATCGCATTAGTTGTATGTAAGCGGTAATTTTTTCTTTTGTTAAATGCATATATGTTAACTGATTGTGAATATAGATCGCATTTCTATTCTACTTTAATTTTTGAATAGGATAAAATAGGAATCACGATATTTTACGATTTGTCGTCTTTTATCTGTTAAAATTAGCTTATGTTGAGATAGGATATAATTCTCGCTAAAATACTTCCGCACTTTTGACTTATTTATATTTTTATACACCTTTTACTAAGGATCGATTATGTCGTTACCACGTTTTGTTCATCTACGAGTACACAGTGATTTTTCAATGATTGATGGCATTGTAAAAATTAAGCCATTAATAAAAAATTGTGTTGCAAATAATATGGTGGCAATGGCATTGACCGATTTTTCTAATTTTTGTGGCTTAGTTAAATTTTATGGTGAAGCATTATCATCAGGTATTAAACCAATTATCGGTGCGGATGTTTTAGTAAAAAGTGATTTATTAGGCGATGAGTTATTTGAATTGACTTTACTTGCGAAAAATAATGTGGGTTATCATAATATCACGCTATTACTTTCCAAAGCCTATGAACGAGGCTATTTAGATAAACCTTATATTGATCAACAATGGTTAATAGAACACCGAGAAGGTATCATTATCTTGTCTGGTGGACGTAACGGCGATGTAGGTAAAAAATTACTTAAAAATAATGTTGAAGATTTAGAAAGTGCGGTCCATTTTTATCAACAATATTTTGCCAATCATTTCTATTTATCCTTAAGTCGTACAGGGCGGGCTGACGAAGAACGTTATATTGAGCAAGCATTAACATTAGCAAGAGAAAAAGGTATTCCTGTTGTTGCTACAAATGATGTATGTTTTGCAAAACCAGATGATTTCGAAGCTCACGAAATTAGGGTGGCGATTCACGATAGTTATACCCTTGATGATCCAAAACGTCCGCAAATCTATTCTGAACAACAATATTTCCGTAGTGAACAAGAAATGTGTCGGCTATTTGCAGATATTCCTTCTGCATTAGACAATACACTATTGATTGCACAACGGTGTAATGTAACTATTCGCTTAGGGGAGTATTTTTTACCGCAATTTCCGACAGGTGAGCTAACCACAGAAGAATATTTAATACAAAAGTCAAAAGAGGGGTTAGAGCAACGGCTAAAAACATTGTTTCCAAATGAAAATGAACGCTTAGCAAAACGTCCAGAATATGATGAGCGTTTACAAATAGAGCTTGATGTCATTAACCAAATGGGATTTCCCGGTTATTTCCTTATTGTGATGGAATTTATCCAATGGTCAAAAGACAATAATATCCCAGTTGGTCCAGGACGAGGTTCTGGTGCCGGTTCTTTGGTTGCTTATGCCTTAAAAATTACCGATTTAGATCCACTCGAATTTGATCTGCTTTTTGAACGCTTTTTAAATCCTGAACGGGTTTCTATGCCTGACTTTGACGTTGATTTTTGTATGGAAGGACGAGATCGTGTTATCGACCACGTTGCCGATATGTATGGGCGTGGTGCGGTATCGCAAATTATTACCTTTGGTACAATGGCAGCAAAAGCGGTTATTCGAGATGTAGGGCGAGTGCTTGGGCATCCTTATGGATTTGTTGATCGTATTTCTAAATTAATTCCTCTTGATCCTGGAATGACACTTACTAAAGCCTTTGAAGCTGAGCCGAGATTGCCTGAAATGTATAATTCAGATGAAGAAGTGAAAGAATTAATTGATATGGCTCGTAAGCTCGAAGGTGTCGTACGTAATGCGGGAAAACACGCTGGTGGCGTGGTGATATCACCGACATTAATTACGGATTTTTCACCGCTATATTGTGATAGTGAAGGTAAGCACCCTGTTACGCACTTTGATAAGAATGACGTAGAGTATGCGGGTCTTGTTAAATTTGACTTTTTGGGATTGAGAACCCTTACTATCATAAAATGGGCATTAGAAATGATTAATGCCCGTATGCAAAAAGAAGGTAAACCATTAGTTGATATTAATACTATTCCTTTAGATGATAATGAATCTTTTGCTACTTTATTGAAAGCAGAAACTACGGCTGTTTTTCAGCTCGAGTCACGAGGAATGAAGGATCTTATTAAGCGTTTAAAACCGGACTGTTTTGAAGATATTATCGCATTGGTTGCATTATTTCGTCCTGGTCCTTTGCAATCTGGTATGGTGGATAATTTTATTCGTCGTAAACACGGGGAAGAGGAAATTTCTTATCCTGATGCCGAATATCAACATATTTCCTTAAAGCCAATCCTTGAACCGACTTATGGCATTATTCTTTACCAAGAGCAAGTTATGCAAATTGCCCAAGTTCTCGCTGGCTATACCTTAGGGGGAGCGGATTTATTACGAAGAGCAATGGGTAAGAAAAAGCCAGAAGAAATGGCAAAGCAACGTTCTGTTTTTAAAGAAGGCGCAATCAATAATAATATTGAAGGTGATCTTGCGATGAAAATCTTTGACCTTGTAGAGAAATTTGCAGGTTATGGTTTTAACAAGTCTCACTCGGCAGCTTATGCTCTCGTATCTTATCAAACTTTATGGTTAAAAACTCATTTCCCTGCTGAATTTATGGCTGCTGTAATGACCTCTGAGATGGATAACACCGATAAGATCGTTGGATTATATGATGAATGTTTGCGTATGGGACTAAAAGTTACCCCACCAGATATTAATACTGGAAAACATCATTTCAGCGTTAATCATAAAGGGGAAATCGTTTATGGTATTGGGGCAATAAAAGGGGTTGGAGAAAGACCTATTAGAGAATTAGTCGAAATTAGAAATCAAAGTGGTTATTTTAAAGATCTCTTTGATCTTTGTGCTAGAGTAGATTTAAAGAAAATTAATCGTCGCACTTTCGATAGTCTGATTATGTCCGGTGCATTTGATAAACTTGGTCCACATCGAGCTGCGTTGGCAAAAAATTTAGAGGATGCCTTAAAGACATCAGGTCAGCACGCCAAAGATCAGGAAATTGGTCAAGGTGATATGTTTGGTGTATTAACCCAGACTCCTGAAGAAGTGGAAATTGCTTATGCAAATACACCAAAATGGACAGAGAAACAAATTCTTGAAGGGGAAAGAGAAACGCTTGGTTTATATTTAAGTGCTCATCCAATTAACCCATATTTAAAAGAATTAGAACACTATGGTATTACTCGTTTAAAAGAAATTGTTCCTAATCGACGAGGGCAAACTACAACTGTAGCAGGGATTATCGTTAATACCAGAATAGCAATTACCAAAAAAGGGAATCGTTTTGGTATTGCTACTATTGACGATCGTTCTGGTAAATTAGATGTTACTTTGTTCTCTGATGTGTTAGAGCGTTTTCAAGATAAACTACAAAAAGATAATGTTGTCATTTTATCGGGGCAAATAAGTTTTGATGATTTTAGTCAAGGACTAAAAATGTCTGTTCGTGATCTCATTACTTTATCTGAAGCGAGAAGTCGCTATGCAAAAAGCCTTGCGATAGGGTTATTAGAACAACAAATGACACCAATGTTTATTAAACAGCTAAAAAATATTATTGAGCCTTATAAATCGGGTACATTACCTGTTCATATTTATTATCAAAGCGCTAAAGGGAGTGCATTATTGCGTTTTGGTATTGAATGGTCAGTAACACCAACCGATGAGTTACTGGATCAACTAATGAGCTTTTTAGGGCAAGAAGCGGTCGAATTAGAATTTAAATAGAAACTATACCAAAAAAGCACCGCACTTTTAGCGTTACAACTGACCACAACCACTAAGCGATTTTATTAACTAATCAGCTTTTAGGGCAAGAAGCGGTCGAATTAGAATTTAAATAGAAAATATACCAAAAAAGCACCGCACTTTTAGCGTTACAACTGACCACAACCACCAAGCGATTTTATTAACTAATCAGCTTTTAGGGCAATAAGTGGTTGAATTAGCATTTAAATAGAAAATATACCAAAAAAGCACCGCACTTTTAGCGTTACAACTGACCACAACCACTAAGCGATTTTATTAACTAATGAGCTTTTTAGGGCAAGAAGCGGTCGAATTAGCATTTAAATAGAAAATATACCAAAAAAGCACCGCACTTTTAGCGTTACAACTGACCACAACCACTAAGCGATTTTATTAACTAATCAGCTTTTAGGGCAAGAAGCGGTCGAATTAGAATTTAAATAGAAAATATACCAAAAAAGCACCGCACTTTTAGCGTTACAACTGACCACAACCACTAAGCGATTTTATTAACTAATCAGCTTTTAGGGCAAGAAGCGGTCGAATTAGAATTTAAATAGAAAATATACCAAAAAAGCACCGCACTTTTAGCGTTACAGCTGACCACAACCACTAAGCGATTTTATTAACTAATCAGCTTTTAGGGCAATAAGTGGTTGAATTAGCATTAAAATAGAAAATATATCAAAAAAGTACCGCACTTTTATCATTTGTACTTATCTTGATTATTTGGTTTTATGTGCTTTTTATTGTCGGTAATAAGCATTAAATTTTATAAAAATAAAAAATGAATGAACACTCATTCATTTTTGTGTATAATATCGCCGAAATATGAAATAACAACATATTGTCATCATCAAAAATAATTAATTTTGATTTCTTTTCAATCCCACAAAACTAAAAAATACGAGAATAAAGCTAAATGTGCCAATCTAAAATAGGTATGACAGAGCAAATTTTTGCCGCCACAGAACGACTAATGGAAGTGAGTGGATTACATTGTTTATCAATGCACAAAATTGCAAAAGAAGCCAATATTTCAGTTGGGACTATTTATCTTTATTTTAAAAATAAAGATGAATTACTCGAACAATTTGCACGCCGTTTATTTTTATTTTTCTGTGAGAATTTAGGAAAAGATTATGATGATACCCTTTCTTATTTTGAGCAATATCGCCGTATGTGGTTAAATCTTTGGAATTTACTCAATAACAATCCCAAATTGCTTATAAATATCAATCAGTATCACTCTCTTTTTATGTTTTATAATGTTTTTGAAAAAGAAAAAAATGCAAAATATTGGGAACAATTTTGTCAAAGAGGCATTCAGGAAAATGCACTTTGTGAACTTCCACCAAAAATTTTATTTATTCTTGGTTTGGAAACTGCCATTAATTTGGCGTTAGATAAAGAATCTTTAAATCAATCATTATCTGATGATATGTTAGAACGGATTATTGAACGCAGTTGGCGAGCAATAAAAAAATAATTTAACTTAATTTAATCAATGGAGTTTTTATGAGTGAACAAACTCAAATAAAAAAACCAAAAAAATCACATTCAATCATAATGAAAATAATATTAGCTGTTTTTGTGCTGATTTTTATTGCCATTATTGGCTTAAATATTTTTAAAAATATGATGATTGATAAATTTATCTCAAGTATGCCAGAAAAAATTAGTCCTGTAACGGTGATCACTGCAACCAGCACAGAATGGACGCCTGTTATTAAAACCACAGGATTAGTTCGCCCAAATCAAGGTGCAATGTTAAGTTCTCAAGTGTCAGGAACAGTGAGTAACGTTTTAGTGAAAGCGGGACAACAAGTGAAAAAAGGCGATGTATTAGTTGAATTAGATAATTCGGTTGAAAAAGCGAACTTAGCGGCGACTATGGCAAAATTAGACTCTACGCGTAATACTTATCAACGTTACTTAAAACTGTATAAAACCAATAGTGTATCAAAACAAGAATTAGATAATGCGAAAGCGAGTTACGACGCATTAGAAGCGAATATTCACGCATTAAAAGCCAGTATTGAACGCCGTAAAATTGTTGCACCTTTTGATGGTGTAACGGGGATTGTCAGAGTCAATGTAGGGCAATTTATTAATTTTGGTACAGAAATTGTACGCGTTGAAGATAAAAGTGTAATGAAAGTTGATTTTGCGATTGCTCAAAATGAACTTAGTTTATTAAGTATTGGACAAAAAGTAACAGCAACAGCTGATGCGCACTTAGGCACAACATTTTCAGCAAAAATTACGGCTATTGAGCCAGCGATTGAAGCTGCCACAGGGCTAATTAAGGTACAAGCGACTTTTGATGAAAAAGAGAGTAAAAAATTACTTTCGGGAATGTTTACTCGTTTACGCATTGCTTTATCAACCGAAACTAATCAAATTGTCATTCCTCAAGTGGGTATTAGTTACACAATGTACGGAGAATCAGCTTATATTTTGACCGCACTTTCTGATGAAGATAAAACCACGCTTTTGGATAATGAAAAATTTGCTTACAAAGACAAAATGGATAAGGTTTATCGGGCGAAACAAATACCAGTGGTGACTAAAGATCGTCAAGGTGTGTTAGCTCAGTTAAAACCGGGAGATATTCATATTGGCGATCAAGTGGTTGTTGGCGGTCAACAAAATATCAGCAATGGTAGCCTTGTTATTGTGAGTGACAAAGAAGCGATTGGCATTCAACAACCAGATACAAATTCTAATCTTTAATTAAAGCAGGATAGATCGAATGAAATTTACTGATATATTTATCCGCCGACCCGTATTAGCGGTTTCCTTAAGTTTACTTATTATTATTCTCGGACTACAAGCTATTTCCAAGCTACCTGTTCGAGAATACCCAAAAATGACGACAACCGTCATTAATGTGAGTACCTTTTATCCGGGTGCCGATGCTAGTTTAATGCAAGCATTTGTTACTTCTACCCTTGAAGAGTCTATTGCACAAGCGGACAATATTGATTATATGTCCTCATCTAGTTACGCTAATTCATCAAGAATTACCATAAAGATGAAATTAAATACGGATCCCAATGCAGCATTGGCGGATATTCTTGCAAAAGTTAATGCCGTAAAATCAAAATTGCCAAAAGGGATTGAAGATCCTGTGCTGACTTCCTCAACAGGTAGTGCGGCGATTATGTATATTCGTTTTTATTCGGATAAACTTGATGCAAGCCAAGTAACCGACTACATCGAACGCATTGTTAAACCACAGTTTTTTACGGTAACAGGTGTGGCACAAGCCCAAATATTTGGTGCTGCACAATATGCAATGCGAGTATGGCTTGATCCTGAAAGAATGGCAGTTCAAAATTTATCTGCACCACAAGTTATGTCGGCATTATCAGCAAATAATATCCAAACTGCCGCAGGCAGTGCCAATGGTTATTATACGGTTTATAAAAATAAAGTTGGTACTACAACTAATACTATTGCGGATTTAGAAAATTTAGTTGTTTATTCCAAAGCAGGCAATTTAGTGCGTTTGCGTGATATTGCTGATATTTCTCTGGAAAAAGAAAGCGATTTCTCACGTGCAACAGCTAATGGCGATAATGCCGTTGTGTTAGCGATTGAACCGACCTCAACAGCTAATCCATTAGTAGTAGCAAAAAATATTTATCCTTTATTCGATCAAATTCAAACAAATTTACCAACAGGATTGAATGCTGAAATTTTATATGATGTTACGGTTTCTATTAATAGTTCAATTAATGAAGTGGTGCAAACGATAATCGAAGCCACATTGATTGTATTAGTCGTAATTATGCTATTTATTGGATCATTCCGAGCCATTCTTATTCCGGTTGTAACGATTCCAATTTCTTTAATTGGTGTCATTATGATGCTACAAGTATTTGGTTTTTCCATTAACTTAATGACATTATTAGCAATGATCCTCGCCATTGGTTTGGTGGTGGATGACGCTATTGTGGTATTAGAAAATGTGGATCGCCATATTAAAGAAGGGGAAACGCCATTTAGGGCAGCGATTATCGGCACAAGAGAAATTGCAGTTCCCGTTATCTCAATGACGATTACCTTAGTTGCGGTGTATTCGCCAATGGCATTAATGGAAGGAATTACAGGCTCATTATTTAAAGAATTTGCCCTTACCCTTGCAGGTGCGGTATTGATTTCTGGTATTGTGGCGCTAACCTTATCACCAATGATGAGTAGTGCTCTATTAAAATCAAATGAAGCCCCAACAAAATTGGAACAACGCATTGAACATACGCTGTCAAAAATCACCAATAATTATAGTTATATATTAAGTTTAATGATGGCGAGTCGTAAGTGTATATTGACTTTTGCAGTAATTATTTTTGCTACCTTGCCTTTTTTATTCAATGGACTATCTACGGAGTTAGCACCAAAAGAGGATAAAGGGGCATTTATGGCAATAGGTACTGCACCAGCCAATACCAATATTGACTATGTACAAGAAGCGATGAAAGGTTATGAAAATATTACTCGCCAGACAGACGAAATTGATTCAACAATGGTACTGGCAGGTATTCCTAGCCCAAATCAATCTTTAAGTATTACTATTTTGAAAGACTGGGCAGATCGTAACCGTAGCCAAGCCCAAATTATTGATGAAATCAATAAAAAAGCAAAAACAGTACCAGAAATTGCAGTATCGGCATTCCCATTCCCTGAAATCAATACCGGTGAACAAGGTCCACCTATTTCTTTCGTGATTACTACTGCAAAAGATTATAAAGATTTAACGAATGTCGCGAATAATTTTCTTGAGGCGATGCGTAATTCGGGCGAATTTGTTTATACCAATCTTGATTTAAAATTCGATACGGCTGAAATGAAAATAACTATCGACAAAGAGAAAGCGGGAAGTTATGGCGTAACAATGCAACAAATTAGTGCCACATTGGGAAGCTATTTGTCAGCAGCAACAGTAACTCGAGTAGATATAGATGGACGAGCTTATAAAGTCATTGCTCAAGTAAAACGAGCCAGTCGTTTATCTCCAGAAGATTTAAAAAACTTCTATGTTTCCGCAAGTAACGGGCAATCTGTGCCATTAAGTAGTTTAATCACAATGGAACTTGTGCCACAGCCTGCGGCATTAGCTCGCTTTAGTCAGTTAAATGCAGCCACAATTAGTGCAGTAGTAACGCCAACCTCATCTACTGGTGATGCGGTAAAATGGTTACAAGATAAAAGTGCGGAGCTATTACCTAAAGGTTATAGCTATGACTTCCGTAGTGAAGCCAGACAGCTCGTACAAGAAGGTAATTCTCTCGGCACAACTTTCGTGCTTGCCGTATTGATTATCTTTTTAGTATTAGCGATTCAGTTCGAATCAATACGTGATCCATTAGTGATCTTAGTTTCAGTGCCGTTGGCAGTAAGTGGTGCATTATTATTACTAAATGGCTTGGCTTTCTTACGTATTCCCGGAACAAGTCTGAATATTTATTCTCAAGTGGGCTTAATTACCTTAATCGGTTTAATTACCAAACACGGTATTTTAATGTGTGAAGTGGCAAAAGAAGAACAGTTGCATAACGGTTTAAATCGTATTGAGGCAATTAGCTATGCTGCAAAAATTCGTTTACGCCCAATATTAATGACGACTGCGGCGATGATAGCAGGTTTAATTCCATTACTACTTGCCTCTGGTGCTGGGGCAGTTTCTCGCTTTAGTATTGGGGTAGTCATTGTGGCAGGGTTAGCCATTGGTACATTATTTACTCTATTTGTACTACCTGTCATTTATAGCTATATTGCGACTGAACACAAGCCATTGCCTGAATTTATTGAAAACAATCGGCGTAAAAAAGATTGATATTAATTAGGAAATTAATTAAATCCGCACTTTATACAAAGTGCGGATTTTTTTATGAGGGATATATTAAAAATTAATTTTTTAGTGAGATAACGAATAGAAACTTTTAAAGTATTTATATTTTAATAGAGGCTTTATTAATCTCTAAAGTTATTAAATTGGAAAGGTTGCCCCAATTCAGCGGTTTTCACTAATTGAATAACTGCTTGCAAGTCATCACGCGATTTTCCTGTTACTCGTACTTGCTCCCCTTGAATTTGGGTTTGTACTTTAATTTTGGCATCTTTTACTAATTTAGTAATTTTCTTTGCCATTTCAGTTTCAATTCCTTGTTTTAACTTGATTTCTTTACTATATAGTTTACCGCTATGTTCAGGGGTATTTGGAATATCAAGGGAATTTCGTTGAATATCACGTTTAATACAAGCACCTAATAAAATATCTACTAACTGTTCTAATTGGAAATCAGATTCAGTAGTAATCTTGATAGTCTCATTTTTTTCATTTAGCTCAATAACTGCTTCAACGCCACGAAAATCATAACGTGTGCTTAACACACGATTGGCATTTTCGACAGCATTACGCACTTCGTGTAAGGTAATTTCAGACACAATATCAAATGAAGGCATTATTTACTCCTAATAGTTTTTTAATTCTATCGTTTGCACTTAAAATACATAACAGTGCGGTTAAGTCAGCAAAGTTTACCACAACTTGTGCTTGTTGTTGAACCTTTGGTTTGGCGTGGAATGCCCCGCCTAAATTGGCGACTGCCATCATTGCTAAATCATTTGCACCATCACCAATGGCTACCGTATCTTTTATATCAATATTAAATTCTTTAGCTAATTTTTCTAAGGTTTTGGCTTTATAATCGGCATCAACAATATCGCCTTTAACCTTTCCTGTCAGCTTGCCATCAATAATTTCAAACTCATTTGAAATCGCATAATCAAGTCCTAACAAATCTTTTAAATAATCGGCAAAATAAGTAAATCCCCCAGATGCAATAGCTGTTTTCCAGCCATATTGTTGTAAGCCATTGATCATTTCTTTTACGCCAGACATTAAAGGTAATTTTTCTCGCACTTGTTGTAAAATACTTTCAGGTGCATCTTTTAATGTAGCAACTCTGCGGCGTAAACTTTGCTGAAAATCTAATTCTCCACGCATTGCTTGTGCGGTAATCGCTGATACCATTTCGCCTGTTCCTGCTAATTTAGCCACTTCATCAATACATTCCATTTGAATAATTGTGGAATCCATATCCATTACTAATAGTCCTGATTGGCTTAAACAAGTATCAAAATTAATTAGTGCCACATCAAGAGCTAGCTGATGTGCATATTCTAAATATTTCACATTCCAGTCGCCTTGTAATAATACAACTGTGTTATATAGTTCATTCCAGTAATCTAAAATAATAAAATTTTCATTAGTTTTGTGTTGAAAGGCTTGTAATTTATTAAGGGTTAAACCAGATCCATAAATAATAAACTTATCAATACCTTGAGAAATAGTTAAATCCTTAAAAAAAGGTGTTGGACATTGTGTATAATAACTACTGATTGTAGCAATATTTTGTATTTGCATAAAAAATCCTGTAAATTATTGATTATTATATTCTAGCTTATATTATCAATATTTGGGGAAATAACTTGTATTCGGTTAAAGAAAAATTTAAGAAAATTGCAATGTTAATGGGGATTATACTTATCTGCAGTATTACACTCATTATTATTTTCTTTGGTGTAAGCCAGTTTAAAACTGGGTCTCAATTATCTGGTATTAAACAAATATCTAATTTATCTCATTTATTAATTAGACAGCAAGCTAATTTATTCTCAATATTATTAATGAATAATGCCACCTCTGAACAACTCTCGGAAGCCTTAGAAACCTTTACGAAAGAAGAATTTGTTATTGATGCCTCAATTTATGCTACAAATGGTGAACTTTTAACTAAAAGTGAAAATATGGTTATGCTTGATCATTTAGGTTTATTACAACAAGATAAGCACAATGATGTTAATAAAGGCAGGCAACAAATTGTAGAGCCTATTTATTCAAGAAATGGCATTGAAGGGTTTTTACGAGTTTCATTTGATACTCAGTATAATCAAAAAATAGAAAATATGATTGATAAAATATCTCTTAGATTATATGCTGAATTTATCATTGTTTTTCTAATCGGTATTATATTGGCAAGTTCAATACATACTTTTTTGAAAGGTTACTATCGTTCTACGTTAAAGGAAAACAATGATTCAGAAAGGTATATTATGCCTAAAAGATCAAGTAGTATTAGTTTTCATCGTCGTAGAAAACGTTTTTATAAGTAAAAGCTAAAATGAAAAAGCCATACGGATAGACTTATCTGTATGGCTTCATTGTATCAGTAATATTAATTGTAAAATTTAATTAAAAATACCTAAATTTCTTAATCCCGCTACAATAATTTCCACACCTAAAGACATAAGCAATAAACCCATAATACGAGTAATAACGTTTGATCCTGTTTTACCTAATTTATTAATGACAGGTTTAGAATAGCGAAGTAAAAAATAGCAAGCTATACCAAATAAGATGATAGTTAATGAAGAATAAACATAATCAATTAGATTGGATTGTGTTGAACCAAATACGATAGTTGCACTAATTGAACCTGGTCCTGCCATTATCGGCATTGCTAAAGGGACAACACCAATATTATGGTAATCTTCAAGATTCGCATTTTTTTCTTCTTTATTAATTTTATGTTCCCCAATTTTACCGTTGATCATCGTTAATGCAATCATCATAACGACAATTCCTCCAGCAATCCTAAAAGAATTAATAGAGATATGGAAAGAGTTGAGAATGAAATTACCAAAATAAAAGCTGACTAATAAAATAGCGATAACCGAAAAACAAGTTACAAACGCTGTTTTATTTTGTTCTTCTCGATCGAAATCAGCAGTCATTGTATAAAAAATAGGAACAACGCCTAAAGGATTGACTAAAGCAATTAGCCCTATAAAAAATTGAAGATAAATAGCAATATCCATAATTGATCCATTATATTAAGGTTAGAGAATATAGGACGTATTATAGTAATGAGAAATAGACAAGCAATAAAAAAGTGCGGTCATAAAAAAATAAATTTATTACGACCGCACTTTTATAAGCTTATGAGAAAATTAAAATGAGGGAATTACATCATTCCACCCATTCCTCCCATGCCACCCATACCACCAGCACCTAAATCAGGTTGATCTGCTTTTGGTAATTCAGTTACCATACATTCTGTGGTGATCATTAAACCAGCGATTGACGCAGCAAATTGCAATGCACTACGAGTTACTTTAGTCGGATCTAAAATACCCATTTCAATCATATCTGCATATTCTTCTGTTGCAGCGTTATAACCAAAGTTACCTTCGCCAGCTTTTACTTTGCTCGCAACCACTGAAGCTTCTTCACCTGCGTTAGTAACGATTTGACGTAAAGGTGACTCCATTGCTCTCAACGCTAATTTAATACCCACGTTTTGCTCTTCATTATCACCTTTTAATTGAGTAGCAACTTTAGAGGCTGCACGAATTAAGGCAACACCACCACCAGCAACAATACCTTCTTCAACTGCGGCACGAGTTGCGTGTAATGCATCTTCTACACGGTCTTTTTTCTCTTTCATTTCAACTTCTGTTGCTGCACCAACTTTGATTACGGCAACACCGCCAGCTAATTTAGCCACGCGTTCTTGAAGTTTTTCTTTATCGTAATCTGATGTACTTTCTTCGATTTGTTGACGAATTTGAGCAACACGACCTTTGATTTGTGCTTCATCACCCACACCATCAATAATAGTTGTATTATCTTTATTGATAACAACACGTTTTGCTTGACCAAGATCTTCTAAAGTTGCTTTTTCTAACTCCATACCGATTTCTTCAGAAATAACCGTCCCTGCTGTTAAAATAGCAATATCTTGTAACATCGCTTTACGGCGATCACCAAATCCTGGAGCTTTAACTGCTGCTACTTTTACAATACCACGCATTGTATTCACGACTAATGTTGCTAATGCTTCACCTTCCACATCTTCTGCAATAATCAATAGTGGTTTACCTGCTTTTGCTACGGCTTCTAATACTGGTAATAATTCACGAATATTAGACACTTTTTTATCTACTAATAAAACGTACGGATTATCTAATTCAACTGTCGCTGTTTCAGGTTTATTAATGAAGTATGGCGATAAATAACCACGATCAAATTGCATACCTTCTACAACATCTAATTCATCTTCTAAGCCCGTGCCATCTTCAACGGTGATAACCCCTTCTTTGCCAACTTTTTCCATTGCTTGTGCAATCAATTTACCTACGATGTTATCTGAGTTAGCTGAGATAGTACCTACTTGCTCAATTTCTTTTGAAGTTTCACAAGGTTTAGATAATGCTTTTAATTCTTCTACAACCGCAACTACTGCTTTATCAATACCACGTTTTAAATCCATTGGATTCATACCCGCTGCAACAGCTTTTAAACCTTCACTCACAATTGACTGAGCAAGAACTGTCGCAGTTGTTGTTCCATCACCTGCTGCATCATTTGCTTTTGATGCTACTTCTTTCACCATTTGAGCACCCATATTTTCGAATTTATCATCTAATTCGATTTCACGAGCCACAGATACACCATCTTTAGTAATGGTAGGTGCACCAAATGCTTTATCTAAAATAACATTACGACCTTTAGGACCAAGTGTTACTTTTACTGCATCTGCTAATACATTGACACCTGCTAACATTTTTATACGAGCATCATTACCAAATTTTACGTCTTTTGCTGCCATCTTTATATTCCTTTTCTATTCTGTCTAAATTTTGTATTTTTGCCATAATTCGATAAGCGACATTGCTATCTTGGCGATTATTCTACAATTGCTAAAATATCATTTTCAGAAATAATGAGAACTTCTTCACCATCAATTTTTTCTGATTTTACGCCATAACCATCATTGAAAATAACGGTATCACCCACTTTCACATCTAGAGGTTGTACAGTACCATTTTCTAAAATACGACCCTTACCTACTGCTAATACTTTTGCTTTTGTCGATTTTTCAGCGGCTGAACCTGTTAATACAATACCGCCAGCAGAGCGAGTTTCAACTTCTTCACGTTTGATAATTACACGATCATGTAATGGACGAATATTCATTTTAGTTTCCTTATTTATTAATCAATGAACGAATTGTTTAAATGTAACTGAAATATTGGGGAGTTTTTTATAGTTTCAAGGGAAAATAATATTATTTTTTTAAAATTTATTATTTTGCCCTAAAAAAACTAATGAATAAGATTAAATATATATCGGTATCAAAATATGTAATTTTTAATCAAAATAGCCTATATTAAGACATATATTTTCTACTGTATGTAAATAATCATAAACCATATTATTTATTCAGTAAATTTATTAACCAAGATAAAAAATGTAAGGAGGAAATATATGAATACTAGAAAAGAAGTTGATTTATTAGGTGAACGTGAAGTCCCTGTTGATGCTTATTGGGGAATTCATACATTAAGAGCGGTGGAAAATTTCAATATTTCTAATATGACTATTTCTGATGTACCTGAATTTGTTCGAGGAATGGTAATGGTCAAAAAAGCCACTGCCTTAGCCAATGGTGAACTCGGCGCAATCCCAAGTGATATTGCGAAAGCAATCGTGGCGGCTTGTGATGAAATTCTAATTAATGGTAAATGTATGGATCAATTCCCATCAGATGTTTATCAAGGTGGAGCGGGAACTTCAGTGAATATGAATACCAATGAAGTAGTCGCTAATCTTGCCTTAGAGATCTTAGGACATAAAAAAGGTGAATACCAATACTTAGATCCTATGGATCATGTCAATGCGAGCCAATCAACCAATGATGCTTATCCAACAGGTTTTCGTATTGCCGTTTATAACAGTATTATGCAATTAGTAACGAAAGTACTTTATTTACAACAAGGATTTGAAAATAAAGCGAAAGAGTTTGCGACTATTCTAAAAATGGGACGTACTCAATTACAAGATGCGGTACCAATGACCTTAGGGCAAGAATTTCAAGCATTTTCAATTCTATTAGAAGAAGAAGTTCGTAATCTAAAAAATACCGCAGATTTACTACTTGAAGTAAATTTAGGTGCAACAGCTATTGGTACAGGATTAAATACACCAGAAGGCTATTCAGCATTAGCGGTTAAACATCTTGCAGAAGTAACGGGACTGCCTTGTGTTGTTGCCCCAAATTTAATTGAAGCAACTTCTGATTGCGGTGCTTATGTTATGGTACATGGCGCATTAAAACGTACCGCAGTTAAATTATCTAAAGTTTGCAATGACTTGCGTTTATTATCATCAGGACCAAGAGCTGGCTTAAATGAAATAAATCTTCCTGAATTACAAGCGGGCTCTTCCATTATGCCTGCAAAAGTTAATCCTGTTGTACCCGAAGTGGTTAATCAAGTTTGCTTTAAAGTGATCGGTAATGATACAACAGTAACCTTTGCAGCAGAAGCAGGACAATTACAACTTAATGTTATGGAACCCGTTATTGGACAAGCAATGTTTGAAAGTATCAATATTTTATCTAATGCTTGTATCAATTTACGAGATAAATGTATTGATGGTATTACCGCTAATAAAGAAGTTTGTGAAAGTTATGTATTTAATTCTATTGGAATTGTTACTTACTTAAATCCATTTATTGGGCACCATAATGGTGATATCGTAGGAAAAACTTGTGCTAAAACAGGACGAGGTGTGCGTGAGGTGGTACTAGAAATGGGATTATTAACGGAACAAGAACTCGATGATATTTTATCCGTTGAAAATTTAATGAAACCAACTTACAAAGCAAAATTGAATAAATAGTTTTTCTAATACCCAGATGAAAGTGCGGTTGAAAATTTCAAAATTTTGATCTGCTCCCCAAAAGTTGGACTCTAACCAACAAATTAAGGAGCAGATTTTTATGACTAAATATACTCAATCTTTTAAAAAGCATGTTGTGGATTTCTACCTAGATAACCAACAATGTCTCCCATTAACCTATCGTCACTTTAATCTTCCAGAGAAAACCGTTCACAGATGGGTAACTAAATATCAACATTATGGTATAGATGGACTCGCTGTTTCTCGGACTAAAAAAATCTATACACCAGAACAAAAACTTGCTGTTGTGCAAGAAGTCATCTCTGGAAAATATTCTGCTGAGAAAGTGACATTAAAATTTGCCCTAGCAAGTTCAGCAATGGTCAGCCAATGGTTGCATGCTTATCTCAAAGAAGGTATAAAAGGACTTGAGCCAAAACCGAGAGGACGTTCTACAATGAAACCCCAATATCCTAAAATGCCTCCAAAACCAACTAATCGCTTAGAAGAATTAGAGTTAGAAAATCTACGATTACGAGCGGAGTTAGCTTACTTAAAAAAGTGGCAAGAATACCGTCAGAAAATACAGAAAGAAACGAAGTTAAAGCGGACATTGTCCAAAAACTCCGATTAAGATTTCCACTGAGTTTATTGCTTGAGTTGGTTGGTTTGGCTCGCAGTGTCTTTTTCTATCATTTAAAACCGAAAAATGATAAAGATGCCAAGTTAATAGCTCGTATTCGGAAGATAAAAGCAGATAACCCCCAGTATGGTTACCGTCGTGTTGCGGCGGTATTGTCAGTTAATAAAAAACCTGTTCAACGTATAATTCAACAGCAAAGTTGGTAAGTTATAGGAAAGAAAAAACGAAGATATAACAGCTATCAAGGCACAGTGGGTAAAATTGCCCCAAATCGACTAAAACGTGATTTTATGGCAACAAAACCTTATGAGAAGTGGCTCACTGATGTGACAGAGTTTAAAGCACTGGATGGAAGAAAATGTTACCTTTCGCCTATTTTAGATAGATTTAATAATGAAATCATTGCCTATAAAGTGAGTCGAAGCCCTAACTTTCAGCAGATACAAGAGATGTTACAACAAGCATTAAGAAAATTGCCTAAAGATGCTAATCCTATATTGCACTCAGACCAAGGTTGGCAATATCAAATGCAACGTTATCAATACTTATTGAAATCAAATGGTATTCAACAAAGCATGTCGAGAAAGGGAAATTGCTTGGATAATGCTGCAATGGAAAGTTTTTTCGGACGATTGAAAACGGAATGTTTTTATAAACAAAAATTTGAAAAAATAGAACAAGTAATACATGATTATATTCGCTACTACAATGAAAAACGGATACAATTAAGATTAAAAGGACTGAGTCCAATACAATATCGGATACAGTCCCTAAAATAACAGTCTAACTTTTTGGGGGCAGATCATTTTTACCGCACTTTTTTCTTAAAAATAAAATAATTTCCATATTATTGCTCTACTGTTTAAGTGTCCATGATATTCCTATATAATGCTTAAACTTGATTATTTAAGAAAAGGAATTTATATGCAAAATCCAAAAAAATGATGTTCTTTATGCATCAATAGAATGGCAAGATCAGTGATGGACGGATATTTTTTATCATAAATATGTTAATGGTATTGCGAAAATTACCATTAATCGCCCACAAACTGTAAAGGAAATGATTTAGGCCTTTGCCGATGCACGTTTTGATGAAAAAATTGGTACGATTATTTAAACCGGACAAGGAGAAAAAGCGTTTTGTTCTGGTTGTGATCAAAAAGTTCGTGGGGATTACGGTGGTGATAAAGATGAACCAAGGATACACCATTTAGATGAGCTAGATTTTCAATGAGATATTCGCATTTGCCCTAAAGTTGTGCTGATATGATGGTTAGTAGTATTTGATGTAACTAATTTATAAAACCAATCTTGAGGTTACAATTATTTAACAAAATAAAAATATAATTAAACAAATTTTTTATAAAAATTAACAATATACTAAAAACTACAATTACCCTTTGACACTATAATAGATAAGATGATACAAATGAGAATTATTTTTATTTTATTGCGCCAAAGGAGTCCATATTGTTGAATAAAATTTTTTTTGCAAACAAAGCATTATTTCTTTATTTTTCTATTTTCTCTTTTTCCACTGTCTCTGCGGATGATCTTGATATTATTACTATTGAATCAGCAGAAATATCAACCAGTAAACCTTCTATAGAACGTAAAACACATACTACTATTCAAAAAGAACTGATTCGAGATACGAGTGATTTGGCACGTTATACTACAGATGTTGGTATTGCCGATAATGGTCGCCGCTTGAAGGGCTTTTCAATGCGAGGAGTAGAGGGAAACCGTGTCGGAATAAGTATTGATGGAGTTGCGTTGCCTGATTTTGAAGAAAATTCTCTCTATAATCGCTATGGTAATTTTAATAATTCTCGCTTAAGTATTGATTCTGAACTAGTACGTAATATCGATATTGTGAAAGGTGCAGATTCTTTCAATCAAGGTAGCGGTGCACTTGGTGGAGGCGTGATTTATCGGACTTTAAATACCGATGATATCTTGATGCAAGAGGAAAAATGGGGTGGATTAGTACGTTCTGGTTATTCAAGTAAGAATGATGAATGGGTGTATACTATTGGTGCTGCTTATAAAGGCGAAAAACTAGATGCTCTTTTACTACACTCACAACGTCATGGACATGAAATGGAGAGTGCTGGCGGTAATATTACACCTTGGGCAGACTGTTATAGTTGGGACAGCAAGGAAGAATGTAGTGCAAAAATAGCAACAGATGCCATGTATGGAACTCGTCGAATTCACCCAGATCCTGAAAAGCATCGCTATAAAAGTTATCTATTTAAAATCGGCTATCAACTAATCCCTTCTCATAAAGTAGGAATAAATCTTTCAGCTCAAGATAAAACTCAATATACTTGGGAACATTCTTATGATTATAGTCTTGGTGGTTGGCGAGAAGTTGATGACTATGAAAAACGTTTAAATTTAAACCTGTACTATATCTATACACCTGAGAACAATACCTATATCAGTAAAATACATACTGCATTTGATCATATGTCCGCTGAAAATGGATCTATCAATTACAAAGGTAAACGTAAATATGGCGATAAAAGTATTCGAGAACCAATGGATAAAATTGATAATCGAAAAATGACATCAACCTTTAATCGTTTGAGTATAACTGCAGAATCTCAACCTTTCCAAATATTTAAAATGGATAATTTGCTCACATTAAAAGCTTATTACAGTGAGAAAGAATTTGAAAATATTAACTTAGATAAATTTTTATATACATTTGATGGCAGTCATTACAGAATAGGTGACGTACAATCAACACTGAAATATACAATACAACGCCCTGTAAAAAATAAAGTATTTAGTATTAGTTTACAAGATAACTTATTTATTAATGATATATTTAGCTCTACTTTTGGTGTGAAGTATAATCACGAAAAAATGGATGTGAGACCATATCGATCTGATACTCCTTGTAGTAATAACTGTTTATGGGCAGAAGAAAAAATGCCACCAAAAGATACGACTTTTGTTAATTGGAATGGTTTTTTTGGGGTAGATGCTCAGTTAAATTATAATTGGAAAGTCGGTTATAATATTGGCACAGGATATCGTATACCGACATCCTCGGAAATGATTTTTACCTATCGTAATCCAGCTGGAAACTGGTTGGCTAATCCTGATTTAAAAGCTGAACGTAGCCTAAACCATAATCTTTTTCTAAAAGGAGAAGGGACGCTTGGGTATTTCAACCTTAATTTACATTATACTAATTATAAAGATTTCTTATTCCAAAAAGAGTCTTTTATGAGTTATCCAATAGATTTTATACAAAATGGAAAACATTATACTTGTGGTGTCAACTATGATTGTGGAGATGCCGGTGTTGCTTATACTATCGCCCAACAAATGGTTAACTTAGATTCAGCAAAAATTTATGGTTTAGAAATAAGCGGAAAACTTAATTTGGATGAGGTTTCTCCATTACCTAGAGGTCTCTCTGCAATGGGAAGCTTGGGCTACACTAAAGGAAAACTATCAACTGGTGATAGTTTATTAACTTTGCAACCATTAAAACTAGTTCTTGGTTTAGATTATGAAGATCCTACAGGTAAATTTGGGATTTTCACTCGAGCAACCTATAATCGAGGTAAAAAGGCTGGAGATGCTAAAGTCACTAATCATTTTGTCTCCTTTGATAAAGGATGTCAAAAATGGGAAGATGATCTATGGTTTGGTCGTCGCTGTATATTACCAGGTGATCTAGAGGAAAAAGAAAGCTATAATTGGTTGAATGAATCTTATTGGACTGTTGATGTTTTTGGTTTCTACAAACCAATCAAAAAATTAACTTTACGTGCAGGTATCTACAATTTATTTAACAAAAAATATCATACTTGGGATAGCTTACGTGGGATTAATCGATATTCGACTACAAATACTGTTCCACCGGATGATAGACAAGGTTTGGAGCGCTATTATGCACCTGGACGTAATTATAGTTTATCAATAGAATACAAATTCTAAATAATTATTAAAAAATAGAATATTTTTTGATTTTTATTACATTTGATCATTTTTGGGGAAATTAATGTATAATTTCCCCGTTTTTTTAATTAAGGAAAAGTTATGCAAAACCCTAAAGATGATGTACTTTATGCACCAATAGAATGGCAAGATCACAGTGATGGTTATACGGATATTCTTTATCATAAATCCACAGATGGTATCGCTAAGATAACTATTAATCGCCCACAAGTGCGTAATGCGTTTCGCCCACAAACGGTAAAGGAAATGATTGAGGCATTTGCTGATGCTCGTTTTGATGAAAAAATTGGTACGATTATTTTAACTGGACAAGGCGAAAAAGCCTTTTGCTCTGGCGGAGATCAAAAAGTGCGTGGGGATTACGGTGGCTACAAAGATGAATCTGGGGTACACCATTTAAATGTGCTAGATTTTCAACGAGATATTCGCACTTGTCCTAAACCGGTTGTTGCTATGGTAGCTGGTTATGCTATTGGAGGCGGTCATGTTTTACATATGTTATGTGATTTAACGATTGCTGCTGATAATGCAATTTTTGGTCAGACTGGTCCAAAAGTAGGATCTTTTGATGGCGGTTGGGGAGCTTCTTATATGGCTCGTTTAGTGGGACAGAAAAAAGCACGTGAAATTTGGTTTTTATGTCGTCAATATAATGCTCAAGAGGCATTAGATATGGGGCTAGTCAATACAGTTGTGCCTTATGCTGAATTAGAAAAAGAAACAGTACGTTGGTGTCGAGAAATGTTGCGTAATAGTCCAATTGCTTTACGTTGTTTGAAAGCAGCATTAAATGCAGACTGTGATGGTCAAGCGGGTTTACAAGAGCTAGCTGGGAATGCGACGATGTTGTTCTATATGACTGAGGAAGGTCAAGAGGGACGTAATGCCTTTAATGAAAAACGAGCACCAGATTTTAGCAAGTTTAAACGTAATCCTTGATTAATTTGGATAATTTAACATTATGATAAATACAAAATCAAAAACAGGGTTAGCCTTTTTATGGTTAAGTGCGGTTGTTTTTTGTGTAGATTTAGCCACGAAGTATTTGGTTATAAAAAATTTTGCATTGTATGATAGTATCAGTATTCTTCCTGTTTTTAATTTAACTTATGTACGAAATTATGGTGCGGCATTTAGTTTTTTAGCAGATCATTCAGGTTGGCAAAAACTATTTTTTATTACATTAGCTATTGTTATTTCAGGGGTGCTTATTTATTTTCTATATCAGAATACTAAGTGTAAATTATTACAAAACGCTGCATATTCTCTTATTATCGGTGGCGCATTAGGCAATGCAATGGATCGTGCTTACAATGGCTTTGTGATTGATTTCTTTGATTTTTATTGGAGAGATTGGCATTATCCTGTCTTCAATGTAGCAGATATTGGTATTACTATTGGTGCGATGTTATTAATTATTGATTCTTTCAAAAGCAAAAATGACAAATAGAGAGTGATAAAAACGAATGAAGATTATTCTAGCTAATCCTAGAGGTTTTTGTGCTGGCGTTGATCGTGCAATTAGTATTGTGGAACTCGCTCTTGAGATCCACGGTGCACCGATTTATGTTAGGCATGAGGTTGTACATAACCGTTTTGTTGTGAATGGTTTAAAAGAAAGTGGGGCTATTTTTGTTGAAGAGCTTGATGAAGTACCAGATGGGGCGATTGTCATTTTTTCAGCCCATGGGGTTTCTCAGGCTGTTCGCCAAGAAGCAAAAAATCGAGGATTAAAAGTTTTTGATGCAACTTGCCCCTTGGTGACTAAAGTACATATGCAAGTTGCAAGAGCAAGTCGTAAAGGGGTAAAGGCTATTTTAATTGGGCATGAAGGGCATCCTGAAGTTGAAGGAACAATGGGACAATACGATAATACTCAAGGCGGTATTTATCTTGTTGAAGATGTTGAGGATATTACTAATTTAGCTTTACAAGATAGTGAAGATATTACTTTTATGACTCAAACAACTTTATCTATTGATGATACGAGTGATGTGATTGAGGCGTTAAAGAAAAAGTATCCAGCTATTCAAGGACCAAGAAAAAATGATATTTGTTATGCGACAACTAATCGTCAGCAAGCGGTGCGTAAGCTTGCTGAACAATCTGATCTTGTTATTGTAGTAGGTTCTAAAAACTCATCAAATTCAAATCGTTTGGCGGAACTTGCATCAAGAATGGACGTTTCTGCTAAATTAGTTGATGATGCTAATGATATTGATCCTGTTTGGCTTGATAATGTTAAGACAATTGGCGTAACCGCTGGAGCGTCCGCACCAGAGGTACTTGTGCAGTTAGTTATTAATCGGTTAAAGGAACTGGGTGCTGAAACAGTAGAAGAATTACAAGGTTGTGAGGAAAATACGGTTTTTGAAGTGCCGAAGGAATTGCGAATAAAAGCAGTTTAATGAATTTTGTAATAATTTTTATTTGAATATTATTAGCTAAAAAATAATTTTATTTTTGATATATGGCATAGTAGTTTTTATCTACTATGCCTTTTTTATTCAATAAACTTTCAATGTTAATTTGAATAGGGGATTAAATTATCAACGTATTGCGATAGCTTCTATTTCTATTGCAACGTCTTTTGGTAGGCGAGCAACTTCAACACAAGAACGAGCTGGAAAACTTGGATGATTATTTTCTTTAAAAAATAGCTCATATTCTTTATTTACTGTTGCAAAATCATTTAAATCTTTTACAAAAACAGTTGTTTTGACAATATTTGCAACAACCAGTCCTGATTGTTCAATAATTGCTTTGACATTTTCTAAAGATTGGCGAGTTTGAGCGACAATATCATTGGCAATTTCTCCTGTTACTGGATTGACGGGGATTTGTCCTGAGGTAATTACCATATTACCTAAATCAACCGCTTGTACATAAGGTCCGATTGCTGCGGGAGCATTTTCTGTGTGGATTATTTTTGTCATTTTTAATTTCCTTATTCTTATTTAATTAATTGACATTATAAGCCATTTAAAGCATTAATTAAGCGTATTTCATCAAATTTTGCAATATCTTCTACAGAAATAGAGCAAGATTTAATTTTATTTTCGGCAAGTAATTTTGCTCGTTGCGTTCCTTCAAGGAGCGGTGTATCAGGAGTAAACCAATCCTTTCCTCGTCTAAAGATTAAATTACCAATAGAACAATCGGTTACTCTTCCTTTTTTAATGATGATTATTTCATCACAATCTCCTTTTTTTTCAAGTAGTTGATTGAGTAAATCACGATGACAATATTTTAGTGAATAATCAATTTCATCACAAATCACAGGTTTAAAAGAACGATATACTTTCTGTTGATAGGGAAAAAATTGTATTTCATAATTACTATTTGAATAATTAATACGGCAACGAACTATCTCTGCTTGAGGTAGTGGCGTAAGTGCGGTGGCTTTTTCAATAATTTTTTTTAGATCAAATTTGCGATAGCTTTTTTTACTATAAAGTTTTTTTAAACTTTGTTCATAACGGATTTGGTGGTAATTCACATTTTCGATAATGCCATTTTTAATACAAAGTGTTTCAAAGAGAGTAAACATTTTTTCCTTATATTGCTATTGATTGTGTTTTAAAGGGATATATACTTTTTGAATTAACTCT
Source organism: Bisgaardia hudsonensis (assembly GCF_004345785.1). Lineage (GTDB taxonomy): Bacteria > Pseudomonadota > Gammaproteobacteria > Enterobacterales > Pasteurellaceae > Bisgaardia > Bisgaardia hudsonensis. Next base: position 164,997 of record NZ_SLXI01000004.1, read on the forward strand.
GCAAATTCATCTTCTACATTGCTTTGTATGGTGATACCACCACCACTACGAAAAAACATATTTTCTCCTTGTTGCTCAATAAAGCGAATGGCTACCGCACTTTGCACTGTATCGCCATTAAATAGCCCAAAGATACCAGTATAATAGCCACGTTTTTGTTTTTCAGCTTGTTGAATAACTTGCACAGTTTTTTCTTTTGGTGCACCGCTGATTGAGCCAGCTGGTAGTAGTTTACTTAATATGTTACCAATATTATTTTGCCAATTTTTTTCAAGCTCACCAGTGATTTCTGAACTGGTTTGTAGGATTGAACCTTTTTCTGTGTAAATTTTTTCCACATAGCGAAAACGGGTTACTTCGATATTTTTGGCAACAATAGCTAAATCATTTCGCATTAGATCAACAATAGTGTAATGTTCGCATTGTTCTTTGTTGGAGTCTAATAAGATTTGTTTAGCATTTTCTTGTTCGGCATTAATTGTTCCTTTCATTGGAAAAGTAAAAATTTGGTTATTTTTTATATGAATAAATGGCTCAGGCGAAAAACAAACAAATTTATTTTCAAATAATAACTTATAACTAGCTGAAGATTCTTGAAAAATCTGTTTCAGATTATAATTGGTATGAATTTTTGTTGGATAAGTCAGATTGAGTAAATACGAATTACCTTTTTGTAACTCTTGCTGAACAAGGTTAAATCCTCTTTGGTATTCCGAAAATTCCATTGGGAATTTTTCTAGGTAAAAAGATTGTGTTAGTAAATCTATTGACCAATCAATGTTATTCATACCTTTTATATCAAAAAATATTCCTTGTTGCTTTGCTTCATTAATTGGGCAAATAATCGATGCTTGCTGTTCAAAATCAATGAGAAAGAAAAAAGGGATACGTTGTTCGCCATATTGGTTGGCTTGTTGGATAAAATGGGTTAGTGGCATAAATAAATTATTTTCTTATCTATTTTATTATGAAAGTATGATTTTAGCTTAAATCAAAGGGAACATTGAAGCAATAGAAATAAATGGTTACCCAATCAAAATTTGAGCTAATGGAATATCCCAGATTTCCACTGGAAGTTGTTCCACTTCTTGACAGGCGTGAGCTAATCCTACGGGAATAAAGTGTTTTTGTTGCCAATTTTGTAATGTTCTATCATAAAAACCACCTCCCATACCGAGCCGATTACCTTGTTTGTCAAAGGCAACTAATGGGGTAAAAATAATATCCAGTTTCTGTGTGGGAAATACTTTGGTTACATCAAGTTTAGGTTCAATAATTCCAAATTTATTTTTGATCATTGGCGTGGATGTTTCGTACTTCAAGAAAAGTAAATGTCCTTTTGAAAAAGGGTGTAAAACAGGAAGATAAACATCAATCTTTTTTTGCCATAAGTTTTCTATTAGTTTTTTTGTTGAAATTTCGCCGTCAAAAGATAAATATAAGGCAATATGTCGTGCTTTTCTTGTTTCGATAAGTTGTAATGCTTGTTGAGTAACATTTTGTTCTGCTTTTTGTTGCTCAAGTGCGGTCAGATTTTGACGAGATTGTCTGATTTGTTGACGAATTTGTTGGCGTTGTTGCTGAATAGGTATATTCATAATGAACTAATTTAGTTGCGATAAGGACCCGAGATGCCGCTGTGAATGTCAGTCCTTGAACCCTACGGTTCAAGGGAACTAGTTATACCGTTTTCAGGTTCCTTGCTTCAGGGCTAAAAGCCAAGACAAGTATACACACCAACAGTAGAAAACCAATTCATTAAAGTTTTAAGTATCGGCTCAGGGACATTATCCACTGGCAAACATCTCAGGTAATTCTTATTTCCGAATACTAACGTAATTTATGTATTCTGACTAGATTAAATTTAATTTTAAGACAATTTTATTAGGGTATTTGCGTTTAATCGCTTGATTTTTGTACCAGTATTTCTTCCAACGAGCTACCTAGTTGTTGGATACGCTGTGTTACTACATCTTCTATTCGTTGTACTTTTTGTTGTTCTTGAATTAATTCGTAACTTAAATTGAGTGCAACAATAGATAAAACACGATCCAGTTGTAAAATTCCTGTTTTTTCTTTCATTTCTAAAATACGTAAATCAAGATTTTTGGCAGCTTTGCGTAAGTTATCTTGTTGATCATCGGGACAATTTAAACGCAACAGTTGTCCTGATACAGATATTTCTACGGTTTTAGATGACATTTTATCTCCAACTTGTCTTAATTATATTGATTATTATGCCACAGTAATATTTCTCATCATAGAATATCAAGAAAAAATTCTATTGTGTATTGGTTGCCTTTATAGAACAGTGGTATATTAGAACAATGTTCATTATAGGAAGAAAATATGACAGATCAACTTATATCTTATTCTCAATTAAATACACAACTAAAACAAGCAAATATTGGTGTAACCGCATTTGAATTACAGGGATTATTAACGGGTTTTATCTGTGGAGGAGTAGCGGATCAACATTGGCAAACTCTTATGTATCAATTAACTAATGATAATCACGCTTATCCGACCGCATTATTAAATGAAATTACCGCATTGTATCAACATACTAAGCAGTTACTCGCTGATATTGATGGGTTTAATTTTGAAATTTGGTTACCTGAAACTGATGTTTTTGAGCGTGCCGATGCACTATCTGAATGGACTAATCACTTTATTTTAGGGCTAGGTTTAAATCAACCGCAATTAGATAAAGAGAAAGGCGAAATCGGCGAAGCACTTGATGATTTACAAGATATTGCTCAACTGGGTTATGACGAAGATGACAATAAAGAAGAACTTTCTCACGCATTAGAAGAAATTATTGAATATGTTCGTACGATTACGGCATTACTTTATACACATTTCAATCCGCAAAGAAACCAACAAGAACAAAAAACAGTATTACATTAAGTAAGGAGAAAATGATGGATCTTGCTTATATGGCAAAAATGCCAGCAGAAGAATTTATTACAAGACGACAAAAATTAGTTGAGCAAATGGAAGATAATTCCGTTGCGGTTGTTTTTTCATCACAAGAACAAGTGCGTAATAATGATTGTTGCTATCCTTTTCGTCAAGACAGTTATTTCTGGTATTTGACGGGCTTTAACGAACCAGATTCTATTTTAGTTATCACTAAGCGTGATGGTGTTTCTCAAGTATATTGTTTTTTACGTCCTTCTGATCCGCTAATGGAAACTTGGAATGGTCGTCGGTTAGGCATTGAAAAAGCCCCACAGGAATTATCAATTAATACTGCTTATGCAATAGAGGATTTTTTAGCGATATTTCCTAAAATCAGTCAAAATTTGACCGCTCTTTATTATAAAAAAGATCAACAATCTTGGGGAGAGATACTACTTAATCAATTAAAACAAGAAAGTGCGGTAGATTTTCCTCGTATTTTTGATGTGGCTCTTATTCTTGATGAAATGCGTTTATTTAAATCAACCAACGAAATCGCTTTAATGCAACAAGCTGGGCAAATATCAGCACTTGCCCATATTCGTGCGATGAAAGAGGCTCGCCCTAATCGTTTTGAATATGAATTGGAAAGTGAAATTTTACATGAGTTTAATCGTTTTGGTGCGAGATATGCCTCTTATAATAGTATTGTAGCAGCAGGTGAAAATGCTTGTATTTTACATTACACCGAAAATGATCAACCAATGAAAGATGGCGATTTAGTCTTAATTGATGCAGGTTGTGAATTTGCTATGTATGCAGGTGATATTAGCCGAACTTTCCCAGTTAATGGAAAGTTTACCCAACCACAACGTGAAATTTATGAAATTGTATTAAAAGCACAAAAACGCGCTATTGAATTATTAGTTGCTGGAAATAGTATTCAACAAGTGAATGATGCAGTAGTGCGTATTAAAGTGGAAGGTTTAGTGCGTTTAGGCATTTTACAAGGCGATGTGGAACAATTAATTGAACAACAAGCTTATCGTGAATTTTATATGCACGGTTTAGGGCATTGGTTAGGCTTAGATGTGCATGATGTTGGAAGTTATAGTCAATCCTTTGCAAATGGAGATCGTAATAGCCGTTTACGTGATAGACCGTTAGAAATAGGAATGGTACTAACTGTTGAACCGGGGTTATATATTTCATCAAAATCTAATGTTCCCGAGCAATATAAAGGTATTGGTGTGCGTATTGAAGATAATATTGTGATCACTGAACATGGAAATAAAATTTTGACTAGTGCGGTACCAAAAGAAATAGATGACATTGAAAAGCTTATGGCACAACAATAAAAATATTAATCAAGATATTTTACTGTAGATAAAGGTAATGCAATGGGTAATGAGAAAACGCAATACGATGTAGTTATCGTGGGGGGAGCAATGGCTGGGGCAACACTGGCTCTTGCTTTAAGTTCCAACACTCAAGGTCGGATCAAAATAGCCGTTCTTGAGAAACAAGCACCTAAAAAACATCATTCAAGTGGTTTTGATGCCCGTTGTATTGCTTTATCTGATGGCAGTTGTCAGCGTTTTAATGCTATTCAGTTAGCAAATGGAAAAAGTTTATGGCAACAAATTCAACCTTTATCTACACCAATTACTCAAATTCATGTTTCTGATAAAGGGCATGCTGGATTAGTCGAGTTTAAATCTGATGAGTTTGGTCTAGCACAACTTGGTGCAGTGATTGAACTACAAAAAACAGGCAGCATTTTGTTGGAAGCGATTAACCAATATCCCAATATTGATTATATTGCTCCTGTTGAGATCGATTGTATTGATATTCAAGAAAATAATAACAATAATTTTGCCAAAATTACCTTAAAAAATGACCGCACTTTACAAGCAAGATTAGTTGTTGGTGCCGATGGTACATTTTCTCAAGTAGCACAATCCGCGGGGATTTCTCAAAACATTATTCAGGAATATCAACAGACAGCGGTAATTACTAACGTATTGGTACAACAAGCACATCAAGGTCGGGCTTTTGAGCGATTTACTGATGAAGGACCTGTGGCATTATTGCCAATGGAAAATAATTTAATGTCTTTAGTTTGGTGTGTTAAAGAGGTTGAGCCTTTATTAAAGTTGGATGACTCCGCATTTTTAAATCAATTACAACAACGTTTTGGTTGGCGATTGGGGAAATTACAGCAATGCGGTCAACGTTTTGCTTATCCATTAAATTTGTATCAAGCAGAACAGCATATCCAAAATAGAGTGGCATTAATAGGTAATTCTGTACAAACGTTACATCCTATTGCGGGTCAAGGATTTAATCTTGGTATTCGAGATGTGATGAATTTAGCCGAGATCATTGCTCAGGGGTACTTACAAGGTATAGATTTTGGTTGTTATAGTTGGCTAGAAAAGTATGCAAATACAAGAGAAAATGATCAGCAACATATTATGACGTTAACTAATGGATTATTATCAGTCTTTGCAAATAATTTACTGCCATTCCAAGTTGGGCGTAATTTAGGTTTGATGGCATTGTCACAATCATCATTATTAAGACAATATTTTGCGAAACCAACGTTGGGTTGGGTTTAAGTAGTTTAAATTTGTAGCACATAAATAGGGTTATTAACATGAAAACATTTGATTTAGCTATTGTCGGTGGCGGAATGGTTGGGTTAGCATTAGCTGCCAGTTTAACTGATAGCCAATTACGTATTGCGGTTATAGAGGGCTTTCCTACTCAGATTCCTGTAACTGAAATCACTAATCGTGTGAGTGCCTTAAATTTAGCTAGCCAAAAAATGCTTGAAAAAATAGGTGTATGGCAAGATGTATTGGACTTACGAGCGACCGCTTATGATAAAATGCAGGTGTGGGAAAAAGACAGTTTTGCTAATATAAAATTTGATACTAAAGGACTTGGTGTTTCTCATTTAGGGCATATTGTCGAAAATCATTTAATTCAAAAAGTGCTATGGGATAAAGTACAAACTCAAAAAAACGTTGAAATTATTACCGCACTTCCTACAAGTTTAGGAGTCACTGAAAGTAATGCGATTGTATCTTTAGATAATGGCGAAATGTTATCAAGTAAGCTAATAGTTGGTGCTGATGGTGCGAATTCTTGGGTACGTAAACAAGTTGATATTCCATTAATATTTCGTGATTATGGTCATCATGCTTTAGTCTGTAATGTAAAAACTGCTGAATCACATCAACATTGTGCAAGACAAATTTTTTCTAAAGATAGTATTTTAGCTTTTCTCCCGTTACACAATGACAATCTTTGTTCTATCGTTTGGTCTTTACCTCCAGAACAGGCTAAGTATTTAACTTTATGCGATGATAATGAATTTAATAAACACCTAACGGTTGCCTTTGATAACCAGCTTGGTTTATGTGAAGTTCAAAGCTCGCGTCGTGCTATTCAATTAACCGCTCGTTATGCTCGCAATTTTGCAAAAGAACGAGTGGCATTAGTGGGTGATGCCGCTCACACGATTCATCCTTTGGCTGGATTAGGGGTTAATTTAGGATTTCAGGATGCCATTGCACTGGCTCAAGAAATTCATAAAAATTTAGCCTCAGCAGTGGATATTGGTGAATATCGCTATTTACGTTACTATGAACGTTGGCGTAAAACAGAAGCCGTTAAAATGCTCGCCGCAATGCAAGGCTTAAAGACAATCTTTGATGGCGATAATCCATTAAAAAAATTAGCACGTGGTATTGGCGTAACAACAACGGACAAAATGACTTTCGTTAAAGAATTATTGATAAAACAAGCAATGGGAATCTAAGAAATAAATTTTAAGCCTATAATAATTGATTATTATAGGCTTATTTATAAGTAAAAAAGGTTATTTTCTTAATTTTACCAATTCAATGGCATGATCTTTTCCTTTCTTCAAGATTAAATTTGCGCGCTCTCTCGTTGGTAATATGTTTTGGCGTAAATTTAACCCATTAATATCATCCCAAATTTTTGAAGCAGTTTTAATCGCTTCTTCTTTTGATAGTGTGGCATAATGTTTAAAATAAGAGTTAGGATCACTGAATGCTGTTTGTCTAAATTTTAAAAAGCGTTTTATATACCATTCTTTTAATAAATTTTCTTCTGCATCTACAAAAATAGAGAAATCTACAAAATCAGACACAAATATTTGATTTAATTTATCCGTTCTTGTTTGTAATACATTAAGCCCTTCTAAAATTAAAATATCAGGATTATCCACAATATCAAATTGATTAGCCACAATATCATAAATTAAATGCGAATAAATGGGGGCTTTAACTTTTGCTTTTCCTGATTTTACATCAGCTAAAAAACGAATTAAGTTTGGCGTATCATAAGAAATTGGAAAACCTTTTTTATCCAGTAAATTTTCTTTTTCTAATTTTTCAAGTGGATATAGAAACCCATCTGTCGTTATCAGATCTACTTTTCTGGCTGATGACCAGGTTGATAGTAATGATTGCAAAATTCTTGCAGAGGTACTCTTTCCAACAGAAACACTACCTGCAATACTGATAATGTAAGGAACTTTAGAATGATGAACGCCTAAAAAACGATTTAATACAGTTTGTCGTTTTAGATTTTCATCAATGTAATAATTAATTAAGCGAGTGAGTGGTAAGTATATTGTACTGACTTCATCAAGTGATAATTCTTCGTTAAACCCCAATAAAGGTTTTAAATCTTGTTCTGTTAATGTTAGGGGAACTGATTTGCGTAATTCTGACCATTGCTCACGATTGAAAGTAAGAAATGGGGTAAGCTGATCAGAAATAGTATCTAAATTTAGTATATTCACAGTAAATTTTTTGGGTATCAATAGTTAATGTAGGAGAAATATACACGATAACTGATTAAATTTGCATAAAATTTATAATAAAAATTTATTATATTGGTTAAATTTAAGCATTATTGAATAACAACTAATCAAACAATACAAAAAAAAACATTTTTTTTAAAAAACACTTGTCAGGCGTAAAAATTTCCCTATAATACGCCTTACTTGTTTACGACGCCGACTTAGCTCAGTAGGTAGAGCAACTGACTTGTAATCAGTAGGTCATCAGTTCGATTCCGATAGTCGGCACCATTCTTTCGTAGTCAAGTTCATTTATAATGTGGAGGGATTCCCGAGCGGCCAAAGGGAGCAGACTGTAAATCTGCCGGCTCAGCCTTCGAAGGTTCGAATCCTTCTCCCTCCACCATTTAATATGATTTATGAATCTGATGGATAGATGAATTTAGGACTGCGGGCATCGTATAATGGCTATTACCTCAGCCTTCCAAGCTGATGATGCGGGTTCGATTCCCGCTGCCCGCTCCAAGCGCTGATATAGCTCAGTTGGTAGAGCGCACCCTTGGTAAGGGTGAGGTCGGCGGTTCAAATCCGCCTATCAGCACCATCCTAATTTTCAGCTCTCCTTTTATTAAATAAGTTTTGGGTTAATGTGGTATTTTGAACCATCGATAACCGTGTTTATCTAGAGGGACTCTTAATGTCTAAAGAAAAATTTGAACGTAAAAAACCACACGTTAACGTGGGTACAATAGGCCACGTTGACCATGGTAAAACAACTTTAACAGCAGCAATTACAACAGTATTATCGAAAAAATTCGGTGGTGCTGCACGTGCATTTGATCAAATTGATAATGCACCAGAAGAAAAAGCACGTGGTATCACTATCAATACTTCACACGTTGAATATGATACAGAAACACGCCACTATGCACACGTTGACTGTCCAGGACACGCGGATTATGTAAAAAACATGATTACCGGTGCGGCACAAATGGATGGTGCTATTTTAGTAGTAGCAGCAACAGATGGCCCAATGCCACAAACACGTGAGCATATACTTTTAGGACGCCAAGTAGGTGTACCTTACATCATCGTATTCTTAAATAAATGTGATATGGTTGATGATGAAGAATTATTAGAATTAGTAGAAATGGAAGTTCGTGAACTTCTTTCACAATATGATTTCCCAGGTGATGACACACCAATCGTACGTGGTTCAGCATTACAAGCATTAAATGGTGTACCAGAGTGGGAAGATAAGATTGTTGAATTAGCAGGTCATTTAGATAGCTATATTCCAGAGCCAGAGCGTGCAATCGATCAGCCATTCTTATTACCAATTGAAGATGTATTCTCAATTTCAGGACGTGGAACAGTAGTAACAGGTCGTGTAGAGCGTGGTGTTATCCGTACAGGTGAAGAAGTTGAAATTGTTGGTATTAAACCAACAACAAAAACAACAGTAACAGGTGTGGAAATGTTCCGTAAATTGCTAGACGAAGGTCGTGCAGGTGAGAACGTAGGTGCATTATTACGTGGAACAAAACGTGAAGAAATCGAACGTGGACAAGTATTAGCGAAACCAGGTTCAATTACACCACATACAGACTTTGAATCAGAAGTTTACGTATTATCAAAAGATGAAGGTGGACGTCATACTCCATTCTTTAAAGGTTACCGCCCACAATTCTATTTCCGTACAACAGATGTAACAGGAACGATTGAATTACCAGAAGGCGTAGAAATGGTAATGCCAGGCGATAATATCAAAATGGTAGTAAGCTTAATTCACCCAATCGCGATGGACCAAGGTTTACGCTTTGCGATTCGTGAAGGTGGACGTACAGTAGGTGCGGGTGTTGTTGCAAAAATTATTAAATAATTAAGCAGAACATGAAGGATAAAAAGGGATCTTATGATCCCTTTTTTGTCATTAACATAAAAAGATGAAGAAAATTAATTTTTTTATAGGCAATAAAATAAGAAAATGTTACAATCTCGGGCTAAAATACATCCCCCTTTTATTATTTAAATTATTATTTAAATTCACTCATGGATAAATTATGGCGTTAGATATTGATAAGAAAAAGCTTTCTCCTGAAATTGAAACAGAAAAATCAAAAGGTTTAAATACTTTTCTATGGTTATTGGCCACGTTTGTCGTTGTTTTAACAGCAGTTGGTAATATTTATTTTGTAGATTTATTTTCAACAGCAATTAGAGTTGTTGGTGTGGTAGTTGGATTATTAATAGCTTTAGGTTTTTTAGCTATTACAAATCAAGGAACGAAAGCACGTAGATTTTTAAAAGATGCTAGAATTGAATTAAGACGAATCGTATGGCCTACTCGTCCTGAAACAACACAGACGACTCTGATCGTAATGGGTGTAACGGTTATTGTATCGCTTATTTTATGGGGTTTTGATTCAATAATTGTTTCATTAATTACATTTTTAACGGATTTAAGGTTCTAATATGACAGAGAATGCTCAAAAAAAACGTTGGTATGTACTTCAAGCATTTTCAGGTTTCGAAGCTAGAGTGGCGACAACATTACGTGAATATATTAAATTACATCAAATGGAAGAGCAATTTGGTGAAGTTCTTGTTCCTACAGAAGAAGTGGTAGAAAATGTTGGGGGCAAACGGAGAAAGAGCGAACGTAAGTATTTTCCTGGTTACGTATTAGTTCAAATGGAAATGAATGATTATACTTGGCAGCTAGTTCGTAGCGTGCCTAGGGTAATGGGATTTATTGGTGGGACTCCTGATAAACCAGCTCCAATTAGTGATAAAGAAGCAAATTTGATTCTGAATCGCTTAGAACAGAATTCGGATAAACCAAAACCAAGAACTATGTTCCAACCTGGGGAAGAAGTTCGTGTTACAGAAGGACCTTTTGCAGATTTTACTGGTACAGTAGAAGAGATTGATTATGAAAAAGGACGATTAAAAGTTTCTGTTTCTATATTTGGTCGTGCAACTCCAGTTGAATTAGAGTTCGGTCAGATTGAAAAAAATTAATTAAAGATTTGAGTGAAATGAAAATACTGATTTTAGTTAGTATCTTTTGATTATTTTACTTGAAATAGTGATTGCATTTAATTAGAATGCTTTTCTTTATACAAACAGGGAAGCTAGTGATAGCGTTATTACCCATTTAGAGGAAATTAAAAATGGCAAAGAAAGTTCAAGCCTATGTCAAGTTGCAAGTCGCAGCAGGTATGGCTAACCCTTCACCTCCAGTTGGTCCTGCATTAGGTCAACAAGGTGTTAATATTATGGAATTTTGTAAAGCATTTAATGCACGTACAGAGAGCCTTGAAAAAGGTTTACCTATTCCAGTAGTTATTACCGTTTATGCGGATCGTTCTTTTACTTTTATTACTAAGACACCTCCAGCAGCTGTTCTATTGAAAAAAGCAGCTGGTGTTAAATCGGGTTCTGGTAAACCAAATAAAACTAAAGTTGGTAAAGTAACGAGTGCACAAGTTCGTGAAATTGCTGAATTAAAAGCAGCAGATATGACAGGTGCAACAATTGAAACTAAGATGAAATCTATTGAAGGTACTGCACGTTCAATGGGCTTAGTAGTGGAGGACTAATACGATGGCTAAATTGACTAAGAAAATGAAAGCAATCAAAGCTGGCGTAGATTCTACTAAAGCTTATGAAATCAATGAAGCAATTGCATTATTGAAACAGTTTACTACTGATAAATTTGTTGAAAGTGTTGATGTTGCTGTAAATTTAGGTATCGATCCACGTAAGTCAGACCAAAATGTTCGTGGTGCAACTGTTTTACCACATGGCACAGGTAGAGAAGTACGTGTTGCTGTATTTACTCAAGGTGCAAATGCTGATGCCGCTAAAGAAGCTGGTGCTGATTTAGTAGGTATGGAAGACTTAGCTGAACAAGTTAAGAAAGGTGAAATGAATTTTGATGTAGTTATCGCTTCTCCTGATGCAATGCGTGTGGTTGGTCAATTAGGTCAAATTTTAGGGCCTCGTGGTTTAATGCCAAATCCTAAAGTTGGAACGGTTACCCCTAATGTTGCAGAAGCAGTTAAAAATGCAAAATCAGGTCAGGTTCGCTACCGTAATGATAAAAATGGTATAATCCATTCAACTATTGGTAAAGCAACTTTCTCAGAAGAGCAATTAAGAGAAAATTTACAAGCACTTTTAGCTGCTTTAAATAAAGCTAAACCTACTACGGCTAAGGGTATTTTTGTTAAGAAAGTTAGTCTTTCTACAACTCAAGGCGCTGGTGTAGCAATAGATCAAAATAGCTTATAAGTTATACTCTGTTCTTTACAGGGGATGAGTTTATTGATATAATCCATCCCCTTAAATTATGTTTAACATAGTTTTTTCTGGTTGGTGCTTGACCTTAAATTCAAGCCCCGTCCAAGACCGTAGGGAAAATAATAATATTATTTTTTAATAATCCTACGTAGATGGTGATACAGAATAAGAATTTTTCTTGCTTCTGTGCACCTAGTAGTCCCAATAATTTGATTATTGGGTATTTTAATTCCGAGAAATCGGAGTGTATTCAGGAGCTAAAAGCCAATGGCATTAAATCTTCAAAATAAACAAGCGATTGTTGCTGAAGTAAATGAAGCAGCCAAAGGTGCCCTATCAGCTGTTATCGCGGATTCTCGTGGCGTTACAGTTGATAAAATGACTGAATTACGTAAAACAGCTCGTGAGGCAGGTGTATCTATTCGTGTCGTTCGTAATACTTTATTACGTCGTGCAGTTGAAGGTACAGATTACGAATGTTTAAAAGATGCGTTTGTAGGTCCTACACTTATCGCTTTTTCTAACGAACATCCTGGTGCGGCTGCTCGTTTATTTAAAGATTTTGCAAAAGCAAATGGTAAGTTTGAAATTAAAGGTGCTGCCTTTGAAGGTAAGGTTCAAGATGTTGATTTCTTAGCAACATTGCCAACTTACGAAGAAGCAATTGCACGTTTAATGGGTACAATGAAAGAAGCTGCGGCAGGAAAACTCGTTCGCACTCTTGCGGCATTACGCGACAAATTAGAAGAAGCCGCTTAATTTTATTTAGGATTAAGTCGCTTTTTAACTTATTAAATTTATTTACTTTAGGAATTGATTGCTATGTCATTAACTAACGAACAAATTATTGAAGCTATTGCTTCTAAATCTGTAACTGAAATTGTAGAATTGATTTCTGCAATGGAAGAAAAATTTGGTGTTTCTGCAGCAGCGGCAGCTGTGGCGGTAGCAGCAGGTCCAGCTGAAGCAGCTGAAGAAAAAACTGAGTTTGATGTTGTTCTTACAGCAGCTGGTGCTAATAAAGTAGCAGTAATCAAAGCAGTACGTACTGCAACTGGTCTAGGCTTAAAAGAAGCTAAAGATTTAGTTGAGTCTGCTCCAGCTAACTTAAAAGAAGGCATTTCTAAAGCTGAAGCTGAAGAGCTTAAGAAAGCATTAGAAGAAGCTGGTGCACAAGTAGAAGTTAAGTAATTTAGCTCTACTGTACCTGTTTTCAGGTTAAATGGCTGTTGGTTTTCCATCAGCCATTTTGTGCTATTCTACTAACAAGAATAAATTTACCGTTATTTATTTTTGTTCGCTCAATTTAATATTTATTATTTTGAGTTCTTACCCACTACAGAAGTAAGGTTCAGAGTGCGGTCATTTTTAACGGTCAATTATTGCCGTAATGTTATATGTTACGGTTGGGTCACTGAACAACAAGCAGAGGAACCCTATGGTTTACTCATATACCGAGAAAAAACGAATTCGTAAAAGCTTCGGCAAACGTCCGCAAGTTTTAAATGTACCTTATTTATTAACTATTCAACTTGACTCTTTTGATAAATTTATTCAAAGAGATCCCGATGGTGAGCAAGGTTTAGAAGCCGCTTTCCGTTCTGTATTTCCTATTGTAAGTAATAATGGAAGTACAGAGTTACAATATGTAAGTTATCAATTAGGTGAACCTGTATTTGATGTTAGAGAATGTCAAATCCGAGGTATTACTTATGCTGCACCATTACGTGTAAAACTAAGATTAATTAGTTACGATAGAGATGCAGCACCTGGCACAATTAAAGATATAAAAGAACAAGAAGTATATATGGGAGAAATCCCATTAATGACAAATAATGGAACCTTTGTTATTAATGGAACAGAACGTGTTATTGTTTCTCAACTACATCGTAGTCCAGGCGTATTCTTTGATAGCGACAAAGGAAAAACTCATTCATCTGGAAAGGTTTTATATAATGCGCGTATTATTCCTTATCGTGGATCGTGGTTAGATTTTGAATTTGATCCGAAAGATAATTTATTTGCTCGTATTGACCGTCGTCGTAAATTACCCGCAACAATTATTCTTAGAGCATTAAATTATACTACTGAAGAAATTTTAAATATTTTCTTTGAAAAAGTGGAATTTAATATTCAAGACAATAAATTATTAATGACTTTAGTACCTGAACGCTTGAGAGGTGAAACCGCATCTTTTGATATTGAAGCGAATGGGACAGTCTATGTTGAACGTGGTCGCCGAATAACAGCTAGACATGTAAAAGCATTAGCAAAAGATAAAATATCTCAAGTAGAAGTGCCTACTGAATATATCGTTGGAAAAGTTTCTGCGAAAGATTATGTTGATCTTGATACCGGCGAAATTATTTGCCCTGCGAATATGGAAATTTCTTTAGAATTACTCGCAAAATTATCCAGTGCAGGCTATAAAAAAATAGAAACTTTATTTACTAATGATTTGGATTCAGGCCCTTATATTTCAGAAACATTAAGAGTTGATCCATCTACCGATCGTTTGAGTGCCTTGGTTGAAATTTATCGAATGATGCGTCCAGGTGAACCACCAACAAAAGAGGCAGCAGAAAATTTATTTGATAATCTGTTTTTCTCTTCTGATCGTTATGATTTATCTGCAGTAGGTCGAATGAAGTTTAATCGTTCTTTAGGTATTGAAGAAACGACAGGTAGCGGTATTTTAAGTAATGATGATATCGTCAATGTAATGAAAAAATTGATTGATATTCGTAATGGTCACGGGGAAGTTGATGATATTGACCATTTAGGAAATCGTCGTATTCGTTCTGTTGGTGAAATGGCTGAAAACCAATTCCGCATTGGATTAGTACGAGTTGAACGTGCAGTAAAAGAACGTTTATCCTTGGGCGATCTTGATGCAGTAACACCGCAAGATTTAATTAACGCTAAGCCGATTTCAGCCGCAGTTAAAGAATTTTTTGGTTCATCACAACTTTCTCAGTTTATGGATCAAAATAACCCTTTATCAGAAGTAACACATAAACGTCGTATTTCAGCATTAGGTCCAGGTGGTTTAACTCGAGAAAGAGCTGGTTTTGAAGTTCGAGATGTTCATGCAACTCATTATGGACGTGTTTGTCCAATCGAAACGCCTGAAGGTCCAAATATCGGTTTGATTAACTCATTATCTGTGTACGCACGCACTAATGATTACGGTTTCTTAGAAACTCCATATCGAAAAGTAGTTAATGGACAAGTGACAGAAGAAATTGAATATTTATCTGCTATTGAAGAAGGTAAATATGTTATTGCTCAGGCTAACTCAAACCTTGATGAGAATTTCCGTTTTACTGATGCATTTGTTACTGCTCGTGGGGAACACGGCGAATCAGGTTTATATCGTCCTGATGAAATTCATTATATGGATGTATCAACTCAACAAATAGTTTCTGTCGCAGCAGCGTTAATTCCATTCTTAGAACATGATGATGCAAACCGTGCCTTGATGGGTGCAAACATGCAACGTCAAGCGGTTCCTACATTACGAGCTGATAAGCCACTTGTTGGTACTGGAATGGAAAAACCTGTTGCATTGGATTCTGGTGTTGCCGTTGTAGCAAAACGTGGTGGTACAATCCAATATGTAGATGCTTCTCGTATCGTTGTTAAAGTGAACGAAGATGAAACTATTGCTGGTGAAGCGGGTATTGATATTTATAATTTAATAAAATACACTCGATCTAACCAAAATACTTGTATTAATCAAATTCCTTGTGTTGAACTCGGCGAACCAATTGAGCGAGGTGAAATTCTTGCTGATGGTCCATCAACAGATCTGGGCGAGCTAGCTCTTGGTCAGAATATGCGTGTTGCATTTATGCCTTGGAATGGTTATAACTTTGAAGATTCTATGTTAGTGTCTGAAAGAGTAGTTCAAGAAGATCGTTTCACTACTATTCATATTCAAGAACTTTCTTGCGTTGCTCGTGATACTAAATTAGGTTCAGAAGAAATTACAGCAGATATTCCAAATGTTGGTGAATCTGCATTAAGTAAACTTGATGAATCGGGGATTGTTTATATCGGTGCTGAAGTTAAAGGTGGCGATATTCTTGTTGGTAAAGTTACGCCAAAAGGTGAAACACAATTAACGCCAGAAGAGAAGTTGTTACGTGCCATTTTTGGTGAAAAAGCCTCTGATGTTAAAGATTCTTCATTGCGAGTTCCTAATAGTGTTTCTGGTACCGTTATCGATGTTCAAGTATTTACTCGTGATGGAGTAGAAAAAGATAAACGAGCATTAGAAATTGAAGAAATGCAACTTAAGCAAGCCAAGAAAGATTTAGTTGAAGAACTAGAAATTTTAGAAGCTGGTCTATTTGCTCGTGTTCGTAATTTATTGGTTGCAGGTGGTTTATCTGAGTCACATTTAGACAGTTTAAATCGTAAGCAATGGTTAGAGTTAACTTTAGTTGATGAAGCTCAACAAACGCAGTTAGAGCAACTTGCAGAGCAATATGAAGAACTACGTAAGGACTTTGAACATAAATTAGAAGTGCAACGTGGTAAGATTATCCAAGGTGATGATTTAGCACCAGGTGTCTTAAAAATCGTTAAAGTTTATCTTGCGGTTAAACGTCGTATTCAACCAGGTGATAAAATGGCTGGTCGTCATGGTAACAAAGGGGTTATTTCAAAAATAAATCCAGTTGAAGATATGCCATACGATGAAAATGGTCAACCTGTTGATATTGTATTGAATCCATTGGGGGTTCCTTCTCGAATGAATATTGGTCAGATTCTAGAAACTCACTTAGGTTTGGCTGCTAAAGGGATTGGTGATCAAATCAATGCGATGATCAAACAAAAACAAGATGTTGAAAAATTGCGAGGCTATATTCAGAAAGCTTATGATTTAGGTCAAGGAGAACAAGTTGTTGATTTAAATACCTTTACTGATGAAGAAGTAATGCGTTTAGCAGAGAATTTACGTAAAGGTATGCCTTTAGCAACACCTGTATTTGATGGTGCAGATGAAAGTGAGATTAAAGGATTATTAGAACTTGGTGGCTTACCGACCTCTGGACAAATTACATTATATGATGGACGAACAGGGGAACAATTTGAGCGTCCTGTTACTGTTGGTTATATGTATATGCTTAAGTTAAATCACTTAGTTGATGATAAAATGCATGCACGTTCAACGGGGTCTTATAGTCTTGTTACTCAACAGCCTTTGGGTGGTAAAGCTCAATTTGGTGGTCAACGTTTCGGTGAGATGGAGGTATGGGCATTAGAAGCCTATGGTGCAGCTTATACTTTACAAGAAATGTTAACTGTGAAATCAGATGATGTGAATGGTCGTACTAAAATGTATAAAAATATTGTAGGCGGCACGCATCAAATGGATCCTGGTACACCAGAATCTTTCAATGTAATTATGAAAGAAATTCGTTCATTAGGTCTTAATATTGATCTAGACGAAGAGTAATTGGTAAAACTCTAAATTACGCCCAAGTGCGGTAGAAATAATAAAAATTTTACCGCACTTGAATAAGTTTAACTCCGACGGGAGCAAATCTGTGAAAGACTTAGTTAAGTTTTTAAAAGCACAATCAAAAACGAGTGAAGATTTTGATGTGATTAAAATTGGTTTAGCTGCACCAGACGTGATTCGTTCATGGTCATTTGGTGAAGTAAAAAAACCAGAAACAATCAATTACCGTACATTCAAGCCAGAACGTGATGGGCTTTTCTGTGCTCGTATTTTTGGACCAGTAAAAGATTATGAATGTTTATGTGGCAAATATAAGCGTTTAAAACATCGTGGTGTTATCTGTGAGAAATGTGGTGTAGAGGTAACTCAATCTAAAGTACGTCGTGAACGTATGGGACATATTGAGTTAGCATCGCCTGTTGCTCACATTTGGTTTTTAAAATCGTTACCATCTCGTATTGGTTTATTATTAGATATGCCATTACGCGATATTGAACGAGTATTATATTTTGAATCATTTATTGTTACAGAACCAGGTATGACTGATCTTGAGAAAGGTCAATTATTAACTGAAGAACAATATATGGAAGCGGAAGATCGTTGGGCTGATGAATTCGAAGCTAAAATGGGTGCTGAGGCAATTCAAATCTTATTAAGAGATATGGATTTAGCACATCAATGTGAAGTTTTACGTGAAGAATTACAAGAAACTAACTCAGAAACAAAACGTAAAAAAATAACTAAGCGTTTAAAATTAATTGAATCATTTGTTCAATCAGGTAATAAGCCTGAATGGATGGTAATGACAGTGTTACCTGTTTTACCACCTGATTTACGTCCATTAGTTCCGCTTGATGGTGGTCGTTTTGCTACATCGGATTTAAATGATTTGTATCGCCGTGTTATTAATCGTAATAACCGTTTAAAACGTTTATTAGATCTCATTGCACCCGATATTATTGTACGTAATGAAAAACGTATGTTACAAGAATCAGTGGATGCCTTACTGGATAATGGTCGTCGTGGACGTGCTATTACAGGTTCTAATCGTCGTCCATTAAAATCATTAGCAGATATGATTAAAGGGAAACAGGGTCGTTTCCGTCAAAACTTATTAGGTAAACGTGTTGATTATTCTGGTCGTTCAGTAATTACTGTAGGTCCATATTTACGTTTACACCAATGTGGTTTACCTAAAAAGATGGCATTGGAATTATTCCGTCCATTTATTTATGCAAAATTAGAAAGTCGTGGCTTTGCTACAACAATTAAAGCTGCGAAAAAAATGGTTGAGCGTGAAGATTCAATTGTTTGGGATATTCTTGCCGATGTTATTCGTGAACATCCTATTTTATTAAACCGTGCACCAACATTACACCGTTTAGGTATTCAAGCATTTGAACCTATTTTAATTGAAGGTAAAGCGATTCAGTTACATCCACTCGTATGTGCGGCATTTAATGCGGACTTCGATGGAGACCAAATGGCGGTTCACGTACCATTAACATTAGAGGCTCAATTAGAAGCTCGAGCGTTAATGATGTCAACGAATAACATTTTATCTCCTGCAAATGGTGATCCTATTATTGTTCCATCACAAGACGTGGTACTTGGTCTTTACTATATGACTCGTGAGAAAGTGAATGGTAAAGGTGAGGGAATGTTACTACAAGATCCACGTGAGGCAGAAAAAGCTTATCGTACAGGGCAAGTGGAGTTACATTCTCGAGTAAAAGTACGTATTACGGAATATGTTAAATCTGTAACAGGTGAGTTGGAGCCACAAACAACGTTGGTTGATACAACTGTTGGTCGTGCAATTTTATGGATGATCGCGCCGAAAGGTATGCCATTTAGTTTATTTAACCAAACACTAGGTAAGAAAGCGATTTCTAAGTTGATTAATGAAAGTTATCGCCGTTTAGGTTTAAAAGACAGTGTTATGTTTGCTGACCATATTATGTACACTGGTTTCGCTTATGCTGCTCGTTCTGGTGCATCGGTTGGTATTGATGATATGGTTATTCCAGAGAAGAAATACGAGATTATTTCTGCTGCGGAAACCGAAGTAGCTGAAATTCAAGAACAATTCCAATCAGGATTGGTAACTGCTGGTGAGCGTTATAATAAAGTTATTGATATTTGGGCTGCGGCAAATGAACGTGTAGCAAAAGCGATGATGGAGAACCTTTCCACAGAAGAAGTGGTTAATCGTGAAGGTAATGTAGAGAAACAAGCATCATTTAATAGTATCTTTATGATGGCTGATTCTGGTGCTCGTGGTTCAGCTGCTCAGATTCGTCAGCTCGCTGGTATGCGTGGTTTGATGGCTCGTCCAGATGGTTCAATCATTGAAACACCAATTACAGCGAACTTCCGTGAAGGTTTAAACGTTCTTCAGTACTTTATTTCTACCCATGGTGCACGTAAAGGTTTGGCTGATACAGCATTAAAAACAGCAAACTCGGGTTACTTAACTCGTCGTTTAGTTGACGTTGCACAAGATCTAGTTATTGTTGAAGATGATTGCGGTACTCACGAAGGGGTTACAATGACACCTCTCATTGAGGGAGGCGACGTAAAAGAAGCTTTACGCGATAGAGTATTAGGTCGTGTTGTTGCAGAAGATGTATTAATTCCTGGTACTGATGAAGTACTTATTCCACGAAATACATTACTTGATGAAAAACTTTGTGATGTATTAGATGAAAATTCAGTGGATGTTGTGAAAGTACGCTCAGTAGTAACTTGTAATACTGATTTTGGTGTATGTGCAAAATGTTATGGACGTGATCTTGCTCGTGGTCATCAAATTAACCAAGGTGAAGCGGTTGGGGTTATTGCGGCTCAATCAATTGGTGAACCAGGTACTCAGTTAACCATGCGTACGTTCCATATCGGTGGTGCGGCATCTGCGGCAGCAAAAGAGTCTAGCATTCAAATTAAGAATAATGGTACGTTACATCTTGCCAATGTTAAGTTTGTTACAAACAAAGAAGGTAAATTAGTATTAACTTCTCGTAATACTGAATTAACTATTGTTGATGCTTTTGGTCGTACTAAAGAAAATTATAAAGTACCTTATGGTGCAGTACTTAATAAAGCTGATGGTCAAGAAGTTAGTGCAGGTGAAATTGTTGCAAATTGGGATCCACATACAATGCCTGTTATATCAGAAGTAAGTGGATTTATTAAATTTGTTGATATTCTTGATGGATTAACCGTTACTCGTCAAACTGATGATTTAACAGGTTTATCATCTATAGTTGTTCAAGATGTCGGAGAAAGAGCTACTGCTGGTAAAGATTTACGTCCAGCTATTAAACTTGTAGATAAGAAAGGTAATGATATTATCATACCAGGTACAGATGTTGTAGCTCAGTATTTCTTACCAGGTAAGGCGATCGTTACGTTAGATGATGGTGCTGAAATTTCAGTAGGTGAGGCGTTAGCTCGTATTCCACAAGAATCTGTTGGTACTAAAGATATTACGGGTGGTCTTCCACGTGTTGCTGATTTATTTGAAGCGCGTAAGCCTAAAGAACCTGCTATTTTGGCAGAGATTTCTGGGGTTGTTTCTTTCGGTAAGGAAACAAAAGGTAAACGTCGTTTATTAATTACGCCTACTGAGGGTGAAGTTTACGAAGAAATGATACCAAAATGGCGTCAACTAAATGTGTTTGAAGGTGAACAGGTTGAGCGTGGTGATCTAATTTCTGATGGGGCCGAGACACCGCATGATATTTTACGTTTACGTGGTGTTCATGCAGTAACGGAATATATTGTTAATGAAGTACAGGAAGTTTACCGCTTACAAGGGGTAAAAATTAATGATAAGCATATTGAAGTTATTGTTCGTCAGATGTTGCGTAAATGTACGATTACTAAGGCTTATGATTCTGAATTCTTAGATGGTGAACAAGTGGAAGTTGCACGCGTTAAGATTATTAACCGTCAACGTGAAGCGGAAGGGAAACCATTAGTTGAATTTGAACGTGAATTACTTGGTATCACCAAAGCATCATTAGCGACAGAGTCATTTATTTCTGCAGCATCATTCCAAGAAACGACTCGTGTGTTAACTGAAGCAGCGGTAGCAGGTAAACGTGACGAATTACGTGGTCTTAAAGAAAACGTAATCGTTGGGCGTTTAATTCCAGCGGGTACAGGTTTTGCTTATCATCAAAATCGTCAAAAAAATCGTGCAGCAGGTATTGTTGAACCTGAATCTCTAGTGAAGGATGTGAAAATATCTGATGAAGAAATTGCATCAGAATTTACATTTACTGCTGATGAGGCGACAGCAAACTTAGCTGAAATGTTAAATATGGCTGATGATGAATAATCATTAAATATCTTTTATAAATTAACCCCTTTGCTTAGCAATAAACAAAGGGGTTATTTTTTATTTTTATTAAAAGTTTAGCTAATTTTATTTGAAAATAGATAATAATTCCAAAGGATAAAAATCACCCTTTAAATAGTCTTTTATTGCCTCAATAACAAGTGGATTTCTCGCACATTGTCCAGTTTGATTAATGTAATGTTCAAATTCATCAATGGTTAACCAAAGTCCGCCATTAATATCTGAATCTAATGGCTGAATCTCTTGCCATTCTTCTAGTTCAACGGAAAAGACAAATCTTAAATAATCCGTATTCGATCTTGGTGCATGCCATTGATAAATTTTAATCAGTTTATTCATTTCTGCATTGATGCCGGTTTCCTCGAATAATTCGCGTTTTGCACCTTCTATTATTGTTTCATTTTCTTCTAAATGCCCAGCAGGTTGGTTTAATGTCATTTTTCCATATTCAAATTCTTCAACAAATAAGAATTTATTTTTACAATGAACAACACAAGCCATTGTAATATTAGGTTTATGCATAGTTATTTCCTTAGATTGAGTAATTGATATAATTTTATTAATTCATCTTGTGTGGCTATTCTATATTCTCCAAGTGGCAGATTATTAATGCTAAAAAATGTAGTTTGGTAGCGAATAAGGCGTAGCGTAGGAAAGCCTATATGAGCTGTCATTCGTCTTACTTGGCGATTCCTTCCTTCAATAATTTTAATCTCTAACCAGCTTGTTGGAATATTTTTTCTTTCCCTAATAGGTGGATTACGTTCCCATAAAAAATTAGGTGTTGAAATTAAGCGAATATGGGCAGGTTTAGTTGGACCATCTTTCAATTCTACTCCTTTTCGGAGTTTTTCAAGATCCATTTCAGAAGGAATACCTTCAACTTGTACCAAATAAGTTTTTTCCATTTTAAATAATGGATTGGCTAAATGATGTTGAATTTGTCCATTATTCGTTAGAATTAATAACCCCTCACTATCACGATCTAGACGACCGACAGGATATACATTTTTTATCGGAATAAAGTCTTTTAGTGTTTTTCTATTATTTTCATCTGTAAATTGCGATAGAACATCAAATGGCTTATTAAAAAGTAAGACGGTTGTTTTTTCAAAACTAAGGGCAGTTGCTTTTTTAATAGTTTTTTGTGAGATTATTTTATTATTATTTTTTTTAAATTGATGTCTTTTAATATTTGAACTAAATTCTGATTTCATATACTGTATTAACTTCAAGTGCATTAGTTTTATAAGAAACACAAATCATATTATATTATTTGTCGTAAGGTGTGAATACTACCATATATTCTAACAAAGTAAGGAGGAAATAGTATGCAATCAAATGTTATCGTCCCAATAGGTGAGAAAATCATATTAAATAAATATGGTGCATTATCAGTACCTAATAATCCGATTATTCCATTTATTGAGGGGGATGGGATTGGTGTTGATGTTACTCCTGCAATGCAAAAGGTCATTGATGCCGCGGTTAAAAAGGCTTATCAAGGCGAGCGTAAAATTTCTTGGATGGAGATTTATGCGGGAGGTAAAGCGAATGAAATTTATGGGGAAAATACTTGGTTACCAGAGGAAACTATGGATTTGATTCGTGAATATCATGTGGCGATAAAAGGACCATTAATGACTCCCGTTGGTGGTGGTATTCGCTCTTTAAATGTTGCGATGAGACAAGGACTTGATTTATATAATTGTTTGCGACCTATTCGCTATTATAAAGGCACACCAAGTCCTGTGAAACACCCTGAATTAATTGATATGGTTATTTTTAGAGAGAATTCAGAAGATATTTATGCCGGGGTAGAATGGGTTGCTGGCTCTGATGAAGCGAAAAAAGTTATTAAATTTTTACAACAAGAAATGGGCGTAACTAAAATTCGTTTTACTGAAAATTGTGGTATAGGGATAAAGCCAGTATCTAAAGAAGGAACTCAACGCTTAGTTCGTGATGCATTACAATATGTGATTGATAATAATCGTAATTCACTAACTCTTGTACACAAGGGGAACATTATGAAATTCACTGAAGGTGCATTTAAAGAATGGGGCTATGAGGTAGCAAAAGAATTTGGGGCTAAATTACTTGATAATGGTCCTTGGATGACATTAGTAAATCCGAAAACAGGTAAAGAAATTATTATTAAAGATTCTATTGCTGATGCTTTTTTACAAGAAATTTTATTACATCCTACAGAATATGATGTGATTGCAACATTGAATTTAAATGGTGATTATATTTCCGATGCTTTGGCTGCACAAGTTGGAGGTATTGGTATTTCTCCTGGGGCAAATATTGGTTCAGAGGCGGCTATTTTTGAAGCTACACATGGTACAGCGCCTAAAATCGCAGGCTTAGATAAGGGAAATCCTGGATCATTAATTTTAAGTGGTGAAATGATGTTACGTCATTTGGGCTGGATAGAAGCGGCTGATTTAGTGGTAAATGCGATTTCAAAAGCTATCGAGAATAAGACAGTTACCTTTGATTTTGCTGAAATGCTAGAAGGTGCAACGTTACGTTCAACGTCAGAGTTTGCAGAGGATATTATTGCTAATATGTAATTTTATTATGATTTAAGTGGAAATATTATGTAGCTTCCACTTAATTATTTATCAATCTTGATTAAGATTTTGTTGTACATGGAGAATTATTATGTGTTTTTTTGAAGAAATTACCCCTGAAAAAGCTTGGTTTTTGATGAACTCAGAAAATGCGGTTTTATTGGATATGAGAGATATGAATCGATTTAATCATTCTCATCCTCAAGGAGCATTTCATTTGACTGATCAAAGTTATATTGAATTTGAGCAGGAGTATGATTATGAACATCCTGCTATTGTTATGTGTTACCGTGGCATAGGTAGCCGTAATATTGCTAACTTTTTATGTGATCAAGGCTATGAGCGAGTATATAGTCTTATTGGTGGGTTTGAAGGTTGGTTAAAAGCAAATTTACCAATTGAATCAGATCATATCTAGCATTAATTTAATCCTACAACCGCTATATAGTATAAAACGGCATAAAAGATTATCATACTTAGAATTAACAGTATTTTAGAAAAAAGTTTATTATGCTGATGTAATTTATATAAAATTCTAGCAATAATAGAGAGTATTAGTGGGTATATCCAAAAGAAAATCGACATAGAGCGTATTTCTAAATCAGTAAGTGTAGGGTTTTTTAACAAATTTGGTGAGATCAGTAATGCCAATGGCCAAAGTAATATTGGCAAACAAAACATCGCTAGTCCCCATTGAAAAGAGGTGAATGTTGTTGGCAGATTGTTTTTTCTCATTTTATTCTCTCTGAGCTATATTAATTTAATAGGACTGAAATATAACATAATGAAGCTTATTCTTGGTAGTGAAATTGAAAGTTTTATCATGCAATTTCGTGATTATATTCGTTCAAAATATGATATTGAATTGGAAATTCGAAAATGTTTTGATGATAATTCGCAAACAGAAATGTTCGGGCTTTTTGTTGATGAAAATGAGCCATTATTTGACAGAATTCAACAAGAAAAAATGGAGTTTCTTCAAGACCCTTTTCATCCAAGATATAGCGAAGCAAGTTGGCAATCAGGCGATGTGAAAGAAAAAAGTTATAATATGGAGAGTATTTTCTCTCCATTTATTCCTAAATTATCTTATGTTAAGCAAATAAAATTTACTTTTTTTGTAACCGCACTTTGCGTTTGTATTTACTTATTTCAGTTAATAGGAATAGAAGAAGAGATTTTGATATTATTTCATTTTCCTGCTGATACTTCACAACGGGGGGATATTTGGCGGTATTTAACGCATACATTGGTTCATCTTTCTCCTTGGCATATTCTATTTAATCTAACTTGGTGGTGGATCTTTGGTAGTGCCATTGAGCGTCAGCTAGGTATCGGTAAAATTGTATCTATTTATATCATTGCTGGGATTATGAGTGGCATAATCCAAAATTATTTTTCTGGATATGCCTTTTTCGGATTATCTGGCGTGGTTTACGCTGTTCTTGGTTATGTTTTTATTGTTAATAAATTTACGCCTAACAACCAATTTGATGTACCTAACGGATTTTTGATAATGTTAATTGTAGGTATTATTTTAGGATTTATTAGTCCATTGATTGGCATAAATATGGGAAATGCAGCTCATATTACAGGATTAGTTACAGGACTTATTTTAGGTGCTGTTCATTGTAAATTTAAAGTTTGTTAGTGATTCATCACATCTTATTTTAGTGTATAGAAAAAAAGAAGGGAATGTAATAGAAAATATTACATTCCCTCGTAATTATGTCGAAAATCGTATTTTTGTTATACGTCTAAGCCCAATACTTTTCGACCATTAATACTTGCAATATTGACCATTGCATCTAAATCAGGGAAACGACAACCAGCTGCTAATAAACTTAGCTCTTGCCACATATCGCCTTCACATAAAGGCACCATATAATCACAAATATTATCTGTTCCTATTGCAACGGTAATGTTTTCTGGGATCATCTCATCGGCTGGCGTTAGTGCATTATGAAATGGCATTAAATCTTCTTTACGGTTACTGTCTATCCATGCCATTGGGCAAGCTATCATCATCATTTGAGCTTGACGCATTTTTTCGTACAAACGATAACGGTATTCTTTAGAATGTGCACCAATAGAAATACCATGAATGGCAACAACACGCCCTTCCATTCCATGTTCAATGGTTTTATCACATAATTGTTCTGTCTCTTTTTCTTTTGGTGAGTTGAATTGATCTACATGAACATGGCACATAATGTTTAATGATTTTGCTTTATCTAATAATATATCCATTGCTTCTAAGCCACGTCCATAATCAAGTTCATCACGATAAGGTAAGCCACCAATCATATCAACCATTTCTGAGCCAATATCAAACCATTTTCTTGCAGTCGGTTCTATCACTCCTTTGAGTGTTTGGTTAGCAAATTTTAAAATAATATCATGTTTATAGACTTCTCTCGCTTTATGGGCCGCAATAATTGCACGATCTTCACAGATTGGATCAATATCAACAAAGGTACCAAAAGCGGTAACCCCTTGCGAAATCATTAATTCGATTGATTGGCAAAATCGAGCATAATAATCGTCAACAGATGAGGTACGTTTAACCTCATCGACTAAATCCCATTTTTGTTGTAGATTACAGTTATGGTAAATACTGATCTTTTCAGGGGTCATTGTAAATGCTCTATCTGCATGTGCGTGAGCATTTACCCAGCCACCTTTTTTGATAATCTCATCTCTAATAAAGGTTTTAAAGCTACGAACGTGGTTTTTCATGATTACTCCGTGATAATATTAAAAATTTCAGCGGATAGAGAGATAGACATAAAAAAATCCCAAATAGAAGGGATCTTGTTATTAATAGAAAAAAATTGAGAGCTTGAGATAAAACACAAGCAAAGTAGTCAAAGTTAAAAATGTTATGAAAAATTCTCTGATTTTTAATTAATAACATTATATCTAGTCCTTAATTACGCTAGGTCGTTAGTATAAATTGAGTTGTAAAAAAAATAAATCTATTTTTCAATAAATGCCGAATCTTGTTTAAACACGTCAAGAAAGAGTCCTAATGGTGGATGATCAGAAGACATTTTCTGATAAGTGCGGTCATATTTTTGATAGTTTCCTCGTTTATCAATGTGATACTGCATATCATTTTCGGTAACGATTACATTCCAGCGATAATTACCAATATGTACCCAATGGCGATTTTTCTTAGTATTAAAAAGATCTATTCCTTGTGAATAATCAGAAGGTGGATTGGTTATATTAAATAAATGTATCATTAATGAAGGTAACAAATCGGTATGACTTGTTAATTCGGTTATTTGAGCAGCCTGTAAATTTTTCCAATGAATGATCATTGGCACTCGAATAAGATCTTGAGAAAAATAATTTTTATGTTTTGTAGTTATTTCTTCAAAAAGATAGCCTTTTTCTGAGGTGATCAGCACAAGCGTGTTGTTTAAGTCGATTTCTTTTAATATTTGATCTATGGAATTATCAATTTCCATTAATTTCATCACATATTCTGATTGAGTGAGATTCTCAGGAATATGGTAATTTAAGTAAGCAAATAAAGCCTGCGATTTATTTTTTGCTTGCTGATACCATCGTATAAATTCAACTCCATTTGTATTATGGTTAATTTTTTTCTCTTTCGAGAAAACAGCTTGCTTAAGTAAGGTATTTTCAGTAGTAGGACTAAAAAATAACCCCATTTGATATTTTTCTTGACGTAATTTTTCTATAAAAATAGAAGGTATTTTATAGCTCAATAAACTATCGGTATAGTTTGCATTTAAGCCATAGAAAAGTCCTGCTAATGCATTATTTGTATTATTTCCACTTGAATAATGATGCACAAAATTTGTTGCTGTTTCAGCAAACTCGCTTAGTTTAGGCATTGCATCTGGTGTGATTGCATCATAGCGCAGTCCATTGATAGTGATAAACAAGATATTTGTTTTTTCCGTTCTTTCATCAAATACAAGTGATGATTTAGGATAATTAAGTTTTAAAGCATCAGGACGCCCTTCATCTGATATTTTTTGATTATATTTCTCTTTGTCTAGTAATCCATGAGATTCTAGGAATGTTCTTGCTGTCATTGGGTAAGACAGAGGAAAGTTTGATTTTTGCATTGTAATAGGGCGGTAAATGTAAGCGTCTGCCCAAGCGTAAATAAAATGTGTAGCGATAAAATTACACACAAATAAAAGACCAATAGGCTTTAACCATTTTTGTCTTTCTAAGCTACGAAGTTTATTCCAAGACCATCTTGAGAATAGCATTTGAATTAATAGAATAAATGGCATTGGCGTGAAAAAAAGTTGCCAATTTCTGGATAATTCGCCATTTTCTGGGTTAACTAAAAGATTCCACACTAGAGAAGATAAATGTAAATGAAAACGAGCAAATACTTCGGTATCAAGAATAAGTAATGTCATTCCAAGTGTTGAAAAAATAACCGATATGCCTCGGAAGGTTCGCTCATTTTTCACAAGAAAGCTTAAAGGAAATAAAATTATTAGGTAAAACGCAAAGATAATAAATCCAAAGTGTCCTAATAAGCTGATGAAGAAATAAAATTTTCCAAAAAAAGTATCGGGCCAGTCGATAATAAAGGCGTAACGTGAGCCAATAATAATTGCCCATATAATATTAAAAAAGGTAAACCAATGACCCCAAGAAATTTTTTGTGAGGTAATTTCAATATGTTGTTTACGATTTTTTATCCCGAACATATTATTTTTTATCTTTGATTGAATTCATTAATGCATCTGAAAAAGCTTGAGCTAGCACAACACGTTGTTGTTTTCCCACGCTATTATTAAGTAGATTAGTTACCATATTACCTAGAACAATTAATGATAGATCAACTGGAGCTTGATGTTTTTCAATAACTGTGATCATATCTTGTAACATCACTTCAATTTGCTTGTCTTGGAATTTTGAATTTTTTGCCATATTTTCTTAAATATTAAAGATAATTTTTCATATACTAGCATATTTTATAAAAAGTGCGGTTATAATGTTACACAATATTTTACTTTTTATAAATTGGAATTTGTAATGGGCATAACCGTAAATCAAATCGTATTACATCAACTTATTTTAGAAAATAATGATGATGAAAATATAAAATTGGCAACTCAATTACGTAAAGAATTATTAACAATTACACCAGAAGTAGAACAAATGATGTTACAACTACATCAGTCTTATCAAAATAAAATGAAAGCTTATGGTGTATTCCAAGAGAATTCTATTTTTGCTCAACATTTGAATCGTTTGCTAGAGAAAGAAAGCGATTTTTTATCTTTTAGCCATCAATCCGCTAATTTGTTAGCTTCAGAATTAGGTAAATATTCATTCGCAGATAATGGCACGCTTATTTTGTGTCAATATAATTTTTTAGCGACAGATTATCTTTTTATTGCATTGCTTGATAGCAAAAGAAGTATGTTAGTTGATGATAACTTAGAAATTCAACAAACTAACTATTTAGAGATTAATCAATTTGACATTGCGAGTCGAATTAATCTCACAGATCTACAAGTTGATGCGATTTCAAATCGTTATTTAACTTTTATTAAAGGTCGGGTCGGTCGGAAAATTAGTGACTTTTTTATGGATTTTCTTGGGGCAGAAGAAGGATTGAATCCTAAATTACAAAATCAATGTTTAATGCAGGCGGTAAGTGATTATTGCGAGCAAGGTGATTTAAATAAAGAACAGTCATTATCAGTAAAAAAACAGGTTTTTGAATATTGTAAAGGTCAGATAAGTTTAGGTGAAGAAATAGAAATTAAGGAACTTTCTGAGCATATTCCTACTCTAAAAGAACAACCTTTTGCTGATTTTACTGTTGAGCAAGATTATGGGCTAGTGGAGAGTATTCCACCAGTTCCAGCAACATTAAAATCATTAGCAAAATTTTCAGGTTCGGGAAAAGGGGTTACGATTAGTTTTGATGTTGAGTTATTGAATCAGCGTATTATTTGGAATGAAGAGGAAGATAGCTTGACAATTAAAGGACTTCCGCCTAATTTACGTGATCAATTACAACGTCAATTAAAAGATCAGAATTAATTTGGCAAATGAATTAAGTTTCTGTATTATCAGAAGATTATTTGTATAAATATAAGGTTAAGTATATGCAATTTAAATCAATAATGTTAGCGTTTACACTTGCGTTGAGTATTACCGCATGTTCTTCAGTTCAAAAAGTGGTATATCGTATTGATGTACCTCAAGGGAATTATTTGGAAGCCTCAAAAGTTAAGAAAGTATCTGCTGGAATGACATCTGAGCAAGTTCAATATTTATTAGGAACACCAGTATTAATTGATCCGTTCAATCAATATGTATGGCATTATGTATTTTTACAACAAAAAGCCTATGAGAATCCAGAACAACATACCTTTACGGTTAAATTTGATCATCGTGGTATTGTAACGGAAGCTAATTTAGACAGTCCTTTACCTGATGAAGAGAAAGTTGAAGTCAATAATACTATTATTGATTCCTCAAATAAGGCGAAAAAGGCTTGGTGGCATTTTTGGAACTAATTTCTAATCACTAATGATGGAATATAATTATGGCAAAAATTTTACTTGTTGATGATGATGTGGAGTTTATCGAATTACTCTCCAAATTACTTGAGTTAGAAGGCTTTGAGGTTGATTCAGCTTGTAATGGAAAAGTAGCACTAGATAAAATAAATTCAACACATGATCTTATTTTATTGGATGTTATGATGCCAGTGTTAAATGGTATTGATACGTTAAAAGAATTAAGAAAGACGAGTGATACGCCCGTTATTATGCTCACTGCAAGAGGGGATGAAATTGATCGTATTCTAGGATTAGAGTTAGGTGCAGATGACTATTTGCCTAAACCTTTTAACGATAGGGAACTTATTGCAAGAATTAAGGCTATTTTACGTAGGACAGTAACTGATGATGAAAATACTAAAAGTAGATTAGCTACGATTGAGTTTAATGGATTGGTGTTAAATGTAGCACACCAACAAGCATTTCTTGAAGAGAAAAATTTAGAATTAACAACAACAGAATTTTCGTTGCTATATTTATTAGTAATAAATAAAAGTAAAATCCTTTCTCGTGAATATCTCAGTCTTGAAGTATTAGGTAAGCCCTTAAGTCCTTTTGACAGAGCAATTGATATGCATATGTCTAATTTACGTAAGAAGCTTCCCGCGAGAGCTGGTGGTTTGCCTTGGTTTAAAACATTAAGAGGTAAAGGGTATTTACTTATTACGTAATATTTATTACATTTTTTATTTCAGTAATGATTATAACTAGTTAATTAATTTTTATCTCATATTTTATGGAATGGGTCATAAATGCTTAATTGGAAAAGTAAAATTTATTTTCCTAATACATTATCTTTTCGGATTTTTATTTTTTTCTGGCTATCTTTTTTCCTATTCTTTGGTTTAATTTTAGTTCTACCTTTTTTATTTAATAATAATTCATACCTAGAATTATCGCAGAAAGATATATCGGTCTATCATAATGAAATAGTTGATTCAATTAGGACAAAAGAATTAACGAAAATAATAAATGGTGTAGATATTTTATCCAAAGAAGAAACTACGGATGATATAAGACCTATTCTCGTAGATAAACAAGGCTTAATTTGGGGGGCAAAGGAAAATGAAGTTCCCTTTATTCGAGAGTTTATGGTTAACTCAGCTAATCAAACCAATCCATTGCAGAAAATTTTTTACAATACTCTTATTGTAGGTCCATTTGTTATTCATTTAGAATTGGAACAAAAGGATCCTTATTTTATATATTTTGTTAGTAAAATAAATCCACAACAAGAAATTGTAGAGCTATTTTTTGATAATCCGATCTTTATTTTTCTGTTTATTATGTTTATATCAACCCCAATATTGTGGGGATTATCGCATAGTATTAGTAAACCTTTGCGTAATTTACAGAATGCCACACAGATGGTCGCTTCAGGTCATTTTAGCATTGATAAGTCTCTGGAAGAATCTGGGACTGTTGAATTACGAGAAGTAGGGAAAAGTTTCAATCATATGACAGAGGCATTAGATAGTCTTATTTCTCATCAAAAAGTTTTGTTATCTTCTATTTCTCATGAACTAAGGACGCCTCTAACAAGGTTACAATTATCACTTGCTTTATTACGCAGAACTGAGGGGGATAGTACGATATTACAGCGAATTGAAAAAGAAAGTAAATTAATTGATAAAATGGTAAATGATATTTTGTTACTGTCTCGGCAGCAACTAAATAGCCATTTGACATGCTCTATTTTTTTGATCAATGAGTTATTAATAGATATTTTTGATAATATTGAATTTGAAGCTAGTCAGAAAAAAATTGATTTTAATGTTATTTGGGAAATTGATGTTAATCAAAAGTATATGATTAATGGTAATGAAGAGTTATTAGATAGTGCAATAGAGAATGTGATTAGAAATGCATTAAAATATACAAAATCATACTTGGAAGTAAAAGTTAGAATTGAAGATGGATATTTTTTTATTTCTGTAGATGATAATGGAGAGGGCATACCAGAAAGTGAATATCAGAATATTTTTAGACCTTTTTATCGTGTGGATGAAGCTAGAACAATAAATACAGGTGGAGTAGGATTAGGACTTGCTATTGTTGATAATATTGTTACAGAACATCAAGGTAAGGTTTGGGCAGAAAAGAGCCACTTAGGTGGATTACGCGTTTCTATTCGATTACCGCTTTGGCTATAACTATTCTAGATAGTTTTAATTGATTCTCTTAAAATTAGTCTTGGTTCAACCATTAATGTGCGGTATGTTTTTTCATTATTTTTTATTCGGCTGATTAGGGTTTCAACTGCTAATTTTGCAAAAGTATTTTTAGGTTGGTGAATCGTACTAAGTGGTGGAGAAAGATATTGAGCAAGTTGGATATTATCATAGCCAATAATGGAAATATCATTTGGGATTGATAAACCATATTTCCACGCAGTTTGATAAGCACCAATGGCAATCGTATCACTACAAGCAAAAATTGCAGTGGGTCTGTTTGTTAATTGTAATATTTTTTCCATACCAATAATCCCACCATCAAAATCAAAGTGGCTTTCAATGATGAATTCTTCTTTAATTGGAATGTTTGCTTCTAATAAGGCTTTTTTATAGCCTTCAACTCGCTTTTGTGCGAGTATTTTTTTTAAGTTTCCTGTAATAATAGCAATATTTCTATGATTTTTTTCAATCAATGCTTTTGTTGCAAGATAGCCACCATTTATTGAATTTTCAGAGATTTTATCTGCATTTAATTCTGTTGGCCACCAATCCATGATAACCGTTGGAATGGACAAATTAAATGCTCTCGTTTGAAAGCTACTTTCAGTACACATTAGTAACAAGCCATCGACTTGTTTTTGAATCAGAGTTTGGATATTTTTTTCTAAACGATATTGATCGCCATCAGTATTACAAAGAATAAGGTTATAGTTATTTCGACTACAATATTTTTCAACGGAAGCGACGATTTCAGCAAAAAATGGGTTATCACTTGTAGTAACAAGCATTCCTATTGTTTGGGTCTCTTTTACTTTTAGACTACGAGCAAGTGCAGAAGGGGTATAATTTAGTTGCTCCACAACCGTTAATACCCGCTCACGAATTTCTTCACTAACAAAGCGAGAATTATTAATAACATGAGAAACTGTAGAAGTGGAAACTTTTGCTATTCTTGCAATATCTTTCATCGTTGCCATATTTACAGTCCTTGTTATTTTCTCGCTTTTATTTTGTATTTCTATTTTTTGATTTAACTTTGTTGTTTTAAAAATGTTAGGGTTTCATCTCTTGTTGGAATAGAGGGTTGAGCCCCTTTTCTGGTTACACTAATTGCAGCCGCTGCGTGAGCAAATTGTATTGCTTTATCCAATGTTTTTCCTTCAAGTAGAGCAACAATAAATGCACCATTGAAAGTATCGCCTGCGGCAGTGGTATCGATGGCATTTACTCTAAATCCTGATATGATTTGCCCTTGACCATTTTGGCTGAGATAAACACCTTTTGAGCCAAGAGTAATTAATACTGTATCAATACCTTTTTTATGAAAAACTTCGGCAGATTTAACCGCACTTTGTTGATCGGTAACTTTTATCCCCGTTAAAATTTCAGCTTCAGTTTCATTTGGGGTAATGATGTCAACAAAAGAGAGTAATTCATCAGATAATGGCTGTGCAGGAGCAGGGTTTAAAATGACTTTTGTATTATTTTCTTTTGCAGTAATCGCCGCTTGAAGAATAGCGTTAATTGGTGTTTCTAGTTGCATTAATAAATAATCTGCATCAGCAATAAGTGAACGATGTTTTGCAACATATTGTTCATCTAAGCGAGCATTAGCTCCAGCTGAAATAACAATACTATTTTCTCCGCTGTCAGCTACTTGAATCATTGCTAATCCAGTTGTTTCATTTTCAAATTTACTAATTGCTTGAGTATTTATTCCATCTTTGACAAAAGCCTGTTTTATTTCATCACTGATCGGATCATAGCCTAAGCAACTGATAAAATTAACTTGTGTATCGCTATGTTTTAATCGTGCAGCAGCCACGGCTTGGTTAGCTCCTTTTCCACCATAGGCAATATAATAGTTTTTACCTGTTAGTGTTTCTCCTGGTTTCGCAAAATGTGGCACAGAAATGACATGGTCAACATTAATGCTACCTAAAACAGTCAATGTATTTTTCATAAATACTCCAAGTATAAATTAAATAAGAATTTATTTCTGATGTAATTAGGGTAGAAGGTATTTTCTACCCTAATTTTTATTCTAATTATTCAGAAATTACTTTTAAATCAACAGGGATTTTCGCTTCCACTACTTCGCCTTTAATCACTTTATCTGCTGTCGCAACGCCTAAACTACCAATAAGTTCTGGTTGTTGTGCTACTGTTGCTGCAAGTTTTCCTCTTTTTACTGCTTTAACACCATCATCAGTTCCATCAAAACCGACAATAAGTACTTTTTTATTTGCTGCACTGATTGCACGTAATGCACCTAATGCCATTTCATCGTTTTGAGCAAATACTGCTTGAACATCGCCTTTACCAGCAAGTAAGTTTTCCATTACATTTAACCCTTTAGTACGGTCAAAATCTGCTGGTTGACTTGCTAATACATCAAATTTATGTGCAGTAATAGCTTGTTGGAAACCCTCGCCACGTTCACGCGCCGCAGAAGTTCCTGCCAGTCCTTCTAATTGAATTACTTTTGCACCATCGCCTAATTTAGCTGCGATAAAATCACCAGCCATTTTACCACCTGCAACATTATCAGATGCAACATGGCTAACCACTTTGCCATTTGCTGCACCACGATCTAAAGTAATAACAGGAACATTTTTTTTGTTCGCCATAGCAATAGCATTGCTGACAGCTTCACTATCAGTTGGGTTGATCAGTAATACTTTTGCACCACGAATGAGTAAGTCTTCAACATTAGATAATTCTTTTGCTGGATCATTTTGTGAATCCAATACAACCAATTCATAACCCAATTCGTCTGCTTTCTTTTGAGCGCCATCTTTTAAGGATACAAAGAAAGGATTGTTTAATGTTGATACAGTTAATGCAATAGTATCTTTTGCAAGTGTTGCACCGCTTAATGCTAAACTTAACATCATTGCTGAAGCGATTGTGGTTAATTTTTTCATAATAATCTCCTATTGATTGTGATTTATGCTTTTTTACTACCTAAATAGTTATCCGCT
The DNA here is from genome assembly GCF_004345785.1 of Bisgaardia hudsonensis. Lineage (GTDB taxonomy): Bacteria > Pseudomonadota > Gammaproteobacteria > Enterobacterales > Pasteurellaceae > Bisgaardia > Bisgaardia hudsonensis. The sequence continues at coordinate 201,209 of NZ_SLXI01000004.1, forward strand.
AAAACAGCAACGAGAATAACCAATGCTTTTGCTATCATCTGATAGTAAGATGATATATCTAATAAATTCAAGGCATTATTTAAGAAACCGATAATTAATGCCCCGATTAACGTTCCCATTACTCGACCTTTACCACCCATAAGGCTTGTTCCACCAACAACTACCGCTGCAATTGCATCTAATTCATAGGCACTTCCTGCGGTTGGCTGTGCTGATGAAAGACGAGAGGTAACAATAAGTCCTGCGAGTGCAGATAAAAATCCACTAACTGCGAAGACGAATACTTTTATTTTATTAACATCAATCCCTGATAATTGTGTTGCGGATTCGTTGCCACCAAGTGCATAAATATAACGCCCTATTTTAGTGTGTTTTAAAATATACCAAGCAACCGCAAATACTAGAACCATAATCCAAATTGGCACAGGAATCCCAAATAAATAGCCAGTCCCTAAGTAAGCAAAGCTATCAGCTGCATCAGAAAAGCCCGTACTAATAGGACGACCATCCGTATAGACCATCGTTACGCCACGTAGTAGGGTCATCGTAACTAAGGTTGCGATAAATGCTTGTACTTTTCCTTTGGCTACAATAATACCACTGACACCGCCTAACAACGTTCCAAATAATAATGTTGCAGGAATAACAATGAACATTGAGAGTTCAGTACTAACCATTGAGGCAGCCACTGCACCAGTTAATGCTAGAACTGATCCAACAGATAAATCAATCCCCGCAATTAAAATTACAAAGGTCATCCCTACGGCAATAATGGCATTAATGGAGGTTTGACGTAATATATTTGAAATATTATCAAAACCAAAAAAGTCTGGATTAATAATTGAAACGATAGCGATTAGTACTAATAATGCAATGACAGAACGTTGCTCTATTAGAAATTTATTTAGTTGAAATTGTTTGGAACTCATAACATCACCTTAATTAACAGAGTTTTTACCAATGGCTGCTGCCAGTAATTTTTCTTGTGTAGCTTCATCTCGAGAGAATTCAGCAGAGATTTTTCCTTCGTGCATAACTAGAATTCGATCACTCATTCCCAATACTTCAGGCATTTCTGAAGAAACTAAAATAATACTTAGCCCCTCTTGCTTAAATTTATTAATGAGTTGATATATTTCTTTTTTGGCGCCGACATCAACGCCACGAGTTGGCTCATCTAAAATTAATACATCAGGTCTAGTCATCAAACCTTTTGCAATCGCCACCTTTTGTTGATTACCGCCAGATAACAGCCCAATTTGTTGTTCACTACTTGGCGTTTTAACGTTAAATAGTTCAATGAAATCATTCACGACCATTTTCTCTTCATTATGCTTAATTGAACCGAATTTAGAAAAATGATCTAAGGCAGTTAAAGACATATTTTCTTTAACGGACATTCCTAATATTAAACCATCGCCTTTTCTATCTTCCGAGATATAAACAATCCCTTGTTTTAAAGCATCTTGTGGGCAAGTTGTTTCTATCATTTTTCCATTTAAGCGAATTTCACCTTGGGTTTTTGGCAATGCACCATAAATCACTTTCATTAGTTCGGTACGACCCGCCCCCATTAGACCAGAAATGCCTAGTATTTCCCCTGAATGTAATTTAAAGTTGACATTTTTAACTCCACTTCCAGTTAAATTAGTCACTTCTAGGCGTACATCGCCAAAAGATTGCTCAATATGTGGATATTGTTCTTCTAAACGGCGACCAACCATCATTTCAATTAGTTTATCTTCGGTTAAATCCGCGACACTTGCTTCACCAATAAATTGTCCATCACGCAATACAGTTACATCATCGCAAATCTCAAAAATTTCTTTAATACGATGAGAAATATAAACAATGCCACGTTTTTCAGCTTTTAGTTCTTCTATTACTTTAAATAATGCTTCTGTTTCGGTATCGGTTAAAGCATCAGTTGGCTCATCCATAATAATGACTTTAGATTCAAAGCTCAGTGCTTTTGCGATTTCAACCATTTGTTGTTCACCAATGGAAAGCTCAGAACAAAGCTGATGACTACTATGAGAAACCCCGAGACGAGCAAGTAATTTGCTTGCTTCTTGGTGCATTTTAGTCCAATTAATTGCACCATAAGCTGTGGTAAATTCACGTCCTAGAAAGATGTTTTCGGCAATAGTTAAATTTCCCACAAGGTTTAATTCTTGGTGAATAATGCTGATGCCTGCTTCTTGTGAATCTTTAGGGCCTTTGAAACTAACGTGTTTACCTAAATATTCTATTGTGCCTGCATCTTTGCTATATATTCCCGTTAATACTTTCATCAAGGTTGATTTTCCCGCACCATTTTCACCCATAAGTGCCATTACTTTACCCGCATAAACGGATAAACAAGCATTGCTTAATGCTTTCACTCCGGGAAAGGATTTATCAATTCCTGCTAGTTTGAGTAAAACGTCTTTTTGCATTGAATTATCTCCTAAAATAGATTTTAAAATGGCACACCAGAATATAAAATGATATTGGCATAAGGAGAACATTCGCCACTACGAACAATCGCTTTATTACGTTGTGTCAATTTTTTAAATTCTTCGTGAATAACATATTCAATCACAATGTTATTCCCTTGTTGCGTTGATAATTGAGCTAATTTTTCTAAAAGAGCGGTATAAATCTGCGGATTTTTTTGCTTAATTTCTTCTGCGATGACTACACGTTCAACAAACATTTCGGTTGTAACCACATCAAATGTTTGTAAAAAACTTGGTATGCTTGGAGATAAAGCGAGATCAATACGTTCTACGTTATTTGGAATTGGCAACCCTGCATCACAAATAGTAATACTATCAGTATGTCCCAATGTAGCGATACAATGCGATAATTGTGCGTTTAGTATCGTGGTTTTTTTCATTTTAGACTCCTTGATAAGATAAAAACACCTTATATTGATGATTTATCCTTTATTTTTATTCCATCGAAACGTTTCGATGAGTTTTGAAAAGAGTTTATAAGGAAAATATTTAAAAAGAAATCACTTAAAAGTAAATTTGTGAAGTAGATCAAAAAATAAATATTAATATGCCTATTTAATAAATAATTATTGTGATTTATATTTCAGTAAGATCTAGCACTTCTGCTATATTTTTATTATTTGATTTAATTTTCCAACGGATATTGATGTTATGTAATGTCATTCCATAAATTCGCTGATCAACCTTATTTTTTTGATAGGCTGGGCGTGGATCTTGTTGAATGACTTCTTGAATAAAACGTAGTAAGTGCGGTATTTTTTGGGATAGTTTTTCAATTTGTGATAAGGCTAATGGTTGAAATTCAACTGTGAGCATTGTATCAGGTTTTTCCTGTGCAAAACCTGATTGTGCATTTACTTCATTATCAGCATAACTAACATAAGGTTTAATATCAAAAATAGGGGTTCCATCGACTAAATCAACTGAACCAACATAAAGTAATACTTTACCATTTTTACATTCGATTTTTTCTAATGCTACTTTGGATAGCCCTAATGGATTGGGGCGATGCGTTGCTCGGGAAGCAAATACACCGATACGTTGATTTCCCCCTAATCTTGGTGGACGTACCGTTGCTTGCCATTTCCCTGTGGGAACTTGATTGAATTGGAAAATTAACCAAATATGTGAAAATTGTTCTAAGCCTCTCACGCTTTCAGGAATATTATATGGTGGAAGTAATTCTATAATACCCGTTCCGTCTTGCACTAAATTCGCTTGACGAGGAATCGCAAATTTTTCCTTATAAGGTGTATGTATAAGGGCAATAGGTTGTAAAGTAAGAGATAAATTAGTCATATTTCATAAAAGGGTTAAAATTTAAAGAATTAAATTGTAGAATACAGAGAGTTTTCTGTCTGTAAAGTAAAATAGATTAATTTTTAAAGAGAATTATTTTAAATTAGTTGAAGTCTTACTGAGCAGACAATTTATTCATAAATGATTTAACAAAATAAGATGCGAATATGATGATATCAAACACCTTGAGAGAGTGGTTAGAAACAGCAAGACCAAAAACATTGCCTTTAGCCGCAGCTTCAATTATAACAGGATCTTCCTTAGCCTATTGGTCTAAAAGTTTTAATTTTAGTACCGCACTTTTATGTTTAATCACCACCTTGTTATTGCAGATATTATCTAATTTTGCCAATGATTATGGGGATCATAAAAAAGGCTCGGATACCAAAGAGCGTATTGGTCCATTACGAGGAATACAAAAAGGGGCGATCTCCGCAACACAGCTGAAAAAAGGCTTGTTTGTTATGATCGGATTAAGCTTACTTTCTGGTGGTTTACTTATCATTAGTGCTTATGAAAATATCAGTGATATTTTTGTCTTTTTAGGATTGGGTGTCTTAGCCATTATCGCAGCAATTACCTATACAGTAGGGGATAAACCTTATGGTTATCTTGGTTTAGGTGATCTCTCTGTGTTAATTTTCTTTGGGTTACTTGGTGTTGCTGGTCCTTATTATTTGCAAACGCATCATCTTGAATGGTGCATCTTTTTGCCCGCATTAGGAACAGGACTACTCGCAAGTGCGGTATTAAATATTAATAATTTACGAGATCTTGAACAAGATAGAAAAGTTGGTAAAAATACTTTAGCGGTTCGTTTAGGTGAAAAAAAAGCACGAATTTATCATCTTTGGCTACTTACTATTGCCGCTTTATCTTATTTGGTTTTTGCAATAATAGAAATAGATTACTGGGTAGGATTTATTTTCATCGTAACTTATCCTTTATTAATAAAACAGGGGCTTTTTGTCTATAAAAATACCGATCCTATTTTACTTCGTCCAATGCTTGCTAAAATGTCCCTGTTAGCTTTACTTATCAATCTACTATTTAGTTTAGGCTTGCTTGTGGGATAATATAAGATATACTAGAAACTGTTAATTATTAAATCTTAAATAAGGATTGTCTTATGAGTATCGATACTTCTGAACTTTGTGATATGTATGTTGATCAAGTGGATGTTGTTGAGCCTATATTTTCAAGTTTTGGTGGGGTAAGTGCTTTTTATGGAAAAGTTACCACTGTAAAATGTTTTGAAAGTAATGGTCTGATAGCTGAAACATTAGAGGAAGATGGCGAAGGCAGAGTTCTTGTGATTGATGGTGGTGGGGCTGTTCGCCGTGCTTTATTGGATGCTGAATTAGCTCAACTGGCAGCAACTAATCATTGGGAAGGTATTATTGTATATGGTGCCGTACGTCAGTTACAGGAATTAGAAAATATTGATATTGGTATTCAAGCATTAGCCCCAATTCCTGTTGGAGCAGATGATTCTGATGTTGGAGAAGTTGATGTCCCCGTTAATTTTGGTGGCGTAACTTTCTTTCCTGAAGATTATGTTTATGCCGATTTAACAGGAATCATTCTTTCACAAGAACCGTTAGATATTGATGAATACGAAGAAGACGAATAGTTAATCACTGAAATATTTAGAAATGTGGTTTAAAACCACATTTTTTTTGTCTGTTTTCTGATAGAACTCACAAAACAGCAAAAATAACATTGTTTTTTTTTAACAATTTGATAACTTGATTGTATCAACTAAATTTAGTTGACTTAAAAATACATATTCTACTTAACAAGGGTGAGCTTATGAATATTGAAACCCCAACAAATACAGGAATAAATAAAAATAGTATTATTTTTATCGCTGATATTATTTTATTTTTTGTATTACTCAATGTATTACCTTTTGATCCTCAAGCAAACAAAGGATTAGCATTATTATTTTTTATTGCGGTTTTATGGCTAACCGAAACTTTGCATGTAACTGTTACTGCATTACTTGTGCCATTATTGGCAATCGCCTTAGGCTTAGTAACGACTAAGAGTGCATTAGTTGCCTTTGCTTCACCTACTATTTTCCTATTTTTTGGGGGATTTGCCTTAGCAACTGCATTGCATATGCAAAATCTCGATCGAATGATCGCCAATAAAATAATGGCATTAGCTGGAGGAAAATTATTTATTGCGGCAATTTATCTTTTCAGTATTACCGCATTTTTATCAATGTGGATGAGTAATACTGCCACCGCAGCGATGATGTTACCATTGGCAATGGGAATTTTAAGTCAAATGGATAAAACACAACATCATAATACGTATGTATTTGTATTATTAGGTATTGCGTATAGTGCAAGTATTGGGGGAATGGGAACCGTTGTTGGCAGCCCACCAAATGCTATTGTTGCCTCCCAACTTAAATTGACCTTTTCTGATTGGTTAGCATTCGGCTTACCAATGGTTATTTTATTATTACCTATTATGATTGGTACTCTATATCTTGTATTCAAACCAAAACTCAATATGCGTTTTGATCGTGATTTTGAGCATATTGAAATGAATAAAGATCGTTTAACTACATTAATTATTTTTGTGGTCATTGCATTATCTTGGGTGTTTAGTAAACAAATTAACCCAATTTTATCTGGTTTACTTGGACTAGAAAAAAATATTTCTAGTTTTGACAGCGTTGTCGCAATATTTGCTGCGATTGTTATTTGTATTACCAAAGTAGCAAGTTGGAAAGATATTCAAAACAATACTGACTGGGGCGTATTAATGCTCTTTGGTGGTGGTTTAACACTGAGTACGGTATTAAAAGATTCTGGTGCAAGTAAAATTCTTGCGGATGGTATTGTTTTTATGATTGAAGGCGGTCATTTCTATATTATTGGATTATTAGTAGCGGCATTTATTATTTTCTTAACTGAATTTACGTCTAATACCGCCAGTGCGGCGTTATTAGTGCCGATTTTTATCTCAATCGCTGATTCATTAGGTGTGCCAGCTGTTGGTTTAGCATTAATCATCGGTCTAGGGGCATCTTGTGCATTTATGTTACCAGTTGCAACACCACCAAATGCAATTGTATTTGGTACAGGTGAAGTTCAGCAGAAAGATATGGTAAGAGCAGGGATTATATTAAATGTAATTTGTGTCTTTGTTATCGGCACCGCAGCTTATTTACTATGGCTGTGATTGTCTGGTAATTGTTAATTATTAAGTGCAATTTAAAAGTGCGGTAAGATTTTGGTTAGTTTTTAAAACTATAAAAAATTTTACCGCACTTTGTAGTTAATTGCTTACTAGCATTGTTATTAATTTCTGGGTTTTATCTTCTCCCATCTTCGTTTCTATTTTTACCCTTTACTTTTTGTTTGCTTGCTATTAATGGTAAAAATGCTTGACTATTAACTATTAACTATTAACTATTAACTATTAACTATTAACTATTAACTATTAACTATTAACTATTAACTATTAACTATTAACTATTAACTAT
>NZ_SLXI01000004.1:208611-231652 GCF_004345785.1 Bisgaardia hudsonensis
AACTATTAACTATTAACTATTAACTATTAACTATTAACTATTAACTATTAACTATTAACTATTAACTATTAACTATTAACTATTAACTATTAACTACGGATCTCTATACTGTTAGTAATAAAAAATATTAACGATTAACTAAAAAACGCCCATTTTAGGGCGTTTTGTTTTTTTAGATTTTTTAGTATGTTAGAATTTTGCTAGTAGCATTGCTTCTAATTTTTCTTGGTCAGCCGCGAACTTACGGATACCTTCCGCTAGTTTTTCAACTGCCATTGGATCACTATTGTGTTGCCAGTAGAATTCTGCTTCTGTTAATGGTTGCGGTTTTGCTTTTATTTCCCCAGTAAATTCTAATTTACGAGTAAGTACCGTGTTGTTTTCTTGTAATTCTTTTAATAGTGGTGGCGCAATGGTTAAACGATCACAACCTGCTAATTCGGTAATTTCACCAATATTACGGAAACTAGCTCCCATGACCACGGTTTTATAACCATATTCTTTATAATAATTATAAATTTTGGTTACTGAAACAACACCTGGATCTTCTGCTGGTGCATAATCTTTCTTGTCTGAGTTTGCTTTATACCAATCTAAAATACGCCCAACAAAAGGTGAAATTAAATAAACACCTGCTTCAGCACAGGCACGAGCTTGTGCTTCTGAAAATAATAAGGTTAAATTACAATTAATGCCTTCTTTTTCCAAAATTTCTGCGGCACGGATGCCTTGCCAAGTAGAAGCAACTTTAATCAAAATACGATCATTGCTAATGCCTGCTTCATTGTATAGTGCAATTAGTTTACGTGCTTTTTCAATCGTTGCTTGGGTATCATAAGATAAGCGAGCATCAACTTCTGTCGAAATACGTCCTGGGACAATTTTTAAAATTTCCAAACCGATATTTACAGCTAATTTATCTTCTGCATCAATAAGTTGCTGTGCTTTATCTGTACTTTTTGATTTCCCATAAGCAATCGCTTCATCAATAAGTGGAGCATATTGTGGTAATGCTGATGCACTTAAAATCAATGATGGATTGGTTGTCGCATCTTGTGGTTGATATGTTTTGATTGCTTCAATGTCGCCAGTATCGGCAACAACGACAGTCATTTCACGTAATGTACTTAATTGTGTTGTCATAAAATGTCCTCAATAATAGATATGAACAATGGTTTATTACAATACCATATAATTGCTACAATTAAACCAGTATTTTACTTTTATATTCATTGATAAATAAAATAGTATAATAATGGTTAACTCTTGAAACATTTTACATTATTTGGAGCAAATATGGTAATACGTTGTAGTTGGGTAACAGATGATGAAATTTATATTAAATATCATGATGAAGAATGGGGAAAACCGCAATATGATAGCCTAAAATTATTTGAACAGATTTGTTTAGAAGGACAGCAAGCGGGGCTATCTTGGATAACTGTGTTAAAAAAACGAGAGAATTACAGAAAAGCATTCTATCAATTTGATCCTTATAAAATAATTCATATTGACTCACAAGAAATCAATATTATGTTAGATAACAAAGGGTTAATACGACATAAATTAAAACTGGAAGCCATTGTTAAAAATGCTAATGCGTATATTCAAATGGAAAAGCGCGGTGAAAATTTTTCAGATTTTATCTGGTCTTTTGTTAATCATCAGCCACAAATCAATGATATTCAAACAACAGATCATCGACCAACCCAAACAGCAATATCTAAAAAAATGTCACAAGAATTAAAGAAAAGAGGTTTTGTATTTGTGGGAGAAACCATTTGTTATGCTTTTATGCAGTCAATGGGATTAGTCAATGATCATATAAATGATTGTTTGTATAAATAGATTTAGCTATTAATTGCTAACATCAAAAGTAGCATTGGTTATTAATTATTTACTTAAACCATGATTAATGGTTAAAGCTAAAAAATCATTAACCACTAACTTTTTATTCTAAAAATACTTAGTGGTTAGTGATTAATTAATTGCTAACATCAAAAGTAGCATTGGTTATTAATTATTTACTTAAACCATGATTAATGGTTAAAGCTAAAAAATCATTAATCGCTAACTTTTTATTCTAAAAATACTTAGTGGTTAGTGATTAATTAATTGCTAACATTAAAAGTAGCGTTGGTTATTAATTATTTACTTAAACTATGATTCATGGTTAAAGCTAAAAAATCATTAATCGCTAACTTTTTATTCTAAAAATACTTAGTGGTTAGTGATTAATTAATTGCTAACATCAAAAGTAGTGTTGGTTATTAATTATTTAAACTATGATTCATGGTTAAAGCTAAAAAATCATTAATCACTAACTTTTTATTCTAAAAATAATTAGTGATTAATTGCTAACATTAAACTGTGTTTTGGTTAGTTATTCATTAGCTATTTAAACAACAATTAATAACTAATAATTCACTATTTTTCTTTATTTTCTTTATTTTCTTTCGTTTCTTTAAATGTGGGGATTGGATCCTCTTTTAAATCATTATAGGGAACGAATTTTTTAAAATTAAAGACTTTAATTTGCTGATCATCTTTGTCAGAATAAAAGTCATAGTTTTTATTTAATTCTTCAGTAGTAATATTTAGCCATTGAGAAAAACCATAAAGAAAATTAACCGCACTTCTTTTTGTATTAACGACAGTTCGTTGATGATCATCGCTTGATAGTTTTAAAAATGGTACAAGGTAGCTTTGCTTATATTCAGCATCATGTTCCAAAGTCAATTTTTCTTTATCAGGATCTTCTTTATTAGTATGTGCCAAGCCGTGATCTGAGAAATAGATCAAAGAATAGCTTTCATTTTGTTTTTTCAGTAAATCAACAACAGCTTTGATTAAATTATCTGTTTTTAAAATAGAATTGACATAACAAGAGATACTTTTATTAATAAATTGATATTTTCTCTCATTTTCTTTTACTCTATCACAAAATGCAGAATGAGATCCCATTAAATGTAATACAAATAATCTGGTTTTATTATGGAAGGTTTTTTCTTTGAGTAGCTGATCTAATTTTTCGACTAATTTAAAATCATCTTCATTAGAAACATTAAATGCCCCTTTTTTGGTAAAGTAAGGCATATTTGACATCATACCTAAACGGCTTGCTATCGTATCATAACGACCAATGCTTCCTTGATTTGATAACCAAAAAGTCTTGATTTTAGCGGCTTTGGCTAAAGTAATTATATTATAGGAAAAGTCTTGTTTATTCGTTTTGGGATCGTTAATTTTAAAGTAAAAACTGTGTAAAAATGAATGATACGTTGCTGGTGCTGAAGCGATATAATGTGTATTAATATAACCTTTTGTATTATCCATAAAAGGTGAAGTTGCTAAACTAAAGCCATAGGTTGAAAGATAGTCGTATCTAGCACTTTCACCAATAATCAATACATAATTTTTATATTGTGGATTCGCAGAGGTAATATGCCAAGGTGGAATAACCTTGGTGGCTAATTGTAAGGCTTCCTTTTCCGTATAATAGTCATTAATACTGCTGTAAATATTAATATAAAATGAAATCACATTAATTGGGCTATTTTTTAATGTCCACTCAGCCTCAACATCGGGATTATTACTATTTTCAAATACATATTTCGTTGGGGTATAAATAGCACAAAAAATAAATAGCATAAATAACACCGCATTTAATATCCTTTGTTGTTTTTGCTCTTTTGGAGGCAGTGTTTTGATCGGATAATATTTACTTAGTCTAAGTAATATGATTCCGAAAAATAGATAGAGTAATGGAAAAGTAAGTTGATTTAACCTAATCTCTTTTATAAAGGCAAAAGACTCGGTTATATTGGTTTCAATAAATGCTGCAATAATTCCCGAATTCAAAGGTCCATAGCGAAGACCAATAGGATAATATAATGCCAGACTTAAGATCACAAAAATAATTAAATATTTAAATAATTTTTGATGATAAAAATAGATAAGATAAAACAAAATAAAAGTAGCAAAAGGTGCATAAACAGAAGTGAGTTCAGGAGAAATAAAAATTGTAAAGGTTGAAAAAAGTAGTAGCCAAATTAAAAACAGGCGATCATTTAAATATTTTATAAACTTTTTTAACATCAGATTTACCTAAAATACAGTCAAGGTGGTTATTTTTTTATTTATATATATATGATTATGCCATTTTTAATTGATTAAAAATGGCATAATATTAATGTTATTGAATTTTTTAATTAGAAATTAGGGCGTTCACTCGCTGCGTGTCCTACTTCTTCTTGTAAACCAATAATTTGTCTAAAACTATCAAGTAATTGAGCTTCACTTTCAGCAAAATAAAGATTCTCTTGTCCTACACACTTTTGCCAAGCTTGCATCTGTACTCCAAAGCTATTTGCTGTTTGTTTTGGACCAAAAAACACAAAGGCTATTTTAGCTGGCTGCTTTTCGTAGTTTTCATCTTGTAAGGTATCTAATCTGTTTCGTATTGCCTCGCACATTCCCTTATTAATCAATGTGGTTGTGATTTCAGGATCCAAAGAATAGCTCGCTACGCTATAGCAATATAGTAAATCTCTAAATGATAATTTTGCAAAATTATATCCCCGATAATAACCGCTAGCACATTTTAGATAAGTTAGCTCATCTTTACCATCTGACATTACCAATAATACCCGTTTAGTATTAATACCTAATTTTGAGGGTTGCACTTCTGGCTTGGTATTTTTATTCATTAGAGAATTTGCGCCAATTAACAATCCTGAGCTAGATAATGTTCCCCCACTTGGATATATTTGCTTAAAGTCATTGTAGAATTTATTTGATTCATTTGCGTTGTACCAAAACTTGGTGGTTTCCATTTCTTTGAATTTTTTTTGATAGCCATATGATGTATAATATTGCTTTTCAATTCCATTCTTATATCGTTCATATTGCCCTAAACACCACTCTGGTGCGTCACTTTTTGCATAATAAAGCCAATTATTCCGATTTGTACCATCAAAGAGGCTGATATCGCTAACAGTTTGGTTTAAATCAAAATAGCTGTCTTTTTGTGCATACAATAAGTAATAAAATAAACTGAAAAAGCTATTTGTTTGATTATATCTAGAGTCTGTCCTTATTTGGTGCTCCCAATAATTTTTGATTATTTTAGGGGTCAAATTGTGAATATTACTTTTTAAGGCATAAGGTAAATAACAGTATTTTGGTTGACCATGTTGAGAGGCACCTATTGCAAAATTCGTGAAGCCTAAACGATTGTAACGACTGCTTTCTTTTGATAACAGCTCATCAGAAACTTGTTTAACAACATTTCGTAGCATATCGATTTTACTTATCTGGGAACCTGTTACATTCTGTCCATGAATATTTTGTTTCATTGAACCCGTGAAATCTAGCACTAACATCACATCAAGAGGAACCGTATCAAGATTTTTTTGGACAAAAATTCCGTCACTTTTAATTTTTACTGTTTTATCAAAACTCAAGTCAAAACCATCTTGTTTCATATATAACCAAGAAGGGCGGTCAAATTCGCCGGCAATTTTACAAGCTACAGATTTCAGTTCTGCATTACCTTTTTTGAGATGTCCACATTCATAACTAAATTTATCGGTAATTTTAGTATTATCTTCTTGATAACTATTCGGTAGATAATAGCTTCTGACGATTGTCGCAATCAATTCTTTATTGCGTTTATCTTGTTTCGCTTTTAGTTCATTATTATTAAATTTATCTTTCTCTTCTGCTGTTACTTGTTGTCCGAGAACATTGGCATGGTCTTTATTTTCACGAAATTCATTATTTTCCGCTACTAATAGTAATCCCGCTTGTTCCATCCCTTGATTAAAACGGGCTTTATCAAGCAGTATGCCTGATCCATCAACCACTAGAGCAACAAAACCAACGAGAGCTAGGCTGATAAGTCCCATTATTATAGAATAAACACCTTGTTCATCCTTTAGAAAAGACAAGAACATATTTTTTTTCAATATGCTTGATAGTTTGTTCTTGATCATAAGAACTCCTTAGGTTTGAGTTATCGAGAAACCGTTGCTGAAGATGAACGTATCATCTGTTTAGACTGGTTTCTATCGTTTAATGTAACAGCTTTAAATAGGCTATAATTAGGAATACAAATCGTTATCTGATAGAGCGGAATTTTTCTTCCGTTTTTTGATTCAGAACGAGGAGCAATGGATTTTAGCCCATTTAATGACATGTAAGGTTTGCAATCGCTATTATTATCACCAAAAGTTTTATAGGTAGCCGCAGGATCATCTTGCGCTGATCTCGGTGTAGCAAAAGACAGCGATTCTAATATAACACTAATTTCTTTTTGAGTATTTACGTCATCATAGATTAATTTTTTGGCTAATTTTTTAAATTGATCTGCTTCATTTGCTGTAATTTCTTCACTGTTATTATGTAATTGGGTACGTTCTCGTAAGATATTGACTAGCGAATAAGTCGCATTATCCAATTTTCCTAAATTAGAACGCAGTATTGCAAGATCTGCCATAAACACGAGAATCAGCAGTAGCACTATTGTGATTAATAAAAATTCAATGGTAATAGCACCTTGTTGTTGTCTAATGAAAGACTTAAAACGATTAACGATTAAATGAACTTCTTTCATATTCTTGTACCATGAGTATTTTACGTTTAAATGCTGAATCAACCGTTTGCCCAATAAAAGGCAAAGGAATGAGAAACTTGTATTTATAATTTAAAGAATATTGTGCGATAGCCGCATCCTTACCTGTTGGCGAAACTAACTTGGCTTCTCCTGTTTTGGGGTCTGTTTCTGTTTTTGGTTCTCTAAATTTATTGCTAATTAGATCTTCGATTGATTCAGCATATTTGAGATCCACTTTAACAGTAATATTCTCCAGTGCAAACAATCCCATAACTAATGGCGAAGCTAATTTTTTATGTTCAGCAAGTAATATATTTTCAAATGCTTTTTGATAGTTGCCATCTGCTGCTCGATGGTTTTTAGTTAGTCTGACACTTTCAGTAATTGCTAGATCCCAATAAGCAGAGAGAAGAGCGATACGCCCCAACTCAAAAATTGAAAACAAAACAAAAAAGAATATCCCCACCGTGAGTGCAAATTCGATTGTGGATACACCTCGTTTATTTGTTAGAAAATGCTTTAGTTTTTTCATATTAATTGCTCTTAATGAAAATAAATAATAAGAAATAAACCAAAATTAGTTTAGTAAATAAACTAATTTTAGTTTCCTATCTATTTATTTTGTAACAGAAATTGTTTTAGATACTTTCTGTGTTTTCTTTAATGCGTTAACTAAATCATCCGCAGAAGTATTTAAATGCTCTTTTTTGATAATATCTAAGGCATAATCAGTTTTGCCACTTTTTACTAAGGCAAATACTAAGTTATGTAAAAGTCTTTGCTCTTTTTCGCCATTAAGATATTGTGGTAACAGTAGTTGAACTGCATTTTTATAGTCACCATTGATAATCTGTAGCATTGCTAAGTTATTAATAGCGACTACATCATCAATAAATAACTCTCTTGATTTCGCAAAATCATATTGTGCATCATTAAGTTTTCCTACCTGAGCGTAAGCAATACCTCTGCTATTGTAAGCCTCTACATTGTTTGGATATCTAGCGATCAAGGCTGTAGCTGACTCAATGGCTTGTTGATATTCTCGTAGTTGTATCAATGCTTTTACTTTTAAGATAGTTGCTTTTTCTATAAATTGCGGATGATCTAATAATGGTGCTACATACAATAACGCAGAGCGACTATCACCTTTTTTATAGTAGCTATCAGAAAGTTTATAGCGAATACTTGGATCATCATTACCCTTTAAAACTTCACGGTAAATTGATACCAAACCAGAATAATTTCTTGTAGATTCATATAGCTTTTCTTTGGATGCGATATCTTCCACCGTTAATGGCGCTTGATTTGTTTGTATAGAAGAACAAGCTGTGATGAATACAATCAATGTTGATAATAATATTTTCTTTGTTAAATTAGAATACATTTGGAAGGACCCTCATTGCACCTGGTGCTAAAATTAAAATAATGATAGGAAACATAATAAACAAAATTAATGGAATACTCATTTTTGCTGATAATGTTCCTAAGTGTTCTTCAATCGTAAGTAATTGTAGTTCTCTAATATCCGCAGATAATTGAATTAACTGATAATAAATAGATGAACCAAAATTAATACTTTGTTGCATCACTGTTGAAAACATTCTGATTTCTTTTGTAGGAAGTGAAACAGAAAGATCATCAAGTGCCGCATTTAAGCTCGTTATTTCAGATTTTCTAATAATTCTTAAGATTACATAAGATAAATCTGCATTTAATTTTTTGAAATCAATCGCGACTCGTTTCAAAGCCATATCAATAGTCATACCGGTCTGTACGCATACAGCGACTAAATCAATAAAACCAGGCAAATCAGACATGATCAAGCGGATTTTTCTTTTTAATACAATGTTTGTTACAATTCCTGGAATTAATACTACAACCACAAAGATCATTGATATTCCCATCAATAATTCTACTAATTCTTTATGACGATTTAGTAAATAATAAATTGTAAAACAGACGGACATAATTAGTAGCTTTATTTTAATGTTTTTATCAATGATTGCCATTGCTTTCAATATTTTATTATTATTGATTAATAATAATTCAAGCTCAACTTGTTGTCTATTTTTTCCCTTTTTGACTTCATCATCACTTTTTTCTTTTGGTCTAATGCCTAAAAGAATTTCTTTATTGCGTTGATATTTATTTTTATTCGATATTGCAAGCGTAAGGATAACAATGCCTGCTAGTATTAGAAAAAAATAAAATAGTAATGTATTTAACATCAGCTTACTTTCCTCATTAGCCACCAAATAATTCCCATTCCGAAAGTTTCACTTCCTAACACATAATAAAGGATAATTCGACCATTAGGATCATTTATCACGAAATCAAAGTTTTCAGGCATTGTGAATTTCATAAAAATAAAGAATGCAAAAGGAAATGCTGCAACTATCATGGCTGACATTCTTGCCTCTGAGGTCATTGCCCGTTTTTTCTGTTCCATTTTTTTACTGTCTGCGATCACTCGTCCTAAACGGCTAATAACTTCTTTCATTTGACCACCTTTATCTAAATTTATTTTGATAATAGTAGAAAAGAAGTAAAATTCTTTATAGGGATAACGAGAGTAGCTGTCATCAAAAATCGTATCACTATCTTCGCCCAGAGCTAATCTTCTATAAATTCGTTTAAATTCATCGCCTAACTGACCTTGAATATCTTTTCCGCAACGTTCGATTGCTTGTAATAAACCCGCACCAGAAGATGTTGCAGCATTGAGAATCTGAATAACTTCAGGAAAAGAGGTTTCAAAAATAATTCTATTTCTCCGCTTGCCTAGTTTCCAAACGATTATTATTAATAACAAGGCGTAAGCTGGAACAAAAAAGTGTCTTGCCAGTTGTATATAGAAATCATTAACATAAAAACAAACTAGAAAAATGACCGCATTAATTAATACATTTTTCAGCAAATTTTTAGGATCACCTGCGATAAAATAGAATTTCCATAAGGCAACACGAGATTTTATCCATGCCCATAAGTTAGTAGAATTCCTAACCGATGAGGGTAATGGATTAATTTTCTTTTTTGTTACATATAGGCTTCTTGCGGTATATGCTGCTAACAAAATACCAAAGATTAATGCCAGCCAATATAAGAGTAAGATCATTTGTGGTCCTCAAAGATACCTTTTAGTTCTTCACTCAAATTAAAAATTTGAGCATTTTGAGCTACGATTGATCGAGAAAGTAAACCATGTGAAACAAATTCACCAATAATTTTGCCATCCTTATCACGGAATTTTGATGGTTGATAGCTAAAAATATCCTGCATCACAATTTGTCCATTTTCCATACCCATTACTTCTGTAATGTTCATTATTTTTCTGGAACCATCATTTAATCGAGATGCTTGAACGATGATATTTACTGCTGATGCTATATTTCGACGAATAGCTTCTAATGGTAGATTAGCATTTGACATCATTACCATACTTTCAAGACGGGCAGTCGCATCTCTTGGTGTATTCGCATGCAATGTTGACATTGAACCATCATGGCCCGTATTCATTGCTTGTAACATTTGAAATGCTTCCGCACCACGACACTCCCCAACAATGATACGTTCAGGACGCATACGCAAGGCATTAATTACCAAATCTTGCATTGATACTTCACCAGTATGTTCAACCCCAGCTACCCTTGTTTCTAAACGCACCACATGAGGCTGTTCCAAACGTAATTCAGCGGTATCTTCTAGGGTTACAATACGTTCTTCGTGAGAAATATAATTTGATAAGGCATTTAACAGGGTTGTTTTACCAGAACCTGTACCACCAGAAACAATAATATTTATCCGTGATCTTGCTGCAATAATAAGGAAATTCGCCATTTTTAGCGACATAGAACCATATCCGACAAGTTCTTGTAGGGATTTTTTAGATTTACTAAACTTACGAATAGAAATGGAAGTTCCATCTATGGCAATAGGTGGTATTACCACATTAAGACGGCTACCATCAGGCAGACGTGAATCCACCAACGGTGAACCGTCATCAATTCTCCGACCTACTAAAGATACCAAACGTCTAGCTATATCTGTCAACTGCTCATTATTGATAAAGCGTTTATCTGTTTTTTCCAGAATACCCGCACGTTCAATCCAAACATCATTTGGCCCATTGACTAAAATATCATTAATACCATCGTCTTCCATTAATTCTCGTAATGGACCATATCCCATAATCTCATCAGTAACCAATTCAGCCATTTCATTGGCATCAACGGCAGTTAAATAATTATTGGTTCGATTAGCAACGATATGAACTAATTGAGTGATTTCCTCAATTAGTTTATCTCTTTCTCCCTTAATAATTTCTAATTTATCCGTATTAAGGTTACTTAATATTTCTGTTCTAAAGAAAATTTGTTGTTCATTGGTTAACATAATTTATAACTTTAATCTGCCATTAATTTTTGAATAAAACTTTTAAACAAACTTTTTTTCTCTTTTTTAGCTTGTCGAGATAACACACCGATAATTTTCATCGCTAAGTCATGCAACACTTTTACTTGTGAGCGTGATAATTTAACTTCTAACACATTTTTGGCGGTTGTTTTCTTAATAAAAGGAATGACCGCATCAACACGTGAATTAAGTAAGGTTTCAATATCCGATTTTGCCATTAATTGAGAATGTTCTTGGTTACTATCAGAAATACAAATAAAAGAGCGAATAGGTTGCCCTGTGTTTTTTTGAGTACGATTACATTGATCTAAAAATTGTTTTGCTACTCTTAGTGAGCCGACATGACGCTCCACTACGAGTACAAAAGTATTACTAAATTCAAAAAAGGATTCGAAATCATCTCTATCGACATTAAAAATAGGCTTATCATAAATCACAAAATTATACTTTTGGAGAGCCGATTTATCTAAAATTTGAATATCATTATTTAATAAATCTAGATTTGCATCGTATTCAACAATATCACCTTGCAATTTTTTGTCAAAAAGTAAATCAAGATTTTGAGATCCGTTTTTAGCTTGTGCTAATAACACGGGAACTTTTTTATAAGATGCAATTTGATTTGCAATCTGTGAACTGATGAAAGTGCTACCTATACCACCTTTACAACCTAACACACAAACTTTAACTGTATGTCTTGTTTTTGGGATAGTAATAGAGGAAGAGGCAATTTTCTCCATCATTAAATTAAGTTGTGTATCCGAATTAAAATAGAGAATACTGTGATCTAATAACTTTTGTGACAAAGAAATTGAATCACTTTGACCGATTAAGCAACACCATACTTGTTGCGGCACAATTGCATTCACATTTTCTGAGATGGCTAAAACATCAGTTTCATTGGCTACATCAATGATAACACCAATAGTTTCCTCTGCGTTTAAAGCTATACTCTCGCTAAAAAAATATTTTGAAATAATTTCAATATTTTCTATACCTCTTGAGCGTAGTAGCTGGGAAAGTTTATTTCTGATATTTTCTGACTCGGATATTACAACAACTTTTCGCACATTATCAATATTCGAGGTATCTTTATCAAGTAGTAACATAAAAAATCATTAGTCCTTAATTTTTTAGCTGAACGTTGTTATTGTTATTCGTTGCGCAAGGTTGTTGTGGACGATAAATGATTTGTTCACCAATTCTTGCACGACAAGGGTATGTATTCCCCGCTAATTCTTGTACTTCTACGTATAGCGGATAAATCGCATTTTTTGCTTTCAGTAAATGGATTTTATTGCGGTGAATACGTGCGTCTAATAAAACTTTTTGTATTTTGACCGCACTTTTATAGTAAGATTTGTCTTTATAATAAATGTTAATCTCTTTATCCAAATTGCTTCCTACATTCTTTTTAACATTGAGTAATAAATTCTGTTGTGCTGATTCAGAATTATTAAACAATACATAAAGGTCCGTTTTTTCTACTAAAGGAACTATACTACTGAGTGGCTGTGCAACATTCGCATTATTTTTGAGGGAATAAGCAACGGCATCATTCAAAGATAATATAGTCAATAATGAAAGAGATAATTTTAAAATTCTATTTATCATTGTATAAATCCTCCCCTTCTTAAGAAATTGGTAGTCAATGTTTTGTAGTAAACATTTTTCATCGGAGTAAGATTAAAGAATCTTTCCATTGTTCCTGTGCTTTCAAATGTAGGATAGGTGATATCATCGCCATTAACTGCTTTTACTAAGTTGACTGTTGCGACAATAACTAACTCTTTATTCGTTCTGCTGGTTTTAATATTGCGAAATAACGAACCAAAAATAGGGATATCACCGAGTAATGGTACCTTAGCAAGACCTTCTAAATCATCACTGCTATATAGTCCGCCAATGATAAAACTTTCGCCATTTGCTATTTCAAAAGTTGATTTTGATCTTCTTGTATTGAAATAAGGAAGATCAGAATCATTAATTTTTTGATGTCCGGCAATGGTACTCACTTCTTGTGCAAGCACTAATCGAATACGATCATTTTTTTGTACTTTTGCACCGACTGCGAGTTTGATACCAAAGTCTTTATAAATAATCGTTGGATTGCCTTTTTCATCCCGTTGTACAAATGGAATTTCACCGCCAACTAATATGTCTGCTGTTTCCCCTGATAGCATTGAGATATTTGGTTCTGCTAAAATTTTACCATTATCTTGGTTATTTACAGCATTAATAAAAAGAGATAATTTACTTGCATCAATAGATATTATCCCTTGAGCTTTTGTAAAACCTTTAGTCGCACCTGGAGAATTGTTTACTAAACTCCCAGATAAAGTACTCCAATCAACACCAAGTTGTTCCGTAAAAGTTTTATTAACTTCTACAACAGATAGTTTTACATTGATTTGTGTCGCAGATTCTAAAACAGAATTATTGATAACATTGTTGTATTCGTATTTGCTTAAGAAATCTACTTTCTCACTGCCACTACCTGATTTTAGCGTAGCTTCTGTTACTGTTGGTGACTCGCCAAGAGCTGCACCCATAATACGTTCAGCTTGTTCAATTTCTCTTTCATTTTTCGCTTTGCCTTCAATAATATAGGCTTTACCTACTTTTTTTACTCGTAATTCGCTATCAGGAATACGTGTTTGAATTTGTTGCTCTTCATGAGAGATGTTATTGATAGCGGCATTCACATAAATAGTGTCTGAAGTTAATGTTTTCCCTTCTTCATCAAAAACATTAATAGTGGTGCGACCTTCTTTTTTTGCATAAACCATAAAGCGATTATCGTCAATAATTTCATAATCAGCAATATCTGGTGTTGCAACAAAAATCGTATCAATCTTTTCATTTAGCTCAACAAGGTGGCTTTGCCCTTCCTCCAAGTAAAAACTTTTAGCTAAAAGCTGTAATGGTAAGAATGAGCTAAGTATCAGCAAACTAGATGCGATGGTTCTTCTTATAAACATAAATACTAACCTCTTAATTTTCTAATTAAAGCACCACGTTTATTTGTTGGTGTACTTTTATCTGTTGGTAATAGAATTAAACGTGTATCTTTTGGCAAAGAATAAAGCGGTTTGAGTTGTTCCGCTTTTAATCTTATTGCTACATAGCCAACTACATCATTTTTGGTGTTATTAAGCTCTTCTGCGGTGTAAGTTTTACTATACAATACTAGCTGTTTATCAAGTAGTTTGATTAGATCTGTTTGATCTGGGTTAGCATTGCCAACTACATTTTGATGATTATAAATGGAAACATAACCTCCACTTTGTAATGTATCTAAAATATAGCGTTCAGGGCTATGAATATATACTCGATAAGCGACTTCTTGTTTTGGGTCGATACTTGATACTAAGAATTTTGGATCATTTGGTGAAATTAACACTTGAGGTGATAATAATGAATCCGTTTTTAAATGTTGCGTAGTTAAAAAACCTTGTAAGGAATGGTCAGGGCTAGCATCAATTAATGGTTTTAAGTTATATTCCACTAATGAATTGTCTACTTCAACAGTAAATTCAGAGAGTTGGTAGTCTTGTGCTTGTAGTAATTTACCCGCTGTAACATCTTTTTTAATGCTCGCTGTGGTAATTAATACTTCTTCCTTTTTTGTTAGTTCAGGAAGTATTTGTTGTGTGTTTTCTATGCTATTACTATTGCTATTATTATTGTTTGGTATAATAAATAGCCCAACAAATGCGATAGCAAGAATAAGAAAAGAGACGGTAAATAAAACTTTATAATTCATTTTTAATCCTTATACTACTATTATGATAAGATCAAATTGTTGTCATATTATTGATTAGCTAAATAACCAAAGGTTAGATAAAAAACCTAAACTGATTGCTACACCATAAGGCAAGCCTTGCTGTTTTATTGATTGCCTGAAAAAAATCCAACCAAATATAATGAGTAATAAACCAAAAACTACAGTAGTTAAAAAGAGAAACGACATAACTTGCTCGTTAGGCGTGGTTAACATTAATACGGACATTAACTTTACATCGCCCGCCCCAATCACTTTGAAAAGGAACAATATAAAACCGATAATTAATGTTGTGACGGAGGGGAATAAAAACACTGTCCCGTAATCTAGCCAAGCTAACAGAATAACACATAATAGTAATGCGATAACAGCTTCATTACTGATTGTTCTAGTTTTGATGTCTGTCCAACTAACCCATAACAGAATCAATATCGTGGCAAAATAAATAGCGAACATAGGTTCCATGTAAAGTTAATGTAACATATTCAACAAAACCCACTAACTAAAACAAATTAACAATTAGTGGATATAAGATTACTTCAATATCATATTGTGATTATAGTTTCTAACTTATTCTTGTTTTGCTGTTTTCTCAACAGTTGTACTACTGATGAGATCAGTTAAACTACTAAATTTACCTCGTAATTTCTGAATAAATCCAGTGTCACTGTAGAATACCACTACGATCATTGCGGCAACAGCAATAGCAATTAGACCGTACTCAATAGCGGTAACGCCCTTAGTGTTGTTTTTAAAGTCACGAAGACTTTCTGTTACATTAATGTAAGCTTTAGTTGTAAGTTGATTTAACATTTTGATTTCCTATTTTCTGATGTATGTTTATTACGAATGCATAAAACATTCTACTTCTAACCTTGTGGAGCTGCAGTAGTTGTAACACTTGTACCGTTGATAAGGCTAGTTAAACTACTAAATTTAGTTTGCAGTTTCTGAATAAAACCATCACCACTGTAGAATACGACTACAATCATTGCCGCAACGGCGATAGCAATTAGACCTCGATAGCGGTTACACCTTTAGTGTTGTTTTTAAAGTCACGAAGACTTTCTGTTACGTTAACGTAAGCTTTAGTTGTAAGTTGATTTAACATTTTAGTTTCCTATTTTCTAATTTATTTTATGACGAATGTATAAAACATTCTACCTCTAGCCTTGTGGACCTGCTTCACCCTTTGAAACAGTAGTACTACTGATAAGGCTAGTTAGATCACTAAATTTTCCTTTCAGTTTCTGAATAAAACCATCATTACTGTAGAATACGACTACAATCATTGCCGCAACAGCGATAGCAATTAGACCGTACTCAATAGCGGTAACGCCCTTAGTGTTGTTTTTAAAGTCACGAAGACTTTCCGTTATATTGATATAAGCTTTAGTTGTAAGTTGATTTAACATTTTGATTCCCTATTTTCTGATTTATTTTCATTGTGAATACGTAAAACATTCTATTTCTAACTTTATGGAGTTCCTGTTGCAGTGTTTGAAACAGTAGTACCACTGATAAGGCTAGTTAGATCTCCAAATTTTCCTTTCAGTTTCTGAATAAATCCAGTGTCACTGTAGAATACCACTACGATCATTGCCGCAACAGCGATAGCAATTAAACCGTATTCGATAGCGGTTACGCCTTTGGTGTTGTTTTTAAAGTCGTGAAGACTTTCTGTTACATTAATGTAAGCTTTAGTTGTAAGTTGATTTAACATTTCATTCCTTAGTTTTCTGATTTAATTTATGAGTGCATAAAATATTCTACACTAAATATAGCTATGAATAGATTTATTTACCTCTATTTTGGCTACGAAGTAACCTACTCTAGCATTATAGAATTCTTTTTCTTCCTATGCAATTATTATTGATTAATTATTTAACTGTTTCTTGATATAAATCAATGTAATTTTTGTTTGGTTATATTAATCTAATTCTGGAGTTTGAACTGCTAAACCTTACTATTCTACTGATTTGTAGTTTTATTATAAATACGTAAAAATGGGTATGCGTAATGCATTTTAGTCTGGGTACTATTATAACTATGATGACATTATAGAATTGTTTTTTTTTTTTACAATTATAGTTTATTAAGTATCCGGTTATTTTTTGATCTTAATCAATGTTATTTAGGGCAGAAAAACTATTTAGAATACTAAATGCGAACAATTACTGCTTTTTTGCTCAATTTAATTTACAATTAAGTTATACAATAAATATCAGCCCTTGATAGATAGGTTTATAATGAAAAATTCTTATTCGCTACTTTTTATTTCTATTTTTACGGTACTTTATACATCTCAAAGTATCGCCAAATTAGAACAGCAATGTTTACTTCATGTTCCCCACTTTACTGGAAATATTGTAAAGACAGATCCTAATTCGCAGCCTGTTTATATTGTATCTGATAGTGCAGAGTTTAATTATCCTATTAATGCTATTTATCGTGGTAATGTTGATATACAACAGGGAAATAGACAGTTAAATACGGATTATGCAGAAGTAAAGCAAATAGGTAATGCAGAGGCTTTGGAGCGTTTTGCTTATATAAATAGCCCATTTAATTATAAAGATAATTTAATTCAATTATCGGGACGTTCTGCGAGATTGAGCTTAAATGATAAGGAAATAGCGGCAAAAGGGATTGATTATCAGTTTGTTGACAAGCAGGGACGAGGCACAGCAACAAGCGTAGAGGTATTTGATAATCATCGTATTATGGAAAATGCAACTTTTAGTACTTGTTTGGCTAACGATAATAGTTGGTCAATTGAAAGTATAAAAATGCGTCAACATATTAAAGAAGAATATGCTGAAATGTGGCATGCACGCTTCAAGATTCATGATGTTCCTATTTTTTATACGCCATATTTGCAATTACCGACTGGTGATAGGCGACGTTCTGGGTTACTTATTCCTAGTATTGGCCATTCTAGACGAGATGGTTCTTGGTTCTATCTTCCTTTCTATTGGAATATTGCATCTAATTTTGATGCGACGATTTCACCTAAATATATGTCTCATCGTGGTTGGCAGCTCAATGGTGAATTCCGCTATTTAGTTGATTTGGGGCTAGGGCAAATTGCTAGTGAATATTTACCTAACGATCGCTATAATCCATTATTAAAGAATGATGATCGCTATTTATTTTATTGGAACCATAACTCTCGTTTTTTACAAAATTGGCGCTTAAATATTGATTACACTAAAGTAAGCGATAAGTACTATTTTAGTCATTTTGATTCGAAATATGGTCGTAGTACGGATGGCTATGCCGAGCAGAGTATTAGTGCGGTGTATTATCAGCCTAATTATAATTTCACTATTTCAGCAAGACAATTTCAAGTATTTGATAATGTTAATATTGGACCTTATCGTGCTTTACCTGATATTAATTTTAATTATTATAAAAATGGATTATTAAATGGTTTATTCGATTTTAAATTGTATTCGCAAGCAATCCGTTTTGATAATAATAGTAATTTGATGCCAACTGCTTGGCGTTTTCATTTAGAACCATCGCTAGTTAGTTCTATTGCTAATAAATATGGTAGCATTAATCTTGAAACAAAATTGTATGCGACTCATTATCAGCAAAAGAAAGGAAGAGATTCTCAAGATGATGTTCAAAAATCTGTTAATCGAGTGTTACCTCAAATTAAAGTTAATTTTCAAACATTATTAGCTAAGAAAAATAGTTTTAGAGAGGGCTATACTCAGACGATAGAACCTCGTATTCAATATTTGTATCGTCCTTACAAAGATCAGAGTAACATTGGTACTGAGTTAAAAAGTAATTATGTCGGTTTTGGGTATGATTCTTCATTAATTCAACAAGATTACTATTCGTTGTTTAGCGATCGTCGTTATAGTGGATTGGATCGTATTGCATCCGCTAATCAGTTTACTTTAGGGGCGACTACAAGATTATATAATTCAGATGGTGATGAACGTTTTAATTTATCTCTAGGGCAGATTTATTATGTTAGAAACTCTCGTATTGATGAAAATATTGAAAGTAGTACAAATAATGCTACTTCCGCTTGGGCGCTTGAAACAAATTGGCGTATTAATCAAGATTGGAATTGGCATGGAAGCTATCAATATAGTCCAAATTTAAAAAAGACTTCATTGGCTAATTCCATTTTAGAATATAATCCATCAGGAAATAATATTATTCAATTAAGTTATCGTTATGCTAGTAAGGAATATATTGATCAGAATTCAAAATCAAATAATTATGGTCAAGATATTCAGCAAATTGGTATGGTTGCAGCTTGGGATGTGAATGATCATTGGGCGTTGGTTTCTCATTATTATCATGATCTTGCTTTCAAAAAATCATTAGAATCATATTTGGGCGTTAAATATAATACTTGTTGTTGGTCTGTAGGGGTTGGTGCTAAGCGTTATGTAGTAGATCGTTTTAATCCAAAGGATGATGAGGTGAAATATGATAACAGTTTCAATATTAAGCTTGAATTACAAGGATTTAGTGGCCATCAAAATTCTGGTGTTGAAAACATGTTAAGAGAAGGGAAATTACCTTATCTAAAACTATTTAGTCTCCATTGATTTATATTATAGGATTATAAATGACAAAAAAAGGGACTGATACTGACTGTTAGTATCAATCCCTTTTTTAATGATTTAATTATTATCAAAATAATGTTTATTGTTTAAAGTATTTATTAGTAAAACTTTAATTTAACATTATTATTGATATTACCAACCTTTTACTACGCCATCTTTAAAGAATTTAATTGCTTCTTGATTAACTTCTTCTGTTTGGAATGCTTTAACAAAATCTTTTAATGCTTGGCTATCTTTATTATCTTCACGAGAAACAATTAAATTTACATAAGGTGACTCTTTATCTTCAGCAAATAATCCGTCTTTTTCACGAGATAAATTATATTGAACCGCGTAAGTATTGTTAATAATTGCAAAATCAACATCATCTAATGTACGTGGAAGCAATGAAGCTTCTACTTCTTTGATTTCAATATTTTTTGGATTTTCAACAATATCAATTGATGTTGCAAGTAAGTTACTTGAATCTTTTAACTTAATTAATCCTTGTTTTTCTAACAGAAGTAATGCTCTTCCTAGATTACTTGGATTGTTTGGTACAGCAACAACAGCACCATCTTTTAGTTCAGAAAGGTTTTTAATCTTTTTAGAATAAGCTGCGATAGGATAAACGAAAGTATTACCTACTATCGCTAGTTTGTATCCTCTTTGTTCAACTTCTGTATCTAAATATGGTTTATGTTGGAATGCATTTGCATCCAATTCACCTTTTGATAATGCATCATTTGGTGAAGTATATTCTGTAAATTCAACCAATTTTACATCAATGTTATATTTTTCTTTTGCTATTCTCGCCGCAACTTCAGTTACTTGAGCTTCTGCGCCAGACATTACCCCAATAGTTAATTTTCTTGGTGTCGCATCACTTGATGGATTTGCATTAGCGATTCCCGCTAATAATGCTGTAGAAAAAATTGTAGTAAGACCTAATAATTTAGTTAATTTCATAAGTAAATCCTCTTTAATATGTTGTGTTAATAATATTTTATTTTTATTATCGATGGTCAAAGCGTTTAGCTAAACTATCACCTAGTTTTTGGCTTAACATTACGATTAATACGATAATGATTGTTGCGATCCATTTTACATAGACCATATTACGATGTTCACCATAGGTAATTGCAAGATTACCTAAGCCACCACCGCCGACAGCCCCTGCCATTGCAGAATAGCCTATAATACCTACCAGAGTAAGCGTTATTCCATTAATTAAAATAGGTGTTGACTCTGGTAAATAATATTTAGTTACAATTTGCCAATTTGTTGCACCCATTGATTTAGCTGCTTCTGTTAATCCACTAGGGATCTCTAAAAGTGCATTTGATGTGAGTCGTGCAAAGAATGGAATTGCGGTTATTGTTAAAGGAACGATTGCTGCTGTTGTTCCTAATGTAGTCCCGACTACAATACGAGTAAAAGGTAATAATATAACTAATAATATGATAAAAGGGACGGAACGACCGATATCAATAATCATATTTAATATTTTATGTGATGTACTATGTTCTAAGATTCTTCCTTGTCCCGTTAAGAATCCAAACAATCCAATTGGTAATCCCACTACGACAGAAAATAATGTTGCAATGATACCCATATATATAGTTTCAAAAGTTGAAATACCTACAAGCTCCCAAACTCTAGGAGTTAATTCATTAGTAAAATCGATCCATAATTGATCAAACATAGCCTAACACCTCAATTTTTACATTTTGTTCTATTAAATATATTTTTGCTTTTGTAATTGCTTCTTCATCCCCTTCTAGCTCCGCAATAACAAAGCCAAATTTAATACCACCTGCGTAATCAATTTGAGAGGTTAAAACACTCAAATCAATCCCAAATTTTTTGGACACTTGTGATAATATTGGTGCATCAACAGTACGTCCAGTGAATTCAAATTTCATTATTGGGTATGATTTCTCATGCGTTGGTTTATTCGTGAGTTTTTCCATATATTCTTCAGGTAAAGTAACATGGAATGTCGAACGAATGAATTCTTTTGCTAATTGTGTTTTTGGGTTGGAAAATATTTCACTCACAGAACCCTGTTCAATTAGTTTCCCTTGATCGATAACCGCCACTTGATCACAAATCCTTTTTACTACTTCCATTTCGTGTGTTATTAAAAGAATTGTAATACCTAAAGTGCGGTTAATTTCTTTTAATAATTTTAATATTGATTGTGTTGTTGCTGGATCTAACGCACTGGTTGCTTCATCACAAAGCAAGACCTTCGGTTCACTTGCTAATGCTCGAGCAATCGCCACTCGTTGTTTTTGCCCTCCAGATAAGTTAGATGGATATACATTTTTTTTATCAACCAATCCAACTAATTCTAATAAAGCATCAACTTTTTGTTTAATTTCTTCTTTTGATTTATGCTCTAATTCCAATGGAAGAGCTACATTTTTAAAGACCGTTCTTGAACTTAATAAATTAAAATGTTGGAAAATCATACCAATATTGCGACGCTCATTAACTAATTCAGCATTTTTTAATTTAGTAAGATCCTTTCCATCAACTATAATTGTTCCTGAAGATGGTTCTTCAAGAAGATTTACACAACGAATTAAGGTACTTTTTCCCGCACCAGAGGCGCCAATGACGCCACAAATTTGACCTTTAGGAATCTCAAGACTGACATTGTCTAGTGCTATCAGTTTTTTTCCTGATACATCAAAAATTTTACTGATGTTTTTTAATTTAATCATTATAACCCTTTTATTTGAACTTATTTTACCTTTAGACTTTTAATAAGCATTCTAGACATCTAGATTGCTATGTCAATATTTATTTTATTAAATTTATATAATTTTTTTTAATAAGATATAATTAAAATTGATTAAAGATGCTATTACATAGGATAATCAATACAAATTTTAATAAAGAGAAAAGAGATATGGGGAAAGCAACAAAAGCTATTTTTTTAGATCGTGATGGTACAATTAATATTGATTATGGTTATGTACACCAAATAGATCAATTTCAATTTATTGATGGTTGTATCGAATCTTTGAAGGAATTAAAAGAATTAGGCTATTTACTTATTCTCGTGACTAATCAATCAGGGATTGCTAGAGGTTATTTTTCTGAGGCGCAATTTTTACAATTAACAGAATGGATGGATTGGTCATTAGCAGATCGTGGTGTTGATCTTGATGGAATTTACTATTGTCCACATCATATAAATGGAATAGGTGAATTTAAAGTTGATTGTAATTGCCGAAAACCTAAAACAGGTATGTTTGAGCAGGCTATTAGTGATTTTAATATTGATCCAAGTATATCTTTTATGGTTGGAGATAAAAAAGAAGATATGCAAGCTGGGATTAATGCGGGAATAAAAAATAAGGTATTAGTAAGAACTGGAAAGCCTATAACGGAAGAAAGTATAAATTTTGCTGATTATGTAATAAATTCTATTTCAGAGTTACCTAATTTAATCAGAACATTGAATAAATAATCACTTTTGATTAAAAAATTTATATATAATGATCGAAAAATATTCTTTCAGTCAAAATTTTAAAATTTTTTTAAAAAAGTACTTGCAAAGTTTGATGAGATATCTATAATACGCCCCACAACGACACGACGTTGTCAGAAGAAAATGCTCGTGTCGTTTTTTGTTCT
>NZ_SLXI01000005.1 GCF_004345785.1 Bisgaardia hudsonensis
GGGATAGTTTGTGATGAACGACGTGGTTTAATTAAAAGCTTATCATTCTATCTATCCCGCTCAGTTTTGTTAATTTTATCAAATTTTACCCAAAGGTATCTATCAAAACACGCTAAAAAAGTTGTTGTAAAAGATTTATGGTTAATCACTAATTTACTCACACAAGTTACAGAAATACAATTTAGAGACTTTTTAGAGCAATGGTTTGATAAATATGAATAGTATTATAATGAATGTAGATTAAATCTTGAAACAGGTAAATCTCACTATACACATACATAGCACATAGGCGTTTAAGAAATGCTTTTAGACGCTTAAAAACCAATCTACTTTACCTATTTACTTATCAAAAACATCTTATCTTAAACATGCCAAACACATCAAAGAAAAGGAAATTTTGGACATTTAAAACAGCGATTAAGGTGTCATAATGGATTAGAATTGAAACAGAAAAAGAGATTAATTGATGAAATTTTAGGGCGGTAAATACAAAATAGTCAAAAAACACAATATTTTTGACCATTTTTCGTCCTTTAGTTACGATCGCCTATAAAAAACTATTCTTCTTGTCCTTTATGCTTATAATTCAAACATCAAATTATTCCACTTACACTAGATAAAATATGAAAACGAAAGAAATGGACCAAGAATTTAAGCTCGCAAAAATACAGCGCACAATATAATATAATTTTAAACAGTCTAAACCTATCTATGCTATGAAGTAATTTAAATAGTACGGTTATTTTTTATCTTTTTTCTAAATTTTGGATTTTTATTCTTATTCAATGGAACGTTGCGTTTTAATTTATTTGGTCGAGGCAAATCAGTCAACAACGATTGTGGATCATATTGACTTACAGGAATATGATGTCCAATATATTCTTCTATCGCTGTTAAATTCATTGCATATTCTTCACAAGCAAAACTAATTGACACACCACTTTCTCCCGCTCGACCAGTACGTCCTATACGGTGGACATAATCTTCTCGATCATCAGGTAAGTCATAATTAAACACATGAGTCACATCAGGAATATGTAACCCTCTAGCCGCCACATCGGTTGCGACAAGAATATCTAAATCACCATCAGTAAATTGCTTTAACAATGATAATCGTTTTTTCTGAGCCACATCGCCTGTCAATAAAGCTACACGATGACCATCCGCAGATAAATGTCCCCAAATTTGCTGACAACGATGTTTCGTATTAGCAAAAATAATACAACGCTCAGGCCATTCCTCTTCTAATAATGTCATTAATAATGCCATTTTATCTTTATTAGAAGGGTAAAATAATTCCTCTTTTATGCGATGCCCTGTTTTTTGTAATGGTTCAATCTCAATATACTCAGGATCATTCATATCTTCAAAAGCTAATTCACGAACCTTATGTGATAAGGTTGCTGAAAATAACATCGTCAAACGTTGTTTAGGAGAAGGGCATTTACGTAATAAATAACGAATATCTTTAATGAAACCAAGGTCAAACATACGATCGGCTTCATCTAATACGGCTACTTGAATATGATCAAGGTTAATAATACCTTGCTTAACATAATCAATCACACGACCTGTGGTACCAATTAAAATATCAACGCCCTTTTCTATGGCTTGTAGTTGTTTATCATAACCATCACCACCATAAGCTAAAGCAATCTTTAATCCTGTTGCTTGTGATAATAATTCTGCATCATTACTAATTTGTACAGCAAGTTCTCGTGTAGGTGCGAGGATCAATGCTCTTGGCTGGGAATTGTTTGTATTTTTATTGTCATTCGTCAGTAAATGATGAAAAGTTGCGGTTAAAAACGCCATAGTTTTTCCCGTCCCTGTTTGAGCTTGACCAGCGACATCTCGTCCCGCCAAACTAATGGGTAACGACAATGCTTGAATAGGTGTACAAAACTCAAATCCTTTTTCAACAAGTGAGCTGAGAATTTTATTGTTTAATGGAAGGTCAGTAAAACGGATTTTGCTTAAATGGTTATTTTGCATAAGATATTAAAATTGATAATCATGGGTTAAAGAATAGCACGAACTACAAAAATCCTCAAAAAATAACCGCACTTTTGTAATTTTTTCTTTAATAAACTAGACAGGATATCGATTTAATGATAACTTTAGCGCCATTCTGAAGACTATAAAAAGTCAATTCCTACTAAACTATTATTATTCATAACATAAGCTAATCTTATAAAACATTTCAAATTATGCATTTAACAGAACTAAAAAATACCCCCGTCTCAGATTTAGTTAAATTGGGTGAGACACAAATGGGTTTAGAAAACCTTGCCCGCTTACGTAAACAAGATATTGTCTTCGCCATCCTAAAGCAACATGCTAAAAGCGGTGAGGATATTTTCGGTGGCGGAGTCTTAGAAATTTTACCTGATGGTTTCGGTTTCTTACGCTCTGCTGATAGCTCTTATCTAGCAGGTCCTGATGATATCTATGTCTCACCAAGTCAAATAAGACGTTTCAATCTACAAACAGGTGATAAAATTGATGGAAAAATCAGACCACCAAAAGAAAGTGAACGCTATTTTGCCTTATTAAAAGTAGATCGAGTCAATGATGACAAACCTGAAGTATCTCGTAGTAAAATCCTTTTTGAAAACTTAACACCATTACATGCAAACTCTCGCCTAAGAATGGAAAGAGGTAACGGTTCTACAGAAGACCTCACTGCTCGTATTCTTGATTTAGCTTCTCCTATTGGTAAAGGACAACGTGGTTTAATTGTCGCCCCTCCTAAAGCGGGTAAAACTATGTTGCTACAAAATATTGCACAAAGCATTACACATAACTATCCTGAATGTGAATTAATTGTCTTATTGATTGATGAACGACCAGAAGAAGTAACTGAAATGCAACGCTCCGTAAAAGGTGAAGTAATTGCCTCAACTTTTGATGAGCCAGCTTCTCGTCACGTTCAAGTAGCCGAAATGGTAATCGAAAAAGCAAAACGCTCTGTTGAACATAAAAAAGACGTTATTATTTTACTTGATAGTATTACTCGTCTTGCTCGAGCTTACAATACAGTAACGCCAGCTTCAGGAAAAATTCTTTCAGGTGGGGTTGATGCCAATGCGTTACATAGACCAAAACGTTTCTTTGGTGCCGCTCGTAATGTGGAAGAAGGTGGAAGTTTAACAATTATTGCGACCGCTCTTGTTGATACAGGTTCCAAAATGGACGAAGTTATCTTTGAAGAATTTAAAGGTACAGGTAATATGGAATTGCACCTTTCTCGTAAAATTGCAGAGAAACGAGTATTCCCAGCTATCGACTTTAATCGTTCAGGAACACGTAAAGAAGATCTACTTACTACCCCTGATGAATTACAAAAAATGTGGATTCTCCGCAAAATCCTTCATCCTATGGGCGAAGCTGAAGCAATGGAATTCTTGATTGATAAACTAATGGTTGCAAAAACTAATGAAGAATTTTTCAATATAATGAAACGTTCTTAATTAATTCTAAAAAACTACTCTGATTGATATTCACCCCAAACTTGGATGCAAGATTTGGGGTGTTTTTTTACTATCCTAATGACTAACACTAACGAATAATAATTTCAGCAATAGCCACCCCAACCAAACAAGCTGTTACAACACCTATTAACCCAGGTACCATAAAACTATGGTTAAAATAGAATTTACCTATTTTTGTTGTTCCTGTTACATCAAAGTTTACTGTCGCAATATCTGATGGATAATTAGGAATAAAGAAATATCCATAGGTAGCAGGCATTAACCCAATTAATAATGGAGCTGGTAACCCTAAACCGATACCAACAGGCAACATCATAACCGCAGTTGCAGCTTGGCTATTAATAACGACTGAAACTGCAAATAAAGCAAGTGCAAATGTCCAAGGATAAGTCTGAACCATTTCCGTAATTCCAGCCTTAAACTGCGGCATCGCAAACTGGAAATAAGTATCACTCATCCATGCAATACCAAAAATGGCAATAGCTGCAACCATACCTGATTTGAATACTACACCATTAGGGACTATTTGTGGATTTGTTTTAGTTGCAAGTAAAATGATCCCACCAAAACACAACATCATCATTTGAATAATCAACGACATTGAAATTGGTTTTGCTCCCTCTCCAATAGTTCGAATATCTGGAATCATCGCAACTACGACTATAGAGACTAAGGAAAGTAGGAATAAATAAACTGAAAGTTTTGCGGCGGGCGGTAAAACTTCATTTAAAGTAGTGCTCGTTGTATTTAGAATACGCTCTTTCCATACTGGATCTTGCAAACGACGTTGATATTCAGGATCATCAACTAATTCCTTTCCTCTGCGTAAACTATACAAAGCGAGAGCAATTGTTCCAGCAAATGTTGCAGGTACCGTAACGCTAATAATATTAAGTAAAGTTATATGCTCAAAACCTGGCATTTTTGTAATCTGCCCAAGATAATACACAACTGCTGCAGATAAAGGACTTGAGGTAATTGAAAGCTGCGAGGCAATAGATGAGGCAGCCATAGGACGTTCTGGACGAATATTATTCTTCAATGCTACATCACCAATAATTGGCATAATAGAATAAACCGAATGACCTGTACCTAACATAAATGTCATTATATAAGTCACTATCGGACCTAAAATAGTCACTCGTTTAGGATTACTTCTCAAAATCTTTTCTGCTATTTGCAACATAAATTTCAAGCCACCAGCAGCTTCTAAAATTGATGCACAAGTTACTACAGCCAAGATAATCAACATCACATTAACGGGAGCCTTCCCTACTGGCATTCGGAAAACAAAAACCTCAATAGCCAGTCCAATACCAGAAACAACACCAAGCCCAATACCACCAAAGCGACTACCAGTGTAAAGCATTAAAAGTAAAAATAGAAATTCTAAATATAACATAATATCCTCGTATATATTGTAACTAGGGTTAATATCATAATAGAAAAAAACTTATCTATTTATTACTTTTTTAAAAAAGAATTACCTCGTTGATCTATCGCAAAATAATCACTAATTCGCTTATAAAAGAAAACAGATATATCTTAAAATCAAATAAGGGCTGAAATAATTCAGCCCTTATAATTTAACTTATAGATTAAATCATATAATTTTAATCAATATTTCAAGAATAAATTATTTACTCAAATCAATTTGATATACTGCAAACCCTATATCATCATGTTCAATAAATTTCATTGGATACTGTGCTTTTTCTTGAATAAATCGCTTTGCTTTCTCACTAGGAGAGGTTTCCACTCGAATATCTAATTTTAATTTACTATCAATAGGAGCTATACGCCAATTTTTATCTGCATTAGGGCTTACTTGACCTTTTTTCTGACTTTCATCAGTAATATAGTTTGCCAAAATTTGACGATTTTCATCAGGTGCTGCGAAAACAATATGGCTACTTCCTGTTCCAGGGAATTTGTTACTATATGCTCGATAATTATTTGTTGCAATTAAAAACTCAGCATTAGGATCAATTGACTGACCTTGATAAGTTAAGTTAATCACTCGATGTGCATTCTTATTAATAAGCTTACAGTCACCATCATAACGAGCTGGTTGTGTAATATCATATTGGTACTCAATACCATCGATTACATCAAAATTATAGGTTCTAAATCCTGTCCAATCGAGTAAATACTGTGTATTTTCTGTATTTATATCAATTTGATTAAACATACCTGCACTACATTCTAACCACTCTTTTAATTCTTCCCCAGTTACTTTTACAATCACCAACGTATTTGGATACAGATATAAATCTGCAGCATTTCTAAAAGTTAAATTGCCTTTATTAACCTCGGTATAACCCGTAGGATCATTTTTACGACCGCCAGCCTTAAAAGGAGCACCAGCACTTAAAACTGGCAATCCTTTTAATTCTGGTAAATTTTTCACAACATTTTCAGCATAAGCTTTTTGAGCTAAATTGACAATTTGTACCGTAGGATCATCTTGTATTAATGCTAAATAACTGTACATATTATCAGTCGCTTTTCCTATAGGCTGTGAAACAAAAGCTCTTGTCGCCTCGTGTACTGGTTTCAGTAATGCAACCACTTCAGGATGATTCTCAACCGTTGATTCTTTTTTCTCAATATCATAAATAGGACGTAATGCGGCACTACCATCAGCAACAATCCATTTACCTTGATCTTTTGCCAAAGTTAAATCAACAACACTAATATTATTCCCCCAATAACCCGCCATACTTTCAGGAATACCTTTAATAGTCCCTTTTTCAATATCTGCATTAGGTGATTTTATAAATTCTTTATTAGGGAATAAACGATGAGCATGCCCAAAAATAACCGCATCAATACCTTTCACATCAGCAAG
The DNA here is from genome assembly GCF_004345785.1 of Bisgaardia hudsonensis. Lineage (GTDB taxonomy): Bacteria > Pseudomonadota > Gammaproteobacteria > Enterobacterales > Pasteurellaceae > Bisgaardia > Bisgaardia hudsonensis. The sequence continues at coordinate 6,346 of NZ_SLXI01000005.1, forward strand.
ATAAAATGCCGAATTCTCCGCACCTTCTTGATAAGGTTCATCTGATGGTCCTGTATGTGCAAGCGCAACAATAATATCAGCGCCTTTCTCTTTTAAAATAGGCACAAATCGTTCTGCGGTCTTCACAATATCTTTAGCATCAACTTTACCATCTAAATTTGCCTTATCCCATATCATAATTTGAGGGGGTACAAATCCAATATAACCAATTTTTATTTTTTGTTCATTGCCTAGCTCATCGATTACTATTTTCTCTTGGATAAAATAAGGTTGATAAACAGGTGTATCAGTATTTGGTTTTACAACATTAGCATTAATGATGGGAAAATTAGCTTGCTGAATTGCAGAATCAAGATAAGATAAACCATAATTAAACTCATGGTTTCCTAATGTTCCTACATCGTACTTCATAAAATTAAGCACATCAATTGCTGGATTAGATTGCCCTTTCTTATGACCCATACTAACCTGATAATCAGCAATAGGATTTCCTTGTATTAAATCCCCATTATCAACCAGAACACTATTTTTTACTTCTTTTCTCGCTTGTTCAATTAAGGTAGCAGTACGAGTAAAACCGAATTTTTTTGTTGATTCATCTTTATAATAATCAAAATCAGTCAAAAAACTATGGAGATCTGTTGTTGCTACAATTCTTAATTTTACAGCATTTGCTGAAGAGGATAGAGACCAACCATAGCGATTAGAACCAAGTACCAACATAGCACTAGCACCAATTTGAATAAAACGTCGTCTATTTATCATTTTTCACTCCAATTAATTAACATAAAAATAATTTATTAATTCTAGTATAGCTACATAGAAATTAAATACTTACATCCATTATTTTATAGCACAATATATTCCCATTCCACCTTAATCATAGCATTAAACATTTTTAAAATAATAAATATCTTTTATATCTCCCTAGCAAATAAGAAATGCTTAATTATTTTCATCAATCTAAATACCAAAATGGAATTCTATCTGAAAATCCAGATTAACCTTTAAATATCTATAAATATAATACTAAGCAAAAGTTTATAAAAAATAAAACACCAAATTATGAAAGAAAAAAAGGGAAAAGGGAAAATTTGAACATAAAAAAACAAGGATTGAAATTATTCAAACCTTGCTTTTATAAATCTCAAATATTAACAATTATTTGAGAAAAAATACTATTCTTTAAATCTAAATTATTGATTATTTTGAACGTAATCAATCGCAGATTGTACTGTGGTAATTTTTTCTGCGTCTTCATCAGGAATTTCAATATCAAATTCTTCTTCTAACGCCATTACCAATTCAACTGTATCTAAAGAATCAGCACCTAAATCTTCAATAAATGAAGCTTCAGATTTTACATCTTCTTCTTTTACACTTAACTGTTCAACGATGATTTTTTTTACGCGCTCTTCAATGCTCATTTTGCTTTTTTCCTATTTATAGTTAGCGATAAAATAATAATTACATAGTGTATTCATTTTTTCTGAAGTTGCAACCTATTTTTACAAGGTCAAACCTCAACAATAAACACCTAATAGAAATCACTCTTTCCTTCAGCCATTCTAGCATTAAGCTAATCATATTTCTAGACTAGTCAACGATGAATTAAGAAATTACGATAAATATAACCCACCATTTACATGCAATGTAATGCCTGTAATATAACTCGCATCTTCTGATGCCAAAAATGCCACTGCTTTTGCTATTTCCTTAGGTTCACCTAAACGTCCAGCTGGTACATTAGCTAAAATACCCGATTTTTGTTCTTCAGAAAGCACTTCCGTCATATCTGTCGCAATAAATCCTGGAGCAACAACATTTACAGTAATGCCCCTTGCTGCAACTTCTTTTGCTAAAGATTTACTAAAGCCAATAAGCCCAGCTTTAGCTGCACAATAGTTAGTTTGCCCTGGATTCCCCATAGAACCAACAACAGAACCTATATTAATAATTCGTCCATAACGTTTTTTCATCATAGTACGCAACATTGCTTTTGATAAGCGATAAACGGAGGTTAAATTAGTTTGTAAAATATCAAACCATTCTTCATCTTTCATTCTCATTAATAAATTATCACGGGTAATCCCAGCGTTATTTACTAAAATATCAATATCACCAAAATCTTCTTTAATTTTCTTTAAAACTGTTTCAATAGACTCTATATCAGCAACATTTAAAACTAAGCCTTTCCCTTTTTCACCTAGGTAAGATGAAATGGCCTCTGCACCTTTATCAGAAGTTGCTGTACCAATTACAAAAATACCTTTTGAAACTAATTCTTCTGCTATTGCACGCCCAATTCCGCGAGTTGCACCAGTCACTAAAGCAATTTGATTTTCCATTATTTTCTCCAAATTTTATGATATGCAGATAATTAACTTAAAATATCACCAAGCATCACTAACGATTTAATATCATTAACGGAAGCTGAATTTAAATTTGTATTAATACGTTTTGTTAATCCTGATAATACCTTACCTGGACCAACTTCAACTAATACCTCAATACCAGCTTGATACATTTTTTCTACTGTTTCCGTCCAACGTACAGGGCTATAAAGTTGGCGAACTAATGCATCTCGAATTTCATTAATACCATCTTCTTTCTTGACATCAACATTATTTATCACAGGTATTACCGGTGATTTAATAGCAATACTCTCTAGAGAAATAGCAAGTTGATCTGCTGCTGGTTTCATTAAGCTACAATGTGAAGGTACACTCACAGGTAATGGCAAGGCTCTTTTCGCGCCTAAAGTTTTACAGAGTACCGCTGCACGCTCAACAGCCGCTTTATTTCCTGCAATAACAACTTGTCCAAGTGAATTAAAATTAACAGCAGAAACAACCTCGCCTTGTGCTGCCTCTGTACAAGCTTGAATGATACTTTCATTATCTAATCCAATAATTGCATACATCGCACCAACACCTTCAGGTACAGCTTGTTGCATCAATTTTCCTCTTAATTCAACTAACTTAATCGCATCTTGAAAATCAATAACACCGGAACAAACTAAAGCTGAATACTCACCTAAACTATGCCCAGCCATTAACTCAGGTTTTAGATGTGGATATTTTTGTTTAAAAACTTCAAAAACAGCAACAGATGCAGTCAAAAGTGCAGGTTGTGTTTTCCAAGTCTTATTTAATTCTTCTATGGGACCTTCTTGGATAAGTTTCCATAAATCATAACCTAATACATCCGATGCTTTTTTAAATGTATCAAGTACAACTGGAAATTCTGTAACAAGATCAGATAGCATACCAACAGTTTGAGATCCTTGACCAGGAAATACTATTGCAAATTTTTTCATAATATTTATCCCATATTATTAATTATTATTTTATAAATTATATCAAATATTCTTAAAATCTAACTAGTGCTGAACCCCAAGTCCAACCACCACCAAATGCCTCTAACAACAATAGTTGACCACGTTGAATACGCCCATCTCTAACCGCCTCATCTAAAGCCGTCGGAACCGTTGCTGCACTTGTATTACCATAGCGATCTAAAGTGATGACAACTTGTGACATATCCATATCTAATTTTTTAGCTGTTGCACTAATAATTCGTAAATTAGCTTGATGTGGAACTAGCCAATCAAGATCTTTCTTGTCTAAATCATTTTCTTGTAGAGTTTCCTCTACAACATTTGCCAATTCACGAACAGCTAATTTAAAGGTTTCATTACCTTGCATTTGAATAAATCCAGAATGCTCAACTCCTCTTTCTAATTGTGGAAGAACTAATATGCCACTTTGATCTGATTTTGCATGTAAATGGGTAGAAATAATCCCTTGTTGCTCTGATGCCTCTAAAATAACTGCTCCTGCACCATCACCAAATAAAATAACAGTTCCACGATCAGAATTATCTAAATTTCGAGAATTAAGATCCGATCCTATGACTAATGCTTTTCTAATTTTTCCTGTGCGAATAAACTGATCCGCTACACTCAATGCATAGATAAATCCTGTACAAGCCGCCGCAACATCAAAAGAAATTGCATTATCAATTCCAAGCATTCCTTGAATTTGACAGGCTGCACTTGGATAGGCGTGTGAATGGGTCGTTGTTCCAACCACGATTAAATCAATTTCATTTGGATCAATATGTGCAATATCAAAACATTTCTTCGCTGCTTCAAATCCCATTGTGGCAACAGTTTCATTATCTTTTGCGATACGCCGTTCTTTAATACCAGATCTTGTGGTAATCCACTCATCTGATGTTTCCACCATTTTTTCCAAATCAGCATTTGTCCTAATTTGTTCAGGTAAATAACTTCCGGTAGCTAAAATTCTACTATACATATATATATCTCAAATAAATTTTCATAAATTAATCAATTAATATTTCTCTAATCCAACTAAAATTTTGTTGGGAATATTTTGGCGGGCTTGTAATGCGGCATCAGCAATTGCATAGGAAAAAGCATCAATATTTGCACTACCATGACTTTTTACAACAACAGAATTTAAGCCAATTAAAGATGCACCGTTATATTGATCAGGATTAATATTTTTTAATCTCTGATAACTTCCTTTTAAAAATAAATTTTTCATCAATTTTCCAAAAATTGATTTACAAATATGATTTGTTTTATTCACTGAACTATCGCCTTTGAATAAAGAAATCATATTTTTTATTACACCTTCTATTGTCTTTAATGCGATGTTTCCAACAAACCCATCATGAACAATAATATCAGCCTTACCATTAAGTAACGAATCACCCTCAATAAAACCAATATAATTTAATGTCGTTTTTTGCTTTAATATTTCAGCAGTATCTTTAATCAATTTATTTCCTTTGATTTCTTCAATACCAATATTTAGCAAGGCTATTCTAGGGTAAACTAACCCTAAACAATTTTCAGCAAAAATTGTTCCCATTAGTGCAAATTGATATAGATTCTCAGCACTACAATTTATATTTGCACCTAAATCTAGCATAACACTACGCTCACCTTGCATCGTCGGCAAAATAGAAATTAAGGCTGGTCGTTCAATACCTTTTAATGGTTGTAAAATAATTTTTGATAATCCCATTAAAGCCCCCGTATTCCCAGCACTAACACAAGCCTTAGCTTCTCCACGTTGAACAGCCTCAATAGCTAATCTCATTGAAGAACCTTTACTATGGCGTAATGCGAAAGATAAATCTTGATTATTTTTTATCTCGTGAGAAGTATGACAAATCGTCAACCTAGTACGAATATCGGAAGAAAGATTATTGAGCAAGGGCACTATTTGATGACGATCACCAAACAGAAGAAGAAACAAATCTGGATCGTTCTCTAACGCTTTTATAGATGCAGGGATAGTAACACGGGGACCTATGTCCCCGCCCATTACATCTAACGCAATGGTTAGACGAGTCAAGTAATGTCCTTAAGTAATAATAAATTACTTATTAATTACTTTACGACCACGATAGTAACCATCTGCAGTTACGTGGTGACGTAAATGAGTTTCACCAGTTGCTTTATCTACAGATACAGCAGCAGTAGTTAAAGCATCATGAGAACGACGCATATCACGACGTGAACGAGATTTTTTATTTTGTTGAACAGCCATTGGCTATACTCCTAAATTTACTTTTTCTTTAAACTAGCTAATACAGCGAACGGGTTCGGTTTTTTTGCCAATTCTTCCGGCAATTCGCCAAAAACCTGTTCAGCCACGGACACTTCACAGTGTTCAGATGAATGCATTGGTATAATAGGAAGCGTCACAATAAGTTCATCTTCTACAATACCAACTAAATCTATTTCCCCAAATGCATTAAATTCTATTGGTTCATAAATTTCTGGTAATTCATCGGCTTGATCCAAATTAGAAACGGGGCTGTAAATAAAATCACAGCTTAATGTTTGTATAAAAGGATTCTGACAACGTTGACATTCTAATTCAACCTCAACAGTCGCCTGACCTTTCATCACCACCAATTTTTGTGGATCAATAAAAAACGATAATGAAACCTGTGCATCGCTGAGCACTTTACTCACTGACTCCGCAAGACGAGGTAGCTGGCTGATAGAATAGTAACCATCGTAATCCAATCTACGCTGAGCATCTTTTACTGGGTCAGTAGTTAGGGGTAATTTTACCTTTTGCATAGGGCGTGAATATTACCTTTTGATCGTCAATTAGTCAAAGGAAATTATAACTTTTTATATGAAAACTGCTAGAAATTTTACACAATAACTATTTCTAATACAAACCGAATGTAAATTATAACTTACTTTATCAATAAAAAATTAAAAATATCATAATGAAAAAGATATATATTGCATATTAATCAAATAATCCTAAAAAGATAACATAAATAATGGTTTAAACTCTTTACATCAATAATATTTTCATTTATAAGTAAAAACTCTTTTTACTCTCAAAAGAAAGGAAAAACTATGACAAACACAACGAAAAAAACATTAATCAATATTGCACTAGCAAGTGCTTTTAGTATTTTCTCTGCACAAAGTGCATTTACCGCAGAAGTGCCAGTAGGTACTGTACTTGCAGAAAAACAAGAATTGAGAATAAACAATGGAACAGATCCTACTTCGATTGATCCACATAAAGTAGAAGGTGTGCCGGAATCATTAGTTTTACGCCAATTATTTGAAACATTAGTTATCTCTGATGATAAAGGACATATTATTCCGGGTGCAGCGGAAAAGTGGGAACATAGTGATGATTTTAAAACTTGGACATTCCATCTTCGCAAAAACGGAAAATGGTCTAACGGAGAACCTGTTACTGCGGAAGATTTTGTATTTGGCTTTCAACGTTTAGCCGATCCAAACACAGCTTCTCCTTATGCAAGTTATTTACAATATTTAAAATTACTAAATGCCTCTGATGTTGTCGCAGGTAAAAAACCAGTAACGGAACTAGGCGTAAAAGCACTTGACGATCATACTTTAGAGCTAACCCTATCTGAAAGTGTTCCTTATGCAGATAAATTAACAGAACATTACGTTTTATCTCCAGTAAACAAAAAAATTATTGAAAAATTTGGTGATAAATGGACAGATGTAAACAATATCGTTGGTAATGGTGCATTTAAACTTAGCAACTGGATCATCAATGAAAAATTAGAAATGATACCAAATGAGTTTTATTGGAATAATGAAAAAACCGTACTAACTAACGTAACACTTTATCCAATTAGCTCATCTAATACAGATGTTTCTCGCTATCGAGCTGGAGATTTAGATATAACTAACCACGAATTACCAACCGAGTTATTTTCAAAATTAAAATCCGAATATCCAAATGAAGTTTATACGCCACCTTCATTATGTACTTATCAGTATGAAATCAATCATACTAAAGCACCATTTAATGATGTTCGTGTAAGAAAAGCACTATCAATGGCTATCGATCGTAACATTATTGCTGAAAAAGTAATGGCTCAAGGTCAACAGCCCGCTTATGCCTTTACCCCAAGTTACATTAATGGAGGGGAAAAAATTGCAATGCCTGAGTGGACTAAATTATCACAAGCAGAACGTAACAAAAAAGCGGTTGAATTATTGAAAGAAGCGGGATTTGATAAAGCTAATCCATTAACAATTAATTTGTTATATAACACCTCCGATAATCACAAGAAAATTGCTATTGCTGCTTCATCAATTTGGAAGAAAAATTTAAATGGTGTGGTTGATATAAAACTAGAAAATCAAGAATGGAAAACCTATGTTGATTCTCGTCATCAAGCAAACTATGATATTGCCCGTGCAGGTTGGTGTGCTGACTATAATGAAGCTACCACATTCTTAACTTACTATTTATCAAATAGTAGTAATAATACCGCATTCTATAAAAGTGCAGAATACGATGCTTTATTGAAATCCGTTTACCAAGAAGAAACAGATGAAGGTCGAGCGAATGTTTATGCGAAACTTGAAAAATTATTGGATGAGGATGCTGCATTAATCCCAATATACTATTATGTAACTCCACGTATGATGAAACCTTACGTAAAAGGTTTTGCCGTAAATCATCCAGCACAAAACTACTATTTAAAAGATGTTTATTTAATTAAACATTAATTTTTAATTTCTTAATAAAGTGCGGTCAAAACCGACCGCACTTTTATTTATTCTTTTTTACATTTTACGATGTTTGGATTGGATTATCTTGTATGTTTAAATTAATTCTTCGTCGTCTTTTACAGGCGATTCCAACACTTTTTATTTTAATTACAATTTCATTTTTTATGATGCGGTTAGCTCCAGGTAGTCCATTTACTAGTGAAAAAAATTATCCACCTGAAGTAATTGCAAATATTGAAGCTAAGTACCATCTAAATGAGCCACTTCATAAGCAATATTTTATTTATTTAAAAGATCTTGCTCATGGCGACTTTGGTCCTTCATTTAAATATAAAGATTATACGGTTAATCAGCTTGTATCCGCTTCGTTTCCCGTATCATTTAAATTGGGTATATCAGCTTTTTTAATTGCATTAATATTAGGGATTAGTGCAGGAGCAATGGCTGCACTCAATCAGAATAAATGGCTTGATTATTTTATTATGACCTTTGCAATGACAGGGGTTGTCATACCGAGCTTTGTGGTTGCACCGCTTTTAATTCTTCTCTTTTCCGTGACCCTAAAACTCTTACCATCTGGAGGCTGGGAAGGCGGAAACTTTGAATTTATGTTAATGCCAATGTTTGCACTCTGTCTATCCTATATAGCCAGTATTGCTCGTATTACTCGTGGCTCAATGATTGAAGTATTACATTCCAATTTTATACGCACAGCAAAGGCAAAAGGTTTACCAATGCGTCGTATTTTAATTAAACACGCATTGCGTCCTGCCTTATTGCCCGTTATCTCTTATATGGGACCAGCATTTGTTGGGATTATTACTGGTTCAATGGTAATTGAAAGCATTTTTGGTATTCCTGGTATTGGACAACTTTTTGTTAATGGAGCATTAAATCGAGATTACTCCTTAGTACTCAGTTTAACTATTTTAGTGGGAGCATTGACTATCGTATTCAATGCCATTGTAGATATTTTATATGCAATGATTGATCCCAAAATTCGTTATTAATTTATCGTTGTCATAGGAACAAACAAGATGTTAAAGAATCAAAAAGATACTGAACTACTTGAATCGGTAACAGAAAGACTTGAAACCATTGAAGGTCGAAGCTTATGGCAAGATGCTCGCCGCCGTTTTTTCCATAACAAAGCTGCACTTACTAGTTTATTTGTACTATTTTGTATTGCACTATTTGTTATTTTTGCACCAATGCTTATGCCCTACCCTTATGATGAGCTTGATTTTGGGGCTATGTCAATCCCACCAGAATGGGAAACGATGCACTATTTTGGTACAGATACGTCAGGTCGAGATTTACTTGTTCGTGTCGCCATCGGCGGTCGTATTTCATTACTCGTCGGCATTGCAGGGGCATTAATTGCGGTATTAGTCGGCACGTTATATGGTGCAACCTCAGGATATATTGGTGGCAAAGTTGATACCTTTATGATGCGTTTTTTAGAAATTCTCAACTCCTTTCCGTTTATGTTTTTTGTCATCTTATTAGTTACTTTCTTTGGTCGCAATATTTTCTTAATTTTTGTGGCAATAGGAATGGTATCTTGGTTAGATATGGCAAGGATTGTCAGAGGTCAAACACTGAGCATTAAACAAAAAGAATTTATTGAAGCCGCAATTGTATGTGGTGTTCCATCACGTCAAATTGTTTGGCGTCATATTGTGCCTAATGTTCTCGGCGTTGTCGTCGTATATGCCTCATTACTGGTACCTGGAATGATTTTATTTGAATCATTTTTAAGTTTCTTAGGACTAGGTACTCAAGAGCCATTAAGTAGCTGGGGCGGATTATTAAACGATGGGGCTAAATCAATGGAAGCAGCGCCTTGGTTATTGGTTTTTCCAGCTTTATTCTTAGTCATCACCTTATTTTGTTTTAACTTTATAGGTGATGGTTTACGTGATGCCCTTGATCCGAAAGATCGCTAATACAATCGCTTGGAGAGAAAGATGATAACAAATAACTTACTACTCGATGTACAAGACTTGCGTGTTACCTTCAAAACACCTGATGGCGATGTAACGGCGGTCAATAATTTAACTTTTTCATTAAATGCGGGAGAAACGTTAGGTATTGTAGGTGAATCAGGTTCTGGAAAATCACAAACTGCCTTCGCTTTAATGGGATTACTTGCAGATAACGGTCGAATTTCAGGAAGTGCAAAATTTAATGGGGAAGAAATTCTGAATCTACCTGAATCACAATTAAATCGGCTACGTGCAGAACAAATTGCGATGATATTTCAAGATCCAATGACCTCTCTTAATCCTTATATGAAAATTAGTGAACAATTAATGGAAGTGCTAATGCTACATAAAGGAATGGATCGTAATACCGCCTTTGAAGAAGCGGTACGAATGCTTGATGCAGTAAAAATGCCAGAAGCACGCAAACGTATGAATATGTATCCACACGAATTTTCTGGGGGAATGCGTCAACGTGTAATGATTGCAATGGCATTATTATGTCGCCCTAAATTACTGATTGCAGATGAGCCAACAACAGCATTAGATGTAACAGTACAAGCTCAAATTATGACCTTATTAAACGAGCTAAAGACTGAATTTAATACTGCTATTATTATGATTACTCACGATTTAGGCGTAGTTGCAGGTATCTGTGATAATGTCCTTGTGATGTATGCGGGTCGTACAATGGAATATGGTACAGCAGAGCAAATTTTCTATACCCCAAGTCATCCTTATTCAATGGGACTAATTAAAGCCGTGCCTCGTTTAGATGAACAAGGCGAAGAACTTCTGACTATTCCGGGTAATCCGCCTAATCTACTCCATTTACCAAGTGGTTGTCCTTTCCAACCTCGTTGCCTAAAAGCGACTCAAAATTGCTTAAAAACACCAAATTTAGATAGATTACCCGATCAACGTCTGCGTGCCTGTTTTATATCAGCAGAGGAACTAATAAGAGGGAATGCATAATGACAACTGAGAAAAAAGTTATCTTAGAAGTAAAGGAATTAAGTGTTCACTTTAAAATTAAAGATACAAAATCTTTACTCTTTCCGAAGCACCAAACATTAAAAGCGGTTAATAATGTCTCTTTTAATTTATATGAAGGTGAAACTTTAGGTATTGTAGGCGAATCAGGTTGTGGGAAATCAACACTCGCACGAGCGATTATTGGGCTAGTAGAAAGTTCAAAGGGCAATATTTTATGGTTAGGTAAAGAGCTTACGGAACAAAATGCAAAAGAATGGAAAGCAGTCCGTAATGATATTCAGATGATTTTCCAAGATCCACTAGCCTCACTTAATCCAAGAATGACTATTGGAAATATTATTGCTGAACCACTTAAAATCTATCAACCTCACTTAAGCAAAGAAGAAGTTAAAGAAAAGGTTCGAGCAATGATGATGAAAGTAGGGTTACTACCAAACTTGATCAATCGTTATCCTCACGAATTTTCGGGTGGACAATGTCAACGTATTGGTATAGCACGAGCACTAATTGTTGAACCCAAATTAATTATTTGTGATGAGCCAGTTTCAGCATTAGATGTATCTATTCAAGCACAAGTAGTAAATTTATTAAAATCCTTACAAAAGGAAATGAAGTTATCGCTTATTTTTATTGCACACGATCTTGCAGTAGTAAAACACATTTCCGATCGTGTGTTAGTTATGTATTTAGGTAATGCGGTAGAACTTGGAAGCTATGAACAAGTTTATCATCATACCAAACATCCTTATACGAAAGCATTGATGTCGGCGGTGCCAATCCCTGATCCAAAGTTAGAACGTAACAAACAGATCCAATTATTAGAGGGCGATCTTCCTTCGCCAATTAATCCACCATCTGGTTGTGTATTTAGAACTCGTTGTCCACTTGCGGATCAACATTGTATTGCGGATAAGCCGATACTTAAAGGACTAAATAATCATTTGGTTGCTTGTTTTCAAGCAAAATAAATGACGATAACATAATTAAAAATACAATTATGGTTTATAAAATATTAAGGCAAATCCTTGATTTGCCTTAATTATATAAAATACTACCGCACTTTCTCTACATTTCAACAAAATCAAACACATCAAATTGAGTATCTGGAAAATGTTGTTTTAAATAATTTCTTAAAAATAATTGTGTTTCTCGACTAATAATCTCATCAGCTTTGGGATAAAGATTATACATAACAGAATGAACCTTAATTCCATTGATTTGGCAAGCCTGTAAACTTAATAGAGTATGATTAATACTACCCAATTTACCTGAAGTTACTAATATCAAAGGGTGTTGATATTCTCTAAGATAATCTAATGTTGTTTTAGTTTCATTATAGGGAACACATAGCCCGCCAGCCCCTTCAATTAACACATAATCATACTTCGCCATTAGCTTTTTAGTTGCTTGTTGAATAAGTGCGGTTGAAATTTCTATATTTTCTAAACGACTTGCTAAATGTGGTGAACAAGGGTAGGAAAACAAATAAGGACAAGTCAGTCCTGATTTATCTTCTTCTGTTAATTGAATCCCTTGAATTTTTCGATGTTGTAAAATATCTTCAGAAAGATCTTTGTTGCCTGTTTGGATCATTTTTTGGGTGATCACAGAATAACCTTGTGCCATTAATTTTTTAGCATATAATCCTGTTGCGATTGTTTTTCCTACATCGGTATCAATTCCCGAAATAAACAATACTTGTGCCATTACTTTTCCTTTTTAATTGCTAAAATCAAAATAGGGCTATAAGTTAAACCTACTTTGCCACTCTCTAATTTATACATTTTTTCATAATCGGTAATAAAGGTCTTTAAATTATACTTTGACCAATAATGCTGTTTTATCCCAGTTACCCCTGTATTTTTAAGATGTTTAAGCACATCTGAAGGAGATAGAAAAGATAAACAAATTTCTTGTTGTGCTAAATATACAATTTCATAGTCTGCGTCTAACCATTGTTGCCAATCATCTAAACTAGGATAATCTAAGCCAATACCAGTTAACCTGCGTATTTCTTTTAGGTTTTCTTGAGAAAAGGTACTCAATAATAAAATACCTTGAGAATTTAGATGACGAGTAATTCGTTGAATGAAAAAACAAGGATCATTGAACCATTGAATAACTGAGGCTGAACTGATTAAATCATAGGATCTTTTGGCAAAATCCCAATGTTCCGCATCGGATAAATGAAACTCAAAAATATCCCCTAAAAATAATTTTTCTAAATTTGCACGCACATCGCATATATCATTAAATATCCAATTTTTGCTAGATATATGTTCTCTGAGTAATTGTGTAAATAAACCCGTACCACAACCGATTTCTAACACTGTTGAAAAATCTAATTTCCCATTGTTTTTCAACAATTCAATTAACCGTAAATTAATTTGTTGTTGTGCAATAGCATTATTATCATACTTTGATAAAGCCTTAGTAAACTTTCTTTCAACTTGCTTTTTATCGATTAATCCCATAATTCTGACCAATGAGAAAATAAATTAAAAGGATAATGAGCAATATCCATAAAAATAATCTCATTACATTTATTTTCCCAATAATTTCGCTGATTGATTATAGGGAATATTTTATCTTGTTTTCCAATAATGACTCTCGACCAATTCAATAGTTTTGAATGTTCAGTTTTAAGAATTTCTTGATAAAGTGCGGTCAATTCTGACTTTAAATTTTCAATATTCCTAACTGATAAGTCTTGTTTTTCGCAATCTTGGTAGTAATTAAAATTGTCTTTATTCCCACAAATTCTACGTTGAAATTTAACCAAATTGATTTCATTTAAATTTGTTAATGTGCCTAAGAAAATAGTATGAGGAATACCAAAATCATCATCACAAGGTGATCCTGTACCATTAATTGCCGTAGCAGATACTGTACTTATATCCGCTAATACTTGATTAGCTACCCACACGCCCATTGACCAAGCGACGACACGAATTTGCTTATAAACCGAAAAATCAAAATCTAATTTTAAATCTTGATAATCATAACAAATCAATAAATCATAATTTTTCGGTAAAGCTAAATGAGAAATCAAGGTAGTTGGTGTCCCCCAACCCGCAAAATAAATAATTAACCCATTATTATCTTGCGTTTTTTCCCCGTTAATTAACCGAGTCTTCATTAGCTGTCCTTTCTAATTTGCTTATCAAACATTTTCAAATGTATCATAAAATTTTCAATCTCTTTTAATTTCATATCCGCCGTTAAAGACAAACGAATACGAGAAGTACCTTTAGGCACTGTTGGGGGGCGAATGGGCAAACAATAATATCCTTGCTGTTGTAATGCGATTGCCATTTTTTGTGTTTGTTTATTCTCTCCTATAATATAGGGAACAATACAACTTTGACTAGTCATTGGTTTCTCTAACAAACGGATTTGTTGTCGTAAATACTCACTTAATACGTATAAATGTTGTCGTCTTGCCTTAAAGCTGGCTAATTGTTCAAATAAAAATAATGTCCAAGCAACTGAAAATGGGGGAAGTGCAGTGGAAAAAATAAAGGAACGTACTTTATTAACTAAATAATCTTTAATAACTTTATCACAAATAACATAAGCTCCCATTGACGCAAGCGCTTTCCCAAACGTCCCCACAAGAAAATCAATCTGCTGAATACAATGTTGTTGTTCTGCTATACCTAAACCTTTTTCTCCATATACACCAATGGCGTGTGCTTCATCTACATAAAGTAATACATTGCCAAAACGCTGTTTAAATGCCACTAATTGTTTGAGATCCGCAACATCACCGTCCATACTAAAAATACTTTCCGTTACAATAATCATACGATCATATTTATTTTGATTAATCGTTAATATGTATTCTAAATGTTCAAGATCGTTATGACGGTAACGGACAAAATCCCCCTCACTTAAACGAATACCATCAATTAAACTTGCGTGAACCAATTTATCGGCAACAATTAATGTTTTTTTATTAGCAATAGCTGGAAGAATGCCAATATTTGCGTGATAACCACTATTAAAAATCAGACAACTTTCTCGATTGAACGCATTTGCCATTTCAGTTTCTAATTGTTCATAAATAGGAAATGCCCCTGTCAATAATCGAGATGATGAAGAGCTAAAGTGCGGTAATTTTTTCGCATATTTTTCTAAAAATTGTTGCTTGAGTATTTCATCATTCGCCAAACCAAGATAATCATTAGAGGACATATTCAACATTGTATGTTGTTCTCTTAAGATCCATTTTCCTTGATGAATTAAATTAGGAATTTGGCGAAATTGTTCTTGCTGCTTAAGTTGATGAAGATAATCAGAAAAATCATCAAATTTATTCATTGTATTCTTCCTTGATTGTTTCTAATAATGCCGTTGTTAATCTAGTCAGATCTTGTGAGCTAATAATAAATGGCGGCATAATGTAGATCAGTTTTCCAAAAGGTCGTACCCAAATCCCCTTTTCCACAAATTTAGGCTGTAAACAATTAAGATCTACAGGATTGAGCATTTCAATTACGCCTATTGCCCCTAGTACTCTAACCTGTTTCACTGACTTAAAACGCTTGGCTGGATCAAGTTCTACTTGTAATTGGCTTTCTATTCTTTTTACATTATTCTGCCAATCACTCTCAAACAACAAATCAATTGAAGCACAAGCAATAGCACAAGCTAATGGATTTCCCATAAATGTTGGTCCGTGCATAAAACACTTCGCCTCTCCGCCACAAATAGTATCTGCTACCTGTTTATTCGTAATCGTTGCAGATAAGGTTAGGTATCCTCCCGTTAATGCTTTACCTAAGCAAATAATATCTGGCACAATATTCGTATATTCAGTAGCAAATAATTTGCCAGTTCGTCCAAAACCCGTGGCTATTTCATCAAAAATTAACAATACACCATATTCATCGCACAATGCTCTAGCTCGTTCTAAATAGGTCGGTGAATAGAAATACATTCCTCCTGCACCTTGAACAATAGGCTCTAAAATTAACGCCGCAATTTCATCACTTTTTTGTATAAGTAAATCCTTCAAAGGCTGAATATCTTGCTCATTCCATTCATCAAAAAAAGCGGTTTGGGGTTGGGGTAAAAAATATTGGATAGGTAAACTTTTAGAAAAAAGTCCGTGCATACCTGTAATAGGATCACAAACTGACATCGCATTCCAAGTATCACCATGATAGCCTGAACGAATAGTAGCAAATTTATAGCGTTCTGATTTACCTTTAGCTTGTTGATATTGTATTGCCATTTTCATTGCCACTTCTACCGCAACAGAACCACTATCGGCAAAAAAAATTTTATCTAAAGAATCAGGCAAAATCTGAATTAAACGCTTGGCTAATTCACCAGCAGGATCATGTGTAAACCCACCAAACATAATATGGCTCATTTTTTCTAATTGCTGTTTGGCGGCTTGATTGATCTTGGAATGATTGTAACCATGCAATGCTGCCCACCAAGAAGACATACCATCAATAAGGCTTTTACCATTTTTTAAAATTATATTTACACCTTCTGCTCTCTCGACAGCAAACATCGGTGCTTTTGAACCAATACAAGAGTAAGGATGCCAAATATATTCTTTATCAATAGCTAATAAATTTTCTTCTTTCATTTCTCTTACCCTTGTTTTTTTATATAGGAGGTCAAGTTTAATAAAACCTAAATAATTGCACAAGTCAAATAAGTTGTTATAATCCTTTCTCAACTATGAAGGATAATAATTATGACAGAAAATACACAACAAACCGTTACTTATTGGAATCGAATTAAAATTGCATTCCAATACATTATGCCACAACAGTACTTAACCCAATTTGCAGGCTGGTTTGCCAAGCAAAAATGGGGTGCTGTTACCCATTTCGTCATTAAATTATTTGCTAAAAAATATCAAATTGATATGCAAGAAGCAGAAAAAAAAGAATTTAAAGACTATGAAAGTTTCAACCAATTTTTCATCCGCACTTTAGCAGAAAATGCACGCCCAATTAATCCAGAAGCCAATACCATTTGTTTACCTGCCGATGGTCGTATTAGCCAAATGGGACATATTGATGATAATTTATTACTCCAAGCAAAAGGACATCATTTCAGCTTAGAAACCTTGTTGGCGAATGACGAAGAATTAGTAACTGCCTTTAAAGATGGGGAGTTTGCGACAGTTTATTTATCGCCTCGTGATTATCATAGAGTGCATATGGCTTGTACTGGTAAATTACGCAAAATGATTTACGTTCCTGGTGATCTTTTTTCTGTTAATCCTTTTTTAGCAGAACACATTCCTAACTTATTCGCACGCAATGAGCGAGTTATTTGTGTGTTTGATACCGAATTTGGCCCTATGGTACAAATCCTTGTTGGTGCAACAATTACAGCTAGTATGAGTACCGTTTGGGCTGGTATTATTAATCCACCACGCTCAAAAGAAGTGAAAACTTGGAGTTACGAAAATGACGAAGCTGTTCAATTAATGAAAGGACAAGAAATGGGGGCATTTCAATTAGGTTCAACAGTGATAAATCTTTTCCCTAAAGATACAATAAAATTTGCCGATAGCCTAGAGGTTGATACACCTGTTCGTGTTGGTGAAATTCTAGCATATAAAAAATAAATTATTTAAAACAAATGACAGACTACAATTTATTATTTAAACAGCTACAAATTTTAATAGAAGATGAGGAAGACATTATTGTAAAAATGGCAAATATGTCTTCTTTCCTCTATTTTAATCTATCTGATATTAATTGGCTCGGCTTTTATCTTGTCAAAGATAATCTATTAAAAGTCGGTCCTTTTCAAGGAAAACCCGCTTGTAGCAATATAGCGAAAGGACAAGGTGTATGTGGTACCGCTTGGGAAAAAATGACAACTATTGTAGTTGATGATGTTCACAGCATTCAAAACCATATAGCCTGTGATAGTGCCTCTAATTCTGAAGTTGTTATTCCAATCATCAAAAAAGGGAATATGATTGCGGAACTTGATGTCGACTCACCTAAATTCTCTCGTTTTGATTTAGAACTCGTACAATTTTTAGAAAAATGTACAACACTAATATAAAATCAATTTTACACTCTTTTACTCTAAAATAAGGAAAAACAATGACAAAACAATTTTTTGAACAAATCGCTTTAGATGATACTTCAGCAAAAGGGAGCTACGGTATCGGCTTACAAATTGGTCAACAATTACTTGAAAGCCAATTAAATGTTAAAGCAGAAGCGGTTGCAAAAGGTATTTTTGATGTATTAAGTAAAAATGCACCAGCTTTAGAATTAAATGAAATCAGTCAAGCATTACAACAATTACAGCAAGATGCTAACGCACTTTTAGAAACAAAATTCAAAGAAATTGAAGAAAATGGCAAAGTATTTTTAGCTGAAAATGCCCAAAAAGAAAATGTAAAAACCACTGAAAGTGGCTTACAATATGAAATCTTAGTAGAAGGTAACGGAAAAGTACCTAGTCAAACAGATAAAGTTCGTGTTCATTACACTGGCTCACTAATTGATGGTACTGTTTTCGATAGTTCTGTGGCTCGTGGACAACCAACTGAATTCCCTGTAAATGGTGTGATTGCTGGCTGGATTGAAGCATTAACAATGATGCCTGTCGGTTCTAAATGGAAATTAACTATCCCTCATAATCTTGCTTATGGTGAAAGAGGAGCAGGTTCATCAATTCCCCCGTTTAGCACTTTAGTTTTTGAAGTAGAATTACTTGATATTCTTTAATAACTAAATAATTTTTATAATTAGCGAGAAACCTTAAATATAAGGATCTCGCTTTTTTTATTTATGATGTATACTGAAAATACTTAATATTCCATACCTAAGGTTAGTAATATGAAATTATCTAAATCACTATTTATTATACTATCAAGCATAAGCTCTATAACTTGGGCAAATCTTGATGCCAATATAAAATACAGCTCAAACTATTTAATGCCAGCTTATGTACATTTTAAGGTGTCTGAAACACAATATGGCATTAATGCCAATATTAATATCCCATTTTATAAAATTAAATTTCAAGCTAAGGGAGTTCAAGATTCTCAACACTTTAAAATGATATCCTACAAAGATATCAGAAATGATAACACCTATTCCGTTGCTAATATTAATAACAATACGATTGAATATGGAAAAATAAAGAGCGGTCTAAAATCAGAACATTTATCTGTCCCAACCTTTGATTTATTTACCATTGCCTTACAATTAAGCTATTATGAAAAACTGCCTGCTAGCTTTCAAATCACTAATGGTAAAAAGCTTTACCCAATGAAAAATGTTGTCGTCAATAAATCCCAAAAAGAAATAAAATACAACAAGCAACAAATTGTTGAGGTCACATATAGATTTAAAACAGGAGAAAAATCATTTATTGTAAAAAAACACCTAAATGAACAATTTCCTCGCTATATCTCTTATGATAAAGATGGCGATCACTATGAGCTAACCTTTGATCAATTTGTTAATTAACACTACAAAAATGTGAAAAATAGGGGAATAAGTCTCCTTTATCCCCCTATTTATATCAAGTTTTAAGATAAAATGTTATTCGTACAATCTATCTATTACGCACTAAGAATTTTCTGAATTTCAGCAATACTTAAATGATACTCATGTGGGCAACTACGCCATACGGCTAACATATTTAAATATTTATCCCACATCGGAGTTTGCGAATCACAACCATGTTCACAGCTCATAAACTCTTGATATTTACCTTCAATTTTTGTAATAAAACGCAAATAATTTAAGTAACGTTTTTCACGGAAAGCACAATAGCCAACAAATTGTAATCTATGTGGTGTTACCATTGATTTATCTGCGAGATTGGCATAAGACACTTGCAATGCATGATACATTTCTAAGGTATCTTGAACAGTACGACATTCTTCTTCAGAAAGATTAGAAAATTCTTTATCTAATTCTTTAAGTTCTAATGCAAAACCACCTTTTACGATCATTTCTAAACGTTGATATTTTTTAGCGTTATCAGGCTCTAATAGCCCCATTAGTTTATACTGATTCGCTAGTATTAAACGTTGTGTTGAAGTCATTTCCATAATAATTTCCTACTAATCAATTTCATTAAGTTCATCTTTTGAAAGCGTTTCTTTCCCTTTCTTTATATTCCCATCGTTTACTCGATATTTTAAACTTTGAAAATAAGCTTCTCGAAAAGTAATATAAGGATCTTGAGCTTGCTCTAATAAAGCTTCTTTTCCTAACAGTTCAGATCGTTGATCAATACCTTGAACGGCAGATTTTAACAACGACCAAGGTCCCAATAAAGATAACATTGGATAAGTGGTATCCACTAGATTACCAAGATCTTGTCGTGGCGTTGCGGCACCGTATAATGGCAACATTACATAAGTTCCAGTTTCTACACCATAAGTACCTAAAGTATCACCAAAACGACGATTATGTTCAATTTTCAATGGCTGACTGTAGCTTGCCCAGTCAATTAAACCGCCGAGTCCAAAAATACTATTTATCCAAAAACGGTTAAAATGTACAATTGCCTTTTTAGGCTCACCTTGTAATAAGCGATTAACAAAACTTGCAGGTTCATCAAGATTATTAGCGACATTAGTTAAACCAGTTTTAATTGGTTGTGGCACATATTCCTTCCAACTTTTTGCTACGGGTTTTAGAATATAAGGATCAACATAATTGTAATTAACATTCCACATTGTGCGGTTAAAACCTTCAAGTGGGTCTTTTCTTGTTCCTGTATTTGGATCTATCGTAGCACAACCAACTAACAGTACTGATGTTAGTAATATCAATGAAATAATATTATATTTTCTCATTAATTATTTCTCTCTATTAGTAAATAGTATAATTATAACTTATTCGTCCATATAGCCTAAACTACGTAACGCACGCTCATCATCTGCCCAACCAGATTTTACTTTGACCCAAAGTTCTAAATGCACTTTATTGTCAAACAATCGTTCCATATCAAGCCGAGCTTCCGTACCTATAACTTTAATTTTTTGACCTTTACTGCCGATAACCATTTTTTTCTGACCATCTCGCTCCACAAGAATCAAGCCATTAATTTCATAAGTTCCTCGTTCATTTACCTTAAATTGCTCAATTTCTACCGTTACAGAATAAGGTAATTCTTCCCCTGTAAAACGCATTAATTTCTCACGAATGATCTCTGATGCCATAAAACGTTGAGAACGATCTGTTACATAATCCTCAGGGAAATGATGCACGCCTTTTTTTAGAGAAGTGCGGACGATTTTTAATAAGTTTTGTAAATTCTTGCCTCTCTGTGCAGAGATCGGCACAATGTCTTTAAATTCAAATTTTTGAGTTAATTCTGTAATAAAAGGCAACAACTCATCTTTATCTTTTACATTATCTATTTTATTAATAGCGAGTACAACAGGTGATTTCGTCTGACGTAACTTATTTAGAACCATTTCATCATCAGCATTCCAATGTGTTCCATCTACAACAAAAATAATAAGATCAACATCACCAATGGCACTACTTGCTGCTCGATTCATTAAACGATTAATCGCTCGTTTTTCTTCTATGTGTAATCCCGGTGTATCCACATAAATTGCCTGATATTGACCTTCAGTATGAATGCCCATAATACGATGACGAGTTGTCTGTGCTTTACGAGAGGTAATAGATATTTTCTGCCCTAAAATCTTATTTAATAATGTCGATTTCCCAACATTAGGACGACCGACTATAGCAATAAAACCGCAATAAGTATCTGCTTCTGTCTGATTAGTTAAGGTAGTTAATTCTGATGTATTTAATTCTGTTATTTCTGTCATTTAATTTCCAATTTTTCTAAAATTTTTTCTGCTGCCATTTGTTCTGCTTTACGACGACTAGCCGCAATACCAATAAATGATTCATCAAAACTATCAACAATACATTCCACCGTAAAAGTTTGACGATGTGCCTCACCTTTGATATCAATTACCGTATAAGTTGGTAACGCTAATCGATTCCCTTGTAAATACTCTTGCAAACGAGTTTTTGCGTCTTTTTGATTTTCACCCGGCTTAATATTCTCTAATAAAGTTTGGTACCAACTATTCACGATTTTTGTAGCCGTATTCAAATCATTATCTAAAGAAATAGCACCAATAATTGCTTCAACACCATCAGCTAAAATAGATTCTCGGCGAAAACCACCACTCTTTAATTCTCCCGGCCCTAACGCCATATTATCACCTAGTTCAAAATCCCTTGCTAGAATGGCTAAAGTCGCCTCTCGAACTAAAGTAGCTCTCATACGACTTAACTCCCCTTCGTTACATAGAGGAAAAAGCTGATAAAGAGATTGAGCAATAGTCAGATTTAAAATTGCATCGCCCAAAAACTCAAGTCGTTCATTATGATTTTTAGCCGCACTACGATGTGTCAAAGCTTGTTCAAGCAAATCAATATTATCAAATTGATAATTAATTTTTCGTTGTAATCGTTCTAAATTTCGCATAATTACTTAATTGTCGTAAACAAACGTTCTGTACGGATACCAGTTGGCCATTGTCCTTGTTTTTTATCTAGACTTAACCAAATATAAGCCGCTCTACCAACAATGTTCTTTTCGGGAACAAATCCCCAAAAACGACTATCAGAACTATGATTACGATTATCGCCCATCATAAAATAATTCCCTTCAGGAACAACCCACTCTGTTACATAATTTTCTTGATTTGCATAAGCTTGGTACATATAGGTCGCATTTGGTATCTGTGGATCCCAATGAATTAAATGCTCTACATCGCCCGTTTCAGTTAATACCAATGGCTTTTCATCACTATAAATAGGTGAACCATCACGCTCTTGACCAATAATGATACCGAAATTATCATCTTCTTTAGGATCTGAATAAGAAAAATGTTTAACATCACAACTATAATTACAAGGTTTCCCCTCTTTATTATAAACCAATGTTAATTGACGTGTGGCTTCATTATAAAAAACCCGATCTCCAGGAATACCTACTACACGTTTAATATAATCAATATTCGGCTCTTTTGGTGCTTTAAATACGACTACATCACCTCGTTGTGGTTTTCCTGTTTCAATAATTGTATTTTGAAATACAGGATCTTTTATCCCATAAGCATACTTTTCAACTAATAGAAAATCACCAACCCTTAAAGTAGGTTCCATTGAACCAGACGGAATTTGAAAAGGTTCAAATAAAAAAGAACGCAAAATTAATACAAATGCTAATACAGGGAATAAAGATGAAAGCATTTCTGATGTTTCTGAAATTGGTTCAATTTGTAATTTTTCTTCATTCGTTAGCGTTTTACCTGTCCGTTGCTCTTGACGAATAACCTGTCTGGTACGCTTTGGTAGAACAACAAATCGATGATAACACCAAAGGACACCACAAAGTACGGTTAATAAAATCAACAAAATGGTAAAAGTATTTGGCAAAGCGAGATAATCTAGCCATTTCCAAAACGCATAACCTACTGCCAATAAAATAATAAATGATAAATTTGATTTAGACATATATTTTTCCGACTAATCTTTTCCTACATGTAAAATAGCTAAGAATGCTTCTTGCGGAACATCTACATTTCCTAAAGACTTCATTCGCTTTTTACCCTCTTTTTGTTTTTGTAGTAATTTTTTCTTACGGCTTACATCCCCACCATAACATTTTGCCAATACATTTTTTCGTAATTGTTTTACCGTAGAGCGAGCAATAATATGGTTACCAATCGCAGCCTGTATTGCAATATCAAATTGTTGACGAGGAATAAGTTCTTTCATTTTTTCGACTAATTCACGACCACGATAAGGTGCATTATCTTTATGTACAATTAAAGCTAAGGCATCAACGCGCTCACCATTAATCATAATATCCACTCTTACCATATCCGCTGCTTGGAAGCGTTTAAACCCATAATCTAATGAAGCATAACCTTTCGAAGTTGATTTTAAACGATCAAAGAAATCAAGTACAACTTCGCCCATTGGAATCTCGTAGGTCAATGCAACTTGATTACCATGATAAACCATATTAGTTTGTACGCCACGTTTTTCCACACAAAGTGTAATAACATTCCCCAAATAAGATTGTGGTACTAACATATTACATTCAGCAATTGGTTCTCGAATCTCTGAAATACTATTTAGGGCTGGCAATTTTGCTGGACTATCCACGTAAACCACTTCCCCATCTGTTTTTTCAACTTCATAAACTACCGTTGGTGCTGTCGTAATAAGATCTAAATTGTATTCTCTCTCTAAACGCTCTTGGATAATCTCCATATGTAATAAGCCCAAGAAGCCACAACGAAAACCAAAACCTAATGCAGTTGATGTTTCTGGTTCATAAAATAAAGAGGCATCATTTAGACTTAATTTACCTAACGCATCACGGAAAGATTCATAGTCATCAGAACTAATTGGGAATAATCCCGCATAAACTTGAGGTTTTACTTTCTTAAATCCTGGTAATACAGATATTGCTGAATTATGATAATGCGTTAAAGTATCACCAACAGGAGCGCCAAGAATATCTTTAATAGCACAGACAACCCAACCTACTTCTCCAGTATTTAACTCTGTAGTATCAACTTGTTTTGGGGTGAAAATGCCAAGGCGATCAACATTATAAAATTGTCCTGTCGACATTACCTTAATCTTATCACCTTTCTTTAAAACACCATTTTTAACACGCACCAATGAAACCACACCAAGATAATTATCAAACCAAGAGTCAATAATTAAAGCTTGTAATGGAGCATTAGGATCACCTTCAGGAGCAGGTATTTTATGAACGATTTCTTCCAAAACAGCTTTAATCCCTTCCCCTGTTTTTGCTGAGCAACGTACTGCATCAATAGCATCAATACCAACGATATCCTCAATTTCCTCAGCAACTCTTTCAGGATCAGCAGCAGGCAAATCAATTTTATTTAATATGGGAACGACTTCCAAATTCATTTCTATGGCAGTGTAACAATTTGCTAAAGTCTGAGCTTCAACACCTTGTCCTGCATCCACCACTAACAACGCACCTTCACAAGCAGCTAAAGAACGAGACACCTCATAAGAGAAGTCTACATGTCCTGGTGTATCAATAAAATTTAATTGATAAGTTTCACCATCTTCAGCGGTATAATTCAAAGTTACACTCTGTGCTTTTATGGTAATTCCACGCTCACGTTCCAAGTCCATTGAATCTAAAACTTGAGCTGCCATCTCACGATCCGATAAACCGCCACAAGTTTGAATTAAACGATCTGATAAAGTCGATTTACCATGATCAATATGTGCAATAATAGAAAAGTTTCTTATGTTCTTCATTTTTTTTAAATTATTCTAAGTTATAAATATTTATGTAAGTCTTAACCGAACAATTCTATATGAATATTCTAATTTATGCTACATAAAGGGAAGAATTAACAAAAAAGTAAGTATTTTTATGACCGCTTAATAAAAAAACCCTAAAGGAATAAATCCTTTAGGGTATTTAGCTTAATTTACTTTAACGTAAACTGAATTATAAACTTTCAGTGAAAGTACGTGTAATTACATCACGTTGTTGTTCTGGTGTTAATGAATTAAAACGAACAGCATAACCAGACACACGAATAGTTAATTGTGGATATTTTTCTGGATTATTTACTGCATCTTCTAATGTTTCACGACGTAATACATTCACATTTAAATGCTGACCACCTTCAACTTTTACAGTTGGTGCAACATCTACTGGTAATTCACGATATTCGATTTTACCTAATTCATTTACTGCAACTACTTGGTCTTCTTTAAATTCAGCTTTAGCGGCTAAACAACGAGCTTCGCCTTTTTCACTGTCTAATAACCAAAACGAATTTAATAAATTGTCATTTGCTGCTTGAGTAATTTGAATACCTTTAATCATAGTTATGCTCCTAATTATTTTTTAAATGGTTGTTAATCAACCTTGATTGGCGAAGATTCTACCAAAAAAATTTCGCATTTCAATTATTTTGATATAGATCACATTAATTTTATCATACTTTTTAATTGAAATTGATACAAATCAAAATAACCCACAAAAATAAAAATATGATTTAACATATAATTAACAACTATATATGCCAACCATTAATTAACTGCATAGAATCCCTACTATTAATTTATTAACTATTTCTTTATAATTAGCACAATAACATAATGGCTGGAGATAATAATGAAAACGTGGAAAGACGTTATTGGAAATCAAAAAAAAGAAGTTTATTTTCAAGATATTCTACGACAAATACAAACTGAAAAAAATTTAGGCAAAATTATTTATCCCGCCCATAATGAAATTTTTAATGCTTTTAAATTAACCGAATTTTCCGCTGTTAAAGTGGTTATTTTAGGGCAAGATCCCTATCACGGACCGAATCAAGCTCACGGACTCGCTTTTTCGGTTAAACCAGGAATCATACCGCCTCCCTCATTAGTTAATATTTATAAAGAACTCGCTTCAGATATTGAAGGATTTCAAATACCAAAGCACGGTTATCTCATTGACTGGGCAAAACAAGGTGTATTACTTTTAAATACGGTATTAACAGTAGAACAAGGAAAAGCACATTCCCATGCTAATTTTGGGTGGGAAACGTTCACGGACTATGTCATCGCCCGCCTAAATGAACAGAGAGAAAATATTGTATTTTTATTATGGGGCTCTCATGCACAAAAAAAAGGACAATTTATTGATCGCACAAAGCATTGTGTATTAACAGCACCACATCCCTCTCCCCTATCCGCACATCGTGGTTTTTTAGGGTGCCGACATTTTTCAAAAACCAATCAATATTTACGCCAACATAATTTATCAGAAATTAATTGGCAACTAACAATGACATTATAAAAAATAAAGGAACATTATGTTAGCAATTATATCTCCTGCAAAAACACTTGATTTTAAAAGTGAAATACCTACTTTTAATTTCTCACAACCAGAGCTAACGGATTATAGTGAAAAACTAATTGAAATTTGCCGACAACTATCACCAGCTGAAATTGCCTCATTAATGTCAATTAGTGATAAATTAGCAGGTTTAAATGCTGCTCGCTTTAGCGAATGGAAAAAAGAACATACATTAGAAAACGCTCGTGCAGCAATCTATGCCTTTAAAGGCGATGTTTATACTGGACTGGCAGTAGAAACCTTAACTGAAGATGATATTCAATTTGCACAAAAGCATTTAAAAATGTTGTCTGGATTATATGGATTATTAAGTCCATTAGATCTGATGCAACCTTATCGATTAGAAATGGGAACGAAATTAAAAAATCCAAAAGGTAAAGATTTATATACATTTTGGGACAATATTATTACGCAAAAACTACAAGAAGAATTAGATAATCAAGGCGATAATATTCTAATTAACTTAGCCTCTGATGAATATTATAAATCAATCAAAGAAAAACAACTTAATGCTAATATTGTCAAACCAATTTTCCTCGACTGCAAAAATGGCAAATATAAAGTAATCAGCTTTTACGCCAAAAAAGCAAGAGGGCTAATGTGTCGTTATATAATCCAAAATCGATTAACTAAAATTGAGCAATTAAAAGAGTTTGATCTCGCTGGTTATTGGTTTGATGACACTTCATCAACATCAAATGAACTGGTATTTAAACGAAATATAGCTGAATAAAAATAATATGAAAAAAATACTCATAATTTTAACCGCACTTTTTCTTTTTGGTTGTGCCTCACAATCAAAAATAATCGAAGTGCCACAACAATTACAATATCATAACAAACAATATAAATTATCTGGTCAGCAAGACTTAGGCTCAATTGCACGTTATGTTTTTCTAAGTGAGAACGATACTTTACAAAATTGGCAAACTGAAATTGAAGTCCTATTTGATCGTAATATCCAAAAACTATCATTACAGGAACGTATTAATTTACGCAAAAACATTTACCAAAAAACAAATGTTGCCTATTTTGAATTAAAGGAAAAAAATAATACATTATTTTCTTCAGTTATCTACAAACCAAGCTCACAATATAATGATTGGCAAATAAATATTGCAAAAGGAAAAAATATTCCTAATTGTGGGTTTATTCAATATCAATATTCATTGAAAGTAGCCAGAAATAAAAAAATAATGAATATGAAAAAATCCAAGATTGTTTCCCACATAAAAAAATATATTCTAGATAAAGAAATAAAATATATTGATAAAAAATTATGGCAATGGAACTGTAAATAAGACCGCTTAAATTAGATAAACTCATTATTTTTTAATATAAAAAAACAAATATATTCCAAAACAGGTCGGTATATTAAAGGTAGAAAACATAAATTAGATCAAAATATGCTATAATTTCCCAAAATTTTTCTAGAGTGATTAATCTGAATCAGGTAATCTAGCGACCGATTTTATTTTGACATTACAATTTTATTAAATAGGTATTATACAATGAAAAGAATTGCAGTATTAACAAGTGGTGGTGATGCACCAGGTATGAACGCAGCTATCCGAGGGGTAGTAAGAACAGCTGTCTCAGAAGGATTAGAGGTTTTTGGTATTTATGATGGTTATCATGGTTTATATCACAACAATATTAAACCATTAACCCGTTATAGCGTATCAGACACCATTAACCGTGGTGGCACATTCTTAGGTTCTGCTCGCTTCCC
This sequence comes from Bisgaardia hudsonensis, assembly GCF_004345785.1. Classification (GTDB taxonomy): domain Bacteria; phylum Pseudomonadota; class Gammaproteobacteria; order Enterobacterales; family Pasteurellaceae; genus Bisgaardia; species Bisgaardia hudsonensis. The sequence continues at coordinate 35,054 of NZ_SLXI01000005.1, forward strand.
TGAATTTAAAGATCCCGCAATTAGAGCACAATGTGCTGAAAATTTACGTAATCACAATATTGATGCTCTTATCGTTATTGGTGGTGATGGTTCTTATATGGGGGCAAAACTATTAACAGAAGAACACGGTTTCCCTTGTATTGGTATTCCAGGAACGATTGATAATGATGTAGCAGGAACAGACTACACCATTGGCTATCAAACCGCATTAGAAACAGCAGTAACTGCTATTGATCGTTTACGTGATACCTCAAGCTCCCATCAACGTATTTCCATCGTTGAAATTATGGGAAGACATTGTAGTGATTTAACCATTTCAGCTGGAATTGCTGGAGGTTGTGAATATATTGTTGCCTCAGAACTAGAATTTAAACCAGAGGACTTAATTGCAGAAATTGAACGTAGTATTCAAAATGGAAAACGCCATGCAATTATCGCTATCACCGAATTAATCTGTGATGTAAATAAACTAGCGAAAGAAATTGAAGCTCGTGTTCATCATGAAACTCGTGCAACAGTATTAGGACATATTCAACGAGGCGGCTCACCTTGTGCCTTCGACCGTATTTTAGGATCTCGTATGGGATCTTATGCCGTTGATCTACTACTTCAAGGTGAATCAGGTCGTTGTGTGGGTATCAAGAATGAGAAACTCGTTCACCACGATATTATTGATGCAATTAATAATATGAAACGTGAGTTTAGAGCAGATTTATTTAAATTAGCAGAACGACTAGAATAATATTATTTCCTAATTAATAAGCCCATTATTTTTTATAAAATATGGGCTTTATTTCTTTTAGGTATTCTATATTTTTTCCAATTAGAATCCTTAAATAAAAAATCTCAATAATTACTACCGCACTTTTTCTCCACAAATCTGTGCTAAGTTGCTATTTTTACAGTATAATGAAAAGAATTTTCTTTAACCAAATTTAATAAAAGAGTCATTATGAGTTCAAAATTTAATGTAAAAACCTTTCAAGGTATGATTTTAGCCCTTCAAGATTATTGGGCTCAACAAGGCTGTACCGTTGTTCAACCTTTTGATATGGAAGTGGGTGCGGGTACATCACACCCGATGACTTGCTTACGTGCATTAGGTCCAGAGCCAATGGCATTTGCTTATGTACAACCTTCTCGCCGCCCAACAGATGGACGCTATGGTGAAAATCCAAACCGCTTACAGCATTATTACCAATTCCAAGTGGTAATCAAACCTTCCCCTGATAATATTCAAGAACTTTATTTGGACAGCTTAAAAATGTTAGGTTTCGACCCAACACAAAATGATATTCGTTTTGTAGAAGACAACTGGGAAAATCCAACACTTGGTGCGTGGGGTTTAGGTTGGGAAGTATGGTTAAATGGTATGGAAGTGACCCAATTTACTTATTTCCAACAAGTTGGTGGCTTAGAATGTAAACCTGTTACAGGTGAAATCACTTACGGCTTAGAACGCTTAGCAATGTATATTCAAGGTGTTGATTCCGTTTATGATCTTGTATGGTCTGATGGTCCACTAGGTAAAACGACTTATGGCGACGTTTTCCACCAAAACGAAGTGGAACAATCTACTTACAACTTTGAATATGCAAATACTGACTTTTTATTCTACTGCTTTGAGCAATACGAAAAAGAAGCACAAGAATTATTAGCATTAGAAAAACCATTACCTTTACCTGCTTACGAACGTATTTTAAAAGCAGGACATAGTTTTAACTTACTTGATGCTCGCAAAGCGATTTCGGTTACCGAACGCCAACGTTATATTTTACGTATTCGTGCATTAACTAAAGGTGTAGCAGAGGCGTTTTATGCAAGCCGTGAAGCATTAGGGTTTCCTGGGTGTAAAGAATAATTTAGAGCGTAAAAATGAACACTAAACCCATATTATTTTTTGCTGACTTATGTCCTGACACCCCACCTTTTGTAGCTTAATTAGAGCAACTGAAAGTGGAATATGAAGCGGTCAATATTTTTGAAAGTATGGCAAACTTTAAACATTTTTTAACATTACGAAATAACTATTTCGCTTTTAAACTTCATAAACAATATAGTTATATTGGAATTCTTGCTTAACTGTTAGATAATCAGCTACACATAATACTAAAAGGATACTAAAAATGAAATTGAATATTTCTAATTTCTCTATTATAAAACAGGCAACAATTGAAATTAATGGATTAACTGTTATTGCCGGAGAAAATGATACAGGTAAAAGTACTATTGGTAAGCTTTTATTTGCAATAATAAAAGCAAGCCAAAAATATGAAGAAGATTTTAAAGAAGATATACTACCCACTAAAATTATGCCCAAAATAGTTTCTATAGCATCAGTTTTACAGCCGTACGAAAAAAATCTAGGTGGCAAAATAATTATAAGGATGCTAGGACTACTAAATTTAGATTCTAAAAATAGTGATGAGATAAGAAATGAAATTAAAAAATTTACTATTTTTATAGAAGAACTTGATATAACTAAGAAATCTAAAGAAGAAATATTAAATAATATAGAAAGCATAAAATTAATAGTTAATGAAAATAATTCAAATGATAAATTAAAACAAAAACAAAAAGCACTAAAAATGGCTTTATATTCTGAATTTAAAAAAATCACAAATTTTGATTCTTTTATTAAATTAGAAGATAGAAATCAGAGTATTGTAGAGTTTTCTTGTGATAGTAATGACTTAAAAAATGTCTTTTTCAAAGATGATATGGATTTTGATGATATAACTTATATAGAAAGCCCTTTTGTAATACAATTTAGAAATATGTTTTTAAAAGCAGGTACTTTATTAGATCCAATAATAAAGCCGGCTAAAGAAACTATACCTTTGCATTTAAAGGATTTGGCAAATAAATTAAAGAGCCCTAATAATGATATTATCAAATTAATAGATAATGAAGAGTTGATAGATATTTCTGGAAAAATAGCAACATTGATTGATGGAAATTTTTATTATGATAAAAAACAAAATGATTTTATTTTAAAAAGAAATGGCTTAGAAATTCCATCTATGAACATTGCATCAGGAATAAAATCATTAGGATTATTAAATACATTATTATCATCTGGAATAATCAACTCTAATAGATTATTAATTCTGGATGAACCAGAAACTAATCTACATCCAAAATGGCAAAATAAATATGCAGAGATCTTATGTAAATTAGTTGAAAATGATATAAAAATTATTGTAGCTAGCCATAGTCCTTATATGATATCTGCGTTAGAACATTACTCTAAACATATTTCTAATAAAAGTTTTTATTGGGCTAGTAGGGATGAGGTGGGAAATTCCATATTTGAAGATAAAACTGAAACAGTTATGGAAGATATTATCCAACGATTTGCAAACTCATTTGACGAAATTTATTAAAATAGACTCCATGTGTAACTCAGAATATTTGTATAAAAAAATTGAAGAAAAGCATACTGGATGCATAGAAAGCATTCAGTTAATTTCAAAAGCCGATAATGAACCATCATTTATTAATAGTGATATTAAAATACTTAATTTTGACAGACTTGCTAAAAATATTGGTAGCTCAGTTAGATCACCTGATGGATTATATTATTTAGATAATAAATTTTTATTCATAGAGTTTAAAGATCAAAAATCTTCATCATTAAATATGGATGACAAATGTAGAAAGAAAAACATAGATAAAGGAATGAAAGGAAAACTGTATGAGGGCATTTCTGTGTTCTCTTCTTTATTAGATAATACCATTAGTGATTTAAATATAAAATATCTTGTAATTTGTAACCCAGCTAAAAATCTACAGAAGAATCCTGTAGAAAGAACTATGCAAAAAGCAATAAATAAATCTACAAATAATGATGAAGACAATACAAGAAACAAGCATCATATAGATATTTTGAAAAAGTATTTTCATCCATTAAAAAAGTTAAACATAAAAATAGAGATTGATTTCATAGTATCAGAAGTCAAGTTACAAAATTTTCTTAATTCACTAAATCCAAAATCATGATGAAAACTAAACCCATATTATTTTTTGCTGACCTATGCCCTGACACTCAACCTTTTGTTGAGCAATTACAGCAACTAAACCTGGAGTATGAACCAGTCAATATTTTTGAAAGTATGGCGAATTTTAAACGCTTTCTAAAATTACGAGATAATCACTCTGCATTTGATCAAGCAAAACAACGAGGTTATATTGGGATTCCAGCTTTGGTGTTTGATGATGAAAAAGTGATTTTAGATCGTGACGAATTACAAACTATTTTTAGTTAAAGCAGTTAGATTTTAGAGAGAATTTGTAAATTTATGAATAATCTTCCAACAAAAAATAAAGACTTAACTCAAAACATTGCTCAAATTATTGAGCAAGCAAGAAAGCGAGTTAAACAAACTATCAATTCTACAATGGTTCAATGCTATTGGGATATTGGGCGTTTGCTTGTGGAAGATGAACAGCAAGGACAACTGCGTGCTGAGTATGGTAAATATGTATTGCAAAATTTATCGGAACGCTTAACCGCAATGTATGGTAAGGGCTTTGATGTTCGTAATTTACGGAATATGCGTCAATTTTATCTTGCTTTTCCGATTCGGAACGCACTGCGTACCGAATTGAGTTGGACGCATTATAGAAGTTTAATTCGTATTGAAAATCCGCAAGCAAGGGAATGGTATTTAAAAGAAGCGCTTGAACAAAATTGGTCTTCTCGTGCATTAGATCGCCAAATCTCAGTGCTTTATTACGAACGTTTATTAGCAAGCCAAAATAAATCGCTAGTGAATCAAGAAGCTGAAGAAAAAACTGAAATATTAAAAGATTCTGTACAAGATTATTTAAGAGATCCTTATATTTTAGATTTTTTAAATTTACAAGATAAAACCTATCAAGAAAGTAATGTAGAGCAAGCAATAATCAATAACTTGCAACAGTTTTTACTTGAATTAGGTAAAGGTTTTGCATTCGTTGAGCGTCAAAAAAGAATTCGTTTTGATGATGAAGATTTTTATATTGATTTAGTTTTTTATAATTTTAAACTTAAATGTTTTCTACTAATTGACTTAAAAATTGGGAAATTGAAACATCAAGATATCGGACAAATGGATACTTATGTTCGTTTATATGATGAACAATTTAAAAGCGATGATGATAACCCAACTATTGGATTGGTATTATGTAGTGAAAAAAGTGAAGCCATTGCAAAATATTCTGTTTTAGCAGATAGAAAACAAATTTTTAGTGCTAAATATTTACCTTATTTACCAACAGAATTACAGTTAAAAGAACAAATTGAAAAAGCAAGAGCTTTCAATAGTAATTAATAAAATTTTAAAGAGAAAAAAAATGACAACACAAAATTTCCTTGCCGAAATCGGTACTGAAGAATTACCACCGAAGGCACTCAAAAAATTAGCAACAGCATTTGCTAATAATGTAGAACAAGAATTAACTCAAGCAAACTTAGCTTTTGATAAAGTAGAATGGTTTGCTGCACCACGTCGTTTAGCAGTCAAAGTGCTTGGTTTAGGTACAAGTCAACCAAGTAAAGAAATTGAAAAACGTGGTCCTGCGGTATCCGCTGCTTTTGATGCAGAAGGTAAACCAACTAAAGCAGCAGAAGGTTGGGCTCGTGGTTGTGGGATTACTGTTGATCAAGCTGATCGTATTAAAACAGATAAAGGTGAATGGCTTGTTCACCGTGCAGTTATTGAAGGACAAGCGACCAAAAATTTATTAGTCGGTATTATTAGTCAATCCCTTGCTAAATTACCTATCCCAAAAACAATGCGCTGGGGGGATAAAACAGAACAATTTGTTCGTCCTGTGCATACAGTTACTTTATTATTTGGAAATGAATTAATTGAAGGCGAGATTTTAGGTGTTGCTAGTGCAAGAACTATTCGAGGTCATCGTTTCTTGGGCAAGCGTGAATTCCAAATTGATAATGCGGATCAATACCCTCAATTACTCAAAGAAAAAGGCTCGGTATTTGCTGATTTCAATGAACGTAAAGCCATTATTTTGCAAAAATCTCAAGAAAAAGCGACCGCACTTGGTGGCGTTGCCGATATTCAAGAAGATTTACTTGATGAAGTTACTTCTCTTGTTGAATATCCAAATGTTTTGGCGGCTACATTTGAAGAACGTTTCTTGGCTGTGCCTGCAGAAGCACTTGTTTATACAATGAAAGGCGATCAAAAATATTTCCCAATTTATGATAAAGAAGGAAAATTATTACCGCACTTTATTTTTGTTTCTAATATTAATCCTGATGATCCAAGCAAGATTATTGAGGGAAATGAAAAAGTAGTACGTCCACGTTTAACTGATGCGGAATTTTTCTTTAAAACCGATTTAAAACAACGTTTAGAAGATCAACTCCCACGTTTAGAAACGGTGTTATTCCAACAACAATTAGGTACTTTACGTGATAAAACAGCACGTATTGAACAATTAAGTGGCGAAATTGCAAAACAAATTGGTGCAGATGAAAGCAAGGCAAAACGTGCTGGCTTACTTTCTAAATGTGACTTAATGACCAATATGGTGTTCGAGTTTACCGATACCCAAGGTGTAATGGGTATGCACTATGCTCGTCACGATGGTGAAGATGAAGAAGTGGCAGTAGCGTTAAATGAACAATATATGCCACGTTTTGCAGGCGATGAATTACCACATTCTTTAGTGGCTTGTTCTGTTGCACTTGCGGATAAAATTGACACGTTAACAGGAATTTTTGGCATTGGTCAATATCCAAAAGGCGATAAAGATCCTTTTGCACTACGCCGCGCCGCATTAGGTGTGTTGCGTATTATTGTTGAGAAAAAATTACCATTAGATTTAGAAGCATTAATCAATATTTCGGCTCAATCTTTCGGTAATAAGTTAACCAATAAAAATGTTATTGCTGATGTAGTGGACTTTATGCTGGGTCGTTTCCGTGCTTGGTATCAAGATGAAGGTATTGCGGTTGATGTTATTCAAGCAGTATTAGCTCGCCGTCCAACTAAACCAGCGGATTTTGATGCTCGTGTTCGTGCCGTCGCTCATTTCCGTAGCTTAGATGCAGCGGTTTCTTTAGCCGCCGCTAATAAGCGTGTAAGTAATATTCTTGCAAAATCAAATATTGAAATTGGTGAAATCGATCTTAGTATTTGCGTAGAAACACCAGAAAAAGCATTAGCGGAAGCGGTTATTGCATTACAAGATGAAGTAAAACCTTTAGTCGTAGAAGGAAATTATACGGCAGTATTAGATAAGTTAGCTAATTTACGTGAACCTGTTGATAATTTCTTTGATAACGTTATGGTTAATGCTGATGATCCACAACTTCGTCATAATCGTTTAGCTATTTTAAATACCTTGCAAGGTTTATTCTTACAAGTTGCAGATATTGCTTTATTGCAATAAGCAATAATCACTACTATTTATTAATGGGGAGGCAATAGCTTCCCTATTTTTTATGAATACGAAGATGGAAAAATTTTAATCAAAAATCCCCTTGTAGTTTAAAGACTAAATCGGTATAATCGCACACCTTACAGTCACACCTTAATTTTCGTTCCTTGCTTCCGCAAGATTGGTGACTGGTCTTACAGTCGGAGGCTGATTAACCCGTAAGGAGCAGTAATGCGTCACTACGAAATCGTGTTTATGGTTCACCCGGACCAAAGCGAACAAGTACCAGGGATGATTGAGCGTTATACAGGTTCTGTAAAAGAAGCTGGCGGTCAAATTCATCGCCTAGAAGATTGGGGTCGCCGTCAATTAGCATACCCAATCAACAAATTACATAAAGCACATTACGTGCTTATGAATGTAGAAGCGCCTCAAGAAGTAATCGACGAGCTAGAAACAACTTTCCGTTACAACGACGCAGTTCTTCGTAACGTAATTATTCGTACTAAGCACGCCGTAACAGAAGCGTCCCCAATGGCTAAAGCACGTGATGAACGTAAAGCTGTAGCTGAAGTTGAAAACAACGATTTTGAGGATGCTGAAGAGTAATTTGAATATTAATAATCGTTTATCGTTAATTGGAAAAGTATCCGATTTCCCTAAACGAATGAAAAGCCCAAGCGGAATTGAGCATTGCCGTTTTTATTTAGAACATCGTTCTGAACAGCAAGAAGTCGGCTTACCACGTCAAGCGTGGTGTAAAATGCCAGTTCAAGTAAGTGGTAATAAATTAATAGAAACAACTCAAAGCATTACGGTCGGTTGTAGTTTATTGGTAGTGGGGTTTATAACTTCACATAAATCAACAAATGGTTTAAGCCAATTAGTATTACACGCCGAGCAAATCGAATTTATAGATTAGGAGACTAGCCAAATGGCACGTTATTTCCGTCGTCGTAAGTTCTGCCGTTTTACAGCGGACAATGTAGTAGAAATCGATTATAAAGATATCGCTACTTTAAAGAACTATATCACAGAGAGCGGCAAAATTGTTCCAAGCCGTATTACCGGTACTCGTGCGAAGTATCAACGTCAATTAGCTCGTGCAATCAAACGCGCTCGCTATTTAGCGTTACTTCCGTACACTGACAACCATCAGTAATTGAAAGGAGAACGGTAATGCAAGTAATTCTTTTAGATAAAATGGCTCACCTAGGTAGTATTGGTGACCAAGTGAATGTTAAATCAGGTTTCGCACGTAACTACTTAATCCCACAAGGAAAAGCAGTTATGGCAACTAAAGCTAACGTTGAATATTTTGAAACTCGCCGTGCAGAGTTAGAAGCAAAAGCTGCTGAAGTTTTAGCTGCAGCACAAGCTCGTGCAGCACAATTAACTGAGTTAGCGAAAGTAACTATCATCTCTAAAGCAGGTGATGAAGGTCGTTTATTCGGTTCAATTACAACACGCGATATCGCAGAAGCAGTAACCGCTGCTGGTGTTGAAATTGCTAAAAGTGAAGTTCGTCTTCCTACTGGTCCATTACGTACCACAGGTGATCACGAAGTTCGCTTCCAACTTCACGCGGAAGTTTTTGCTTCATTAGACATTTATGTTGAAGCAGAATAATTATCTTTATTGATAAATAAAACCCAGCTTATGCTGGGTTTTTTATTAACCTCAATTAAATTCTATTCTTTTCTTGCATTCCCTCGCTTACAATGACAAACTAACCCTAATCTATTCAATATAGGGAATAAAAATGAAAGCACCCCAAAAAACTAACAATAAGAAAAAAACTATCAAAAAAAATACCGCACTTATCGATCCTAACTATAAAAAAGAACAAGAAAAATATTCCAATCCTATTCCTAGTCGAGATTTTATATTAAAAATAATTAAAGACTACAATGCCCCAATGTCAAAAGAAGAAATCCTAACGACTTTAGATATTCAAGATGAAGAACAACAAGAAGGAATGCGTCGTCGTTTAAGAGCAATGGAAAATGATGGGCAATTAATTTTTACTAAACGTCGTCGCTATGCGCTTGCCGAAAAATTAGATCTACTTAAAGGAACAGTCATTGGACATCGTGATGGCTATGGTTTCTTACAAGTAGAAGGGCAAAAAGAAGATTTATTTATTGCTAACGATCAAATGAAACGAGTAATGCACGGTGATTATATTCTTGCTCAACCAAGCGGTATTGATCGCCGTGGACGTAAAGAAGTACGCATTGTTCGAGTGTTAGAAAATCGTAAAAAACAACTTGTAGGGCGTTTTTTCCTAGAAGAAGGTATTGGCTATGTTGTTCCTGATGACAGCCGTGTTAATCGTGATATTTTAATTCCAACAGAACACCGCAAAGGCGCAAGAATGGGGCAAGTAGTCGTGGTTGAATTAAAACCTCGCTCAGCCAGTTTCAGTCAACCTGTCGGTATGATCACTGAAATACTTGGCGAAAATATGGCAAAAGGAATGGAAACTCAAATTGCCATTCATAACCACGATATTCCCCATATTTTTCCACCAGCAGTAGAAAAACAAGTCAAAAAATACACTGAGGAAGTCCCTGAAGAAGCGAAAAAAGGACGTATTGACCTCAGAGAATTACCTTTAGTAACCATTGATGGTGAAGATGCTCGAGATTTTGACGATGCCGTATTTTGCCAAAAAAATAAAAATGGTGGCTGGAAATTATGGGTTGCCATTGCTGATGTTAGCTACTATGTAAGATTACGTACAGCATTGGATACCGAAGCCTATAATCGTGGTAACTCGGTTTATTTCCCAACTCGAGTAGTACCAATGCTACCTGAAATTTTATCTAATGGACTATGCTCTTTGAATCCACAAGTTGATCGCTTATGTATGGTGTGTGAACTCAATATTTCAGCAAAAGGGGAGATGAAAGATTACCAATTTTATGAAGCTGTAATGAAATCTCAAGCTCGTTTAACCTATACTAAAGTTGCACATATTTTAGAAGGCGATAAAGAATTAAGAGAACGTTATCATAATTTAGTACCACATTTACAAGAATTACATAATATGTATCAAGTGTTACTCAAAGCTCGTCATAAACGTGGTGCAATTAACTTTGATACCATTGAAAGTAAATTTATTTTTAATGAAATGGGACGTATAGAAAGCGTCGAACCCGTTGTTCGTAATGATGCACATAAAATCATTGAAGAATGTATGATATTGGCAAATATTGCCGCCGCAAACTTTATGGAACGTCATAAAGAGCCAGCCTTATTCCGTATTCATGCTAGTCCAAATGAAGAAAAAAGCACTGCTTTTCGTGCATTTTTAAATGAATGTGGATTATCACTTGAGGGAGGCTTAAAACCTACTACGGCAGATTATGCAAAATTACTTGAACAAATCAAAGAACGTCCAGATCATGAATTAATCCAAAGTATGTTATTACGTTCTCTCAGCCAAGCCGTTTATGATCCAGAAAATATTGGACACTTTGGGCTAGCATTAAATGAATATGCTCATTTCACTTCTCCTATTCGCCGATATCCAGACTTAACCTTACATCGTGGCATCAAATATATATTAGCTAAGCAACAAGGTTCAAAACGTAAAACAACTAATACCGGTGGCTATCATTATTCCATAGATGAAATGGATATATTAGGTGAGCATTGTTCAACAACAGAACGCCGAGCAGATGAAGCGACTCGTGATGTAGAGAACTGGCTAAAATGTGAATATATGCAAGATCACGTAGGTAGTGAATTTACAGGGATTATTTCTTCAGTAACTGGATTTGGCTTATTTGTTCGTTTAGATGAATTATTTATTGATGGTTTAGTGCATATTTCCAGTTTAGATAATGATTACTATCGTTTCGATCCAGCTAAACAATATTTAATTGGCGAAAACTCTGGTATGATTTATCGTCTAGGCGACAAAGTTAAAATTCGTGTAGAATCGGTCAGCCTAGAGCAAAAAAAGGTTGATTTTGCTTTAATTTCTAGTGAACGCAAACCCGCAAGAGTGGGAAAAACGAAAAAAGATAATGCCAAAAAAGCATTACGTTATGCGGAAAGTATAAAAAAACAGAAAAATAAAGGGAAATCAGCTCAGGCAAAAAAACCAACTAGCCGTAAGAAATCGCCGGCAAAAAGAAAATCGTCAACTAAACCTAAAAAATCTTAAGTGATATAATAGATTGGTAATAATTAATATTGATTTAATAGAGACTAGCAATGGCAGAAAATATTTATGGTATCCACGCAGTAAAAGCATTTTTGGATAATGCTCCCGAACGTTTAATCGAAGTTTATGTATTAAAAGGTCGTGATGATAAGCGGTTACTTCCTTTAATTAATGAGTTAAGAAATATCGGAATATCAATCCAATTTTTTAATCGAGAAACCTTAGATAAAAAAGCCAATGGCGAAGTACATCAAGGTATTATCGCCAAAGTTCACCCAGCAAAAGAACTGAACGAAAATGATCTTGATAGTATTTTAAGTAATACCCAAAATCCTTTATTACTGGTGTTAGATGGTGTAACTGATCCCCATAATTTAGGTGCTTGTTTACGAACCGCTGATGCAACTGGAGTCTCTGCGGTGATCGTCCCTAAAGATAAATCCGCTCAATTAAGTTCAGTTGCTCGAAAAGTAGCTTGTGGTGCAGCAGAAGTTATTCCTCTTATTAAGGTGACTAACTTAGCTCGAACCTTGAGAGATATTCAACAACAGCATAATATTTGGGTTATAGGCACAGCTGGTGAAGCCACTGAAACTATTTACCAAACAAAACTAACTGGTGCTTTAGCATTAGTAATGGGGGCTGAAGGTGATGGTATGCGAAGATTAACTCGAGAAACTTGTGATCAACTCGTAAGTATTCCAATGAATGGTTCTGTATCTTCACTCAATGTTTCTGTGGCGACTGGGGTTTGTTTATTTGAAATAGTAAGGCAACGATTAGCTTAATTGACAAAAAAGGGATAAATTAAATTTTATCCCTTTCTTAATTATTCCTATCCTATTATCTTTTACGATTTAAAATCAAAAAACGACAATCATAAGCATTTTTCTCATCGGCTGAGCGGTATTCCTCAAATTCAATATCCCATTCATTCCAATCAATTTTAGGGAAATAAGTATCGCCTTCAAGCTCCGCTTGTATTTCTGTAAGATATAGCTTGTCTGCCTGTGGTAAATATTGCTTAAATAATTCGCCACCACCAATTAACATAATTTCTGAAAAATCTTTTAAAAAATCCACCGCACTTTCTAGGCTATTTTTCCAAATAATCCCCTCTTGTTCATAAGGCGAACGAGAAAGTACCACATTAATTCTGTTAGGAAGAGGACGACCAATACTTTCAAAGGTTTTCCGTCCCATTACAATAGGCTTACCCACTGTATTTATCTTAAACCAATTTAAATCAGCGGGTAAATGCCAAGGCATTTGATTGTCTTTCCCAATAACATTATTTTTTGTTATGGCAACCACTAAACTTAATGTCATATCCTTTCCTACTCTAATTTATCATCGAACGATTATGATAATAACATTTGCAATGGATTATCGCCATATAACATTATCACTACACCACTGGTCTTTGACGATAAAACAGCATACCTGGTAAAGATAACCCAAAAGCAATTGCGCCTAAAATAAAGCCTGTTTTAATAAAGTAATCAATCATATCGACAAATAATGGATCAGAAAATCCATAATGATGAATTTGTACAATGGCGATCATTGCTTTGTAAGCATAAACACCTGGAATCATCGGAATAATCGCTGCTACCGTAAAGACTTTTGGGTGGGCTAAATAACGATGTGATAAATGTACACCAATAAAACCAATTAAACTTGCCCCAAAAAAAGTGGCAAAAACCAAAGGGACATCATAATGAATAAGTAATGTCCTCAAACCGTGTCCCAACGCCCCTAATATTGCACAATATTTCAATGCTTTTACTGGTACATTAAATACTAAAGCGAAACCCACTGCAGGAATAGCGGCAAAAAACATATCATCAATCAATAGTAAAATTAAATCTAACATATTATCTTCCCCAACTGGTAATATTTAAGACACTTAGTGCAAATACAATGCCAATACAAGCCCCAAAAGTTAATACTGTCGCTATCGTCCAACGAGCTAGCCCCATACTAATATGCCCTTTCAAAATATCAGCTAATGAATTAATTAAAGGAAATCCAGGAACAAGTAATAACACACTTGACGCTAACGCAATTTGTGGATCATTACCAATATTATATTTCAACGCAATGCCAGCAATCATAGAACCAACAAAAGCAGTCATCGCAAATACAATAATTGGATTATGATGTTTCATTGCTAAACTTTGTCGTACAAACATTGCAATCGAAGCGGCAAAAAAGGTAATTAATGAAATAAGCACATCGCCACCTGACAAATGTGCAAAAGAGGCACAAGATAACCCTATCATAAATACTACAAAATATCGGTTATATTTTAATGGTTTAATACTATCTAATTTATTTTTAACCTGCTCAATACCATAAATTTTATGTTCTGCGGTAATTACAATGCGTTGTACTTCAGTTACAACTTGCATATTAATACCTTTATCTGCATTTTTACGAGCAGTGGTAATACAATTACCCTTATATAAAGTAGTTAAAATAACCGCATTGGGGGTTAAAGCACATTCCACGCTATCCATTCCTAATGCAATCCCTAACCGATGAGCGAGCTGTACAATAACCGTACTTTCAACACCATGTTGTAATAAAAGTAACGCCGCTTTAATACATAATCGAGTGACCTCTCGCTGTATATTTTTTTCTTTTTCTGTTAATTCACTCATATTAAAAATATCCTATAATAAAAATTCGATATATTATATTTATTTTAATAGAATAATTATTTGTTTTAAATCATAGAAACAGTCTTGCAAAGAAATAGATTTCAAGTAAATTAAGCAACCCTGCTCCGTTAATAAATAATTCGATGGGAATACTAATGGAAAGTGTAAAAAGTAAAACAATCGTCGTAAAATTCGGCACTAGCACCTTGACCCAAGGTTCAACAAAATTAAATTTACCGCATATGATGGAAATTGTTCGCCAAATAACAAAATTACATCAACAAGGCATACGCGTCATCATTGTTACCTCTGGTGCGGTAGCCGCTGGACGACATTATCTTAATTATCCAACACTACCGACAACCATTGCCTCTAAACAATTATTAGCTGCCGTAGGGCAAAGCCAGCTTATTCAAACTTGGGAAAAATTATTTTCTATTTATGATATTCATATTGGTCAGATTTTATTAAGTCGTGCGGATATAGAAGATAGAGAACGCTTTTTAAATGCCAGAGATACTCTACACGCTCTTTTAAATAACCAAATCATACCAGTGATTAATGAAAATGATGCTGTTGCAACAGCAGAAATTAAAGTAGGTGATAACGATAATTTATCTGCGTTAGTCGCTATCTTAGCACAAGCCGATCAACTTTATTTATTAACCGATCAACAAGGTTTATTTGATAGTGATCCAAGAAAAAATCCAACCGCAAAATTAATTCCTGTGGTAGAAAAAATTACCGATCATATTCGTGCTATCGCCGGTGGAAGCGGTACAAACTTAGGGACTGGTGGTATGTCCACTAAAATTACTGCTGCCGATATTGCTACTCGTTCAGGTATTGAAACGATTATCGCACCCGGTAATCAAGAAAATATCATTGTGGATTTAGCACAAGGAAAACAGCAAGGCACTAAATTTATTGCGCAAACTGATCGATTAGAAAGCCGAAAACAATGGTTATTTGCTGCCCCATCAGCTGGAACGCTAATTGTTGACCAAGGTGCGAAAAGTGCGGTATTAAATCAGCACAAATCATTGCTACCAGCAGGAATTATCGCTATTGAAGGGCGATTCTCTCGTGGTGAAGTGGTTAAAATAAAAACAGAAAATAACCAAACTTTTGCCTTAGGTGTACCGCATTATAATAGTGATGCCTTAACCCTTATCAAAGGAAAAAAATCACAAGATATTGAAAATATATTAGGCTATGAATATGGTTCTGTGGCAGTACATCGTGATGATATGGTGATTATATAATGCGTATAGTTCAACATAGATTACCTCTAAAAAATATATTTTTATTTTTTATGATTATGCTAGTAGGGGTAACATTAATTGCCTGTTCTGCACCTCATAAACAAACAAATAAAGAGAGAAAAGTTTTTCATATTACCAACAATCAGCTACGTTTTAACATAGCAGAATGTAATGATATTGACGATTGGTATCTTGATGGATATAGAACAGGTAAATCCTATTCCCAATACAAAGAAAAAATGTTCTCTCAACGACGCAATTATTGCGAGGAATCAACAGGAAAGAAAATTAATAAAAAATTCCAGAAATCTTGGGAGAACGGATATAAAAAAGGGAGAATATAATTAAGACCACAGCTAATAAACTGGAGCCTTAATAATTTCATTTTTACCCACGCATATAGTTATCTATGTAAGATTTGAGAAATATTGCAGAACTAGTATAAATTCGCTTTAACTGAACGTCATTTGGCGTTTCATTGTTAGTTAAAAATAAATAAGGACAAGTAACATATTCAATATTATATTTATCTCTGTAAAATTCTATAGCATCATGAGTTGCACCAGACGTTCTACAAGCAGTAATAATAATTGAACATTTATCCTTTTTAATTAAATTGCCTAGTTGTTCTTTAACTACAGATCCATAATCTCCATGGGTAGATATACCAATTTTTTTTCCATTATACTCAAATGATTTTGTTTGATCTATATTCAATAAATCATTCTCTTCTGCTTTTAATAGATTAATTAACTCATTTAAAGTATGTGTTTTTCCATTATTACTTGCACCATAAAAGCCGATAATAAGATTATTCATAATTAACTCCTACTAAAATACCAAATTTAAAAATTTATTTACTAAAACATAAGTTAAAATATATCAAAGTTATTTTTCAAAATGAAGCAGGAATAAAAATTTTTACTATATATAAAATATCTTTTTTACGATCCTGATCTAGAAATAAAAAACTTGCTATTGAAAGTTTTTCCTTATTAAAACAAATTATAACTGTTGAAATAATTCAGCACATTATCATAGTTTAAATAAGGAAAAAATATGTCAAAATTTAAATCAATATTAGCATCATTATTCATTATCAGTACCCTCGCACTATCTAATCAAGTTCTTGCGGATAATGCACAAACCAAAGTTGAAAAAAGTTCATCTAAAATAACCACAGTTCAAGAAAATAAGAAATCTATTGATAAAAATGATCCAATTATTCTTTCAGATAAAGTAAATATTAACACGGCGACTGCAAGTGAAATTCAACAAGCATTAACTGGTATTGGAGAAAAAAAAGCAATAGCGATTGTTGCTTACCGACAAGAAAATGGCAATTTTACGGATATTGAGCAATTAACCGAAGTAAAAGGTATCGGCAAAGCCACTTTAGAAAAAAATAAGGATCGTATTATTTTATAATCTAATATCTAGCGGAAATAATCTCTTTCCGCTTTTTTCATTTTCAAATAAAAATACATTCTCACCTCTTCCTTGATTAATAGTATAATTACCCCAATTCTTTCTCTTAGGAACTCAAAATGAAACAAAAAATCGTATTAGCCACAGGTAATAAAGGCAAAGTCAAAGAAATGGCTGATGTATTAGCTCAATTTGGTTTTGAAGTCATTGCTCAAACAGATTTAGGTATTGAAAGTCCAGAAGAAACAGGGCTGACTTTCGTTGAAAATTCTATTTTAAAAGCTCGTTTTGCCTCAAAAATGTCTGGATTACCCGCCATTGCAGATGATAGTGGACTTGTTGTGAATGCTCTTAATGGCGCTCCAGGATTATATTCGGCACGCTATGCAAGGGTTGATGGCGAAGAGGCAGATGCTAAAAATAGACAGAAATTATTAAAAGAATTAACCAATGTTGCCACAGAAAACCGCCAAGCAAAATTTGTTAGTTGCATTGTAATGTTGCAAAACGAACTTGATCCTTCACCGATCATTGCTGAAGGTACTTGTGAAGGCGTAATCACTTTTGAAGAAAAAGGGGAAAATGGCTTTGGTTATGATAGTCTTTTCTTCTATCCAGAAAAAAATTGTACTTTTGCTGAATTAGATACAACAGAAAAGAAAAAAATTTCACATCGAGCAAAAGCACTAGCTGAATTAAAGAGAAAACTAGGTATGGATAAATAATATGATTATTACAACTACACCACAAATTGAAGGAAAACAAATTATTGAATATAAACAAGTAGTATTTGGCGAAGTGGTCGCTGGTACTAACTTTATTCGTGATTTTTTTGCTGGTATTACGGATATTTTAGGTGGTCGTTCCAAGATGTACGAGTCAAAAATAACTTCCGCTCGTGAAAACGCTTTATTAGAAATGGAAAAGAATGCACAAAAAATAGGTGCAAATGCGGTTGTCGGTGTTGAAGTCAATTACACTTCAATACACGGCGATGGAAAAAGTATGTTTATGATTGTCGCTAGTGGCACTGCGGTTGTGGTTCGTTAAGTGAATAATCTTATTCTTCCACCTCTTAGCCTCTATATCCACATTCCTTGGTGCGTGCAAAAATGCCCTTATTGTGATTTTAATTCTCACGCACAGAAAGGAATTATTCCTGAGGCTGAATACATAGCACATTTATTAAAAGACTTATCCCAAGATCTTATTCGCTATAAAGATGGGATTTGTTCAAGAAAACTTCATTCGATTTTTATCGGTGGTGGCACACCTAGCCTATTTAGTGCAGATAATATTGCCTTACTTTTAAATGAAATTAATCGACTTATTCCTTTTGAAGAAGATATTGAGGTTACCTTAGAGACCAATCCAGGAACAGCAGAAGCCGAACGTTTTAAAGGTTATGTCAATGCTGGCGTTACTCGGATTTCTATGGGTATTCAAAGTTTTTCTGATGATAAACTAAAACGTTTAGGGCGAATCCATAATGCCGAAGAAGCAAAAAGAGCTGTGCAATTTGCAAAAGATTCTAATTTAAACAGTTTTAATTTAGATCTTATGCACGGACTACCAAACCAGACCCTTGATGAAGCATTAGATGATTTAAAACAAGCTATTGAACTTAATCCTCCTCACTTATCTTGGTATCAACTCACCATTGAACCGAATACGATGTTTGCTTATCGCCCACCTAAATTACCTAATGAAGATGATTTATGGGATATTTTTGAGCAAGGGCATAAGTTACTCACAGAGGCGGGTTATCAACAATATGAAACCTCCGCTTATGCTAAGCCTAATTTTCAATGTAAACATAATTTAAATTATTGGCGATTCGGTGATTATCTTGCTATTGGTTGTGGTGCTCATGGAAAAATAAGTTTTGAAGATGGAAAAATCATACGATTTTCTAAAACTAAACACCCAAAAGGTTATTTACGTGGTGAATATTTGTATCAAGAAAATAATGTGGACAATTCCGACCGCCCTTTTGAATTTTTTATGAATCGATTCCGATTACTTGAAGCTGTACCTAAAATTGAATTTGAACAATTAACTCATTTGCCTATTGAAACAGTAAAATCAGAAATAAACTGGGCGATACAACGAGATTATATTCAAGATATCGCGAATACTTGGCAAATTACAGAAAAAGGAAAACTATTCTTAAATGAATTATTAACCGAATTTTTACCGAAATAATCTTGTTTATAAAATAGAATCGTTTTAAAGTATTACTTTTGTTACGCAAACGTTTACGCCTTGTGAATTTTGTATTGAAAAGGAATGAATAATGGATCAACTAACTATGAAAAAAATGGCTGCCGAAGCGGCATTACAATATGTCAAAGCAGATAGTATTGTTGGTGTAGGCAGTGGCTCTACTGTCAACTGTTTTATAGAAGCATTGGCAACAATAAAAGATAAAATTAAAGGTGCAGTAACCGCCTCTAAAGCCTCAGAAAAATTATTAAAAGAACAAGGTATCGAAGTTTTTAGCACTAATG
The DNA here is from genome assembly GCF_004345785.1 of Bisgaardia hudsonensis. GTDB lineage: Bacteria > Pseudomonadota > Gammaproteobacteria > Enterobacterales > Pasteurellaceae > Bisgaardia > Bisgaardia hudsonensis. The sequence continues at coordinate 54,492 of NZ_SLXI01000005.1, forward strand.
ATGTCTCTAGCCTAGATATTTATGTTGATGGTGCTGATGAAATCAATCCACAAAAAATGATGATAAAAGGTGGTGGTGCGGCACTTACTCGTGAAAAAATTGTTGCGGCACTTGCTAAAACTTTCATCTGTATCGTTGATAGTAGCAAACAAGTTGATGTACTTGGCTCAACTTTTGCACTACCAATAGAAGTCATTCCAATGGCTCGTTCACAAGTTGCTCGCAAACTGGTTGCATTAGGTGGCTCACCTGAATACAGAGAAGGGGTTATTACTGATAATGGCAATGTTATTTTAGATATTTATAACTTCAAAATTATGAATCCAGTAGAAATGGAAAAAGAATTAAACAATATTGCTGGTGTTGTAACAAATGGGATCTTTGCCCTAAGAGGTGCTGATATCATTATTGTTGGCACACCTAATGGTGCTAAAATTATTAAATAATAAAAATACAGGATAGGAAAGCAAATATGGTAAATAAAGTATCACTTGAGAAGTCTAAAATCAAATTCCTACTTTTAGAGGGAATACACCAGAATGCAGTAGATGTATTAAAAGCAGCTGGTTATACAAACATTGAATATCATCAAAAAGCACTTGAGCCAGAAGAGCTTAAAGAAGCAATTAAAGACGCTCATTTTATTGGATTACGCTCACGTACCTATCTAACAGAAGATGTGTTACAAGAGGCTAAAAAATTAATTGCTATTGGTTGTTTCTGCATTGGAACGAACCAAGTCGATTTACAAGCCGCCAAAAAACGTGGTATTCCTGTATTCAATGCCCCATTTTCAAACACTCGCTCCGTTGCTGAGTTAGTATTGGGTGAAATTCTTGTATTAATGCGTAATGTGCCGCAATCTAATGCAGAGGTTCATCGTGGTGTATGGAATAAATCCGCCGCAGGCTCGAGAGAAGCAAGAGGCAAAAAATTGGGTATTGTAGGTTATGGACATATTGGTTCACAACTCAGTATCATCGCTGAATCTTTAGGAATGAAAGTCTTTTTCTATGATATTCAAAATAAATTACCATTGGGTAATGCTCAACAAGTTGGATCATTAGAAGAATTATTAAATAAGTGCGATGTTATTTCTCTACATATTCCAGAAAATGACTCGACTAAAAACTTAATTAATGCTGAACGTATCGCCCAATTTAAAGATGGTAGCCTATTAATTAATGCTGCTCGTGGCACAGTTGTTGATATTGATGCCTTAGCCGATGCACTAAAATCTGGCAAAATTCGTGGTGCTGCACTTGATGTATTCCCTGAAGAACCTGCGTCTATCAATGAAGAATTTATTTCTCCATTACGTGAATTTGATAATGTTATTCTCACACCACATATTGGTGGCTCAACGACAGAAGCACAAGAAAATATAGGCACAGAAGTAGCGAGCAAATTTGTAAAATATTCAGATAATGGTTCAACCTTATCCTCAGTGAACTTCCCTGAAGTATCCCTACCTGAGCATATTGGTTCCGCACGTTTATTACATATTCATCATAATAAACCAGGTATTTTAAACAAAATTAACCAAATCTTTGTAGAAAAAAATATCAATATTGCAGCTCAATATTTACAAACAGATCCCAATATTGGCTATGTTGTTATTGATGTAGATAGTACCGATCCAACACCATTATTAGAACAATTACGCGCTATTGAAGGAACTATTCGAGCAAGGGTTTTATATTAATTTTATAAAACATCTTAAAAATATACCGCACTTTATTTAATGCTGTATTCAAAATTAAATAAAGTGCTTTCCATAAAAATAAACATTAAATTCAATCCTTAAGATTGAGTTCACACGTCCTTTAATGTAAACTATTCTCCCGTCTTTATTAAGAGTTATTGTTTAATAATTAACAACTCTTGCATTTATTTTCATATCAAAAAATCATAGGTTTAATATGGCTACCAATTATATTTTTGTTACTGGCGGTGTAGTTTCTTCTCTTGGAAAAGGTATTGCTGCCGCATCATTAGCAGCAATTCTTGAAGCTCGTGGCTTAAATGTCACAATGATGAAACTTGATCCTTATATTAATGTTGACCCTGGCACAATGAGTCCGACTCAACATGGCGAAGTTTTTGTTACTCAAGATGGCGCCGAAACTGACCTAGATTTAGGACATTACGAGCGTTTTATTCGTACAAAAATGACCAAACGTAATAATTTTACAACAGGAAAAATTTATTCCGAAGTATTACGTAAAGAACGTCGTGGAGATTACTTAGGTGCAACAATTCAAGTTATTCCACATATTACTAACGAAATTAAAGCAAGAGTGATTGATGGTGCTGCGGGGCATGATGTAGCGATTATTGAAGTGGGTGGTACTGTTGGTGATATTGAATCGTTACCATTTTTGGAAGCGTTAAGACAGCTAGCCACACAAGTCGGTCGTGAGCGTACTCTATTTATGCATCTTACTTTAGTGCCTTATATTCCAACGGCTGGTGAGGTCAAGACTAAACCAACACAACATTCTGTAAAAGAATTATTGTCTATTGGCATTCAACCTGATGTATTAATTTGTCGCTCTGATCGAATGATCCCAACAAATGAAAGAGCCAAAATTGCTTTATTCTGTAATGTTCCAGAAAAAGCGGTGATTTCATTAAAAGATGTAAATTCAATATATCAAATTCCTGCATTATTGAAATCACAAGGACTAGATAACTTTATCTGTGAACGTTTTCATCTAAGTTGTCCTGAAGCCGATCTTTCTGAATGGGAGCAAGTTCTCTATCAAGAATCTAATCCTAATGGCGAAGTTACCATTGGTATGGTGGGTAAATATACTGAATTGCCTGATGCTTATAAGTCAGTTAATGAAGCCTTAAAACACGGTGGATTAAAAAATCGTTTAACCGTAAATATTAAATACATCGACTCACAAGATGTAGAAACTAAAGGAACAGAAGTCTTAAAAGATGTCGATGCAATTTTAGTTCCTGGTGGTTTTGGCTATCGCGGTGTTGAAGGTAAAATTCTTACTGCAAAATATGCACGTGAAAATAATATCCCATACTTAGGAATATGTTTAGGTATGCAAGTAGCCTATATTGAATATGCCCGAAATGTTGCTGGACTGCCTCAAGCAAATTCATCAGAATTCGATAAAAATTGTGAACAGCCAGTGATTGGCTTAATAACAGAATGGCAAGATGCAACAGGCAATATTGAAACTCGCTCTGATAATTCAGATCTTGGCGGAACAATGCGTCTTGGAGCACAAAAATGCCATCTTATTGAAAATACGCTCGCACACCAATTATATGGTGCAAATACCATAGAAGAACGTCATCGTCATAGATATGAAGTCAACAATGTATTACGCCCACAATTAGAAAAAGCGGGACTAAAAATTTCTGGCTTATCAGAAGATAAAAAATTGGTTGAAATTATTGAGATTCCAAACCATCCTTGGTTTGTTGCTTGTCAATTCCACCCAGAATTTACCTCAACCCCTCGTGATGGACATCCATTATTTACAGGGTTTATTAAAGCGGCAAAAGAGAACCAAAAAAATAAAACAAAATAAATATTTGAAAATATGTATTTTGATCAAAGAAAGGTGTTTTTTAACAAGACAAAAGGATAAAATATCTTTACTATATCGCAGTCTTTCAAAGAACTTATTTGAATTAACTTAAAATAGAGGAAAATAACAATGGCGAAAATCGTTAAAGTAATTGGTCGTGAAATCATCGACTCACGTGGTAACCCAACAGTTGAAGCAGAAGTTCATTTAGAAGGTGGTTTCGTTGGTTTAGCAGCCGCTCCATCAGGTGCATCAACTGGTTCACGTGAAGCATTAGAATTACGTGATGGTGATAAAGCACGTTTCTTAGGTAAAGGTGTATTAAAAGCAGTAGCTGCAGTAAATAATCAAATTGCCCAAGCAATCTTAGGTAAAGATGCAACAAACCAAGCTGAAATCGACCAAATAATGATCGACTTAGATGGTACAGAAAATAAATCTAACTTTGGTGCAAATGCAATCTTAGCGGTATCTTTAGCAAATGCAAAAGCGGCGGCAGCGGCAAAAGGTTTACCACTTTATGCACATATTGCAGAATTAAATGGTACACCAGGCGTTTACTCTATGCCATTACCAATGATGAACATTATCAATGGTGGTGAGCACGCAGATAATAATGTTGATATTCAAGAATTTATGATCCAACCTGTCGGTGCGAAAACATTAAAAGAAGCACTCCGTATTGGTGCTGAAGTATTCCACAACTTAGCTAAGGTATTAAAATCTAAAGGATTAAATACCGCAGTTGGTGATGAAGGTGGTTTTGCACCTAACTTAGCTTCTAATGCGGATGCATTAGCTTGTATTCAAGAAGCGGTAGATAAAGCAGGTTATGTATTAGGTAGAGATGTAACATTAGCAATGGACTGTGCTTCTTCTGAGTTCTATAACAAAGAAAGTGGCTTATATGAAATGAAAGGTGAAGGAAAATCATTCACTTCAGAAGAATTTACTCATTATTTAGAAGGTTTATGTAAAAAATACCCTATCGTTTCTATTGAAGATGGTCAAGATGAATCAGACTGGGAAGGTTTTGCATACCAAACTAAAGTATTAGGTGATAAAGTACAATTAGTTGGTGATGATTTATTCGTAACTAACACTAAAATCTTAAAAGAAGGTATCGAAAAAGGTATCGCAAACTCAATCTTAATCAAATTCAACCAAATCGGTTCATTAACTGAAACTTTAGCTGCAATCAAAATGGCTAAAGATGCTGGCTATACAGCGGTTATCTCACACCGTTCTGGTGAAACTGAAGATGCAACTATTGCTGATTTAGCAGTAGGTACAGCAGCAGGTCAAATCAAAACTGGTTCAATGAGCCGTTCAGATCGTATTGCTAAATATAACCAATTAATCCGTATTGAAGAAGCACTAGGTGATCAAGCACCATTCTTAGGATTAAAAGCAGTTAAAGGTCAAGCATAATCTTTAATTGATATTGATTAATAATAGCCACCAAGTGAACCTAGCTCGGTGGCTTTTTTATAAGGATAAAATAATGCTCTATTCCGTATTAGACGATCAAATTTTACTCGGTGAAAACTATCGTAATGGTAGTCATTCAATAAAGCACGAACATTTAGTTGTTATCTTTGAAGATGATGGCAGCACAGGCTATTTTTATGCAATGGATCTTCATCAAAGTAATCAACCCATAGTAGATAAACTCTTTGTTTATAGCATAAATGATATTGAGCCAGATTCTCTGAAAGAACCAAGAAAATTACAAATTTGCTGGTCTGAAGATGGTTATAAAGCATTTTTAATGCTCAATGGTTATCCCCACGCCGCTTTTGATTTCCAACAATTTGTCGGCTACAACCATAGCAAATATCCCGAACCAGAATTTGGTAGTATGTGGACACATAAAGAAACCAATCAAGAATTAGTGAATTATTGGCTAACCTCATTATAAATAATGCGATAAGTGCTAACCAAACAAGATATAACATAAGTAGGAGCAATATTTCTCAATAAACAATATACAAGAATAACATTTTCCCTTAGTAATAATATTTTATACTTATAACTACTTTATAATGAAAGGAAAAATTATTAAAATAACCGTAATTAAGACTAAGTCTGGATTTCTATGTTAAAGAAAATAATTTTATCTAGTATTGGATTACTTCTCATTGGCTGTACCAGTAATTCTGTAAATACGACTATTCCTGCTGAATTTGCTAATGCGGACTATCTTCTCTCAAATGAGAATGCAATTCAGTGGGCGATGAAAAGTCATCAAGTGGAAGAATGTATCTATCCTAATCTAACAAAAATTCAAAGAGAACATTTTTCTAAAGAAGATGCTTATATCCACTCCCAATATGTTTTCTTTTATCCCTTAGAAAAGGTAATCGGTGAAGAATATGTAAAAATGATCCAAGATGATAAAAAATCCATGGATTATGCTCAATACCAATATAAAAAATTTAAGGAAAGAAAAACCGATCCTCTTCCTTTAGTACAATGCGAAACATTAAGAAAAAAAGCCCGAGATGATCTTGCTGTTGTTCAAGGGAAATATAAAAATGGTATGGTAGAAGAAAATACTAAAGAAACAGCAAAAGATGAAAATGGTGTTGCTACAAATGAAAACAAATTCTTCTTTGATATAATCAAATGGGGTGCTGCGTTTTTGTTGTGATAACTTAGTAATATTACAAATAACCATAACTAACTAATACCTATAAGCAAATAAGATTTATAAAAAAAGATTGTTTGCTCGTTTTTTATTCATTTTGTCCCTATTTGTACCTCCTATTAATTTAATCTTATCCTGAAAATTCATTAAACTAATAGGAGTAATTATGAGGACTTCAAATAATAAAGACATCCGTGCTTATATACATAAGTTAATAAAAAATAAGAATATCCAGATAAATATAAAGAATGGGAAAAAACATGCATATTTACTAATTCAAAAACACAAAATTATTATTCCATCAACTCCTAGTTGTAAATATAGTTATAATAATTTTAAAAGAGACGTAGAAAAAATTTTAAAAATTATTCCATAGATTTTTTTTCATCAATCATCCTTTGAATTTGATAGCTCAGTGCGTGCAAAATTTTTTGTTCATTACCTAAAATATCGTAATCCCCTTCAATCTTAGCTCTGATATTTTTTCTTTTAATAAAAATATCAGAGTTTTTTAATGCACAAATATAGTTTCTTAATTTTCCAATATTATTACACCTTTTTAAATCAGACTTAAAGGATTCCACAAAGCCATTAATCTCCAGTACTTCGGCGATACAATCTGCAGCTTCTTCTTGAGTAATACTTAGTTCATTAATTATATCTTTAAGTTCTTCCCTTAATTCTTTAGCTTTATTTTTGTCTGCTGTTTTTTTCATCATTTTGTACTTTTTTGTCCATTCTAAGTTGATAATATAAACACAAATCATTAATTTCTTAACTTAATTATATAAGGAGATCAAAAGTGAATAAAGTCAACTCAAAAGAATTAGTTGTAAATTGGCATCTTACTGAAACTTGTAATTTTAAGTGTAGATATTGTTTTGCAAAATGGCAAAAAAATAAGCAAAAAGAACTGTTTCATGATAAAGACAATTCTTATAAACTTTTAGAAGAAATTGCAATGCTTCCCAACTTTATAAATATAAAGGAAAATACTAGCTTTAATAGTGTTAGATTAAATCTGGTTGGAGGAGAACCATTAATATATGAAAATAGAATTATAGATATTGCACTGTATGCAAAAAAACTTGGTTTTTCACTTTCAACAATCACAAATGGAAGCAGAATGAATAAAAATCTAGAAGCCTTGATCGCAAATAATTTTTCAATTATAGGCTTTAGCATTGATTCTCTTTTAAATGAAACAAATGAGAAAATAGGAAGAGTGGAAGGGAAAAAAGCTATGGATTACCAAAAAGTTACTAACTCTATTCTTAATATAAAAAAAATTAACCCTGAAATTGATATAAAAATTAATACGGTTGTGAGTGAATTAAATTATCAAGAAGATTTTTCAGCTTTAATTAATCAAATTTTACCATCTAAATGGAAAGTGTTAAAAATGTTACCCATACTAACAAATCAATTTCAAATTAATAATCACCAATTCAATCTATTTTTAGAAAAACATCAACAACTTTCACATATTATTAGTAGTGAAAGTAACGAATTAATGACAAATTCTTACCTTATGCTAGATCCATTTGGTAGATTTTTCCAAAACACTAAGAAGACACAAGGATATACCTATAGTTCCCATATTTTAGAATACGGGATACAATCAGCATTTAATGAAATAATGTTTGATACTAAAAAATTTAATTATAGATATAAAAATATGCAAAATAGAATATTGTAAAGATATCACTTTATATTGTAGAGATTGATAAAATTCAATCTCTACACTTCCGAATATTTTCCCTGTATATATCTTTAATATCACTAAAAAATTTATGACTTTCGTATGTTTTTGAAAAGGCACAAGCACAAATATCTCTCTGTTCTCGATAATACCTTGCTTCACTCATACAAGCATTCATTCTTTCATATATTAAAATAATCTCATCTTTAGTTTGAAAAAGCTCCGGAGCTTCAGCAACAGAATATCCTACCCCTAAAGCTAAGAATATCACTTTACCCGAAGTTGCAATAGACGACTTTTTTAATTTACTTAAAGGTAACTTTGTTCCACAATTTTTACAAGTAGACAATGATTTAGGAATGGAAAAAACAGACACTTTTTTACATTTTGGATTAATACATTCTACTTCAATATATTCTTTATCATCAGACATACAATTCACCCTAATTAAATAAATATGAATAAAGTAGCTAACTTTTGCTAACCACTTTATTTAAGATAAAAATCCTACTTCAACGCCACTCTCGCATTTCTAAACAATCTCATCCATGCACCGTCTTCTGACCAGTCTTCTGGGTGCCATGAATTGCTGACTGTGCGGAATACACGTTCTGGATGGGGCATCATGATAGCTACACGTCCATCTTTGTTGGTGATTGCAGTAATACCGTCCACTGAGCCGTTAGGATTCGCTGGGTAGACTTCTGTTGGGTTTAGGTTGTTATCAATATATTGTGCAGCAATGAGATTTTGCTCACGCAATAATTGCAACTGTTGATCGTTTTTAAACTCAACGCGACCTTCACCATGAGAAACCGCAATTGGCATATATGAACCTGCCATACCATTGAACCATACAGAGTCAACTTGGTTAATACGAACCAATGCAGCACGAGCTTCAAAACGTTCTGAAGTATTACGAACAAAACGAGGCCATGCTTCTGTTCCTGGAATGATTTCTGCTAAGTTTGAGATCATTTGGCAACCATTACAAATGCCCAATGCTAAAGTATCTTGACGTTCAAAGAATGAGGCAAATTGATCACGAAGTGCGGTATTAAATAAAATAGATTTTGCCCATCCACCACCAGCACCAAGAACATCACCATAAGAGAAACCACCACAAGCCACTAACGCATTAAAATCTTTTAGATTTTGTCTTGCTGTATGTAAATCTGTCATATGAACATCAATGGCTGCAAAGCCAGCACGATCGAAAGCCGCTGCCATTTCAACGTGGCTATTCACGCCTTGTTCACGCAAAATAGCAATACGCGGTTTCACACCTTTTGCAATATAAGGTGCAGCAATATCTTCGTTAATATCATAAGTTAAATGTGCGGAGAAACCTTTATCTTGTGGATCTTTCTTCGCCTTAAACTCCTGATCAGCACATTCTGGATTATCACGCAATGACTGCATTTTGTGCGTTAATTCTGCCCAGATACCACGTAATTCTGAACGTTTTTCAGATAAGATAACTTGAGTACTACGTTTGATTTCAAATTCATCATTTGTGGTTACTGAACCTAATTCTTTGGTTAAATGTAATATGCCATTTTCGCTTAATACTTCACGCACTTGGTTAAGTTCATCATCTTTTACTTGAATAACCGCACCTAGTTCTTCGTTAAATAATACCGCTAGATCATTATCACCTAATGCACTAATATCCACAGACACACCACAATGCCCAGCAAATGCCATTTCTGCAAGCGTAACGATTAAGCCACCATCTGAACGATCGTGATAGGCTAATAATTTATCTTGTTGCACAAGAGTTTGCATTGCATTAAAGAAGCCTTTTAATTCTTGTGGATTGCGTACATCTGCCGGTTTATCACCAAGTTGTTTGTAAACTTGTGCTAATGCGGTTGCCCCTAGATTATTTGCTCCATTTCCGAGATCAATTAATAATAAGGTGCTGTTGCCTTTATCTGTGCGTAATTGTGGGGTAACAGTTTTGCGAACATCTTCCACTCTTGCAAAAGCACTAATAACTAGTGATAACGGTGCAGTAACAGTTTTTTGTTCGCCATTTTCTTGCCATGTAGTTTTCATTGACATTGAGTCTTTACCGACTGGCACAGTTAAACCAAGTTGTGGACAAAGTTCTTCGCCCACTGCTTTTACCGCTTCGTACAATCCTGCATCTTCGCCATTATGACCTGCCGCTGACATCCAGTTTGCAGATAGTTTAATACGTGTTAAATCGCCAATATTGGTTGCGGCAATATTGGTAATACTTTCCGCTACTGCCAAACGAGCAGAAGCGGCAAAATCTAATAATGCCACTGGTGCACGCTCGCCAATAGACATTGCTTCACCGTGATAACTATCTAAACTTGCGGTAGTAACTGCACAATCTGCTACTGGAATTTGCCATGGACCGACCATTTGATCTCGTGCCACCATACCAGTAACAGAGCGATCACCAATAGTAATTAAGAAAGTTTTTTCAGCAACAACAGGTAAACGTAAAACACGATGTAATGCTTCTTTAACATTAATATTACTTTGATCAACTGGTGCATTATTCACTGTTTTTGAGGTTACATCACGTGTCATTTTTGGTGTTTTACCGAGTAATACATTCATTGGTAAATCAATCGGATTATTCTCAAAATGATTATCGTGTAAGGTTAAATGTTTTTCTTCTATTGCTTCACCGATTACTGCAAATGGGGCTCTTTCACGTTCACAAAGTGCAGTAAATAATGGTAATTTTTCTGGTGCAACCGCTAATACATAACGTTCTTGAGATTCGTTACACCAAATTTCCAATGGCGACATCCCTTTTTCATCACAAAGGATATTACGTAATTCAAATTTACCACCACGATCACCGTCATGGACTAATTCAGGCATCGCGTTAGATAAACCACCTGCTCCTACATCGTGAATAAATAAAATTGGGTTTTCATCGCCTAGTTGCCAACAACGGTCGATAACCTCTTGGCAACGGCGTTCCATTTCTGGGTTATCACGTTGCACAGACGCAAAATCAAGATCTTCTTTTGATTTTCCTGATGTCATAGAAGAGGCTGCACCACCACCTAAGCCGATGTTCATCGCTGGTCCACCAAGTACAATTAATTTTGCACCAACAGAAATTTCGCCTTTTTGAACGTGTTCAGCTCGAATGTTACCAATACCACCTGCAAGCATAATTGGTTTATGATAACCACGCACTTCCTCGCCATTAAAGCTATTTACTTTTTCTTCATAAGTGCGGAAATAACCTAATAAGGCAGGGCGACCAAATTCATTATTGAATGCTGCACCACCAAGTGGACCATCAATCATAATGTCTAAAGCTGAGGCAATACGACTTGGTTTGGATAATTTATTTTCCCAAGGCTGTTCAAAATTAGGAATAACAAGATTTGAAACAGAAAAGCCCACTAGTCCCGCTTTTGGTTTAGCGCCACGACCAGTTGCACCTTCATCACGAATTTCCCCACCAGATCCTGTTGCAGCACCTGGGAATGGAGAAATGGCGGTTGGGTGATTATGGGTTTCCACTTTCATTAAAATATGTGCATCTTCTTGGTGATAGCGATATTGCCCATCTTGATCAGGGAAGAAACGCCCTACTTTTGAGCCTTCCATTACTGCTGCATTGTCTTTATAGGCAGATAACACATAATCTGGTGTTTTTTCAAAGGTATTTTTAATCATTTTAAATAATGATTTTTCTTGTTTTTCTCCATCGATCACCCAGTCTGCATTAAAGATTTTATGACGACAATGTTCAGAGTTTGCTTGGGCAAACATATATAATTCAATATCAACAGGATTACGTTTAAGTGCGGTGAAATTTTCCACTAAATAATCAATTTCATCTTCTGCTAGTGCTAAGCCTAAATTAATATTTGCTTCTTCCAGTGCTTTACGTCCACCATTTAAAATATCAACAATAGTAAATGCTTTTGGTTGTTGCTGTTGGAATAATCTTTCAGCTTCTTGGCTATCTCGAATAACCGTTTCCATCATTCGATCATAAAGATGAGAGGTAAGTTTTGTTTCTTCATCTTCCGTTAAAGTGCGGTCAAATTTAAAATAGAATGCTAAACCACGCTCTAAGCGAAGTACTTTATTTAAACCACAGTTATGTGCAATATCAGTAGCTTTTGATGACCAAGAAGAAATTGTGCCAATTCTTGGAATAACGATATAACATTCACCGACTGGTTCATGTTTTGCCAATGTTGGTCCATAATGTAATAACTCTTCTAGTTCTGTTGTTTCTTCTACGGTTAACTTTTCAGAAAGATCCACAAAGTGTAAGTATTCAGCATAAATATCCTTTACGGGAAGTTGATGTTGGTTAAATTTTTGAGTAAGTTGTTTTAAACGAAATGAAGATAAAGCTGGAGAACCACGAAAAACCTGTAACATAGAATTTGCACCATTAATAAGTAGTTAAACGAAAAATAAAGGGTATTATAAAGGAATTCACCTAGAAACGAAAACGTTTGCTTTAGATAAAAATAAAAAACGCCTTTACTGTAAAATAAAGGCGTTTTTTAATATAAAAATTTTATTTTAGCCCATTCCGTATTTTTTTAATTTTTTACGTAATGTCCCACGATTAATACCCAACATCGTTGCCGCACGAGTTTGATTTCCACGAGTATATTGCATAATAATATCCAACATTGGATGTTCTACTTCTGATAGCACTAGCTCATAAATATCATTCACATCATGATTCTCTAACTGTGCCAAATAGTTTCTTAACGCTTGCTTAACTGAATCACGCAATGGTTTATTTGTTACTTGAGATTGTGAATTAAGAACTGAAACAGTTAATGTTTCAGCTGGATTACGTTGTTGTTCTGACATTGTTTCTATCCAATAAAATCAAATTAAAAAAATCTTCTAATGCGTCTAACTGTGCCTGAGCATCAGTAATTGCGTTAAAAGTCTGTCTAAAATCGGAATTAATGTTAATTCCTTGTAAATACCAAGCAACGTGTTTACGAGCAATACGATACCCTTTATCAACTCCATAAAATGAATGAAGATCTCGGATATGCTGTAAAATTACTGTAAATTTTTCACTTAGCGTTGGCTCTAAAACTATTGAACCGCTTTCAAAAAGGTTCAATAAAGAGCGAAATAGCCAAGGGTTTCCCAATGCGCCACGCCCAATCATTATGCCATCAGCGCCTGTATCACTGAGGACTTTTTTTGCTTTATCTAGCGAGTTAATATCACCATTTGCAATAACAGGAATCATCACCTGCTGCTTAACCGCTTTGATACTCTCATATTCAGCCTCACCTTCAAACAAACAGGCTCTCGTCCGTCCATGAATACTAAGTGCTTGAATACCTGATTGTTCTGCTATTTTAGCTATTTCAACACAGTTTTTATGTTGCCGATCCCAACCTGTGCGAATTTTTAATGTAACAGGAACATCAACAGCTTTGACCACAGATCGTAAAATACGTTCCACTAAATCAGGATATTGTAATAATGCCGAGCCTGCTAGTTTACGATTTACTTTTTTAGCCGGACAGCCCATATTAATATCAATAATTTGTGCACCGTATTCAACATTAACCACTGCAGCTTGAGCCATCTCATCAGGATCAGAACCTGCAATTTGCACTGCATTAATTCCAGCATCTTGATGATGAGATAAACGTAGTTTTGATTTTTCAGTATGCCAAACTTTTGGATTAGTTGACATCATCTCAGAAAATGTCAACGATGCTCCATAATGAAAACATAATCGCCTAAACGGTTGATCGGTTATTCCTGCCATCGGTGCTAAAAAAACAGGATTAGCAAATTGGTAACAACCTATTTTCATCTTCTACAAACCTACTTAAAAATCAAAAACTAAGCACCTAAAGCTCATTTTTTAACCTAAAATTTAAAAAATGACAAGGGCAGTATCATACGCACTTTTACTTCATTTGAAAAGAGTGATTTTTATACAAATATGATTTTTTTTTAATTTAATCATCTTTTTTTGATTTAAATCGTAGTTTTACACTTATTTTCTGTTTCCAGTAATGCGACACCATTCTTCTCGCTCTTCAACTGGATCTAATATGAAAGACTCAATATAGGCGTCACAAACAGATTGAGCTTGTGTTTCTAAAATACCAGATAACCCTAATACACCATTTTCTTTTACCAATCGGCTAATAACTGGATACAATTCTTTTAAAGGTCCTGCAAGAATATTTGCTACCACAATATCTGCTTGTAAATTGTCAGGAGTTTCATCGGATAAAAAAAGTTGTAAACGATCAGCAACAGCGTTTTGCTCGGCATTACCTCGACTTGCTAAAATGGCTTGAGGATCTATATCAATTCCGACCGCACTTTTTGCACCAAGCTTTAATGCAGCAATCGCTAATATTCCCGATCCGCAACCAAAATCAATAACGGTTTTGCCTTGAATATCTAAACTATCTAACCATTCTAAACAAAGTGCTGTTGTTGGATGTGTGCCTGTTCCAAAAGCCAACCCAGGATCGAGCATCACATTGACAGCGGTTTCATCTGGCACTTCTCGCCAACTTGGACATATCCATAATCGTTGTCCAAATTGCATAGGGTGGAAATTATCCATCCATTCCCTTTCCCAATCTTTATCTTCTATTTGTTCGATTTTATAAGCAGTATCTTCATTAATATGATGATGTGTTTCCAATAAGCCTACAATTTGTTGCATATCTGTTTCAGCATCAAATAATGCAATAACATCCGTATTTCCCCATAAACGTGTTTCACCCGGTAATGGTTCAAAAATTGGCGTATCTTGACTATCCATAAAAGTTACTGACACAGATCCAATTTCCTCTAAGAAATCACTGATCTGCTCTGCTTTTTGATTTGTGCTATTGATCCGAAGTTGTACCCAAGCCATATTATGTTCTCTATATTATGTTGATTTCTACAATTTAAATTATGATTAAAATAAAAAATACACTGTATATTCTACCTTGAATAATCGGGTTAATATACAGTGTATATACTTCGTTATAATGATTTTATTGGTTTACTAATGCCGTATTTTTTGATCTTATCACGCCAATTTGATTTCCAATTAAAAAAGCAATTAATCCCAATAATAATGATGGAACAATGGCGTGAAAATCAAAAATCTTAATTCCAACATAAGTGAGCGTAATATAACTAATAAATCCAACGATCATCGAGGCAATACCACCATAAGCATTCGCTTTATCCCAATACAATCCAAATAAAATTACCCATAAAAATGTAGTTTCTAAACCACCTAAGGCAAATAAATTTAACCAAATCAGCATATCAGGGGGATTTAAAGTTGCGATAGTAACTAAGATAGTCATAGATAATGTCGCTATGCTAGAAAAATATTTTACTCGCTTTTCATTATGAACAGCCTCTGGCTTAAATCTTAGATACAAATCTTTAATCAAAGTTGATGAGGTTTGAATTAACATTGAATCAATAGATGACATAATCGCAGCCATTGGTGCAGCCAAGAAAATACCAGCGACAACAGGTGGTAGCACTTGAATCATCAAACTTGGAATTATTTTATCTGTAACCGTCAAATTAGGTATAATCGCTCGTCCTAATGCACCAGCTAAATGAATACTTAACATTAATACTGCAATAACGATAGTACCAATAATCATTCCACTATGTAATGCTTTACTATTTTTATAGGACATCGCACGAATCAAAGTACTTGGTAATCCAAGTAATCCAAAACACACCAATACCCAAAATGAAGTCATAAAAGTAAAATCAAGGGGTCTAGCATCAATTCCATAGGGCGTAATTAATTTCGGATCAATACTTTCTAAGGTCTGCATAATATTTGCTACCCCTCCCCCTGCATAAATCACTGCTGCAAGGAGTAATACTGTTCCAATCATCATAATACTACCTTGAATGGTATCCGTTAATACTACTGCTCTAAAACCACCAATGAAAGTGTAAATACCTACCGTTACCGCAAAAATAACTATAGATAGTTTATAATCAATATTTAATGTAGTTTCCAATAAACGACCAACACCTATAAATTGCACTGACATCATAATGAAAAAAGAAACTAATAACGATAAGCTTGCGAGCAATAAAATATAAGGACTTTTATATTTTATATACAAAATATCATTAATGGTTAAACTATGGTTCTGTCTTGCCCAAATTGCAAATTTTTTCCCTAAAACACCGAGCGTAAAAAGCACCACTGGCACTTGTATCATCGCTAAAAGGACCCAGCCTAACCCAAATTTATAAGCCGCACCAGGCCCACCAATAAAAGAGCTTGCTCCAACATAGGTTGCCGCCGTTGTCATCGCTAATACAAACCCTGACATTGAGCGATTTCCTACATAATATTCCGCTAAAAAATTTCCCTTTGAGCGTTTTTGATAAGCATATACCGCCCCTAAAAAAACAAATAGAATATAAACTAATAAAGGTATAATGATTGCCCAATTCACTATTTATTCTCCTTATTTACATCATTATCTAAGTTAATCTCTTTAAACTGTAATTTAATTACCCAATACATCACAACAACAAAAACAACAGGTAAATAAATACAAGACAACTCAAACCAAAGTGGAAAATCAAATAACCCTGATGTATTGGAAGGTAAATAAGCACATACACACCAACCAATAGCATATAAAACGGTTAATAAAAAAGCCCATACAGCTTCCTTTGATGCTTGTTTATAACGAGGATCTTTTTTCATTGGTACTTTTCTCTACAATAAATATGATTAAATACTAAAATAAACAAATTTATGCTTAAAAAAAGGGAACTATTTCAGCTCCCTACTCTCTTTGACTAGTCATTAATTCCTAGCTTTTCTTCAAGGTAGTGAATATTTGCACCACCTTTTTGGAAATTTTTATCTTCTAAAATTAACTCATGCAGTGGAATATTGGTTTTTATCCCATCAATAATGGTTTCCGATAAGGCATTTTGCATACGTCTAATTGCAATGTCTCTGGTTTCACCATAAGTAATCAGTTTAGCAATCATCGAGTCATAATGAGGCGGGACGGTATACCCACCATAAACATGAGAATCCCAACGAATACCGAAACCACCTGGTGCGTGTAAATGCAATACTTTTCCAGGAGAAGGTAAAAAACTCTTTGGATCTTCTGCATTAATTCGACATTCTAACGCGTGACCTTTTACCTTAATATCTTCTTGTTTCACTGAAAGCGGTAATCCTGAAGCAATTCTTAATTGTTCTTTTACTAGATCGATGCCTGTAATCATTTCAGTAACAGGATGTTCCACTTGGATTCTAGTGTTCATTTCAATAAAATAGAACTCGCCATTTTCATATAAAAACTCAAATGTACCTGCACCACGATAACCAATTTCAGTACAAGCTTTTGCACAACGAGAGCCAATATCACGACGTAATTCTTCTGATATACCTGGAGCTGGTGCTTCTTCAACCACTTTTTGATGACGACGTTGCATTGAACAATCACGTTCAGCGAGATAAACCGCATTACCAAAGGTATCCGCTAAAACTTGAATTTCAATATGACGTGGATTTTCTAAATATTTTTCCATATATACCACATCATTATTAAAAGCAGCCTTCGCTTCTGCTTTTGTCATAGCGATAGCTTCTTCTAAAGCAGACTCGCTACGCACAACACGCATACCACGACCACCGCCACCACCTGAGGCTTTAATAATCACAGGATAACCAATACGCTTTGCAATTTCTTTATTTTTAATCATATCAGATCCAACAGGTCCATCTGATCCTGGTACACAAGGTACGCCTGATTTTTTCATAGAATTAATTGCAGAAACTTTATCCCCCATTAAGCGAATAACATCGGCAGTAGGGCCAATAAAAGTAAAACCTGAACGCTCAACCTGTTCAGCGAAGTCAGCATTTTCAGACAAGAAACCATAACCAGGATGGATTCCCTCTGCACCTGTCACCTCTGCGGCTGCAATAATGGCTGGAATATTTAAATAACTTTTTGCAGAAGGCGCTGGACCAATACAAACAGTTTCATCCGCTAACAATACGTGTTTTAACTCTCGATCAGCCGTTGAATGAACTGCAACAGTTTTAATTCCAAGTTCTTTACAGGCACGTAAAATACGTAATGCAATTTCACCACGATTAGCGATAACAATTTTTTCTAACATAAGACTATATCTCTTAGAATAATTTAATAGAACAATCAATGCCCTATTGGATAGATGACACTATTACTCAATAATAATTAATGGCTCATCAAACTCTACTGGTTCACCATCGTTAATTAAAATTGCTTTTACCGTACCTGTTTTATCTGCTTCAATGCGATTCATCATTTTCATCGCTTCAACAATACAAAGTGCATCACCTACTTTGACTGACTGCCCTATCTCAACGAATGAGTCTGCTTCTGGACTTGGACTACGATAGAAAGTCCCTACCATTGGTGAACGAACAATATGACCTGAAATATTTTCAGGATTACTTTCATCTGCTGCTGGTGTAGCTGATACAGGAGCAACCGATACTGGAGCAGCAACTTGCTGTACTGGAGGCATAGTATATTGTGCTACTGAGGCACTCGTTGTAGGTACACCACGATTAATACGAATCGTTTCTTCCCCTTCCGAAATTTCTAACTCCATAATTCCAGATTCTTCAACCAACTCAATGAGTTTTTTTATTTTGCGAACATCCATAATATTTTCCTAACGATAAATTCTTACTGCACTTTTATTAAATATTGTTCCTTAGACCAAATAAAAGAAAAAAAGTGCCTTAATAATATTGAAACTTAATTTAGCTGGCAAAGGGTACATTAAAATTTTACTTTTTGCGACTAATTTCTGCTAACTTCGTCAATTTTTATGCTTTTTTCTTTATTTCACTTAAAAAACCGCTCGCAAAGTCTAAAGCAAAATCATAACCTTTCTCCCCTAAACCACAAATTACTCCTTCGGCAATATCACTAAAATAAGAATGGTGACGAAATGCTTCCCGCTTATGAATATTAGATAAATGCACTTCAACAAAAGGAATGGATACTGCAAGTAAAGCGTCTCTTAAGGCAACACTAGTATGCGTATAAGCAGCTGGATTAATAATAATAAAATCAATCTGTTGAAAACTTTGATGAATACGTTCAATTAATTTTTCTTCGCTATTCGCTTGAAAACAAACTAATTCTATCCCTTTTTCACTCGCTAAAGTAACCAAGTTTTTCTCTATATCAATCAGTGATAAATTGCCATAATGTGCGGGCTCACGTTTTCCTAACATATTTAAGTTAGGGCCATTTAATAACAGGACACGAAAGGTTTGTGACATAATTTATTCCTTTTTACTAAATTGCTACATTATAAAGAGGTTAACGAAAAAACATAATATTATAAATTCTGGTCAAACCAATTTATGACTATTCAATGTTTATTTCCGAGATAAACTCAGAATTTAAATCTAATAGCGGTAAAGTCGATCCTTGCCAAACTCGTAATAATTGATAATCCATTAAATTAAGTGTATCTAAGCCTGCTATCGTATCTGGAGTATATTGTTTTGCAATTCGAGCAAGTTGCGTTAGCCCTAAACTACTTTCTATTGATGAGCTAATTACCGCTTTTAAACCTTGTTGATGTGCTTGTTGAATTAAATCAATACAATAATCTAAAGACCCTACAAGCGTTGGTTTAATGATAATTGCCGCTAAATTAGTTTCCGCTTCAACTTTAAAATCAGCCTCTCGCACACTTTCATCCCACGCAATAGCGATACCCGTTTCCTTTGCAAAGGCTCGACTTTGTTCACGAGTTTTACAAGGTTCTTCCAAAAATTGAATACGAGAACGATATTCAGGATTAACGTATTTCGCAAACATTCTCGCTTTTTCTGGCGTCCAACTACGATTAGCATCTAAGCGAAGAGATAAATCAGGGATCGCCTCAAGCAACATATTAGCGATCATACCATCTCTATTTGCTTCATACATTCCCACTTTGATTTTAGCCACTTTTTCACCTTGCATATTATCAAGGACTTGATAAAGCTCATCAGGATCGCCATAGCATAATGGGGCAACTTGATAATTACCTTCTTCGTTTAATTTTCCTTTTAATTCAGCTAATGCACAACTTAAACCAAATGCAACAGAAGGATACAGCCCATCTAAAGATAATTTTTGGTTACATTGACGTGCTTTATCCCAACGAGATAACCAATCTATTACTTGCTCTTTCGCTTGTTCTAAGGTTTCTTCACTAAATTCAGGTAAAGGGGCTATTTCGCCATAACCTTCATTATTACCACATTTTACATAAACAATTATCCCTTCACGTTGTTTTAAAAAACGATTACGCAAGATAAGCTGGCTATCAACAGGGATACGATATTTATACAGACGATATTCACGCATTTTTTACCTCAAGAAATGAACAACATTAAATAACACAGAGAGAACAAGGACTTATTTTAAATATATGAACAAAAAATGATTTAAAAAAAGTGCGGTCAAATTTAACCGCACTTTTATTCATATTAACTATTAAGCAAAATGTCTAACTTCACCATTGCCCTCGATATTCTCTACACAACGAGAACATAAAGTTGGGTGAGTTGCATTCATTCCAACGGTATCAGAATAATGCCAACAACGTGGACATTTCTCATCAGATGAACGAACCACTTTTACGGCAAAGCCTTTGATTTCCCCCTCAGCCACATCTGCTTCAGATAATGGTTTTACTTGTGCTTTTGAGGTAATCAATACAAAGCGTAACTCATTTTGTAATTGATTTAATACCGTTAAATATTCATCATTAGCAAACAGTGTGATTTCAGCTTCAAGCCCTGATCCAATAGTTTTATCATTACGTGCTTGTTCTAACACTCGGTTGACTTCATCACGCAGTACCAGAACTTGTTGCCAGTATGCATCATTCATCGCTTCATTAGCATCTAATGCAAATAACCCTGTATAAAATTCTTCGGTAAACACAAATTCACTGCGTTCTCCCGGAATATATTGCCAAATTTCATCAGCGGTGAAAGATAAAATTGGAGCAATCCAACGTACTAATGCTTCTGAAATATGCCATAATGCTGTTTGACAACTACGGCGTGCAAGGCTATCCGCTTTCGTCGTATATTGACGATCCTTGATAATATCTAAATAGAATGATCCCATTTCGATTGAACAGAATTTCATTAAACGTTGTACTACCGCATGGAATTGATAATTATCATAAGCCTCTTGGATCTCTTTTTGTGCTTGTAACGCACAATCTACTGCCCAACGATCTAAAACAATCATTTCTTCTGGTTTTACCATATCTACTTTAGGATCAAAACCGTTTAAGTTTGCTAATAAGAAACGAGCAGTATTACGAATACGGCGATAGCTATCGGCGGCACGTTTTAAGATTTCATCAGATACCGTCATTTCACCAGTATAATCTGTTGACGCCACCCACAAACGTAAAATATCGCCACCAAATTTATCCATTACTTCTTGTGGTGTCACGATGTTACCAATAGATTTAGACATTTTACGTCCTTGTCCATCTACGGTAAAACCATGTGTTAATACTTGCTTGTAAGGTGCTTTGTTATCTGTTGCCGTTGAAAGCATTAGAGAAGACATAAACCAACCACGATGTTGATCTGAACCTTCCAAATACATATCCGCTTCATAGCCATTAAACTCTGGGCGATTTTGTACCACAGAAGAATAAGTTGATCCCGAATCAAACCATACGTCTAAAGTATCTGGCACTTTTTGATAATTATCTGCCTCATCACCTAATAATTCTTTAGGATCTAAATCCCACCAAGCTTGAATACCTGATTTCTCAACACGTTTTGCAACTTCTTCGATTAACTCAACAGTGCGTGGGTGTAATTCTTCCGTTTGTTTATGAATAAACAAGGCAACAGGCACACCCCAAGTACGTTGACGAGAAATACACCAATCAGGGCGATTTTCCACCATTTTTTCAATTCGAGCTTGACCCCAATCTGGGATCCAACGTACTTTTTTAATTTCACTTAATGCTTGCTGGCGTAACCCTTGTGTTTCCATACCAATAAACCATTGCGGTGTCGCACGGAAAATAATCGGTGTTTTATGTCGCCAACAATGCGGGTAACTATGGCGAATATTTTGTACTTTTAATAATGCACCGACTTCTTTTAATTTTTCAATTACTAATGGATTACTTTCAAATACGCCTTTACCTGCAAAGAATTTTGCTTTGTCGGTAAAAACACCATCATTCCCAACTAAACCGACCATTTCTACATTGTATTTTTGACAAACAATAAAGTCGTCATGACCGTGATCTGGTGCAGTATGAACTAAACCAGTACCACCATCAGTAGTAACATGATCCCCTAATACTACTGGCACAATATGATCGTAAAAAGGATGATGGAATTGTAATAATTCTAAATCTGCACCTTTAGCAATACCTAATACCTTAATCTCATCAAAAGCCATTTCTTCTTTTACAGCAGCAACTAATTCTGTTGCAAGAATGAAACGTTTATCACCAGCTTGTATTAATTGATATTCTAATTCTGAATTAACTGCAATCGCACGGTTAGACGGGATAGTCCAAGGAGTAGTTGTCCAAATTACTGCTGATACCTCACCATATCCCTGTTCTGTTAAATTAAATTTATTTAGTACCGCACTTTCATCTACTGCTTTAAACGCAACATAAATAGAAGGAGAAGTTTTATCTTCATATTCCACTTCGGCTTCAGCTAAAGAAGATGCACAATCTAAGCACCAATGTACTGGCTTAGAACCTTTGTATAAATGCCCATTCTTAACCGCTTTACCAAAAGCACGAATAATATTTGCTTCCGTATCAAAATTCATCGTTAAATAAGGGTTATCCCAATCCCCTAATACACCAAGACGAATGAAGTCTTTTTTCTGTGTTTCTATTTGTTCTTTTGCGTATTTACGACATTCATTACGAAACTCTGCGGCTGAAAGTTTTTGATTAGGTTTCCCCACTAAACCTTCTACTTTTAATTCGATCGGCAAGCCATGACAATCCCAGCCAGGAATATATGGGCTATCATAACCTAAAGCAGTTTTAGATTTAATAATCATGTCTTTTAAAATTTTATTAACTGCGTGTCCGATATGAATTGCACCGTTAGCGTAAGGAGGGCCATCATGTAAAATAAAAGATTTTTTACCTTTTGAGGATTGACGAATTTTTTGGTAAAGCGCTTTGTCATACCAATTTTTTAACATATTTGGCTCACGTTTTGCCAAATCACCACGCATTGGAAAACCTGTTTGTGGCAAGTTAAGGGTATTTTTGTAATCTACTGTTGCATCAGACATTTTATTCTTCCACGTTATATATAATAATTAAATCAATAATCTCCGCATTATACGCATAAATTTACTAAGATAAAAGGCTGAATTAGCGACAAATAAGAGATATACCAAGAGATTTTAACACTATAAAATGATTTAATTAAGGATCCTATTAAACAATAATAATCAACGATACAAACTGTACTACATCGTTATAGTACATTATTTGCCAATCATTACCTTATAATTGAAAATACTGCCTTGCTACAATGACATCTTGTTGAATTTGTGTCTTTAACAGCTCAAAAGATGGGAATTTAATTTCATTTCTTATTTTTAAGCAAAATTCTACTTGAATATGTTGTCCATAAAGATTCTCATTAAAATCGAAGAGATGAACTTCAAGAATTTGTTTTATGCCATTAATGGTCGGTCGCTTGCCAATATTAGCAACACCAAAATATTGCTGTTGCTTGCCTAAAATAACCTTGACGGCATACACCCCTTTTACGGGATTAACTTGACGATGAAGATGAATATTGGCAGTAGGAAATCCAATTGTCCGTCCTAATTTATTACCGTGTGCCACACTTCCCCAAATTCGATAAGGTCTGCCAAGTAGCTTTTCAGCCAGTTGAAGATCATCATCTGCTAATGCTTGACGAATACTCGTGCTACTAATACGCTGATTATCGAATAAAAAACTCTTATTATTTTCTACGCCAAAACCAAATTGAATCCCCGCCTTTTGTAATAGCTGAAAATCCCCTTGTCGTTGTTGACCAAAACGAAAATCATCGCCAATACTTAAAAATTTAACATTTAATTTTTTAACTAACCAAGACTCAATAAAATGCTCTGCGGATTGCTCTGCAAAAGTGCGGTTAAATTTAACACTAAAAACATAATCAATCTCAAGTTGTTGTAAATAATACAGCTTATCTCGTAAACGCATTAATCGAGCAGGGGCATTTTTCCCCATAAAATATTCACTAGGTTGAGGCTCAAACACCATCACAACAACAGGCAAATTTAATTTTTTTGCTTGCACTTTTAAATGGTTTAATACCGCTTGATGTCCAAGATGTACTCCATCAAAATTCCCGATAGTTAATGCACAACCTTGCTTTGAAAATAAATCAGGCAAATGATGAATACTACGAATTAATTTCATTGAATATTCCACTAAAATCTAAACTGCCCGCTATTATACGCATAAATACGCAAAGTTAAAATTAACGACATAATGGAAACATATTAATCCTAACTCAAAAATAAATTAATTTTTATAAAAAGTATTATTTATTAAATATTTCTTAATAAATGGATAGGTAATTTTTCATAATCTCCTAATCCCATAGCTTTTAATTTTGCATTAGGTACATTGGGAAAAGATGCCAATATTTCGTTTACCTTTTCTAGCCATATGTAGTTTGTACTAGTTTGATTAATCAAGTACCACATAACAGCTATACGACTAAACAATCTGTATTTATCTTCTGTTGTTATACCCAATTTACTGAAATAAGAACGTGCTTTTTTATATCGTTTAAATTTTTTATTATTCACACTAGGGATCGTCATTTCTGCTGTAAATAATCGATTCCATACTCGGCAATGATGTGCGACACAATTTCTTAAAAAATTAATCTGTCGAAGCCAATGAGATAAGGTATGATTATCAATATTAAATCTTTTACACACCATATTTTGATATTCAGGTTTTAACATTGAATAGTACTTGGATAAGTTACCAAAATCCCACAATTCAATAATTACCCAAAATGGTAATGTTTGCTTTTTATCAAGATGATGTTTTACAAATTCATCTTTACTTCTAGTGATTTTTATTGTTATTGATTTTTGCCATTCCAAAAAATCATCAAGCATATTTGGGTTAATAAATTCTACTTTCTCATAGGCTAACGGATCTTCCCGACCAATTTCATGAGCAATAACACCTCTAATATGAATTTCCAAACGTTCTATAATATCAAGTAATAAAATCCTAAGCTTTTTATCAAAAATATAAAGTTTATAGATTTCCTCGAAAGAAGTTGAAGGTAAAAAATTATCTGATAAACAGCCATTTCCCATTTGTTTTCTAGCGGTATGCCAAAATCCAGATAAGCGATAATATCCAACCTGAGCTAACTTTTTTTCCGCATACAAAATATCAGAAACAAACATTCCTCTAGACTTCAAGAGTAATACTAAATCGGAATATTCTTTGTGGGGTTTTATAGACATAAGATAAAGTAGAAAGTGAATGGTTATGTATGTAGGGGGGTAACTTGATTAATGAGTCGATGAGTAACTAAACCCAACCCCACTTCAGAGGCTACCCCACAATTAAAGAGCATTCTACATAAAAAAAAATCTGAGTCAAGAATGCCCTCCCTATCTCACCAAATAAATATGTTAAGATTTTTAGCAACATATTGAAACTTCAAATACTAGCCAGTTAGCGTTAAGTTTTGACGACACTATGACTTAAATGTACTAACTAAATGACGAACACGGATACCAAGCAACAACAATAGCCCAACATAAATACATACTGCCAAAGCAATCAGCCAGCTTAACCAATGTAAACGACTTAAAAAAGGCATCGCTTGCCACAATAAAATATCAGGTGAGAAATACCAAACACTGAGTCCCATTACCACCGAAGCAATAAAAACTTTAGCAAAAAATACCGCACTTTCCCTGGAAAAATGATAAATATTCGCTTTGACTAAACCACGATAGAGTAAAAAAGCATTTAATGTTGCCGACATCGCTGAAGCGATCGCCAACCCTACGTAACTAAAAGGAATCGCTAACAAATTGAAGCCCATATTGCTAACCATTGCAATAATGCCAATTTTCACAGGTGTTTTTGTGTCTTGTCTTGCATAATAGCCATTGGCTAAAATTTTAATTAGCATAAAACTTAGCAATCCCGCATTAAATGCCCACAAAGAATAAGAAGCAGATAACACATCAGAAAATAAAAAATTGCCACGCATAAATAAAACCAATAACATCGGTTGTGCTAATACCGCAATCCCAGCCATCGCAGGCACTCCAAGTAGCAAAATCATTCTTACGCCCCAATCCATTGTGCTACGAAAATCTTTTGCACTTTTTGCTTTATCATCAGAACGATTAACGTGATGACGAGAAAGTGTCGGCAATATTACCGTAGAAATCGCAATTCCAAATAGTCCCAAAGGAAACTCAAGTAACCGATCAGAATAATAAAGCCAACTGATTGATCCGGTCATTAAAAAGCTGGCAATAAAGGTATCCAATAATAAATTAATTTGACTCACTGATACCCCAAATAAAGCGGGGATCATTAAAGTTCTTACCTTTTTTACCCCCTCATCATTCCAAGCCCATTTCGGCTTTACTAGTAAATTTTCCTTTTTTAAAAAAGGAATTTGAAATAAAAATTGCAGCAAACCACCGCAAAAGATACCAATAGCTAAAGCGAGATCAGGACTACTCATATATGGAGCGAGAAAAAGTGCGGCACAAATCATCGCAATATTTAATAATACAGGCGAAAAAGACATTACACCAAATTTACCTAAGGTATTTAAAATCGCCCCTGATAATGCCACGAAAGTAATAAACCATAAGTAAGGAAAGGTTATTTTTAGCAATAATGAGGCTTGTTCAAATTTACTTGCCTCTGCTCCATCGTTTAACCAATCAATAAACCAACCTGTTCCAAAAACGGCTGCAACAACAGGCGAAAAAATCATTGCAAGTAGGGTAACAATAGTGACGAGTCCGCCCAATGTACCGGATATTTTCGCAATAAATGCTTGTGTTTTAGTTATATCGCCATTTTTTTGATACTCCGCTAACACTGGCACAAACGCTTGCGAAAATGCCCCCTCAGCAAATAAACGGCGTAAAAAATTAGGAATACGATTTGCAAAGAGAAACACATCTGCTGCCACGCCTGCTCCAATTAATTGCGCAGTAATAATATCCCTAACTAAACCAAGCACACGAGACAATAAGGTCATTGAACTGACAACAATACCTGATTTTAATAAACCTTTACTCAAAATAAGTCGCCTTACTATCATTTTTCTAAAAAAATTACCCCAATTGTATAGAAATTTTATTTTTATGCTATATTCCAAGATAAAAAACTGGTAAAATCTCGCTCACATCGTTTGGGTGGGCTAACAAGAAAGCACATTTTAATATAACGATGCTTAGGATTTATATCCGATCGGTTGTGTCTCACCGAAACTCTCGAATAAATTAATTGACAATAGTATAGAAAAAAGGCATATTTTACGTCTTTATTTTTATCCCATAAAACTAACAAAATTTTAGGAGTTTGACCTTGGCTAATATCAAGTCAGCTAAAAAACGTGCGGTTCAATCAGAAAAACGCCGTCAACACAATGCAAGTCAACGCTCTATGATGCGTACTTCAATTAAAAAAGTATATGCATTAGTAGCAGCAAGTGATAAAGAAGCAGCAGAAGCAGCATTTTTAAATATGCAAAAAATTGTAGATCGTATGGCATCTAAAGGCTTAATTCACGCAAATAAAGCCGCGAACCATAAATCTAAATTAGCTGCACAAATCAAAAAATTAGCGTAATTTTACTACGCTTAAAAATAATTTTTTGAAAGCATAAAATTAAACCGCACTTTCAATTATGAAATGCGGTTTTTTTACATACTAAAATAATATTTTCTTTTATTATTCAAACCAAATTAATGATGCCATACGCCCTGTTTTTCCATCTCGGCGATAGGAGAAAAATAATTCTTTCTCAGTATAAGTACAATGCTCCCCTCCAAAAATTTGGCTAATCCCGAGATTATTTAAACGTTGTTTGGCAATTCCATAGAGATCCCCTAAATATTTTCCTTTTTCCTTAGGATCAACAATAAAACATTTTTCTGCTTGTGGATCTTTTTCAATAAACTGTGTAACAACATCATCACCTACTTGAAATGCTCTCTGGCTAATAGCGGGACCTAACCAGACAACAATTTCATTTTTAGGGCATTGAAAATAATTAATCGTTTCTTCTAAAATACCATCACATAAACCACGCCATCCAGCATGAATAGCAGCAACTTCATTTCCTTGTTTATTAGTTAATAATACGGGTAAACAATCCGCTGTCATCACTAGGCATACTTGATTAGCAACATTTGTATAAACTGCATCTACATTTAAATCTGTACTATCGTAGGGTAAAGTAACCACTTTGGTACTATGTATTTGATTTAAATATAAAGGCTGTTGTGGTAATGAAAATTGTTCAACTAATAAAGTGCGGTTATTTTTGACCGCACTTTTATCATCACCAACATGCTCACCAAGATTAAAACTAGCGTAAGGAGATAGACTTACGCCACCTTCCCTTGTGGTTGTAAAACCATGAACATTTTTAGGCACTAACCAATTTGGTTGAATTTTTTTCATATTAATAATCCAAATCGTCTTTATGTAAAAGATAGTCGGCTTTTAAAGCCTCTACTAATTCCACAAAATCATCAGGTAAGGGAGCGTACCATTCCATTAGCTCTCCTGTAATTGGATGATTTAAACGTAGCATAACCGCATGTAATGCTTGACGTTTAAATGTTCTTAATACAGCCATAAAATCTTCACTAGCATTTTTTGGGGGACGTGGACGTCCACCATAGGTTTGATCCCCCAAAAGTGGGTGAGCAATGTGTGCCATATGTACACGAATTTGATGTGTTCGCCCCGTTTCTAAACGTAAACGTAATCTTGTATAGTTACGAAAACGCTCCATAATACGATAATGGGTTACTGCTGGTTTTCCCATTGGATGTACTGCCATATGTGTTCGTTTAGTTGTGTGACGAGCCATCGGTTGATCAACCGTTCCACCTTTTGTCATAATGCCATAAGCTATTGCTTCATATTCACGAGTAATATTGCGTTTTTGAAGCTCTCGTACTAATTGAGTTTGTGCAGGAATCGTTTTAGCAACCACCATCAATCCTGTCGTATCTTTATCCAAACGATGAACTATCCCAGCTCTTGGTACTTCTGCAATTTCAGGATAATGATAGAGTAGAGCATTTAATACTGTTCCTTTGGGATTACCTGCACCAGGATGAACCACGAAATTTTTAGGTTTATTAATCACAAGAATATGTTCATCTTCATAGACAATATTTAATGCTAGATCTTCTGCTTCAAATCGATTTTCATCCTCAATTTCCACAATAATATCTATTTGCTCCCCCCCATAAACCTTTGCTCTTGGTATATTGGAAATGATTCCATTCACTTTAACACAATCCCCTTCAATCCAAGTTTTTAATCTTGAACGAGAATAATCAGGGAACAATTCCGCTAAAGTTTGGTCTAAACGAAGACCCATATGTTCTGACTGAACTTCAGCCGATAAAGTAATTTGTGTCATAAATAAAATCCGTGAATTGAATAATTAAACAATGTTCTATAGAATGGAAACATTATATCATCTATTGGTACTCATAAACATAAGGATTAACCAATGTTAAAACTAAAATCTCTTGCTGTTATAGCACTAACTGCATTTACTATCAGTGCTTGCTCCAATTCAAATAAAGATGTTGAAAATATTTCTGTTCAAGATCTTTATACAAAAGGTCAAACTTATCTACAAAATGCTGATTATTCACAGGCTATTCGTTATTTAGATACTGTTGAAAAACGTTTTCCAGCAAGTACTTATAGTGAACAAACACAACTAAATTTAATTTACGCCTATTACAAATCTCAAGATTATCAACAAGCATTAACAGCAGCAAATCGTTTTCTTAAACAGCACCCACATAGCCAAAACCTCGATTATATTATTTACATGGTTGGTTTAACAAACTTCATATTAGGTGATAATTGGCTACAAGATTTATTTAAAGTTGATAGAGCCACAAGAGAAAGTTCATCAATCAGAACCGCCTTTGCTAACTTTCAAGTTTTAGTACAAAACTTTCCAAATAGTCCCTATGCAGCTGACGCTATTGCAAGAATGGCTTATATTAAAGCAAGTCTAGCGCGTCATGAGTTAGCTATTACAAAATTTTATGCTAAACGTGATGCGCATGTAGCTGTTGCTAATCGAGTAACTGGAATGTTAAGACAACATCCAGATACACAAGCTACTCTTGATGCATTACCATTAATGAAAGAGGCTTATGAAAAAATGAGTCTACCAACATTAGCTCAGCAAGTGGAAACCTTAATTCAAGCAAATAAAGGAAAGAAATTTGAGAAAATAACCAAACCTAAAAAACCCCAAATAATAGCGCCTAAGAATTGATAATTGACTATTTTAATAAATAGTGTGTTAAAAATGGGTCAATTTTAACACACTTGTACAACAATTCTTCGAATATTCGTTAACAATATGATTATAAACAAAAATAATATAATGTTTTGTGAATTATTTTTATACTGAATCAAAAAATAAAGTAAATTAAATACCATCAAGGTCAACATAATGGATAAAGAAAATATAAAACAACAAGTTGTTCAATTTCTGCAATCACATCCTGATTTTTTTAAAAATCACCTTGATTTATTAGACTGCTTGATTGTGCCACATAACCAAAGTGGCACAATATCTTTGATTGAAATGCAATTAGCTCGTCAGCGAGAAAAAATACAACAACTTGAAAAATCATTACAATTATTTGCTCAATTAGCGAACCAACAACAAGATATTTTCTTTGCCTTAATGCCCTTACAACAAAAGCTCTCACAATGTAATACATTAACAGACGGAATTACTACAATTAATCAATGGGCAAAAGAATGGGAATTACAACAAGCTAAAATTTTATTATTTACGAATAAATGGCATAAACATAATGAATTATTAGAAGATTATTGGCTTGATCCTAAGGCTTTTGAAATTATTCGCCTAGAACGTTTTGGCTTACGCCGTTTTTATCTTGGTAATATGACAAATAAAGAAAAATCATTACTTTTTTTAGCAAATGAATTTCCTATTGGATCAGTTGCTTGCTGTCTGTTAGGTACAAAAACAAGCCAAAATGCTACCGCACTACTTATATTTTCCTCAAGAGATACACAACATTTCCACAATGGGCAAGACACAAAATTTTTAAAACACTTGGTTGACATTGTTGAGCTACATTTAAGCAGATGGCTATCAAATCATTGGGATAATATGCAATGCAACAACTATTAAATAAATACTGGGCTTATTTACGTATAGAGAGACAAGTTAGTCCTTACACACTTACTAATTATCAACACCAACTCAACACTGTTTTAAAGATTTTACAACAAAATGATATTCAATGCTGGCAACAGATCACACCTAGTATTGTACGTTTTGTCCTTGCTCAAAGTAAAAAAGAAGGATTAAAAGAAAAAAGTCTTGCCTTACGTCTATCCGCTTTCCGACAATTTCTCAATTATCTAGTGCAACAAAATGAAATCAAGGTTAATCCAGCAACAGGAATATCTTCACCGAAACAAGCAAAACATCTCCCTAAAAATATTGATAGTGAACAAATTCAACAGCTACTGGCTAATGATAGTAAAGAGCCTATTGATATTCGAGATAGAGCAATGTTAGAGTTAATGTACAGTTCAGGACTGCGACTCTCAGAATTAAATAGTCTAAATTTAAACAGTATTAACACCAGAGTTCGAGAATTACGAGTAATCGGAAAAGGAAATAAAGAACGTATTTTACCCTTTGGTCGTTACGCTTCAAAAGCGATCCAAGATTGGTTAAAAGTACGACAATTATTTAACCCAAAAGATGACGCATTATTTGTCAGCCAACTTGGCAATCGGTTGTCTAACCGATCAATTCAAAAAAGAATGGAAACTTGGGGGATTCGACAAGGATTAACCAACCACTTAAATCCCCACAAGTTACGCCATTCTTTTGCAACACATATGCTAGAAAGTAGTTCTGACCTTCGAGCAGTACAAGAGCTATTAGGGCATAGCAGTTTATCAACAACTCAAATTTATACCCATTTAGATTTTCAGCATTTAGCCCAAGTATATGATTCTGCTCATCCGAGAGCAAAAAGGAAAAAATAAAAATATGATAAAATACCACCGCACTTTACAACCTTTTAAGGTAATCAGTTTTGATCTGGATGACACATTATATGACAATACACAAACTATCCAGCTTGCTGTTCAACATTTTCTTGAACATTTAAAAGATCTCAGCAAAATCCCAGAACTCACTTATGAATACTGGGGAATGTGGAAAATGAAAGTGCAAGAAGAATATCCCCTTTTAGCTGAAGACGTTATTGCTTGGCGAATTAAAACAATAGAAGAATTACTAAAACATCATCATAAAAGTGCGGTTGAAATTAAACACATATCTGAACAAACAATGAAAACCTTTATTAAATGGCGACATAAAATTGATGTCCCAGAAGAAAGTATTTATGTATTAGAGCAACTTGCTAAAAAATATCCATTAGTTGCATTAACAAATGGAAATGTAGAGCCTACAAAAATTGGCTTAAATCAATTCCAATTTGTGTGGCGAGGCGGCAAACAAGGTCGAGCAAAGCCTCACCCCGATCTATTTCAGCAAACTACAGCATATTTTAAGATACAACCACAAGAGATCTTGCATATTGGTGATAATTTAATTTCAGATATACAAGGGGCAATACAAGCAAACTGCCAAGCGGTATGGTTGAATGTATCAGAAAAATCCCATCAATTTACTGAAAAAGACACTTTACCAACAGTCGAAATAGATAAACTACCATTGCTATTAGAACTCGTATAGCTTATTAATTAATTTAAAGCTTACCTTTTTCAATAATAATTCCAACATTGTTTGCTTGAGCAATGGCACTTGGCTTACTTAATTTTAATCGCAACCATGAAATAGCGAATTGTTGCTGTAATTTCTCCGCAACCTCGTAAGCAACACGCTCAATTAATAGAAATGGCTTAGACTCAACATAATCAATAATAAATTCACTCACTTCTGCATAATTTAAGCAATAAGCAACATCATCAGTTTCTGCGGCTTGCTTAGAATCCCAAGCCATTTCAATATCAAAGATTAATTTTTGTTTAATTTTTTGTTCCCAATCATAAACACCAATTTGAGAAAATACCGTCAATCCTTCTATAAATACTTTATCCATTCGTTAAATCCTCCAATAATTAAAATTTTATTAGGTGTATGCTACCAATTTTATGTACAATGAACGAACAATTTTTTCGTTTATTTCTAATTTGGTCAAAATAATGAGCATATTCGCCCTTTTATATATGATATTCGCCTATTTATTAGGCTCTATATCCAGTGCTATTTTAATATGTAGATTACTCAAATTGCCCGACCCTCGTCAATCAGGATCAAATAATCCAGGTGCAACAAATGTACTACGTATTGGTGGACGTTGGGCTGCATTAGCTGTTCTAATTTTTGATATATTAAAAGGTATGTTGCCAGTTTGGCTTGGTTACTATCTTGGTTTTAGTCAATTTGAACTCGGTATGATCGCATTAGCAGCTTGCTTAGGTCATATTTTTCCGATTTTCTTTAATTTTAAAGGAGGGAAAGGCGTGGCTACCGCTTTTGGTGCAATTGCCCCCATAGGTTGGAGTGTTGCGGGTTTAATGCTAGGAACGTGGCTACTTGTGTTTTTAATTAGTGGCTATTCTTCATTAAGTGCGGTTATTACTGCACTTACAATACCTTTTTATGTATGGTGGTTTAAACCAGAATTTACCTTTCCCGTAGCGTTAGTTTGCTGTTTACTGGTATATCGCCATCACGATAATATACAACGCCTATGGCGTGGACAAGAAGATAAAGTATGGAAAAAATTTAAAAAATAAAACACCCTATCATTATCAATAATAGGGTGCTTTTGGATAAAAATACCTTAAAGTTTATCACCAATTAATACAGACTCTAATGCAATTTCAATCATTTCATTAAAGGTTAATTGACGCTCTTCCGCTGTTGTTTGTTCATGAGTACGAATATGATCTGAAACAGTACAAATCGTTAATGCTTTTGCACCAAATTCTGCGGCTACCCCATAAATACCAGCGGCTTCCATTTCCACTCCTAAAATGCCATATTTTTCCATTACATCAAACATTTCAGTATCTGGAGAATAGAATAAATCAGCAGAGAAAAGGTTACCTACTTTTACAGCAATCCCTTTATTTTCTGCAGCTTGTACTGCAGCTCTTGCCATATCAAAATCAGCAATGGCAGAAAAATCATGATCTTTAAAACGAATACGATTTACTTTAGAATCCGTACAAGCACCAATTCCAATAATAACATCACGAATTTTTACATCCATACGAACCGCGCCACAAGAACCAACACGGATAATTTTTTTCACGCCGTATTCAGTAATTAGCTCTTTTGAATAAATAGAACAAGAAGGAATACCCATTCCATGTCCCATTACTGATATTTTTCTACCTTTATAAGTTCCAGTATAGCCAAGCATATTGCGAACATTAGTGACTTCTTTGGCATTTTCTAAGAATGTTTCGGCTATATATTTAGCTCTAAGTGGATCCCCTGGCATTAATACAACATCTGCAAATGCACCTTCTGGTGCGTTAATATGTGGAGTCATCATTTTTTCCTTCTTTTTGATTAAAATTAACAATTGGAACACCATAATCCATTTCAGATAAACCAAAATAGTTAGCAATAGTTTGTCCAATATCCGCAAAAGTATCCCGCTTTCCTAAAAAGCCACTAGGGATATTCGCACCATAAATTAAAACAGGAACGTATTCTCTTGTATGCCCTTTACCCGATACCGTTAAATCACCACCATTAGCAGCCGTTAAAATAATAATATCTTCATCTGTTACCAATTTTAATAACTCAGGTAAGCGACGATCAAAATATTCTAACTCTGCTGCATAATTTGCAACATCTGCATGATGACCAAATTCAGTATCAAAATTAATAAAATTAGTAAATACGAGAGTATTTTCCCCCGCTCTTTTTACTTCTAATAAAGTTTTATCAAATAGTTCCTCAATTGTTGTCGCTTTTACTTTCCTTGTAATACCAGCATAAGCATAAACATCAGCAATTTTACCAATAGCAACAACTTCCCCTTGCTTTTCATCAACTAGTTTATCTAATACCGTTTTTACTGGAGGCTCAATAGCATAATCCTTTCTATTACCCGTGCGAATAAAGCCCGAAATTTTATCCCCAATAAATGGTCTTGCAATCACCCGACCAATATTATAATCATCTAGCTCTTCACGAACAATTTGGCAAAGTTCATACAATTTTTCCAACCCATATATTTCCTCATGACAGGCTATCTGAAATACAGAATCAGAGGAAGTATAAAAAATAGGCTTACCCGTTTCAATATGTTGCTCAGCAAAGCGTTCAAGAATCTCAGAGCCAGACAAAAGACAATTTCCTAAATATCCGGAAATATTTGCTTTTTTGACAATCCGTTGCAATAACTCATCGGGAAAACTATTACATTCATCAGGAAAAGTCCCCCAATTTAATAAAATAGGTACTCCCGTAATTTCCCAATGCCCAGATAACGTATCCTTTCCTGAAGAAATTTCTTGTGCATAAGTATAGGCATTATGAATATCAACATTTTGCTGAAAATTTGCCGGTAACTGCCCTGAAGCCTTCTCTGCCACTAAACCCAAACCGAGTTTTTCAAGATTAGGTAATGTTAGCCCACCTTTACGCTCTGCGGTATTAGCCAAACCATCTGCACATTGTTGTGCAATATGCATTAATGTATTTGCCCCTTTGTCACCAAATTTATCGGCATCTGGACTAGCCCCAATGCCTAAAGAATCTAGCACCATTACAAATACTCGTTTCATCGTATTCTCCAGAGATCAAGCTGAACATTTTCCTCTAAAAAATTACACCACGTTTGTATCGTGGTGTAATTTAAAGATCCATTACTTATATACATAAAATAAGCAATTAAAGTATATAGTATAGAAAATCAAAGAGGTGCACCACTTAATCCGATAAATAATCCAGCAATAGTTGCACTCATTAAGTTCGCTAAAGAAGCAGCAATCACCGCTTTAATACCAAGACGAGCAATATCACCACGACGGCTTGGCGCTAGTGCACCTAAACCACCAATTAAAATAGCGATTGAGCTAAAGTTAGCAAAACCACATAATGCAAAAGTAATAATTGCTTTTGTTTTATCACCTAACTGAACTGCTGCATCCGCTGCCAAATACGGTGTAAATTCTAAGTAACCTACAAATTCATTAATAGCTAATTTTGTACCAATCATACGACCCGCAATTTCAGCATCAGCCCAAGGCACACCAATAATCCAAGCTAACGGTTTAAAAACATAACCTAAAATTAGACCTAATGATAATTCAGGGTGATCAAACCAACCACCAACACCACCTAATATACCATTAATTAATGCAATTAATGCCACGAATGCAATTAACATTGCACCTACATTTAATGCTAAATTCATACCCGATGATGCACCACCAGCAGCGGCATCAAGAATATTAGCAGGTTTTTCTAAGTCAACTTTAGAAATATCATCATTAAATTTCTCTGTCTGAGGTACCATTATTTTAGCAAATAACAAACCAGCAGGTGCTGCCATAAATGAGGCGGCAATTAAGTAAGTTAGAGGTACGCCCATACCTGCATAGCCAGCTAGTACAGAACCTGCGATAGAAGCTAAACCACCACACATTACAGCAAATAACTCTGATTCCGTCATTTTTGCAATATAAGGTTTAACAATAAGAGGAGCTTCAGTTTGCCCAACAAAAATATTTGCAGCAGCAGACATAGACTCAGACTGAGAAGTACCTAACGCTTTTTGCAGAGCTCCACCAATAATACGGATAATCCATTGCATCACACCAATGTAATATAATACCGAGATTAATGCAGAAAAGAATATGATTATAGGTAATACATTAATTGCAAAAATAAAACCTAACGAACTCATTGAACCATCAGCACCTGGTGCTAAACCACCAAATAAAAAGCGAATACCATCATATCCATAATTAATTACCGTTTGCACTGCATCAGCAGCTACTTTCAACGCATTACGACCCTGTGGAACATAAAGGATTAATGCTCCCATAGAAATCTGAATTAATAATGCACCAAACACCGTGCGATAACTAATTGCTCGACGATTGCTTGAAAATAATATCGCAATCGCTAATAGCACAAAAATACCAACAATACTAATTAACGTACCCATACTTGTTTTCCTTTTCTTTAGTCCTAAGATAATTAAATTAAACATCAAGCTTTTTTCGGCGAGCATTGTACTACAAAAATTATTCATCAAACATGATCAAATTCACAATAAATCACTTTTTCTAAAATTTTTAGAAAAATTTTCCCATAAGCTATTTGATATCAATACTATTCTACTTTATTATTTCCTCAAAAATAAGAATATAAAGGTGTATGAAAAAAGATTTTAGAGTATTACCAAGAACAATTTGGACAGCAAAATCGCTTTGGAAAATAGAATTAATCCCACTAATTGTACTAACCATTGCATTGAGTGTGCTTGGTATTGGGGAAGGACTATTATTGCTTTCTGGCTTAGGGTCTTCACCTTGGACAGTTTTTGCACAAGGTATTGCAATACAAACGCACATAAGTATTGGCTGGGTATCATTAATTATCAGTATTAGTGTTATGTTACTTTGGATCCCATTAAAACTTAAGGCAGGTTTTGGTACTCTACTAAATATTCTTTTTGTTGCACTATTTTTAGGATTAACTGCTGCACTTGTTCCCGCACCAACGGAGCTAATCAGCCAATTTATCTATGCAATAACTGGCATTATTATTCTAGGAATAGCCACCGTCTTTTATCTAACTATTCATCAAGGGGCAGGACCAAGAGATGGGTTAATGGTAGGATTATGCTATAAATTTCGCTGGAAAGTAGGTATTGTGCGTACAATACTAGAAGTTACTGTCTGTTCTCTTGGCTATTTACTCGGCGGAACAGTCGGTATCGGCACATTATTATTTGCTTTTGGCATCGGTTTCGTTATTCAAATTACCTTAAATATTATTATAAAATTACATCAAAATTAACCGCACTTTTATATCCTATGTTAAACTGGCAAACACAATTTCAATAGTAGCAATCCAACTTATTTTATTTTTATGAAAAAATGTTTATTTATTTTATTATTACTAATCGCTCTAGCAATCACAGCGACTTATTGGGGATATACAAAGATTAATACCTTTATTAATCAACCCATTCAAAAAAGTGAACAACTACTTACTATTGAACGAGGAACTACAAGTAAAAAATTAGCCACATTATTAGAACAAAAAAAGATCCTAACAGATGCTCAACTCTTACCCTATCTACTAAAACTACAACCACAATTAAATAAAATTAAAGCGGGTACTTACAGCCTAGAAGGGATAGAAAACGTCAATCAATTATTAACACTATTCAATTCAGGAAAAGAAGTACAATTTCAAGTACAATTTATCGAAGGGAAAACCTTCAATGAATGGAGAAAAGATCTCGAAAAAGCACCGCACTTACAGCAAACCTTAATGGGAAAAAGAGATCAAGATATTTTTCAACTTTTGGTATTACCTGATTATGCGAAACCAAAAGATAAAAAACAAAAACTCAATTATGAATGGCAAAATTTAGATGGCTGGCTCTATGCAGATACTTATAGCTATACGCCGAACTCTACGGATCTTGAATTATTAAAACGAGCGGCAAACCGTCTAGTCAAAACACTAGAACAAGCGTGGCAACAACGTGATAAAGATCTACCATTAAAAACCCCTTATGAAATGTTAATTTTAGCTTCAATAGTCGAAAAAGAAACAGGTATCGCAGCAGAAAGACCACGTGTAGCCTCCGTTTTTATTAATCGGCTCAACAAAGGAATGAAATTACAAACCGATCCAACGGTTATTTATGGTATGGGGGATAATTATAACGGTAATATCCGTAAAAAAGATCTCGAAACAGCCACCGCATATAACACTTATGTAATCGATGGATTACCACCTACTCCTATTGCAATGGTAACGGAAAGTGCTATTCAAGCAGTTGCACACCCAGAAAAGACAGACTTTTTATACTTTGTGGCTGATGGTACAGGTGGACATAAATTTACGAAAAATCTAGCAGATCATAACCGTGCGGTAAAAGAATATTTACGTTGGTATCGTAATCAAAAATAAAAGGAAATAAGATGAAAACAGGTAAGTTTATTGTGATTGAAGGATTAGAAGGAGCGGGAAAAACAACTGCTCACCAATCAGTTGTCGAAGTTTTAAAACGTGAAGGTATTACTGATGTTATTTTCACCCGTGAACCTGGTGGCACGCCTTTAGCTGAAAAATTACGTCATCTTATCAAACATGAAAATGAAGAGCCAGTTACTGATAAAGCCGAATTACTAATGCTATATGCGGCACGAATCCAGCTTGTCGAAAATATCATTAAACCAGCACTAGCTGCTGGAAAATGGGTCGTCGGTGATCGTCACGATTTATCTTCACAAGCCTATCAAGGGGGTGGCAGACAAATGGATAAAGCTTTTCTAGCCACGTTAAAAACTTCTGTTCTTGATAACTTTGAGCCAGATTTTACCTTATATTTAGATATAACACCTGAAATTGGTTTAGCGAGAGCCAGAGGACGTGGTGCTTTAGATCGTATAGAACAACAAAACTTAGATTTTTTCTACCGCACTCGTCAACGTTACTTAGCGTTAGTCGAAAATAATCCGAAAGCGGTTATCATCAACGCAGAACAAGATATTGATAAAGTCCGAACAGATATTCAAAGTGCGGTCAAAAATTTTGTAGAAATGAATAGAAATAAATAATATGCAACACTTATACCCTTGGTTAGTCCCTTATTACCAAAAAATCACCCAAGCCTTTTTACAGGGACACGGGCATCACGCTTTATTATTTAAAACAGAGCAAGGATTAGGTACGGAACAATTAATCCAACAGCTTAGTCGTTGGTTAATCTGTCAAAATAAACAGCAAGAGCAAGCTTGTAATCATTGTCATAGTTGCCAACTGTTTAATGCAAATAATCATCCTGATATTTATTCTTTAGCGCCAATAGAAAATAAAGATATTGGTATTGATCAGGTACGAGAAATCAACGAAAAAGTCAGTCAATTTGCCCAACAAAATGGTAATAAAATAGTGTTAATAAAAGGTGCAAATCGTTTGACTGAGTCGGCAGCAAATGCATTGCTAAAAACCTTAGAAGAACCACGAGAAAACACCTATTTTTTATTACAAACGGATATTGCATCCTCATTGTTAGCGACTATTCACAGCCGTTGTCAAACTTGGTTAATCAAAATACCAACAGAACAAGAAACGCTTACTTGGCTACATACACAACATAATGCAGAAATAAAAGAAATTCAAACCGCACTTCGTATTAATTATGGGCGACCACTTCTCGCATTAAATAGTTTACAGGAAAATATTCTTGATAAACGTGTTGAATTTTTACGTCAATTTTGGAAATTTTATAGCAAACGATCACCATTAGAATTACTTCCATTTTTTGATAATAATTTAATAGATCAACAACTAGACTGGATAAACTCATTCTTTATTGATGCACTCAAATCTAAATTAGCTATTCAAGAAAGCCAAATCAATCAAGATCTCAAAAAAGGTATTTTGCTTTTTGCCGATGCTAACAGCATTCAAGGTCTGCTCCAAGCTAGTCAAATCATTCAAAAGGTACGCTTAGATTTAATGCAAATTAATGGCGTTAATCAAGAAATTATTTTATTAGACGGGCTAACAAAATTAATCACAGAAATTTTTGAAAAAACGCCACAATAAAAGATCGTGAATTTGACTTTAATCTATTAGTATAGCTATCATATTTACTCTATAATGAAAATCATTACTTATAACTATTAAAACAGGATTTATTTATGTTCATCGTGGACAGTCATTGCCATTTAGATGCGTTAGATTATGATAAACTACATAAAAATATTGCCGATGTAGTAGAAAAAGCAAGACAACGAGATGTAAAGCACTTACTCGCCATAGGGGTAACCTTAACTCGTTTTGAACAAGCCTATGAACAATTAAAAAACTTTAATAATATTTCCCTTGCTTGCGGTGTGCATCCTTTGGATCTAGAAGATGAACCATTTGATTACGCTCGATTACTCCATTTAGCTCAAGATAAAAAAGTCATCGCCATCGGTGAAATAGGACTAGACTATTACTATGATGAAAAGAATAAAAATTTACAACAATCTGTATTTACTCAACAAATTCAAATTGCTAACCAATTAAATAAACCAATTATTGTACATACCCGTGCAGCACGAGAAGATACCATTGCCCTATTAAAAGAAAATCAGGCAGATAAATGTAGCGGTGTTTTACATTGCTTTACTGAAAATTGGGAAATGGCAAAACAAGCACTAGACATCGGATTTTATATTTCCATATCTGGAATTGTTACCTTTAAAAATGCAGAGGACTTACGAAATGTAGTTCGTCAGATCCCTTTAGATCGTCTTTTAGTAGAAACGGATAGTCCTTATTTAGCTCCTGTGCCTTATCGAGGCAAACAAAATCAACCTGCTTATACAAGAGAGATTTGTGAATACATTGCTAGTTTAAAAGGCTTATCCACAGAAGAATTTGCACAAATTACTACACAAAACTTTGAACGTTTATTTAAAGTTAAGGTACAATGAAGATAATTATCAAAATAAGGAATACATTATGAGAAAATTCTTTAAATACCTATTATTTCTTTTGCTATTAACAATTTATGCTATTTTATTTGCAGGCGTAGATTATATTACTCCCCATTATGAAGTTACCAATGTAACCGGAGTTGAAGTTAAACGAGTAGATAAAGATGGACCTATTACTAAAGCGAATCCTGCTGATGGGCCAACTCGTGATGTCTATTATATTTACACGCAAAAGCCTAATGAGTCCAAACCAATGGTATATCGTAATGAAGATACTCGCTGGGGATTTCCATTCTATTTCAAATTTGATTCCGCGGATCTTCAAGCAAAAGCACAAAATTTTGCTAATGAAAGTAAGCTTATTGAAGTCAAATATTATGGCTGGCGATTGATTATTCTTGATGAATTTAGAAATGCAGTATCAATAAAAGAAGTAACATTAGACAAAGGACAATCCTACTCAATCCTTGCCTATGTTCTATACGCATTTTTATTCATTACTTTATTTTTTGCTATTCAGTTTATTCGTGGCTGGTTTGATAGCGAGAAATAAATAAAATCAATACTTTCAATGGGGAGAGCATTCTGCTCTCTTACCTAATTACCTAGTAAATTTACAAATCAAAATTATGAGTTTATTTGAAGCGATCTTAATTATCACGGCACTTATTTTAACAAGTGCGGTTATTTCTTCTGCCGAAATCTCCCTTGCTGGAGCAAGAAAGCTAAAATTACAAGTTTTAGCTAATGAAGGTAATGAAAAAGCAAAACAAATCCTTGCCTTACAAGCTTCTCCTGGACGATTTATTACATTTGTACAAATTGGCTTAAATATGGTGGCAATTTTATCTGGGGTTATCGGAGAAAGTGCTATAACACCTTATCTAAAAGAGATTCTCGTAAAATATACCCAAGCAAGTTGGATTTATCCATTATCTTCATGGCTATCTTTTACGTTTGTAACTGTTGCATTTATCTTATTTGCCGATCTCATTCCAAAACGTTTTGCACTGACTAATCCTGAAAAAGTAGCACTAAAAACAGTGGGGATTATGCGGTTTAATATTATGCTATTTAAACCACTTGTTTGGCTTTTTGATAGTACAGCGAACGCTATTTTTAAGCTATTCAAAATATCAATAGAAAGAAAAAATGATCTCACCTCCGAAGATATAGTAGCCTTAATGGATGCTGGAGCGGAAGCTGGAGTATTAAAAGCTCAAGAGCATTATCTCATTGAAAATATTTTTGATATGCAAGAACGCACAGTTACATCAACTATGACCACTCGTGAAAATATCGTTTTTTTAGACCGCTCTTTTAAAAAAGAAAGAGTACTGGAAATAATCGAAAAAAACCCACACCAAAAGTTACTTATCTGTGATAAAAGCATTGATAAAATTCTCGGCTATGTAGAAACGCACAATCTACTAACATGCTATATGCAAGATGATAAAGTAAGCCTAACAGAT
Source organism: Bisgaardia hudsonensis (assembly GCF_004345785.1). Lineage (GTDB taxonomy): Bacteria > Pseudomonadota > Gammaproteobacteria > Enterobacterales > Pasteurellaceae > Bisgaardia > Bisgaardia hudsonensis. The sequence continues at coordinate 97,977 of NZ_SLXI01000005.1, forward strand.
ACGAGTTTATTGCGTAAAGCCTTATTTATTCCTGATACCTTATCACTTTTTGAGGTACTTGAATTATTCAAGTCTGCAGGAAAAGATTTTGCTGTAATAGTCAATGAATATGCTTTAGTAGTCGGTATCGTTACACTTAAAGACGTAATGAGTATTGTGATGGGTGAGCTTGTATCTAATGAAGAAGAACAAATTGTCCGCCGAGATGAAAATTCATGGCTGATTGATGGTGCAACACCTTTGGAAGATGTTATGCGAGCATTAAACATTGATGAATTCCCTGATGAAGAAAACTATGAAACTATTGGCGGTTTTATGATGTATATACTGCGTAAAATCCCTAAAAAAACGGACTTTGTCTTGCACGATAAATATAAATTTGAAATCATTGATACTGAAAATTTTAAAATCGATCAATTACTAGTTTCTTTTAGAAAGGATATTCAATAGCTCTCTTTTAATCCCCCAAAGAATTAAAATATTATTTTGGGGGATAAACTGAATTAAATCTAAAAATATACCCAATAATCAAAATCTAGATAAGCTTAAGTCATACTTCAATAATTTATTAGGAATAATATTAATTTTATCCACTTATAAGCAATTCTCATTCAAAAATCCACCACATTGATGATGCCAAAGTTTTGCATACAAGCCATTTTTAGCTAATAATTCATTGTGAGTCCCTTGCTCAATAATTTGACCTTTATCCAATACGATTAAACGATCCATTGCCGCTATGGTTGAAAGGCGATGAGCTATGGCAATAACGGTTTTATTTTCCATCATTTTATCCAAACTTTCTTGAATAGCGACTTCCACTTCAGAATCTAGAGCACTAATGGCTTCATCAAGTAACAAAATAGGCGCATCTTTTAACATTACCCGAGCAATCGCAATACGTTGTCGTTGCCCACCGGAAAGTTTTACACCTCGTTCACCGACTTGTGCCGCGTAGCCTTTGTTACCTTGCGAATCAATAAGATTATCGATAAATTCATTGGCTTTTGCCTGTTCTGCTGCATAAAAAAGTTCTTTATCGGTTGCTGTAGGGCGACCATAAATAATGTTTTCTCGTACAGAACGATGTAATAATGAGGTATCTTGTGTTACTAAACCAATGTTACTACGCAAACTTTCCTGAGTAACTTCAGCAATATTTTGACCATCAATGGTAATTTTTCCTTCTGCCGTATCATAAAAACGTAGCAGTAAATTAACAATAGTTGATTTTCCTGCACCAGAACGACCAACCAACCCTACTTTTTCCCCTGCTTTTATAGTTAAATTAAAGTTATTTAATAAGGATTTACTCTCTTCATAGTTAAAACTCACATTCTCAAAGCAAATATTTCCATTATTCACCACTAAGTTAGCAGCATTGGGCTTATCAACAATACTGTGTGGCTTTATTAATGTTGCCATACCATCATTTACTGTACCTATATTCTCAAATAGTCGAGCAGCTTCCCACATAATCCAGCGAGAAAGTCCATTTACTCTCAATGCCATTGCTATCGCTGTGGCAATCGCACCTACACCAATCGCACCAGTTGACCACAATACGATACTTAACAACATTGTCCCTAAAGTTAAAGCCACATTAGCACTATATGTTAAGGTATCCAATGAAGTGGCTAAACGCATTTGAGAATGCACAGTTACCATAAACTCTTCCATTGATTTTTTTGCATAATCCGCTTCTCTTGAACTATGAGAAAACAACTTGACGGTTGCAATGTTAGAATAGGCATCAGTAATTCTTCCTGTCATTAATGAACGGGCATTTGCCTGACGTTGTGCGGTTTTTGCTAATTTGGGTATCACGATTTTAAGAATAGTTGCAAAAACTATGAGCCAAATAATGAAAGGTAATAATAGCCATATATCTAATGCAGTTAAAATAACCCCAGAAGTGATAAAATAAACGGATACATATACCATCATATCCGCTAAGGTTAACACCGTATCCCTTACTGCAAGAGCGGTTTGCATTACTTTGGCAGATACTCTCCCTGCAAACTCATCTTGATAGAAAGTTAAACTTTGCCCAAGCATTAAGCGATGGAAATTCCAACGTAATCGCATTGGAAAAACACCTTGTAAACTTTGTAGCCTAATTGCCGAAGCTAAAAAAGACCAAATAATACTTAGTAACAAAATACCAAACATTACTATAAGTAGATGCCCTTTTTCCTGCCATAATTCTTTGGGCGTATATTGACCTAACCAGTCCACTAGTACCCCCATAAATTGAAATAGCATTCCTTCAATTACGCCTAGCCCAAGAGAAAAAATGGCCAGTAAGAATATCCATTTTTTCATTCCGAATAAATTTGACCAAATAAAAGCAAATAAACTTTTTTGGGCAAGTGGCGTGTTGTTATTTGGATAAGGATCGATTCGATTTTCAAACCATACAAAAATTTTATTAAACATTATTTTCTCGACTAGAAAGATTATGTATATTCATTCCTAAGGCACACATTTGCTTAATTACCGCTTCTACTTGAATATCTGCCATTAGGTTTTTTCCTTTTAATTTTGTCGCCCAAGCTAATTGACTAGAAGATTTACCAAATTCCTTTTCAATATTTTTTTCATAAACATTCACAACATTATGCAGATTATTAAATGGCCCTGTTCTCAAAGGATTATGATAAGCATATAAACCAATAATTGGTGTACCTTGTGTTGTGGCGATATGAGCAGGTCCACTATCTGGGGCGATAACTAAATCTACCATACCAATAAGAGTAGCCAGTTCTAACAGCGAAGTTTTACCGCATAAATTAATCGGTTCAAAATGACATTGCTGAATAATCTTATTCACTGTTTCTATTTCTCTTTTTGCTGGCGAGCCACAGAATATTACATTGATATTATTTTGATCGGCAATATTAGCTATTTCCGCATATCGCTCAATTAGCCAATCTTTTTCTTGTTTGCTTGAACAAGGAGAAATAATCAGATTTTTTTTATCTGTAGCAATAAATTGTCTCACTTTTTGTTGCAATTCAGAGGTTATCCCCAGATCCCATTGTGGCTTATTTGTCGGCACCCCTAAATATTCAGCAAATGCCATAAAGCCAGCTAAAACGTGGGGATTTTCTGGATCGGTAACTTTATGATTTGTAACCAGCCATTGCCCCTCTCTCGTTCGTTGTTTACCAAAACCAATTTTATAAGTAGCCTTAATGCCAAGAGAAATAAAAGAAGCACGCAATGCTGTTTGCATATTCAATAGTGCATCAAATTTTCTGCCTTTTAAGGTACGCCATAATTGTAAAATACCTTTTAAGCCGGTTTTTTTATCATAAACAATAAATTCAATATTATGAATATTCGTAAAAAGCTGACGTTCTGTTTTTCCGATAATCCAAGTAATTTTAGTTTCTGCCCAATATTTTTGAATTTGTTGTACTGCGGCTAATACGTGACAAACATCACCAATTGCAGAAAGACGTAAAATACAAATTGATTTAGGTGGTTGTACAAAAAGTGCCATTTTATTTCCTATAGAATTTTTTGAGTTATTCTCATTTTTAAGTACAATGACAAACATATTTATATTCTATAAGAAATTTGCTTAAGATGCTTGAATTACAACAGAATAATTGTTTTTTTATTTTTAACTTTGATCATTCCAAAGATAATCAAACCCAGTTTTTCGATCCTTATTTTTGGAAAAAACAACAGCGTATCATTGGCTCCGCAAAAGGACGTGGCACGACTTGGTTTATTCAAACTAAAGATTTGTTTTCTGTTAATGTTGCATTACGTCATTATTATCGTGGTGGTTTAATCGGTAAATTAAATAGAGATTGGTATCACTTTTCTTCTTTAGAAATGAGCCGTAGCTTCGCAGAATTTTCATTATTAAATCAATTATTTCAAGCAGGCTTATCTGTACCAAAACCCATTGCAGCACGAGTAGAGAAAAATAAATTGGGGTTTTATCGTGCCGATATTTTAATCGAAAAAATAGAAAATGCTGTAGATTTGACCGCTCTTTTAATCAACAATCAACTCTCTTTAACCTCTTGGCAAAAGATAGGCGCAACTATTCGACAATTACATAATTTACAAATTTGTCATAGCGATCTTAATGCACATAATATTTTAATACAAAATTACGCTACTCAAAATGAAAAAATATGGCTAATTGATTTTGACAAGTGCGGTAAAAAATCAGGTGATATTTGGAAAGAAGAAAATCTACAAAGACTCAAACGTTCTTTTTTAAAAGAAGTAAAAAGAATGAATATCCAATTTTCAGAGCAGAATTGGCAAAATCTACTTGAGGGTTATCAACAACAATAACCCTTTAAGATTAATTATTTTCTTTGAGAAAGTGCCTGCAACACAGTTTCAGGTACTAATTGACTTATATCTCCTTTATGTAAATAAATATCTCTAACAATAGTAGAAGAAACATAAGCCCATTTCTCTGAGGGGGGTAAAAATAAACTTTCTACACCCTTAGTGAGTAAACGATTCAAATAAGCTAATTGCAATTCATATTCAAAATCAGCCGTTGTCCTCACGCCACGAATAATTACTTTAATATCATTTTCTTTTACCATATCGGCGAGTAAATGAGAAAAGCCTACCACTTTTACATTTGGTAAATGTTTCACGCTTCGTTTCATTAAATCAACTCTCTCTTGTAAAGAGAATAGGGCATTTTTACTCGGGTTATTAGCTACAGCAATGATGATTTCCTCAAATAAATTAGCACTACGTTGAATAATATCTAAATGTCCATTGGTGACAGGATCAAATGTTCCCGGATAAATTGCTTTAATCATAGTTACCTACTTTTCTAAATAAGGGCGTAATAATCCAAATAACCGTTGTAAAGCACCACGATTTTCTATTAAAACTTCATATCCAGTATTACCATAATGCTTTCTTAATTCAGGATTATTTAATAAATTTTCTATTCCACCCAAAAGTTCTTCCGAATTTTTCACTTCTATAAAACCATTTACTTCTGCCAATTTATGATATATATCAGGAAAATTAAATGTGTATTTCCCACTAATAACAGGACATTTAAATGCTAAAGGTTCTAAGGGATTATGTCCCCCTGTTTTCACCAAACTTCCACCAACAAAAGCAACATTTGCCATTCCATACATTAGCATCAATTCCCCCATTGTATTACATAAAAATACTTGCGTTGATGCTGAAGGAAGTTCATTATCTGTTCTTTTTAAATAATTAAATTGGTATTTTTTTATTAAATCTTCTACAAAATTAAAACGTTCTGGATGTCGTGGCGCTAAAATTAGCAATAATGAAGGATATTTTTGTAATAATTTCTTATGAGTATTTAAAATAATTTCTTCCTCGCCCTCGTGAGTACTAGCTGCAATCCATATTAAATGTTTAGACTCCCAAAGGAGTAATAAATCTTGTATTTTTTTAGACAATTCAGCTGTAATAACTAAATCATATTTTATGTTCCCTGTTAAAATTAATTTCCTAGAATCAAATCCTAATGAGCCAAACCTATTGCTACTAGTACTATCTTGCGGAGCAATTAATGCTATTTGATTTAGCATATTTTTTAGTTTACCTTTTACCCAACTATAACGCTGAGCAGAGCGTTTAGATAATCTAGCATTAGCAATGATAAAAGGGATACCTTGTAAATAAAGCTGATTGATTAAATTGGGCCAAATTTCTGTTTCAATCACAATACAAGCTTTAGGTTGTACAAAATGAATAAAACGTTTTAAAGCATCTGGTAAATCATAAGGTATATAAATATGGTTAACATTATTTCCAAAAGCAGCTTTAACACGATCTGACCCGGTTGGTGTCACTGTTGTAAATGTGATAGGTAATTCAGGATAAGCTTGTTGAATTTTTTTTATCAACGGTGTTGCAGCGATAACTTCGCCAACAGAGGCAGCATGAATAATAATACCATTCGGTTTTGGGCGAGAGACATTAAAATAATAACCATAGCGTTCATAAATCCTTTCACGATAATCAGGGGCCTTGAAGCTCCTAAATAACATAAATAAAAAAACAAAAGGTTGTATTAAATATACAAATAATGTGTAAAGGAATCGCCACATAAATCCACTAATCCATAATGTACAAAAAGTGCGGTTAAATTTAATCGCACTTTTTTATCCTAGGAAAAAATGATAGATAAAAATAATCTATCAAAAATAAACATATTTAAACAAATATTAGTTCTTTGCCTTAGCTGCCGCTTTAACAATAACAGAAAAAGCATCTGCCTTTAATGAAGCACCACCAACTAATGCACCATCAATATCTGGTTGAGTAAATAACTCTGCTGCATTTTTGTCATTTACAGAACCACCATATTGAAGTATCACTTGATCTGCCACTGCTTGATCTTGTTTAGCGATATGATCACGAATAAATTTATGGATTGCTTGTGCTTGAGCAGGAGTTGCTGATTTACCTGTACCAATCGCCCAAATTGGTTCGTAGGCGATAACTGCACCATTAAACGCTGAAGCACCTAAAGTATTTAATACCGCATCAATCTGTCTAGCACATACTTCTTGTGTTTTTCCTGCTTCATTTTCTGCTTCCGTTTCCCCAATACATAATACAGGAATTAAACCAGCTTCTTTCAAAGCAGCAAATTTTTTCGCAACAAATTCATCGCTTTCTTTGTGATAAGTACGACGTTCAGAGTGACCAATAATAATATATTTTGCACCAAAATCTTTTAACATTTCAGTTGAAATATCACCAGTAAATGCACCAGAAATATTGACATCAACATTTTGTGAACCTAATGCAATTTTACTACCTACTAATGCAGCCTCAGCTTCCGCTAAATACATTACAGGAGGAGCAATTGCTACATCACAACCTTCCACATTTGCTAACTCGGCTTTCAAACCTTCTACTAATTGTTTAGTGAAAGCTTTGCTACCATTTAATTTCCAGTTACCCATAACTAAAGGACGACGTGCCATTTGTTTTTCTCCAATTTAATTAATAAAAATAATTTTACCAATATACCAAATTTTTGAGATTTTTAAGTGATATTTCTCAAATTATTAAAATATTTTTCAAGAAAAGATGATAATTATGTTTTAAAAAGATACAATCTACTGTATAAAATAGACAAAAATTCATCAAGAAATGACATATGAAAATATTTAAAGCAGAACAATGGAATTTACAATCCTTACTTCCTTTATTTGAAGAATATAGAGTTTCTCAAGGTATGGAAGAAAATACTGAAAAAACAAAATCTTTTTTAAATAATCGGATTCGCTTTGGTGAAAGTATTTTCTTTATAGCAATAATAAATCAAAAATCCGTTGGTTTTATTCAGCTATATCCACGACTTTCCTCTATCCATTTACAACGATACTGGCAATTAACGGATATTTTTGTTCAAGATTTGAATAATAAAGAGAAAATTTATAGTGCACTCATAGCTAAAGCAAAAGAGTTTGTTCTTTATACCCAGTCTAAAAAATTAGTCACAGAACAAACAACTAATCAAAAATATTTATTAGAACAACAAGGGTTTAAAATTAATACCAAAGAAAATATTTTTGAATTAACGATATAATAAATAATATTTTTTCTCTTCCAAAATCCCTTAAAACAAAAAAGATTATCAATAATCTATTTATTATGCTATTTTGATAGCTTATACAATAAAAAAAAGCTTAAATTGATAGTTTAATATTATCAAACTAATAGATTGTGTTCGATTCCTAAACAGATCTATAATAGTCTTGAGTTTTAAACTCGCTTTCTATTCATACTTATAAAAACAAGGGGTAATACTATGTCAAAATGTCCTTTTGATCATAACTCAACCACATTAACTAATGCAGCAGGTAATCCTGTTGTAGATAATGATAATACAATGTCTGCTGGTCCTAAAGGTCCATTACTTTTACAAGATGTCTGGTTCCAAGAAAAACTAGCTCATTTCGTCCGTGAGCGTATTCCTGAGCGTGTTGTTCATGCAAAAGGTACTGCTGCTTTTGGTACTTTTACAGTAACTAATGATATTTCTAAATATACTAAAGCGGCTTTATTTAGTGAAGTCGGTAAAAAAACTGATGTATTATTACGTTTTTCAACTGTTGCGGGTGAACGTGGAGCAGCAGATGCAGAACGTGATGTTCGTGGCTTTTCATTAAAATTCTATACAGAACAAGGTAACTGGGATTTAGTTGGTAATAATACACCAGTATTCTTTATCCGTGATCCGTTAAAATTCCCTGATTTTATCCATACACAAAAACGTAATCCACAAACTAACTTGCGTGATGCTAATGCAGCTTGGGATTTCTGGTCACGCCACCCTGAGTCATTACATCAAATTATGACCTTATTTAGTGATCGTGGTATTCCTGCGACATTACGTCATATGAATGGTTATGGTAGCCATACTTATAGCTTCGTGAATGCAAATAACGAACGTTTTTGGGTTAAATTCCACTTTAAAACACAACAAGGTCATAAATTCTTCACAAATGAAGAAGCAGCTAAAGTAGTTGGTGAAAACCGTGAATCAAGTCAACAAGACTTGTATGAGTCAATTGCGAAAGGCGATTTCCCACGTTGGAATGTTCAAGTGCAAATTATGCCAGAGGCAGATGCACATAAACATAACTACAGTTTCGATTTAACTAAAGTATGGCCACATTCTGACTATCCAGTTATCGATGTCGGTGTATTAGAATTAAACCGTAATCCTGAGAACTATTTCGCAGAAGTTGAGCAAGCAGCATTTGCACCAAGTAATATCGTTCCGGGAATTGGTTTCTCTCCAGACCGTATGTTACAAGGACGTTTGTTCTCTTACCAAGATGCACAACGTTATCGTTTAGGTGTTAACCATCATCAAATCCCAGTAAATGCACCAAAATGTCCATACCACACTACTCATCGTGATGGTGCAATGCGTGTTGATAATAATGGTGGAACACATCCAAACTATGCGCCAAACCGTTTTGATACTTATGTTCCAACACATGATCAATTACCATTAGAGATTGAACGTGAAGCGGCTCATTTTGACTTCCGTGGCTATGATGAAGACTACTACACTCAACCAGCGGCGCTTTATAATGTATTAAATGCAGAAGAAAAAGCACGTTTAGCAAGTAACTTTGCGGAAGGTTTAAATGGTGTAACTGTACCTGAAATCGTTGAAAAACAAATGGCTCATTTTGAGAAAGTAAGTACAGAATTAGCAAGTGCGATTCGTGCAAACTTAAAAAAATAATTTCCTAAATAACTAAGTTAATTAGTTAATAATCAAAATGCCGAGAGAAAACTCGGCATTTTTTTACTCTAAACATTGAATAATAAAATATCAAAATAAAAAAATAGTAAAATAGTAAAATAGTAAAATAGTAAAAAAACTAAAATTTTATATATTCTATATCTCACATCTTGCTTAACTAAATTTCGCTCAAAACTTAAATAATCCTTATTTCATCTTTAGAAAGATATGATATTCTGTCTCATTATAAAACTTAAATAAGGCATAAACATAAAAATGAAAATTATCGCATTCTCTGCAAGTAATAGTAGTAAATCAATTAATCAAGTATTAATTAACTATTTAGCTACATTAATTGAAAATACTGAAATTTTAAAATTAACTGATTATGAAATACCAATATATAGTTTTGATATTGAGGAAAATAAGGGTATTCCTGTGGCTACCCAAGAATTAGATAATAAATTACAAACCACAGATAAATTGATCATTAGCATTCCTGAACATAATGGTAATTTTCCAGCATTCTTTAAAAACCACCTTGATTGGTTATCTCGTCATAATCGAGGTTTCTTAAAAAATAAAAAAGTTTTACTAGTCAGTACCTCTCCAGGAAAATTAGGAGGCGCGAATGTATTAAATATTGCAAAAAATACTTTGCCACATTTTGGTGCTGAAATTATAGCAACTTATAGCTTAGGTAGCTTCTACGATATTTTCCAAGAAGATAAAATAATTAATGAAAAAGTGGCAGAAGAACTTCAAGAGCTAGCCAACGAATTCGTGAAAAAAGAATAACTCAGACTTTATTGATTAAAATAGCTCAATCAATAAAGTATTATAAAAGATAAGAAGATTACTAAAAAATAATTTGTAAGATAATTCCTACTAATTCGTCTATTACAATATGACATTTTAAATTAAAAAAGAGAATACCTTATGGAACAACTTATAAATAAATTTAAGCAATCGAATATTGATATATTATTTCTTCGACTTGCGGTGATTACCATTTTTGTTACTTTTGGTGCATTAAAGTGGTTTGACTTTGAAGTGGAAGCCCTTAAACCATTAATTGGAAAAAGCTGGTTAAGTTTTCTCTATGATTGGTTTGGTTATCAAGGCACTAGCTATTTGCTAGGCGTAATAGAAACAACTACGTATATTGCTTTAATTATAGGCATTTTTAAACCAAAATTTGGTATCATCGGAGCATTAGGCGTATTAGGTACAGCCATTACAACAGTCAGCCTTATACCTCAAATTGGCTTTGATGGATTTGTTTTCAAAGATATTCTTCTTATTGCGATTGCCTTAGTATTGTTAAAAACTGATCTTAAACGCATTTATCCAACAAAATAATATAATATGATGATATTACAGTACTAATTATACTCGTATTTCTGCAATATCATCATTGTTTTAATTACCCTTTACTACTTACAATCACGTGCAAACTATCCAAGTGCCAGCTTGCTTTCTGTAACTGGTCAAGAGTAGCTTCACGTAAATTTGCTAGAGTATCAATCTCATCTTGACGAATATTTTTATTTACTTTTTGTAATGCAATTAAGCGATTTAAATCAGCGGTTAAGGTTTGATCTGCTTGTTGCTGTGCTTCATCAATAATTTGCTGGGCAAGATCAACTATTTTAGTTTCTGATAGTTGTAACAACCCCTCAATAGATTCTCGTAACATTTTTACCACTTTATTTGCCATATTTTTCTTCATCGGCTTCAATTTTTTCTGTAAAGTAGTAAATGGTACGGCATTATTTAAGTCATTTCCTTTTCCATCTAATAATAAACGTACTGGTGTCGGTGGTAAAAAACGACTAAGATGTAAGCCTTTTGGTGCTTGTGTTTCAACTATATAAACTAATTCAACTAATAAAGTACCAACAGGTAATTTATCATTAACCAATAAAGACACTGCACATTTTCCAATATCGCCCGAAGTGATCAAATCAATACCATTGCAAACTATCGGATGATCCCAAGTTAAAAACTCAAATTCTTCACGAACAAGTGCTAAATCTCGATCAAAAGTAACGGTTACCCCTTCATCTTTTAGTCCCGGAAAATCAGGGATAAGCATAGTACTAGAGGGGGTAATTAAAATTGATTTTTCATTAAGATCCTCTTGTTCAACACCAATTACATCAAAAAGACTTAACGTGAAATTAACTAAATCAGTATGGCTATCTTCTTGTGCAATATCCATTGCGATTTGCTTAGCTTGCGATCCACCACTTGAATTTAATTCAAGCAATAAATCTCTCCCTTGCTCTAATTCTGCTTTTAATTGAATCTGTTGCTGACGAGTATCTTGAATAAAATCCTCAAATTCATCAAGTGCGGTAGTATTTTTCAAGAAATATTGTAATTTTTGACCGCACTTTTCAAAAAGTGTCGCTCCCATTGGGCAAGTTTCTTCAAAAGCATTTAGCCCTTCATGATACCAACGGGCAAGTAAAATCTGCGGTGTATCTTTAAAGCAAGGGATATGAATATGAATATCTCGGGTTTGTCCAATTCGGTCTAAACGCCCAATACATTGTTCTAATAGGTCAGGATTATCTGGTAAATTAAATAGCACTAAATGACAAGCAAACTGAAAATTACGCCCTTCAGAACCAATACTTGAGCTTAATAATACTTGTGCCCCTTCTTCATCAGAAAAATAAGCCGATGCACGATCTCGTTCAATAATCGACATATTTTCGTGAAATACTGCCGAGCGAATCCCTTCTTTTTCTCGTAAAACTCGCTCTAATTCCACCGCACTTTTCGCATACTGACAAATTACTAATACCTTCTCATCTCGATTATCTTTTAAGAAATCAATTAACCATTCAATACGCGGATCAAATTCCCACCAACTCGCATCAGGATTAAGCTCTTGAAGAATTTTCTCTGGATAAAATAAATTTAAATCTGCCTTATTATCAACGGTTGTTAATAAATTAATCACGTTAGTATATTGCTTCGGCATAACCAAATTAATTTGATGATAAAAACGCTTAGGGAAGCCCTGTACACTTTGACGAGTATTTCTAAATAGCAAGCGGCTTGTACCGTGTCTATCAATAAGATTATCAATTAACTGCTGACGAACTTGCTTACGCTGTGAAATATCTAATTCAGAATTAACCCTTTGGATAAGCGATGAAATCTCTTGATCTGATAATAACTCACTCAAATGATCTTGCTCTTGCTGACTAAGCTCATTCTCTGATAATAATCTTTTGACAATATCTGCTACTGCTTGATAATTTTTTTGCTCCGCAATAAATGCATCATAATCATAGAAACGATTAGGATCTAACAAGCTTAAACGAGCAAAATGGCTTGCTTGTCCTAATTGCTCAGGCGTCGCCGTTAGCAATAACACCGCTGGAATAGCGCGTGTTAATTGCGCCACTAATTGATATTGGATACTCGGATTATCTGGCGACCATTCTAAATGATGTGCTTCATCGACAATCAGTAAATCAAACTCACCCGTTAAAATTTGCTTCGCTCGATTAGGCTGAGCTACTAATAAATCCAGTGAACAAATAATTAAATTTTCACTTAAAAATGGATTCGTTGCGACATTGTCTTCATCAGCATCAAAATCACCACAGCGTTCCTCATCAAAAAGTGAAAAATGCAAATTAAAGCGGCGTAACATTTCCACAAGCCATTGATGCTGCAATGTTTCAGGTACAATAATTAAGGCTCGCTGTACTTTCTCAGAAAAAATCTGCTGTTGCAAAATCATTCCCGCTTCAATGGTTTTTCCTAAACCTACTTCATCCGCTAATAACACTCTCGGTGCAATACGATGACCAACTTCATTCGCAATATGTAATTGGTGTGGAATTAACCCAGCTCTAATCCCTCTTAGACCACGCAAATGAGAACGAAATTGAGCTTGCTGATGTTTAAAACTCTGATAACGCAATACAAAGCGATCAGAACGATCAATTTGAGCATTAAAAAGCCGCTCTTGTGGCTTACTAAAGGCAATTTGATGTGATATTTCCGTTTCAGGTAAGATCAACTCTTCATCATTATCCAAGCATTGTACCAGATAAAAAGCCACATTGTTACGTTCCATTATCTCAATAACCTTACCTTTCCAACCAGCTTCAGCAGTGATTTCCGTATTTTTTTGAAACAATACACGTACCAAAGGAGCATTCTCTAAGGCATAAATTCGGGTTTCATCTGATGCAGGAAAGGCAATCGTTACAGTTCGATTATCCACAGCAGTAATCATTCCCAATCCTAAATTACCTTCACTTTCACTTATCCAACGTTGACCAATAGCAAACAACATAATTTCTCTATTTATAATTAAAAGGGTGCTAATTTTAACGATCTTCAACATAAAAAGAAACGATAATATATATTACATTTATAATTAAAAATAAAAGATCTAATTATTATTTGTAGCTTATATTTGACTTTTAATAAGGATAGTGGAAAAATTAGCCGATATTTAATTAAATACCACAAATAAGGGGCATTACAATGAATTTAGAAACTATAAAAAATGAGTTTTTAGGGGGCTGGAAACCCTTTGAGGTGATCTGGTTACTTGCTTTTATCGCAGCTCAACTTTTTGCTTATTATCAAAACCCAGAATCTATTTTAGCAATGATTGCTGGGATATCAGGCATTATTTGTGTAGTTTTTGTAAGTAAAGGAAAAATCAGTAACTATTTCTTTGGGTTAATTTTTGCTTATAGCTATTTTTATGTTGCGTTAGGGCAAAATTTTTTAGGCGAAATGAATACCACACTTTATGTCTATATCCCCGCTCAATTTATCGGCTATTTTCTTTGGAAAGAAAATATGCAAAAAGACAATAATTCCGATGCCGTCATCACCAAAGCATTATCACCAAAAGGCTGGGCAATATTACTTGCGTTTATTACTATCGGAACTTTCCTATTTGTTCAAGCATTAAATATGGCAGGCGGTAGTTCAACAGGATTAGATGGTTTAACCACGATTATCGTCGTTGCAGCACAAACATTAATGTTATTACGCTATCGTGAACAATGGTTATTATGGATTATCTTAAATATCCTTTCCATCATTCTTTGGGCAGAAACACCAGCGATGTATTTAATGTATAGTGCTTATTTATTAAACTCATTATATGGTTATTACAACTGGACGAAATTGTCTAAAGAAACCAACTAGTTATTGAGCAAATAAAAAAGTCATTGATAATGATATCTAGCCCAAAAGTTGATATAACTTTTGGGTATTTTTCAACTCAACATTACAAAATTTTAATAACATAAATTTATTTTTCTATTATTTAGTCGCCTCATCAATTTTTTACATACAGAATATGAATACTTAAACTCTCTCTATTTATATTTTATTCAATTAATAACAGGATATTCACTATGAAATATACTCACTTTACACCAACTATTCTTGCTATATTTTGTGCATCGTTATTTAGTTCATCAATAGCCATTGCAACCCCCTTATCAAAAAATATAGCCCCTTATATTGCATGTAATGCTATTGGTGATACTCGTGTGAGCGGTCAATTTGGCATAAAAGGCACATTCTAATTAATAGATAAAATCCCAATAAAAAATGAAGCCCTTAGTAAAAGGGCTTTTTTTTTCAACTCAAAATTACAAAGTTTTAGCAAAATAAATTTATTTTATCTATTATGTTAATAAAATTTGAACTCTATCACAAATCTTTATTCTCCATAAAACTTCGCTATTTTTATTATTGATTTAGTACAAATAAAGTAATATTTTGTAAAGAATCCTTTTAAATATAACTATAACTAAATAAATCTTATACAGGAGTTCACTAATGGGAAAAAATCAAAAACTTAAGCTAACTTTTATAGCTACTTTCATTTCATTATCTATTTCTTATCCAACATTTTCTAGTATTGTTAGAGATGATGTTGACTATCAATATTTCAGAGATTTTGCTGAAAATAAAGGCTCATTTACTGTAGGTGCAAGAGATATCCCTGTTTACAATAAAAATAAAGAATTAATAGGATATGCTCTAGGGAATATTCCAATGCCCGATTTTAGTTCCGCAGATAGAAATAACGCTGTCGCAGCAGCGATACATGCTCAATACATTATCAGCGTAAAACATAATCGAGGGTACTCAACCACTCAATTTGGGGGACAAGGGAATAATCCTGATGCACACCATTATGCCTATTTAATAACGGGGAGGAATAATTATCCAGAGGGACTAAATAATCTAAATGATGATTACCATTTACCTCGTTTACACAAATTAATTACTGAAATTGTTCCTTCAGAGGAAACTGAATATGGAATAGATGGTGCAACTTACCTTGATAAAGACCGCTTTCCTATCTTTGCTAGAGTAGGCTCAGGAACACAAGCCATTAGAGATAAGCAAAATAACAGAACTGGACTAGTAGGTGCATATAATTATCTCACAGGCGGAGTACCTCTTAGAGTAACAGGTAGACGATTCGCTTGGTTTGATACTGGTGGTAGTGTTTTTGATGATTATTATGGTCCTCTCGTAACATATAGCACTCCTGGAGATAGTGGATCTTCTATGTGGGTCTTTGATAAAGAAAAACAAAAATGGTTACATCACTCTGTGCTTAATTTTTATGCAGGAGATCATGGTCATGCAAATACTGGATCAATAACTCGTAAAGAGTGGAATAACACTATTATAAATTCAAATATCATAAATATTGATAATAAATCGACATATCCACTTGTTTGGAACGCCACAAATAACACTAGTACTATTACAAATGAAGATACACCTATTTCTATTGACCTCTATAGCCAAGATTTAAAAGATAAAAAAACAGATACAGCCGGACCCGAACGCCTAGACTTTAATCATGGTAAAACTATACGCTTTACCGGAAATAAAGGAACATTAACATTAAATAACAATATCAACCAAGGTGCAGGCGCTTTATATTTTGAAACTGATTTTGATGTAACTGGTACCGATATAAATACTTTATGGCAAGGCGCGGGGATCTATATTGATGAAGGAAAGACTGTTAATTGGAAATTACATAATCCTCAAAATGATCGCCTATCCAAAATAGGAAAAGGAACGCTACATATTAACGGAATTGGAAAAAATTTAGGAGATATAAGTGTAGGTGATGGAATCGTTATATTGGATCAACAACCAGATCAAACGGGACATAAACAAGCATTTAATCAATTAGGTATTGTTAGTGGGCGTCCAACAGTTATTTTAAATAGTCCAGATCAACTCGATCCTAATAATATTTATTTTGGATTCCGAGGTGGACGTCTAGATATTAACGGTAATAATTTATCTTTTAAATATATCCAAAATGTAGATGAAGGTGCAAAAATAGTTAACCATAACACAGATAAAATTGCTAATTTAACAATTACGAATCGTTCTCTCACAAACATAGAAGATCTAAATATTGGTGACAGAGTAAGTGCTAATCAAGATCTTTATAGATGGCATAAGAAACAATCAGGAAAGCCATATGATTATTTTTTACCTAGAAATAATCGACAAAGCAATCACCCATATTATCCAACAAATCAAACCAGTAACGAATACTGGGAATATTTAGGCGATGACTTAGATGAGGCTAAAAAAATCGCCTTGGAAAGAAAAAATCAAAAACTTTTATATTCAGCTTTTAATGGATATTTCGGTGAAGACAACAACCAATATCCTAATGGAAGAATGAATATAAACTATAATCCAGATTCTAATAAACATTTATTACTTATTTCTGGTGGTATTAATATTAATGGAGATTTATCAATTCATCGTGGTAAATTAGTTTTATCTGGAAGACCTACTCCACATGCTTATGATCACCTTAATCATAAAGAAGTCGTCATTGAAAATGATTGGATAAACCGCACTTTTAACGCAAAAAATATCGTCATATCAAATGATGCAACACTCGATATTGGTAGAAATGTTTCTAATGTGAACAGTAATTTTTCATTGCACCAAAATGCTTCTGCGAATTTAGGCTTCATATCAGGTACTACTCCCGAATGTATTCGTTCTGATTTATCTGGAGTGATTAATTGCGGCATTAAAACTCTCTCTAGCGACACATTATCATCTCTACCTATAACTACAATTAATGGTAATATTACCTTGTCTGATCAGTCTATTTTAAAATTAGGAAGAGCCATATTAACAGGATCTATTCAAGGGACTGATAATAGCGAAACTATACTAAATGCCGATAGTTATTGGAAAATGACTGAAAATAGTACAGTTGGTAATCTTCAACTCACAAAAGGTTCTAAAATAAAATTGAGCCATACTTCAAATTCTGATATCTCCAATAAATATAATGTATTAAATATCTCCCAATTATCAGGAAACGGATTCTTTGAATACTTTACTAATTTAAATGCTAACCAAGGGGATCGCATAATTGTTTCAAATCAAGCAACAGGAGAACATAAATTATATGTCACAGATTCAGGACAGGAACCAAAGACGGACAAATTAACCTTATTGACTGTAAAGAATTTCTCTCAAAATGCCATAAATCTAAATGTTTCTCTTGCTAATCCTAATGAATCTGTTGATTTGGGTACTTACCGATATCAATTAAGACATAAAGATGATAGCTATGTTTTATCTATTGCCCATAAAAATGGCTCTGGTGTAACCGAAGAAAAATATCGAATACCGAAACTCATTCATCAAAACGGCGATGTTATTTTTAATGAAGATAAGCCAATTGTTGAGTTTAAAAATGGTAAAAACGTCCACACTGAAGATAAACCAACTATTGAATTTAAAAATGGTAAAAGTGTCCAAGCTGAAGATAAACCAACTGTTGAATTTAAAAATGGGAAAAGTGTCCAAGCTGAAGATAAACCAACTGTTGAATTTAAAAATGGGAAAAGCGTCCAAACTGAAGATAAACCAACTATTGAATTTAAAAACGGGAAAAGCGTCCACGTTGAAAATAAACCAAACGTTGAGTTTAAAAACGGGAAAAGTGTCCAAGCTGAAGATAAACCTTATCTTAATTTTGAAATACTTAATTTAGTACAACAAGACAATATTGGAAAAATACCTAATACTCAACAGTCTGAAATTATCAGTCGTTATTCTAATACTGGGTTATCAGAGTTGTCTTCACAAACTCATACATTAGTAAATGTTAACTCAACTATTAATAAAGAAGTGATTAACAATAATGCACAAGATCTAAATGTTTGGACAAATATCCAACGCTCAACTTTATTTTCATCTTCTGTTAATTATCGTGAATATCAGCAATCTGGTAATTTAATTCAATTAGGCATAGAAAAATCTCTACACAATGACATTATGATAGGAGGAATATTATCTAATGCCAAAATATCTAATATATTTGATGATAACATTGTAGGGAAGGCTCGATTAACTCAATTTACGTTATATACGAAAAAAATATGGGATAACCAAATTATCTCCAATATTGACATAAGTTATGGAAAATCACATAACGAAA
Organism: Bisgaardia hudsonensis; assembly: GCF_004345785.1. Taxonomy (GTDB): domain Bacteria; phylum Pseudomonadota; class Gammaproteobacteria; order Enterobacterales; family Pasteurellaceae; genus Bisgaardia; species Bisgaardia hudsonensis. The sequence continues at coordinate 116,753 of NZ_SLXI01000005.1, forward strand.
TAAATTATAAGAATAGAGTATCTTTTAATCGTAATATTTTCAGTATCGGCTCCATATTAGGAAAATCTTGGAAATTTAATGATTTTGACATAAAACCATCATTGGGTATCCGTTATTATCATATATCTAAAACAAACTATAATTTTGATGGTGCGAAAATTTCCATATCACCATTAGATTTTGTAACGTATCAGATTGGTCTTAATATAAATAAATCATTTATATTTAATAAGTTAATTATCAAACCAGAGTACAATCTAAATTTTGTTGATACTCTATATAAAAATATTAATTTTAAAATTAATAATAATAGATTAAATCAACAAATTGGACGATATATTGAAAATGAATTAGGAATAACTACACAATATGGTCAATGGAATATTAAAATCCATGGTAGTTTATTAAATGGTAATGAAATCAAGAAACAACATACTGTAGGATTAAAATTAAGCTACAACTGGTAATATATTTCCTTAATAAAATATCCCATCTGCATCTCAAAATTGAATTAAGTATAATCAATAGAGATGCAGATTTTTTCAATATAGATCATTGCTAGTTTACATATTCAAATAAAACGCTTTTGTTAATTCTATAAACTGTTCTGTATATTGATTTCTTTCGTTATAAATGACTAAGCGAGTTTCTTTTCTGCTTGTATTTTCTCGACTAAAAGTTAACAGTAAGCGTTGTGGCACTTTACCTTGTTTAGTAATCACTTCGCAATAATCCGTGCAATAAAGTGCGGAAGCTTTTATGAGTTTTTTTGCTGCATCAAAAGGTAAAATAAAACTAATTTGCCCTTTATCAGCTAAACAATTCTCAGCTATATTTAACCAATCTAAATGTGTCTGACTTGCTGTATAACGTGCTAAATTACGTTGTTCATTAGCACAATCTACTCCTTGTGGAAAATAAGGGGGATTCGCGACAATGAGATCAAATTTTTGACCGCACTTTTGTCTATTTTTTGAGAATACATTAATATCTTGATGAAATAATTGAATACATTCTTTCCATTTTGATTGATTAATATTTTCCTGAGCCTGTTTATAGGCATTAACATCTAATTCAACAGCAGAAATTTTATAATTAGCAACACTTTTTTCTGACAATCGTTGTGCCAACATAATAGCTATTAGCCCTGTTCCCGTACCAAAATCAGCGACTGATTGAACATTATCAATATTCACCCAAGATCCAAGTAAAATACCGTCTGTCCCGACTTTCATTGCACAATTATCGTGATTAATTTGAAACTGTTTAAAAGTAAATCCAGCTTTTTTTAATAGCTGTTTTTGTTCTGTATTAGCTGACATTTATTGTTATTCCAAGATGAAATGTGTTAAATATAAGTTTATTCATAAATTTTAAGCAAAAGTGCGGTATAATTTGCCATAAATTAATATTAAGCGAAATAAAAATAGAAATAATTATATGACAACCACAAATTTTGAAGAATTTGACTTAGCACCAGAACTCCTAAAAGCCATTACTAAAAAAGGCTATAAACGCCCAACGACAGTGCAATCTGAAGCGATTCCAGCTGCAATGGAACAACGTGATGTATTAGGCTCTGCTCCTACTGGAACGGGAAAAACGGCAGCATTTTTATTACCGGCCATTCAACATTTATTAGACTATCCTCGTCGGAAACCTGGTGCACCACGTATTTTAATTTTAACACCGACTAGAGAACTCACTATGCAAGTTGCCGAACAAGCAGAAGAATTAGCTTGTTTTACCAATTTGAGTATTGCAACAATTACTGGAGGTGTGGCTTATCAAAATCACGGGGAAATATTTAATAAAAATCAGGATATTGTTGTCGCAACACCAGGACGCTTATTGCAATATATCAAAGAAGAAAACTTTGATTGTCGTTCTGTGGAAATGCTTATTTTTGATGAAGCCGATAGAATGCTACAAATGGGCTTTGGTCAAGATGCAGAAAAAATCTCTGTGGAAACTCGCTGGCGTAAACAAACCTTATTATTTTCAGCGACCTTAGAGGGTGAATTACTTACAGATTTTGCAAGTCGTATTTTAGAAAATCCAGTAGAAATTGATGCGGAACCGAGTCGCCGTGAACGAAAAAAAATCAATCAATGGTATTATCATGCCGATAATAAAGAACATAAAATTAAGTTAGTAGCTCGTTTTATCGAAACAGAAGAAGTAAGCAAAGGAATTGTATTTGTTCGTCGTCGTGAAGATGTAAGAGAACTCTCGGATATTTTACGTAAACGAGGCATTCGCAGTACCTATTTGGAAGGAGAAATGGCACAAACGCAACGTAATAATGCCATTGATAAGCTTAAAAATGGCATTGTAACCATTTTAGTGGCAACAGATGTTGCGGCTCGCGGTATTGATATTGATGACATTAGCCACGTAATGAATTTTGATTTGCCATATAGTGCCGATACTTATACACACCGTATTGGACGTACCGCTCGTGCAGGAAAAAAAGGTACAGCAGTTTCTTTTGTTGAAAGCCATGATTATAAGCTATTAGGAAAAATTAAACGTTATACTGACGAAATTTTAAAAGCCCGTATTTTAGAAGGCTTAGAGCCAAGAACTAAACCACCAAAAGACGGAGAACTAAAAACCACCACCAAAAAACAGAAAGCTCGCATTAAAGCTAAACGTAGTGAAAAGAAAAAAGATAGCACGAAGAAAATCAAGCTACGCCACAAAGAAACAAAAAATATTGGTAAACGTCGTAAACCGAAAATAGAAAATGTGGAAGAAAATCAAAATTCATAAAATAGGTTATTTTTAATATAGTATGTTAACTATTTTACGAGCAAGTATTTAGTAGATCATTAAATACGCAAGGCATTATGGCTACCTTAGCTTTAAAAAAAGCAAAAAAAATGCTATATTGCTCCGCACTTTAGAGAATTTTTATAGGTTTGTTTCAATTAAAACAATGAAAAATTATTATGATATTACCTTAGCACTAGCTGGAGTTTGTCAAGCTGCAAAATTGGTTCAAGAATTTGCGGTAAATGGCGAGGCGACACAGAATGCGTTTGAAACAACGATTAAAAGCCTGACTCAAATGACACCAAATTCAACACTTGATGTGTATGGTGCCGATGAAATGAATCTAAAACTAGGGCTTGAAGTTTTATTGGAACAAATGAATGCACAGAATCCCGATTTAAGTCGTTACTGGCTAGGTATGCTTGCACTGGAAAGTAAACTCAATAAAAATGCGGAAGCAAAATCAGAATTAGCACGCCGTATTCAACGTATTCCAACACAGCTAGCCCATTATGATCTTTTTGATGAACAGATGTTATCAACGCTTGCTGGTACTTATGTTGATGTAATTAGTCCACTTGGAGCAAGAATACAAGTAAAAGGCTCACCAACACATCTACAACAATTATCTATACATAATCGTATTCGTTCTTGTTTATTAGCGGGTATTCGTTCAGCAATACTCTGGCGACAAATGGGCGGAACAAAATGGCAACTGTTATTCTTTCGTCAGAAAATCAGCAATATGGCACAACAAATTTATTCATCTATTTAATTTAATACGAGGAGCAACACTGTATGCAACTTAACGCATTAACTGCAATTTCCCCTATTGATGGACGTTATCAAGATAAAGCCGATGCACTACGTGGTATTTTTAGTGAATTTGGCTTATTAAAATTCCGTGTAACTGTAGAGGTTCGCTGGCTACAAAAACTCGCGACAACCACCCAAATTCCTGAAGTTGCTTCTTTGTCAAAACAAGCAAACGATTACTTAGATCAAATCGTTGTAAATTTTAACTTACAAGATGCGGAACGTATCAAAGAGATAGAACGCACAACGAACCACGATGTTAAAGCAGTAGAATACTTTTTAAAAGAAAAAACAACCGCACTTCCAGAATTAGAAAAAGTATCTGAATTTATTCACTTTGCTTGTACTTCAGAAGATATTAACAATCTTTCTCACGCATTAATGTTAAAAACCGCAAGAGAAACCGTTATTCTACCAGAATGGCAAAAACTCATTGATGAAGTGACTCGCCTTGCGAATGAATATAAAACAATACCATTATTATCTCGCACCCACGGACAACCAGCTTCACCAACAACTATTGGTAAAGAAATGGCAAATGTAGCCTATCGTTTACGCCGTCAATTTAATCAATTACAACAAGTTGAAATTTTGGGTAAAATTAATGGTGCGGTAGGAAACTATAATGCTCACTTGTCTGCTTATCCAAATATTGATTGGCATAAGTTCAGTGAAGAATTTGTTACATCACTTGGCTTAAATTGGAATCCCTACACCACACAAATTGAACCTCACGATTACATCGCAGAATATTTTGATAATGTAGCACGTTTCAATACGATTATTATTGATTTTGACCGTGACTTATGGGGCTACATTGCATTAAATCACTTTAAACAACGTACTATTGCTGGTGAAATAGGCTCTTCTACTATGCCACACAAAGTCAATCCAATTGATTTTGAAAACTCAGAAGGTAACTTGGGCTTAGCTAATGCGATTATGGGGCATTTAGGGGCAAAACTACCGATTTCTCGCTGGCAACGTGATTTAACCGATTCAACAGTATTACGTAATTTAGGCGTAGGATTAGGCTATTGTTTGATTGCTTATGCCGCCACTCGTAAAGGTATCAGCAAATTAGAAGTCAATGAACAACACCTACTTGATGAATTAAATCAAAACTGGGAAGTATTAGCTGAACCAATTCAAACGGTAATGCGTCGTTATGGCATTGAAAAACCTTATGAAAAACTTAAAGAATTAACCCGTGGTAAACGAGTAGATGAAAAAGCAATGCGTGAATTTGTAGAAACATTAGCTATTCCCGCAGAAGAAAAAGTACGTTTACAACAGTTGACTCCTGCAACCTACATTGGTGATGCAATTAAGTTAGTAGAGAAACTTTAGGATAAATAATGGAAACAATAGATGCAATAAAATCCATCGAGATAGGGACACTTCTAGAGAAATGGGTTATTCCCTATGGAACAAAAATTATACTTGCTATTATTATTTTTATGGTGGGGAAATATTTAGCTAGAGTAGTCAGTCGATTAGTCGGACGAGCAATCTTAGTATCAACAAAAGATGAAATGTTACAAAGTTTTGTTACATCTATCGCCTACTTCCTATTTTTGTTGGTCATTATTATTGCGTCCCTTTCACAATTAGGTATTAATACTAGCTCATTAGTGGCATTAATTGGTGCGGCTGGTTTAGCTGTCGGTTTAGCATTACAAAATTCGCTACAAAATTTTGCAGCAGGAGTAATGATTTTAATCTTCAAACCCTTTAATAAAGGGGATTTTATTGAGGCAGGCAATATCTCAGGCACAGTAACGCAAATGGGATTGATTGTTTTAGAATTACGCACCGCAGATAATAAAACTATCTTAGTACCGAATTCCTCTGTTTTTAATAATAGCATTACCAACTATTCTAGTAATGAAACTAGACGTATAGACTTTATTTTTGATATAAGCTATGAAGCTGATATTGAAAAAGCAAAAATTGTTATACACCAAATATTAGAAAATGATCCTAGAGTACTAGCAGATCCTCAGCCTCTTGTGGTAGTAGGGGCCTTAGCCGCAAGTAGCGTACAACTCTTTGTTCGTCCTTGGGTACAAACCACTAATTATTGGGCAGTACATTTTGATATTACAGAAAAGGTTAAAATTGAATTTGATAAAGTAGGAATATCCATTCCTTATAATAAATTAGATTTAAATTTACCAAATAATCCTGTAATAAAAATCGAACGAAATACAAAAAAATCGACTTAATTTATCGCGTAATCTATCATGAACAAACGGTCAATTTTAATAAAAATAAAATTGACCGTTTATTTTATACGTATCCCTTAGTACAACTGAAAATAATCTCTAACTTATCTCTTGAATAAGCAAATTTTGTCATTTAGAATGAAAAAGTATTAACTAAAATTAGTTGATTCAAGAAATTCAATTTAATACGTGACATTTTTTAACCTAACGTCTATTATCAAAAGTGCGGTCGTTTTTTAGAAAGTTTTACACATTATTAAATTGAGGTTAATGAACATTCGTAAGTGTTCAACCAATTACATAACAGGAGTAATTTATGTCTGAACCAGCAATCTTAGTATTGTCTGATGGTAGTATCTTTCGTGGTACATCTATTGGTGCAGTCGGTCATACCATTGGCGAAGTCGTTTTTAATACGGCAATGACTGGCTATCAAGAAATTCTTACCGACCCTTCCTATTTTAAGCAAATCGTTACTTTAACCTATCCCCATATTGGCAACACAGGAACGAATACGGAAGATATTGAAAGCAACGCTGTTTATGCCGCTGGCTTAATCATTCGAGATTTACCTTTGCTACACAGTAATTTCCGCTCAAAAATGAATTTAAGTGATTACCTTATAAAAAATAATGTGATTGCAATTGCCGATATTGATACTCGTCGCCTTACTCGAATTTTAAGAGATAAAGGTGCACAAGCGGGTTGTATTATGGCGGGTAATATTGATGAAAAGAAAGCTCTCGAACTTGCACTAAGCTTTGGCTCAATGGCAGGAAAAGATCTCGCACAAGAAGTATCTTGCGAAAAACCATACCAATGGACTCAAAAAGAATGGCAATTAGGTAAAGGCTATCTTGAGAACACCGATACCCAATTTAATATTGTGGCTTATGATTTTGGCATCAAACACAATATTTTACGTATGCTTACAGAGCGTGGTTGTAATATTACCGTGGTACCAGCAAAAACAACTGCCGAAGAAGTCCTAGCCCTAAACCCTGATGGTATTTTCTTATCTAATGGACCCGGTGATCCCGAGCCTTGTGACTATGCAATTATCGCTATTCAACAATTATTAAAAATGAAAAAACCTATTTTTGGTATTTGTTTAGGGCATCAACTTTTAGGATTAGCTGCTGGTGGAAAAACTAAAAAAATGGCATTTGGTCATCATGGAGCAAATCACCCAGTACAAGATCTTGAAACGCAAAAAGTGTTAATTACTAGCCAAAACCACGGTTTTGAAGTGGATGAAAATAGCTTACCTAAAAACGTAAAAATTACTCACCGCTCTTTATTTGATAATTCAGTTCAAGGGATTGAATTAACCGACCAAGTGGCATTTTCTTTCCAAGGACACCCAGAAGCAAGCCCTGGTCCAAATGATGTCGCTTATTTGTTTGATAAGTTTGTTGATCATTTAAGACTGACTAAAGGAATTTAAAAATGCCAAAACGTACAGATATAAATACAATACTAATCATCGGAGCGGGACCGATTGTAATTGGTCAAGCCTGTGAATTTGATTATTCAGGCGCTCAAGCCTGTAAAGCCTTGCGAGAAGAAGGCTATAAAGTCGTATTAGTCAATTCTAACCCTGCAACTATTATGACCGATCCAGATATGGCGGATGTCACTTATATTGAGCCGATTGAATGGAAAACAGTAGAAAAAATCATTGAAAAAGAACGCCCAGATGCCATTTTACCCACAATGGGCGGGCAGACTGCATTAAACTGTGCATTAGATTTATCAAAACAAGGTGTTCTGAAAAAATATAATGTAGAATTGATTGGAGCCACAGAAGATGCCATTGATAAAGCGGAAGATCGTGGTCGCTTTAAAGAAGCAATGGAGAAGATTGGCTTAAATACCCCTAAATCTTTTGTTTGCCATAGTTTTGAAGAGGCTTGGGCAGCCCAAGAAGAAGTCGGTTTTCCAACCTTAATTCGTCCTTCATTTACAATGGGTGGTTCTGGTGGTGGTATTGCTTATAATAAAGATGAATTTTATACTATTTGTGAGCGTGGCTTTGATGCTTCCCCAACTCACGAACTATTAATTGAACAATCAGTTTTAGGCTGGAAAGAATATGAAATGGAAGTTGTGCGTGATAAAGCTGATAACTGCATTATCGTTTGCTCCATTGAAAACTTTGATCCTATGGGTGTGCATACGGGTGATTCGATTACCGTTGCTCCCGCTCAAACCTTAACTGATAAAGAATATCAAATTATGCGTAATGCTTCTCTTGCAGTATTACGTGAAATCGGTGTTGATACGGGTGGCTCTAATGTTCAGTTCGCCATTAATCCTGAAAATGGCGAAATGATTGTTATTGAAATGAACCCTCGTGTTAGTCGCTCTTCTGCTTTAGCGTCAAAAGCAACGGGATTCCCGATTGCCAAAGTAGCAGCTAAATTAGCCGTAGGTTATACCCTAAATGAATTGCGTAACGATATTACTGGTGGCTTAATTCCAGCGTCCTTTGAACCCTCTATTGATTATGTGGTTACAAAAGTGCCTCGCTTTGCTTTTGAAAAATTCCCTCAAGCCGACGATCGTTTAACCACACAAATGAAATCCGTAGGCGAAGTGATGGCGATGGGACGAACTTTCCAAGAAAGTTTACAAAAAGCCTTACGAGGTTTAGAAACAGGAATTTGTGGTTTTAACTTACTGTCTGATGATCAAGAAAAAGTACGAATGGAATTAGGTAATCCTGGTCCAAGTCGCATTCTTTATGTTGCCGACGCTTTTGGTTTAGGTATGAGTTTAGAAGAAGTTCACCATTATTCTAAAATTGATCCTTGGTTCTTAGTACAAATTGAAGATCTTGTAAAAGAAGAACTTTCCCTAGAAAAACGTTCTCTTGATGAACTAGATTATGCAGAATTACGCCGTTTAAAACGCAAAGGTTTTTCAGATAAACGAATTGCTCAATTAACAAAAACTACTGAAAGTGCGGTCAGAAATAAACGTTATTCTTTAAATCTCCACCCTGTTTATAAACGTGTGGATACTTGTGCTGGCGAATTTAGTTCTGATACAGCTTATCTCTATTCAACCTATGAAGAAGAATGTGAAAGTCGTCCTACTGATAACAAGAAAATTATGATTTTAGGCGGTGGTCCAAACCGTATAGGACAAGGGATTGAATTTGACTATTGCTGCGTTCACGCCGCACTCGCATTACGAGAAAGTAGTTTTGAAACTATTATGGTGAATTGTAATCCTGAAACCGTTTCAACTGATTTTGATACCTCTGATCGTTTGTATTTTGAACCTCTTACTCTTGAAGATGTTTTGGAAATTGTCCATATTGAAAAACCTTATGGGGTAATTGTGCATTATGGTGGTCAAACTCCTTTAAAATTGGCAAATGATCTAGAAAAAAATGGGGTTAATATTATTGGTACCTCTGCTGACAGCATTGATGCGGCAGAAGATCGAGAACGTTTCCAAAAAATCCTACAAGATTTGCATTTAAAACAACCTAATAACCGTACTGCACGAAATGTTGAGGAAGCTATTACTCTTGCTGAAGAAGTAGGTTATCCTTTGGTGGTTCGACCATCCTATGTTTTGGGCGGACGTGCAATGCAAATAGTTTATCATGTTGATGAACTTAACCGTTATATGCGTGAAGCGGTACAAGTCTCGGAAGATAGCCCAATATTATTAGATCATTTCTTAAATAATGCGATTGAAGTAGATGTTGATTGTATTTCTGATGGAGAGCAAGTAATTATTGGTGGCATTATGCAACATATTGAGCAAGCAGGTATTCACAGTGGTGATAGTGCTTGTTCTCTACCACCTTATTCATTAAGCCAAACTATTCAAGATGAAATTCGTCGTCAAACTATTGCGATGGCAAAAGCATTAAATGTTGTGGGCTTGATGAATGTACAATTTGCAGTACAAGATAATCAAATCTATGTATTAGAAGTAAACCCAAGGGCAAGTCGTACTGTGCCGTTTGTAAGTAAAGCAACAAGTCAACCTCTAGCTAAAATTGCCGCCAGAGCAATGGCTGGTATTAGTTTACGAGAACAAGGTATTCTCGGCGAAATTGTACCGCACTTTTATGCAGTGAAAGAAGCGGTATTCCCATTTATTAAGTTCCCTGGGGTTGACACAATTTTAGGACCTGAAATGCGTTCAACAGGTGAAGTGATGGGGGTTGGAAAAACCTTCTCTGAAGCCTTCTTAAAAGCTGAATTAGCTGCCAATGAAAAAATCCCTAAAACAGGAAAGGTATTTTTATCCGTAGATAATAAAGATAAAGAGCGTTTATTACCTGTGGCTCGAGCCTTACAAGAACAAGGCTATGGATTATGCGCAACACTTGGTACGGCAAAATTCTTAAAAGAACAAGGGATTTTTGCTCAAACTATCAAAAAAGTACGTGAAGGTCGCCCACACATTGTAGACGCAATCAAAAACGGGGAAATTGCGATGGTAATAAATACCGTAGGAAGCCTACCTGAAAGTATTACTGATAGCCATTCTATTCGTCGCAGTGCATTGCAACAAAAAGTGTTTATCCAAACAACATTGGCTGGTGCAGAAGCCTTAGTCGAAGGAGTTAAAAGTATTGATAATTGCGATGTGTATTCCTTACAAGAATTACATCAACAATTAATCCAATAATCCCCTACACTAAAACAACAAAACCGCCTAACTTTTGGGGTCCATACCAAAACAGGCGGTTTTTATTTACTATAAACTTAGCAATTAAAAACAACTTTTTTACATAAAAATTTTCTTCAATTTTACTCAAACTATTAAAAATATTTTTATTGTTTATTACAATATTATACTAAAAATAAAAAAGATGAGCATTACACTCATCTTTTCTATCATTAACTGTCAATAATTATTAATTCATTGACTATTTCATTCTATACTCAAATTACTTATTACCCATCTCAATTACGGCATAATCAAATTAGGAATAAAAGTAATAATACTCGGGAAGAATGTAATTAATATTAATGTCACAAATATTGGCACTAAGAATGGTAACACACCTTTGGTTACTGTACTTACCGACATATTACCCACTCGAGCTACCACAAACAACGCCATTCCCATCGGTGGCGTTAAAATACCCACCATCATATTTAAGGTTGTCATTACGCCAAAAAACACTAAATCAATTCCAAAATGCACCGCTATCGGTATTAACATCGGTAATACTAAAAACTGTAATGCTAATGCGTCAATAAACATTCCCAAGAACAACAACAGTAAGTTAATCATTATTAATACCATTGTCGGTGTATCCGCTACCGCAACAAAAAACTCCGCGATTCGCATCGCAACCTGTTCACGTGCAATCATATCTCCAAAGAAAGTTACTGTCATTACCATCAATGCCGTTACACCCGTAATCGCCATTGCTTCTACGCAACTCTTAAAGAATAACTTTAATGTTAATTCTTTATAAACAAACATACCAATTATCGTTGAGTATGCTGCCGCAATTACCGCCGCCTCTGTCGGTGTAAACAATCCAGAGAAAATACCACCTATAATTAAAATTGGAGTTAATACCGCCCAAATCGCTTTCTTAAACGCTACACAACGCTCTTCTAATGTCGCTTTTGCTGTCTTTGGATAACCACGCTTTTTCGCCACAAAGTAGTTCATCGTCATTAACGCAATGGTAATTAATACGCCTGGCACAAACCCTGCTATAAATAATTTGGCAATAGACTCATTCGCAATAACACCATAAATAATCATCGCAATACTCGGCGGAACCAGCGGTCCAATAATACAAGATGCTGCCGTTATCCCACCACAGATATCATCATCGTAACCCGCATCTCGCATCGCTTTGATTTCTAATTGACCTAAACCACCCGCATCCGCTAAGGCTGAACCTGACATTCCAGAAAAAATCAAACTCGCACCAATATTAACGTGTCCCATTCCACCACTATAATGACCTAATAACGCTTTCGCAAAGTTAAAAATTCTTTCTGTTATCCCACCAGTATTCATTAAAATACCTGTTAAAATAAAGAACGGTACTGAAAGTAATGAGAAACTATTTAAACTATCCGTTAACTTCGTTGAGGCTGAATTTACTATACTCCAACGTGTCATCGCAAAATATAAGATTGTGGCAATAAATAATGACCAACCCACCGGTGAGCCAAGAAACATAATAATTAACCAAACCACTAGAACAACATAAACTGCATCACTACCCAATTTTACATAATTAGTGATTCTCAACGCCTTAAATAAATCAGGTTGGAAAAATAAAATCCCAAGTAATACCACTGTCAAAACTATATAAAATAATGGGGGTAAATGACTTAAATTATTTTTATAGTTTTCATTTTGTGCTTGTAAAAAACGGTAAAACATCAATACCGTAATTAACGGCAATGCCGCATATAACCATTTTTCTGATATCTCTAATGAAACTATTTCAAAACTTGAATCCAGAAATATCTTTAACCCCAAATGAAAAAATAAAAAAAGACAAATATATGTCAAGATTTGAACAAATGAATTAACCCCTTTTCTTACTCCCACTGGCATTTTATTGGTTAAAAAATCTATGTAAACGTGTTGTTGCGTCCTAGTCGCCATACTAATTCCAAACATACCTACATAGATAAATAATAACCTTGCTAATTCCTCACTCCAAATCAATGGTGAATCAAAGACTTGGCGCGAGACTATCTGTGCTAACAGTATCCCAAAAATAATCAGAAAAAGGGTTCCGCCTAGCCATTCTTCTAATTTATTTAAGACTTTCATAATGCCTCCAGAAAACTACATAAAAAATGCGAATAAAAGTGAAAAATTCCTTTAACTTTTACAAGTAATTTAATATCAATTAATCCACTCAAATTAAAATGGATACTTAAACTTCTACCATACAATACTTGACATTTAATTCATCTGCAAACTATTTATTGAAATTTTACTCCATTATTTGATCAAGATCTCAATTTTTAATTATTTTTCTTGTTTTTTATTTTGATAGGTTTATTCTTATCATCGTGAATATTAACTTCTAAACTAAGAAAAATATCGGAGTCGTTATGTCAAAATTATCACATTCTGAAGTTTTAAATACAATAAAGCATGGATTAATTGCTTCTTGTCAACCTGTAGATAATGGTCCAATGGATGATCCTAATATTGTCGCCGCAATGGCACAAGCATCTTTGATTGGTGGTGCAAAAGGATTACGTATTGAAGGTATTGAAAACTTGAAAGCAACACGTAAGGTCGTAACAGCACCGATAATTGGTATTGTAAAAAGAGATTTATCAGACAGTCCCGTAAGAATTACACCATTTCTACATGATATAGAAGATCTTGCTGCAGCTGGCGCCGATATTATCGCCGTAGATGGAACGAATAGAACTCGCCCTGTTGATATCGAAAGTGCGGTGAAAAAAATCCATGAATTAGGTTGTCTCGCAATGGCTGATTGTTCAAATCTAGAAGAGGGACTGTATTGTCAAAAATTAGGTTTTGATATCGTTGGTAGCACAATGTCAGGCTATACCGGTGGTGAAATTCCTGAAGAACCAGATTATCAATTAGTAAAAGATCTAAAAGTAGCAGGTTGTACAGTGATGGCAGAAGGCAGATATAACACACCTGAATTAGCTAGAATTGCTATTGAAATTGGTGCACATTCAGTTACCGTAGGATCTGCATTAACTCGCTTAGAACATATCGTAAGTTGGTTTGCAAAATCTATTGAAAAGGCAAAAGTATAAGGAATATAAAATGCGTTGTTTAGCTCTTGATATTGGTGGTACAAAAATAGCCTCAGCGATTGTTACAAATAGTAATATTAAAAATCGTCGCCAAGTTGCCACACCAACAACTAATGTTGCCGTCGAAATGCATAATACAATAGCTGAGATAATGGCATATTATGCAGGGCAATTTGATGCAGTAGTCGTTGCCTCAACAGGTATTATTAATAATGGTATTTTAACTGCCTTAAATCCTAAAAACTTGGGTGGTTTGGCTGATTTTCCATTAAAAAATAGTATTGCCCAACATACAGATAAACCTATTGGATTATTAAACGATGTTCAAGCTGCTGTTTGTGCAGAGTATAAAGAGCAAGATCAAAATAAAATTAAAAATTTTGTATTCATTACCGTTTCTACTGGTGTCGGAGGAGGAATCATCTTAGATGGTGAACTATCCACAGGACCAAATGGTGTCGTGGGACATATTGGTCATACTCTAGCTGATCCTAATGGACCAATCTGTGGTTGCGGACGAAGAGGTTGTGTCGAAGCAATTGCAGCAGGACGAGCAATTGAAGCAGTATCAAGTCAATGGACACCACCTTGTTCCCCTAAAGAAGCATTTGAGTTATTTAGAAAAGGTGATGAAAAAGCGATCGCACTTATTAGACGTTCAGCATCAGCAATCGCCAATTTAATCGCAGATATGGCGATTGGATTGGATATACAAAAAGTATCATTAGGCGGTAGTGTGGGTCTTGCAGAAGGCTACTTACCATTAGTAAAAGAATATTTGAGTACGATGCCAACATTCTATCAATGTGAAGTAGAATCAGCTGTACATGGTGGTGATGCGGGATTAATTGGAGCCGCATATTGGATCGAAAAACAATTAACAAAAAATTTACTATAATCCACAATAGATTTTAAGGAGTGAATATGATTTTTGGTGATTTAACAACAGAAAATTTCAAACTCAATTTACCAAAAGTAATCGCTGATGTTTGTGATCATCTAAAAACATTAGATCTAATTAATTTAGAAAAAGGTCGTCATGATCTTACTGATCAAATTTATATGAACGTTATGGAGCCTGAAACTGCAGCGTCAGAAAGCAAACAAGCAGAATTACATCGACAATATATTGATGTACAGGTACTAATTTCAGGTCAAGAATGGATTGAATACGCTGTTAATACACCTGATTTATCTCAATATACACCATATGATGAAAAAGATGATTATCAGCTTATTCCAGATATCCCAAATAAAAGTACAATTAAATTAACTCCTAATATGTTTGCTATTTTCTTTCCTTACGAGCCTCATAAACCTTGTTGTAACGTTGATGGAAAAGTAGTGAACTTAAAAAAACTAGTCGTGAAAGTACCTGTTGAGTTAATTAAATAATTCATTAAAGAAAAATCAACTGATCAAATTAGAGGAGATATCACATTATGGCTGTAACTAGTGGCAATATTTTAGATACGATAGGAGCGCTATATCATAGCCTCACTAAAACAGAAAAAAAGATCGCAACAACTATTCTGTCTTCTCCTCATTTATTAAGCCAATGCTCCTTAGCTGAAATATCACATCAATTTGATGTAGGAGAAGCAACTTTTATCCGATTCTGTAGAACATTAGGTTTTAAAGGATTTACTGATTTTAAATTACAATTATCTATTGAACTAGCAACCAAAGATAGGCAACCAAATTCATTATTAGAAAGTGATATTACTAAAAATGATGATGCACAGCATATTGCTGAAAAATTACAAAATGCAATTAATGGTGTAATTAGTGAAACCGTTAATCTATTGGATATAGAACAATTAGAACAAGTAGTCACACAAATACGAAATGCCAAAAGAATTTTCTTATTTGGTGTTGGATCATCAGGTATTACGGCAGAAGATGCAAAAAATAAATTAATGCGAATTGGCCTACAAGTAGATGCAACGAGCAATAATCATTTTATGTATATGCAAGCCTCGCTGATGAAAGAAGGTGATGTAGTATTAGGTATAAGCCATTCTGGCTATTCAAAAGAAACAATACAAGCTCTTAGTATTGCCAAAAAAAATGGTGCAACTACCGTCGCTCTTACTCATAATTTACGTTCACCAATAACATTAGTTGCTGATTATGTATTGACTAATGGCAATCGCCAAGGTCAGTTACAAGGCGACTCTATTGGTACCAAAATAGCTCAACTCTTTGTATTAGATTTAATCTATACTTTGATTGTGCAAGTTGAAGAAGAGCAAGCAATAGCAACGAAACAAAAAACAGTTAATGTTATTTTGGAACAAAGAATAAAATAACCCCCTTCAATTAGGAGAAAAAAATGAAAAATTTAAAAGGTATTTACAGTGCATTGTTAGTGTCTTTTAACGAAGATGGCTCAGTAAATGAAAAAGGTTTACGCCAAATTATCCGTCATAACATCGATAAAATGAAAGTCGATGGTCTATATGTCGGTGGTAGTACGGGCGAAAACTTTATGCTTTCAACCGCTGAGAAAAAAGAAATCTTCCGTATTGCTAAAGATGAGGCAAAAGATCAAATTGCTTTAATTGCACAAGTAGGTAGTGTAAATTTACAAGAATCTATCGAATTAGGTAAATATGCAACTGAACTAGGCTATGACTGTCTATCTGCAGTAACGCCATTCTACTATAAATTTAGCTTCCCTGAAATCAAACACTACTACGATACAATTATAGCCGAAACAGGTAATAATATGATCGTTTATTCAATCCCATTCTTAACTGGTGTTAATATTGGTGTTGAACAATTTGGTGAACTTTACAAAAATCCAAAAATCATTGGTGTTAAATTCACAGCTGGTGACTTCTATTTATTAGAACGTTTGAAAAAAGCTTATCCAAATCACTTAATTTGGGCTGGTTTTGACGAAATGATGTTACCTGCAGCAGCATTAGGTGTTGATGGTGCGATTGGTAGTACATTTAATGTAAACGGCGTTCGTGCAAGACAAATTTTTGAATTAACTCAAGCAGGTAAATTAAAAGAAGCTCTTGAAATTCAAAATGTAACTAATGATTTAATTGAAGGTATCTTAGCAAATGGTTTATACCTAACAATTAAAGAGTTATTGAAACTTGAAGGTGTTGAAGCTGGATATTGTCGTGAACCAATGACAAAAGCAGCAACTGAAAAACAATTAGCAGTTGCCAAAGAATTAAAAGCTAAATTTCTTTAATATTTAAAATCTTATAAAAATAAGACCGCACTTTATATGAAATAAAATGCGGTCTTTTATATAATACAAAATACTAGCTCACAACAAAATTAATCAGTTTTATCAACGGCACTTTTTATTGTTAATATCACTTCATCTGATATCATACGATCAAGATATTCTGTAATAAAGTCTAATTTTTCACCTATTGCTACAGCATTTTCATCAAAATAACCATTATCTTTTAAACTTGCAATGAATGTAGAAAAAACGGCTTTATCAAAAAATTCTGGCGCATTAATACCATGTAATACGGATAAACGTTGTGCTACAGACTGACTCTCTTTCTCCAATGCAACACGAGATATAGAAGGGGAATTTCTCAAAATACTAATGGTAATATAATAACGTTGCAATATTTCACGAACATTAGCTGACCATAATTGTAATACTCTTACTTTAAGTCTATTAATGGACACAAAATTAGCACTACATTTTATTAACTGTTGTTCTTGAAACTCATTAATAATTTGCTCAATACGGGTATTTAATTCATTTTCTGAAAAATGTAAAAATAGTTCTGATTTTAAGAAAGGATAAATCTTATGAACTGCCTCAAGTATTAAATCTTTTTGAATCGCTTCATAATGTAAAACAATACTTGCAATCAATGATGGCAGTACAAATAGATGTTGAATATTATTGCGGTAATAAGTCATTAATACCGCTGAATTACGTTCTAAACGAATAATTTCACCAAAATTATCTTTCTCAACGATAATACCTACTCGCTCTAAACTTAAAACATGAGTCAAAATTTCTTCAGGAGACTCTTCAGGTACAATAATATCTTGTGAATATGGTGCATTTTTAAACAATCTGATATAGCTATCCAATTGTTCGATCAACTGTTCTTTTGACAATGCTCTCTGACGAGCTGACAATAAAACAGTGCCTGTTAAATTCATTGAATTAATTGCAGCCGCTTTATTCATATTGACCATAACTTGATTTGATACCGAATCAACAGCTTGACTAAACCAAGCGGGTCTTTCAACATCACAATTATCTTTCCAACTAGGAAAATTCTCATTTAAATAATTATTTAATTTAATTGGCTCACCAAAATTCACATATCCCTTACCAAGATTACGTAATTTTCTAATTACTCGTAAAACTAAACCTGCATTTTCTTTCTCTTTCTCTGCACCTCTTAATTCTTTCGCGTAAGTATCTACTTCAATCACATGCTCATAACCAATATAAACAGGAACAATAGCAATCGGGCGAGTTTGTCCTTGTACTAATGTTTGCAATGTCATCGACATCATACCTGTTTTAGGTGTCAACAAACGACCAGTACGTGAACGTCCCCCTTCAATGAAAAATTCGACAGAATAACCACGATGGAATAATTCCGATAAATACTCACGAAAAATTGTCGAATAAAGTCGATTACCTTTAAAACTACGACGAATAAAGAAGGCACCACCACGACGGAATAATGCTCCAATAGGCCAAAAATTTAAATTAATTCCAGCGGCAATATGCGGTGTAACAAGCCCTTGATGATACAATAAATAAGATAATAAGAGATAATCAATATGACTACGGTGACAAGGGATATAAACAATCTCATTCCCTTCTAAAGCTAACTTACGAACACGATCTGCATTTTCAACTTCAATGCCTTGATACAACTTATTCCATAATAAACGTAAAAATCGATTTGCTAACCTTAGCCCTTCATAATTTACATTGGCGGCTATCTCATCTAATATTTTATAAGCTTCTTTTCGTGCTTTTTCTTCGGAAATCTTTTTGGTCTTTGCCTCATCAGAGATAGCGGATAAAATAGCTGGTGATTGTAATAGCTTATTAAACATTGCCTCACGATTAGGTAATCTTGGGCCTGTTGCCGAAATTCGCTGCTTGGCAAAATGTATTCTTGCAACTCTAGCCAATTTTACTGCCATACCTTCATTAAAACCATATTCATCGATCATATAACGCAATGATAGTGCTTGCGAAAAACGAACAAAAGTATCTCGCCCAAACCATATAGCGGCGGCGGTTTTCTGAATACCATTCAACAACCTAAGTTTAGGTAACTCTGATTGATCTTCATGACCTGGTGAACGCCCCCATAACACTGACACAGGAACAAGTTGTACATTCAAACCAAGAAATGTACGATGCAATGTTAGATATTTTTTTATTGTATCAACCGTTTCTGCTTTTGCACCTTTTGACTTAAAAAAATGTCGTCCCTCATCTAAAAATACATAACGCGGTAAATCGATACCATTAAAACTATTTTTTTCAATAGGATCGGGGAGTCCTACTGATAAACAATTTCGTCTAAAAATAACAAAGTCCGTCTGTGAAGTATAAGGCAAAATATAAATAATAGGTTGCTCTAAATCTAATTCTAGTTCTTCAATTGGTTTTTGTGGGATGGGATTATTTTTAACTAGAAAAGAAAGCGGAAACTCTAAACACTTTCGATATAAATTGAGAATTTTTGACATAAAATAAACCAGTTATAGATTTCAATAATACATTGTTACCCATTCTACAATAAAAATACTCAATATTTAAAAGAATTTACATAAAAGAAATATTGCACTAAAGCATTTTCTGTATATAATAACAGTAAATCTGTATATAAAAACAGGAGTTATTAATGGGATTATTAAAAACCCTTACCGCAAGACAAAAAGAAATATATGATCTATTAAAATCACATATTGATAGCACTGGAATGCCTCCAACAAGAGCAGAAATATCTAAAGAATTAGGGTTTAAATCACCTAATGCAGCTGAAGAGCATTTAAAGGCTCTTGCAAGAAAAGGGGTTATCGAAATTATTTCTGGTGTTTCTCGGGGTATCCGCATTATTGGAGGGGAAACAAACATAGAAGATGATATTGATGGATTACCACTCATTGGAAGAGTCGCTGCAGGAGAACCTATTTTAGCTGAACAGCATATAGAGGCTACCTATAAAGTTGATGCTAATATGTTTAAACCTCAAGCAAATTTCTTACTTAAAGTTTATGGCCAATCTATGAAAAATATAGGTATATTAGATGGCGACTTACTCGCAGTCCATAGTACAAAAGATGTTAGAAATGGACAAATTGTCGTTGCGAGAATTGAAGATGAAGTTACCGTAAAACGCTTAGAACGGAAAGGTTCTGTTGTTTATCTACATGCAGAAAACGAAGAATTCGACCCCATTATTGTAGATTTAAAAGAACAACCACAATTTGAAATAGAAGGAATTGCCGTTGGCATAATTCGTAATAATGCGTGGATGTAAACAGTTAAAATTATTAGTTATTAATATTAACTATTTGTTTATAACCTTATAACGCCATCATAAACATGAGTTGCTTCACCTGTCATATAAAGGGGAGATCCTATCCCCTGCCATTCAATGAATAAATTTCCACCAGGAAGATCAACCTTTACCTTATTAGAAAGACTACCTTGCATTATCCCCACAGCCACTGCAGCACAAGCGCCACTTCCACAAGCTTGAGTTTCACCAGCTCCACGTTCGTAAACACGTAGTTTTATATGGTTAGGATTGATAATCTGCATAAATCCAGCATTAACTCTATCAGGAAAACGTTCATGATTTTCTAGTAAAGGACCAAGTTGTTCTATATTCGCAGTATCAATATTATCCACTTGAACAACACAATGAGGATTACCCATAGATACTACACCACAGAGGACTGTTTGAATATCAGTACGGATAATATAATTTTTTTCAAATTTATTTGCTTTAAATGGTACTTTACTTGGCTCCCAAATAGGCTCCCCCATGTTCACTCGGACAGTACCATCATCTTTTACTGTAAGGATCATTTTCCCTTTTGTCGTACTAACAGATATGTCTTTTTTATTCGTCAAATTTTTTAAGGTAACAAAACGAGCAAAGCAGCGAGCACCATTACCACATTGTGCAACTTCGCTACCATCAGCATTAAAAATACGATAATGAAAATCAACTTCAGGATCATAAGGTGGCTCGACAATTAATAATTGATCAAAACCAATACCTCTATTACGATCAGCAAGCCTTTTAATTACTTCAGTAGGGAAATAAACATTCTGCGTTATTGCATCCACCACTACAAAATCATTTCCTAATCCATGCATTTTGGAAAATTGCATCTTCCTTTCCTTAAAACATAATCCTGTTATTTGTTCATCATTATAATAATCAATCCGTGATTCGTATATCCTTTTATTTCAAATATAACAAATAAAAGTTACTCTTTTTTATTCATCTCAAAGTCCTTTAATATAATATTTAATATTTCGACAAACTTACTTGGATTTTCTTGATGAGTATTATGACCGCTCTGTTCCACTATATAATGATTAAGCTGATTATTGATTGCTATATTTTTAAATTTATGATCTTTTTCCCCAACAATATAATAAATAGGTAATAATGTTGACCGCACTTTTTCAATAAAGTTAGGTTGCTTAGCTAATGATGTAGCTTTTAACATTAATGAAATAGATTTACCCCCACTTTTATTTAAAAGAGCAGTACGTTTTTTGATTATATTTTCTCTCTGCTCCATATCGAGATGAGAGAATACAGATTGTTGATACCAATCATTTAATACGGAATAAAGATTGTCTTTGGCAAATCTATTTGCCCAATACATATCATTTTCCCAACGCTGTAGTTTCTCTATTTGAGAAGTAAGTCCTAAATTAGCCCCTTCCAACACAATACCTTTTAATTGTCCTTTAGGTAATAGTGATTGCAAAGCATAGTACAGAGCAATACGCCCCCCAAGAGAATAACCAACAATAATATAAGGTTTTTGTGATAATTTATTTTGTATTTGTTTTGAGATATAACAAACGGTTTCTTCAAAATTAGAAACTGTAATATTTTGAGCATCACCATGAAACGGAAGATCAACACATACACAAGGTATTGGTGATAATTTTGCTACAATATGTTTCCAATCAGACTTATCACCAAGCAATCCATGTAAAAATACAAGTATTATCATTATGTTACCTTAATTTATATCTAATATAAACTTGCTCAAAGAATTTTTATTATATTTTTGATTGCGATACTTCAATAGAAATATCAAGTAACTTTTCCCATAAAGTATCAGTAAATTCTTGTTTGGCTATCCGCTCTATATCGGCTAATTGTTGAATAACTAAATACAGTTTACGATAATTAAAGCGTTGTATCACTTGGATAAAAAAAGGACGTCTATTTTGCCAAATTTTTAGGCGATCAAAATTCTCACGTAGTTGATCTCGGTGCAAAGGTTCATCAATATTCATTAATTTATCCTGTGGCTTAGTGAGATCTAAAATTGTCACTAATTCACGTTGTAATGTTCTTAATAAAATAATAGGTTGAACATCATCAACTTGTAATCCATTTAAAATACGTTTTGCTCGAGGTAAATTCCCATCAAATAACGCATCTATCCACTGAAATACGGTAAAAATAGAGGATTGTTCCACCACTTCCTCTACTCTTTTATAAGTTATTTTCTGCTCTGGATATAACAATGCAAGAAGCTGTAAACTTTGTTTTAATGCTAATAAATTATTTTCATAACTGTAACAAAGTAACTCAACAGCCTCCTCATCAATGGTAAGCGACATTGACTTGGCTCGATTAACAATCCAAGTAGGTAATTGATTTGCATTCGGAGTTTGACAATTAATTAAGGTAGCCAGTGGATCATATTGCTCACTTTCAAGAAACCACAACTGCTTTTCCATTAACTTAGTTAATTTGGGAAATTGCAACACTAATAATATATCAGAATGTAGTAATGAGATGAGTTGTTGTAATTTTTTTTGTATTGATACGGAAATGTTTTCAGGCAAAGTAAGAAAAATAACCTGACGATTAAAAAACAATCCCATAGATTGTACTTGTTCAAAAAGGCTATCCCAATCTGTTGAATTATCAATAATTATCTCAAATTTCTCATCAAATCCGTTTGACAAGGCAGTCTTTAAAATAAGATCTCGACTTTCTGTTTGTAGTAATAAATCTTGACCGACTAGATAGTAGATATTAGCCAATTCTCTTTCGAGATTCTTTACAAGTTGTTCCGTAAAAATACGTTTCATATTTTATTCGGTTATTTTTCAACAATTTTATTTTGTAAGGCGACCATTTGACTTAAAATTTGTCTTGCAGCCTGCTCACGCATATCATTCCAAATCACTTCTTTTTCTGCTGATTTTGCTAATGCAGCTCGAGAGTTATCAAAGAACGTACGAGTTACCCTTGTTGTTAATGGATAACTTTTAGAATTAGCTAACCGTACAGTTGCTTCTACATCTAGTATAAGTAGCTTTTCTGCTTCTTTACCTTGTTTAAATATTGAGGCAACTTCATCGCTAATAGATGTTTTATTAAGTCTCAATACAGGAATATCTTTCTGACTGTCAACTAATCTTACGTTATTTATTAATAACTGTTTTCTTAGTGCCATTGTCATACGACTGTATTGATCATTGCTTTCTAATGTTAACGTCTTTAAGGAAACGGGTAATAATTCACCTGTCTGGAAGTGAAAACCGCAACCTGTTAAGAATAATCCGATTGTAGCAAGCGCTACTTTAATTTTCTTTTGCATAAAAAACCTTTTTTATTTTAACCGCACTTTTAAAAAGTGCGGCCATTTTTTTAAATTATTTTGCAACAAAACTTAATAATTTACCCGGTACATAAATAACTTTCAAGATAGTTAAGCCTTCAAGGAATTTAGTTACATTAGGTTCTGCCAATGCAACCTCTTTAATCTCATTTTCAGCCATATCCGCTGGTACAGTTATTTTCGCACGGACTTTACCATTTACCTGAACAACCACTAATTTTTCATCATCAATCATTGCTTTCTCATCTGCTTGCACCCAAGCGGCGAAATCAATGGTATCCTTGTTACCTAGATCTTTCCATAGTTGGAAACAAATATGTGGGGTAATTGGATAAAGCATACGTACTACCGCACTCAATGCTTCAGCCATAATCGCCCGATCTTGCTCATCAACTAATGGTGCTTTAGTAAGTTTATTCATCAATTCCATTACAGCTGCAATAGCTGTATTAAACGTCTGGCGGCGTCCAATATCATCACTTACTTTGGCAATAGTTTTATGAACATCACGGCGTAACGCTTTCTGCTCACGAGAGAGTATCGCACTATCAACTAAACTTGTTGTTGCAACCTTGCTATATTCAAATACCAAGTTCCATAAACGACGTAAGAAACGATTTGCTCCCTCTACACCAGACTCTTGCCATTCTAATGTCATTTCAGCAGGGGAAGCAAACATCATAAATAAACGAACAGTATCTGCGCCATATTTTTCTACCATCTCTTGTGGATCAATACCATTATTCTTTGACTTAGACATTTTTGTCATACCTGTGTGAACAAGTTCATGACCTTCATCATCAATTGCTTTGACAATACGTCCTTTCTCATCTCGTTCTAATGTAACTTTTGTTGGTGAAACCCAAATACGTTCATTCGTTGGACTGGTATAATAAAAGGCATCCGCTAGCACCATACCTTGACATAATAATTTATTTGCAGGTTCATCTGAATTTACTAGACCTGCATCACGTAATAATTTATGAAAGAAACGGAAATATAATAAATGCATAGTGGCGTGTTCAATACCACCAATATATTGATCCACTGGTAACCAGTAATTTGCTTCATCACTGTCTAGCATACCTTGTTGGAAAGTTGGTGAAGTGTAACGAGCATAATACCAAGAGGACTCCATAAAGGTATCAAAAGTATCCGTTTCTTTTAATGCTGGTTGACCTTGATAAGTCGTTTTTGCCCAATTAGGATCCGCTTTAATTGGACTTTTTACCCCATCCATTACCACATCTTCAGGTAGCTGAATTGGTAAATCCGCTAATGGTGCAGGAACGACATCGCCATTTTCAAGCGTAAGCATTGGGATTGGAGCCCCCCAATAACGTTGGCGAGAAACCCCCCAGTCACGTAAGCGGTAATTCACTTGTCGTTTACCTACGCCCATTTTTTCTAATTTATCAGCAATACCATTAAATGTCGCTTCAAAATCTAAACCATTAAATTCTTCAGAATTAATACTCACACCATACTCAGTATAAGCCTTTTCAGAAAGATCTAATACCGAGCCATCTGCTGGTGTAATCACTGGAAATAATGGTAAATTATATTTTTGAGCAAATTCATAATCACGTTGATCATGTGCTGGAACTGCCATTACTGCACCAGTACCATAGTGCATTAATACGAAATTGGCTACCCAAATTGGTACTTGCTTATTCGTGATAGGATGAACAGCATATAAACCTGTTGCCATTCCTTTCTTTTCCATCGTAGCCAATTCTGCTTCTGCTACTTTCGTATTTTTGCACTCTTGGATAAATTGAGCGAGTGCTGGATTTGTTTTAGCTGCTTGCTCAGCTAATGGATGTCCTGCAGCCACAGCCATATAAGATACACCATAAAAAGTATCAGGGCGTGTCGTATATACGGCGACAGTTTCATCAGAATTTTCAATACGGAAAGTGATTTCAACCCCTTCAGAACGCCCAATCCAGTTACGCTGCATCGTTTTAACCATATCAGGCCATTCAGGTAAATGTTCTAAATCAGTAAGCAACTGCTCTACATAGTCGGTAATTTTAATAAACCATTGCGGTATCTCTTTTTGTTCTACTGGAGTATCACAACGCCAACAACAACCTTCATGAACTTGTTCATTGGCAAGTACAGTTTCATCGTTTGGGCACCAGTTTACAGTCGAAGTCTTTTTATATACTAAACCTTTTTTATACAATTCAGTAAAAAACCATTGCTCCCATTTATAATATTCAGGACGACAGGTCGTTACTTCACGATCCCAATCAAACCCAAAACCTAATGTTTTAAGCTGATTTTTCATATACTCAATATTTTCATATGTCCATTTGGCTGGAGCCGTTTTATTTTTTATTGCGGCTCCTTCCGCAGGTAAACCAAATGCGTCCCACCCCATTGGTTGTAATACATTTTTACCATTCATACGCTGATAACGAGAAATCACATCACCGATTGTATAGTTACGCACGTGCCCCATATGCAAACGCCCAGAAGGATAGGGAAACATAGATAAACAATAATATTTTTCTTTAGTTTCATCTTTAACAGCTTTAAATGTTTGATTGTCTTTCCAATATTGTTGAACTTCAGCCTCAATCAAATCAGGACGATAATGTTCTTGCATAGCTTTACCTTTTTATAAAAAAACCACCACACTTTGAATAAATAGCGGTCTAAATTAAACGTAGAAAATACCTTATAGAATAACGTAAAATAAGGGGAAATAACAGAATTTATTAATAATGAATAAGGGGATTATTTAAGGAAAATCTAACGATAATCTTTTACTGCGGGTTGTTCAAAATATTGTTTATCTTCCCAACGCAACATAGTCATTCTATTTCCCCAAACACAACCTGTATCTAAAGCATAAATATTGGAGGGTGTTTTACTATCGACTAAACTCGCCCAATGCCCAAAAATAATATTTTGTTGTTTAAATAATGGATTCGCTAAACTAAACCAAGTAGTTAATTCTTTTGGCGCTTGTTCAGGGGGTACTTTACAATCAAAATCAAGACGATTATCAACATAACAAAAACGCATTCTTGTAAATACATTAATAATATAACGTAAACGCTCTAAACCTTGTAGATCTTCCGACCAGCGATCTGGCTTGTTTTCATACATATTTTTTAGTAAGTCAGCATAATCATCTGATCGTAAAATACATTCGACTTCTTTCGCACAAGCCTTAGCGGTATCCAGATCCCAATCAGGTGAAATCCCCGCATGCACAACTAAAAAATTATGAATTTGATGATGAATAAGTAGAGGCTGCTTTCTTAGCCAGTCCATTAATTCTTGAAAATCAGGTGCAGTAAAAATTGCATCAACATGATCTTTAGGTTTCACCTTTTTAATACCAAGTGCGGTAGAAATTAAATGCAAATCATGATTTCCAAGAACTGTATGCCCTGCACCGCCCAGAGATTTTACGAAACGTAAGCACTCTAAAGATTTATCCCCTCTAGCAACCAAATCTCCAACCAAATAAAGCTCATCTTCGCTCGGTTCAAAGTTTACTTTATCCAGTAAAAGTCGTAATTCATCATAACAACCTTGTAAATCACCAACTAAATATGTTGCCATTTTTTCACCGCACTTTTAGGTTTTAATTTTAAATATCATCAGTAACTTGCTGATTTTCAACAGGTGGATTATCAAATAACCAATTAGCTAAACGAGCATAATCCGCAATCGTTAAATTCTCAGCTCGATCCATTAAATTAATACCTAGATCAACTAATTGCTCAGATGTAAATAAACTTGATAATGCATTACGTAAGGTTTTTCTACGCTGATTAAATGCTTGACTACATACCCTATTTAACCAATAAAGATCTTTTACAGGATGAGGTAATACTGTATGAGGAATTAGACGAACCACCGCAGAATCTACTTTAGGTGCAGGCTTAAACGCTGAAGGGGGAACTTCTAACACAGGAATAACTTGACAGAAATATTGTGCCATTACCGTTAAACGTCCATAAGCCTTACTATTCGGTGCTGCACATAAACGTTTGACTACTTCTTTTTGCAACATAAAGTGCATATCTTGAATAATCTCATGATATTCAAATAAATGAAACATTAATGGTGTAGAAATATTATAAGGAAGATTACCAAATACTCGTAATTTTTGATTCTTTTCTGCTAAATTTTCATCTTCATATAATTTTCGAAAATCAAACTGCATTGCATCTGCTTCAATAACATTTAATTTTTGATGTAAAAATGGGTGATGACGTAAACGCTCTGCTAAATCTCGATCAAGCTCAACTACGGTTAATCTCTCTACTTGTTCAGCAACAGGTTCTGTTAACGCACCTAATCCCGGACCAATTTCAACTAAAAATTGATCTTTTTGTGGATAAATAGATAACACAATATTTTGAATAACATTATTATCCTGTAAAAAGTTTTGCCCGAAACGTTTACGAGCAGTATGACCTAGATGTTTTTTTGAATTCATAATTGTTCTTAAATAAAAAATGTTAATGACATTATAAATCAAAATCCCAGCTTATTGCTGGGATTTTATTAAATTAATTAAGATATTGAATATTCGCTCGTTTACGTAACGCCTTTACCCAATCTTTTGAATACAGCTCAACCTGCTGATTTACCAATTTTTCATACGCTTTTTGCATATAGGCTTCTTGTGTTCTATCACCTTGACGAGTATCAGTCACTTCAAGAATATGCCAACCAAATTCAGTTTTAATTGGTTGTGAAATAATACCTTTCTTCAATCGAGCAACTGTCTTAGCAAATTCTCCAACATAGGTTTCTGGAAATGCAAATCCCAAATTACCACCATTAGCTCCTGATAAATAATCTTTTGAATATTTTAATGCCGCATCAGCAAAAGTAATTTTTTTGGAAATAATATCATTTCTAATTTGAGTTAATTTAGCTTTTGCTTGTGCATCATTGAGCAATGGATTAAGTTTTAACAAAATATGGCGAACCTGATACTCTGTTCCTGAAACTTTCCTTTCTGTCCCTTGTTTCTTTGCTTCTTTCAACATTTTTTGACCTAAAGCCTGTACTTCTTCCCGACTTACATCTATCCCTTGACCTATTGCCTGATTACGTACCTCGCTCATTATCAACTGATTAGCAATCTGATTACGATAAGTATTAAAATTAATACCTTGATAATCCAAGGCATCTAAAAACTGACCATAAGTCAATCCATTTTGAGCGGCAATACCTTCTATAATACGATCTATCTGAGCATAATCTACTTTAACTTTTGAATCTTTAATTGCTTGCTCAACTAATATCTCATCAATAACTTTATCAACTGCAACTTTATAGTTTGCTTTCGTATTAGCTGCCAGTCCCAACTTTTTCTTAACCTGACTTTCAAGAATTGGGATTCCATTTACTGTTGCACTCACTTTTTCTATTGCTTGAGAAGTCGTTGCAATAGCAAACAAACCTAATACAGAAAATAAAATTTTCTTACCATTGAATATATTCATTATTTATCCCATTATTAAATTACAACAATTGTCACTCTTAGACCTTATTTATTTTAAAAGGTTCATTATCTTTATTTGGAAAGTAAAGCTACTTCATAACAGTTATCAAAATTCATTGTTCTTACCTGAATTTCCTCTAAACGGCTAGTTGGAACATTCTTACCAACATAATCTGCTCGAATTGGTAATTCTCGATGTCCTCTGTCCACAAAAATAACCAGTTCTATTCTTGCTGCTCGTCCAAAATCAATCAAAGCATCCAGTGCCGCACGAATTGTACGCCCAGTAAAAAGCACATCATCAATTAAAATTACTGTTTTATTTTCAATATCAATATAATCAGAAGCTCCACTATATACTGGCGCTTGATGTTTGTTTTCTAAGTAATCAAGATCATCTCGATAAAAAGTAATATCCAGTTCTAAAGAAGGCAAATCAATTTCTGTTAAATCAACGATCTTACGTCTTATTAATTCAGCAATTTCAGCACCTCGACGCTTAATGCCAACAATAACAATATCGTCTAAACTACGATGTTTTTCAATAATTTCATGAGAAATACGAGAAATTGTGCGCATAAACTGCGATTCATTAATAATAATTTTTTCTGACATATTTTCCTTAGATAAGTAAATTAAAGAGAACATCCTTACTATATCAAAAATAAAAGATAAAATGTTTAATTTTTATATTTTATTTAGCTAAAAAATTTAAAAATTAAATATCCATATAAAAATCACAAAATTTATACCTATTTCAATATACTTAATCTAATTAAACTTTTATAAGCAATAAAAAAGGGATCATAAGATCCCTTTTTATCATTCATGTTCTGCTTAATTATTTAATAATTTTTGCAACAACACCCGCACCTACTGTACGTCCACCTTCACGAATCGCAAAGCGTAAACCTTGGTCCATCGCGATTGGGTGAATTAAGCTTACTACCATTTTGATATTATCGCCTGGCATTACCATTTCTACGCCTTCTGGTAATTCAATCGTTCCTGTTACATCTGTTGTACGGAAATAGAATTGTGGACGGTAACCTTTAAAGAATGGAGTGTGACGTCCACCTTCATCTTTTGATAATACGTAAACTTCTGATTCAAAGTCTGTATGTGGTGTGATTGAACCTGGTTTCGCTAATACTTGTCCACGTTCGATTTCTTCACGTTTTGTTCCACGTAATAATGCACCTACGTTCTCACCTGCACGACCTTCGTCTAACAATTTACGGAACATTTCCACACCTGTTACCGTTGTTTTTGTTGTTGGTTTAATACCAACAATTTCAACTTCTTCACCTGTACGGATAACACCACGCTCTACACGACCTGTTACTACCGTTCCACGTCCTGAAATTGAGAATACATCTTCAATTGGTAATAAGAATGGCTGATCGATTGCACGCTCTGGCTCTGGAATATAGCTATCTAAATGACCTGCTAATTCTACAATCTTATCTTCCCACTCTGGTACACCATTTAATGCTTGTAATGCTGAACCACGTACGATTGGTGTATCATCACCTGGGAAATCATATTGTGAAAGAAGTTCACGAACTTCCATCTCTACTAATTCTAATAATTCTTCATCATCAACCATATCACATTTATTTAAGAATACGATGATGTAAGGTACACCTACTTGGCGTCCTAAAAGTATATGCTCACGTGTTTGTGGCATTGGACCATCTGTTGCTGCTACTACTAAAATAGCACCATCCATTTGTGCCGCACCAGTAATCATGTTTTTCACATAATCCGCGTGTCCTGGGCAGTCAACGTGTGCATAGTGGCGTGTTTCTGTATCATATTCAACGTGTGAAGTATTGATAGTAATACCACGTGCTTTTTCTTCTGGTGCATTATCAATTTGATCAAATGCACGTGCAGCACCACCGAATTTTTTCGATAATACAGTTGTAATTGCTGCTGTTAAAGTTGTTTTACCATGGTCAACGTGGCCTATTGTACCCACGTTAACGTGTGGTTTTTTACGTTCAAATTTTTCTTTAGACATTACTAATGTTTCCTTAATTAAAATTCTGTAGTGCACAATGCACTACAGATTTTGGTAAATATTATTTTTTACGAGCTTCAATAACTGCTTCCGCTACGTTCTTAGGTGCTTCAGCATACTTCAATGGTTCCATTGAATATGATGCACGACCTTGAGTTTGTGAGCGAAGATCTGTTGCATAACCAAACATTTCAGAAAGTGGTACTTCGGCATCAATCTTAACTACAAATTCATTTGCTTCCTGACCATTAACCATCGCACGACGACGACTTAAATCACCAATTACATCACCAACATATTCAGGTGGAGTTTCTACTTCAACTTTCATAATTGGTTCAAGTAAAGCAGGATCAGCTTTATTAAACGCCGATTTAAATGCTAGAGATGCAGCAAGCTTAAATGCTAATTCAGATGAGTCAACATCATGGTACGAACCAAAATGTAAACGTACACCTAAATCAACTACTGGATAACCAGCTAATGGACCAGATTTAAGTTGTTCTTGAATACCTTTATCAACTGCAGGAATATATTCTGTTGGAATCACCCCACCTTTGATTTCATTAACAAACTCATATCCTGGACCTTCAGGATCTAATGGATATAAATCAATAACAACATGACCATATTGACCACGACCACCAGATTGTTTTGCATGTTTACCTTCAACATCGTTAACACGTGCACGAATTGTCTCACGATATGATACTTGAGGTTTACCGATATTCGCTTCAACTTTAAATTCACGTTTCATACGATCAACGATGATATCTAAGTGTAACTCACCCATACCAGAGATAATAGTTTCACCAGATTCTTCATCAGTGTGAACACGGAAAGAAGGATCTTCTTGTGCAAGACGACCTAATGCAAGCCCCATTTTTTCTTGGTCAGCTTTTGTTTTAGGTTCTACCGCAACAGAAATTACAGGCTCAGGGAATTCCATACGCTCAAGGATAATTGGCGAATCAATTGCACATAGAGTATCACCAGTAGCAACATCTTTTAATCCGATAGCAGCAGCAATATCACCAGCGCGAACTTCTTTAATTTCTTCACGTTTATTTGCGTGCATTTGAACAATACGACCAAAACGCTCACGTTTTTGTTTAACAGAGTTAACAACTGTATCACCAGAGTTAATTACACCAGAATACACACGGAAGAAAGTCAAGTTACCCACGAATGGGTCTGTTGCAATTTTAAATGCTAACGCTGAGAAAGGCTCATCATCACTCGCATGACGTTCACCTTCTGTTTCATCTGGATTAATACCTTTAATAGATTCAACGTCTGTTGGTGCTGGTAAATAATCAATTACTGCATCAAGCATTGCTTGAACACCTTTATTTTTAAAGGCTGAACCACAAGTAACAAGAATAATTTCTGTCGCTAAAACACGTTGACGTAAACCAAATTTAATTTCATCTTCAGTTAAATCTTCACCACCAAGGTATTTTTCCATTAATTCTTCTGAAGCTTCTGCCGCTGCTTCAACAAGATTATGACGCCATTCTTCACAAGCTTCTAACATATCAGCTGGCACATCTTCATAAGTAAACGTCATACCTTGATCAGCTTCATTCCAGTTGATTGCTTTCATTTTAAGCAAATCAACAACACCTTTGAAGTTTTCTTCTGAACCAATTGGTAATTGTAAAGGTACAGCTGTTCCACCTAAACGTGTTTTAATTTGTTCAACAACACGTAAAAAGTTCGCACCCGTACGGTCCATTTTATTAACAAATGCGATACGTGGAACTTTATATTTATTAGCTTGACGCCATACAGTTTCTGATTGAGGTTGAACGCCACCAACCGCACAATATACCATTACTGCACCATCAAGAACACGCATAGAACGCTCTACTTCAACAGTAAAGTCTACGTGTCCCGGAGTATCAATAACATTAATACGGTGTTTAGGGTATTGTTGTGACATACCACTCCAGAATGCTGTTGTTGCAGCTGAAGTAATAGTAATACCACGCTCTTGTTCTTGTTCCATCCAGTCCATAGTTGCCGCACCATCGTGAACTTCACCGATTTTGTGACTTACGCCTGTATAGAAAAGGATACGCTCTGAGGTAGTTGTTTTACCTGCATCAATGTGAGCACTAATACCGATATTACGATAATGCTCAATAGGGGTTACGCGAGCCATTAATATTTCCTTTTTGGAATTTTATAAAATAAATTTTTAATATGGATAAGGCTCCATCGCATAATAATGAGATGAAGCCTGAAAAACTGATTACTAACTTATTACCAACGGTAATGAGCAAATGCTTTGTTAGCTTCAGCCATACGGTGAACATCTTCACGTTTTTTCACCGCAGCACCTTTGTTTTCAGACGCATCTGATAATTCATTCGCTAAACGTAAAGCCATTGATTTATCACCACGTTTACGTGCAGCTTCAACAATCCAACGCATACCTAATGCGTTACGACGAACTGGACGTACTTCAACTGGTACTTGATAAGTAGAACCACCCACACGGCGAGATTTAACCTCGACAGTAGGGCGTACATTTTCTAATGCAATTTCGAAAGCTTCTAGAGCTTCTTTACCTGTGCGTTCTGCTAAGGTATCAAGTGCATTATAAACAATAGTTTCCGCGATAGATTTTTTACCATCTACCATTAAAACATTAATAAATTTCGCAAGTAATTCTGAACCGAATTTCGGATCTGGAAGGATCTTGCGTTGTCCAACAACACGACGACGTGGCATTGTAATTTCTCCGTATTTATAATCTTCAGGATTACCCAAAACTCAATATATAAGCGAGTTGCTAAATGTACTGGAGTTTATGGTTAATTAATTTAATTAGCGTTTGGCCTTACTCAACGGAGAACCATTAAGATTTAGGACGTTTAACGCCATATTTTGAACGAGCTTGTTTACGATCTTTTACGCCAGCACAGTCTAATGCTCCACGTACAGTGTGATAACGCACACCAGGTAAATCTTTAACACGACCGCCACGGATAAGCACAACACTATGCTCTTGAAGGTTATGACCTTCTCCGCCAATATATGAGGTTACTTCGTAACCATTAGTTAAACGAATACGACATACTTTACGTAATGCTGAATTCGGTTTTTTAGGTGTAGTTGTGTATACACGAGTACACACGCCACGTTTCTGCGGGCAAGCCTCTAATGCAGGAACGGTGCTTTTTACAACCTTTTTAACACGCGGTTTGCGTACTAGCTGGTTGATAGTTGCCATTAAAAACTCCAGTTTAATAGTTATTCATAATAAAATGTATATTTATTAACCTATCCATTATTAGATAGACGTCAAATTCTAATATTGAAAAAATCAAAAGTCAAGAATTAAGCAAAATTCAACAAAATATTACCGCACTTTTACTTTAACACTTTGACTAGCACTTTAATTTATCTATGGCTTCTTTATTGAAGAAATAATGCGTACCACAACATTCACATTGCATATCAATACTGCCTTTATGTTCTTCCAATACTTCATTCAATTCCTGATCGGATAACAGCAATAATGCCGCACCTGATCGCTCCATTGAACAACCACAAAAGAATTGCACCTTATGAGACGGGTAAATTTCTACCATTTCTTCGTGGTATAAACGATACAGCAATTCCTCTGCTGTCAAACCAAACAGTTCTTCGTCTTTTACTGTCGCACATAATGTTGCTAGATGATCAAAATCATCTTCTGTTCCAGTACCATCTGGTATTACTTGCAATAGCATACCTGCAGCAACAGGCTTTCCATCAAAAACGCCTGTACGGATAAATAATTTGGTTTTTAATTGCTCGGAACGTACAAAGTAATCCTCTAAACATTCAGTAATAGTTGGTTTATCAAGTGCTATTACTCCTTGATAACGCTCCCCTTCTTCTGGTGCAATAGTAATAACAAGTACACCTTTGCCAATCATATCAGTTAACGACATCTTTTCGTCAATTACACCATCAACACGAGCTAACGCTCGAATATTTTGTGTATCAGT
Organism: Bisgaardia hudsonensis; assembly: GCF_004345785.1. Classification (GTDB taxonomy): domain Bacteria; phylum Pseudomonadota; class Gammaproteobacteria; order Enterobacterales; family Pasteurellaceae; genus Bisgaardia; species Bisgaardia hudsonensis. The sequence continues at coordinate 151,726 of NZ_SLXI01000005.1, forward strand.
ACCATTAACCAATGCTAATTTTAAAGGTCCATCACCTTGAATTTGTACAGTAATATTCCCTTTAAATTTTAAAGTTGCTGTTAATAAATTGGTTGCCACCATCATTTCACCCAACAAATTTTGTACAGCTATGGGATAATGATGGGTATTGAGGGTATCAATAAAAGTTTGATTTAATCTCACCCATTCACCACGAACAGCTCTGTCTTTAAATAAATAACGGTAAAGCTTATCGTTATCTTGTATATAATTATTCATAATAAAATCCAATTTTTGTTAATAATGAAAAGAAATATTGAGATAAAATTAACAATTACAACCCTATTGATGTTTAAACTTAATCAAATCTCGACGCTCTTTTTTATTTGGACGACGATCAGGATGTGGCATAGAAAGTGCATTATTTTTTCTTGCTATAGCTAATTTTTCTCTTGTTTCAATACTTTTTTGTGTTTCTTTATATAAAAGCTGTGCCTCAGATGCCCCTCGTCGTTGAATAGATAACTGTAATACTTCAACTTCTTTTTCTTCATTTCCTTGACGTAATTTAATAATAGCACCAATTTCCACGGTTTTATTTGGCTTAGCTCGCTGATTATTATAATGTACTTTACCACCATCAATCATTGCCTTAGCAAGTGAACGTGTTTTGTAAAAACGAGCTGCCCATAACCACTTATCTAACCGAATATCATTATCTTGGTTTATATCATCTAAATTCTTTTTTGCCATAATATATCAAATTAACTCCAAATAATTTTTTACACTAATATGATTTTTGAATGTCTTAATTGGCACACTGCTATCTGGATTTTCTACCCCGATGGTATAAGCAATACCAAACTGTTTTGCACTGTCTAGTACTTTTTCTGTATCGTCCATAAAAAAAGTTCGGCTGGGATCAAAAGGATAATAAGACTGTAAACTATTCCACAATGCTTGCTCTACTTTTGGAAAACCAAACTGATGTGTCGAAAATAATGCATTAAAGTGCGGTGATAAATTACAATGATTTAATTTTACCTGTAAACTAAAAGGGTGACTATCCGTCAACAAAATTAAGTGTTTTCCTTTTGTTTTTATTGCTTGTAAAAATGGATAAACATCTTCTCGAACCTTAGTTTGCTTAGCTTGTAATGCCAATAAATCCCTTATAGGCAAATTAAGTTTATTTTCCCAAAAATCAATATCATACCAATCCATACTATGCTCAATTTCATCATAATATCGTTTAAGTAAGCGATGACTATCATCTATTGATATAGCATACTTACGAGAATAGGCTTCAGGGACAATATATTTCCAGAAGGAATGATCTAAATAAAGGTCAATTAGCGTCCCATCTAAATCCAAAATTACCGTATCAATATTCTGCCAATTAATTTTCAAACACTCCCCCTTAATTTATAACAATTTAATAAAAATGGTTACTTTACCATTCTATCACAGAACATTATCATTATTCTCACCAAAAATCCCCTTGTTCAAAGCCCGTTAATTCCAATACTTCAAAACACCCAATATGAATCAAATTCATAGATAAATGAAAATAATAAAATTGACATAACATTCTTATCGCTCTAAATTAGCCATAAAGACATCTAAACGCCCAGACATCTAATTATAATTTTATACAGGTAAGGACTATATTATGAGCTATGCAAAAGAGATTGATCTACTTAACCAAAATATCGCTGATTTAGAAGGAAAAATAAATGTTTCTTTTGAATTTTTTCCCCCGAAAAATGAAAATATGGAAGTTTTATTAAAAGATTCAATTCAACGTCTTAAAGTACTAAAACCAAAATTTGTATCTGTTACTTATGGTGCCAATTCAGGAGAAAGAAATCGAACACACAACATTGTGAAAAATATTCAGAGTGAAACAGGTATTATTGCCGCCCCTCACTTAACAGGAATTGATGCAACTACCGATGAATTACGCCAAATTGCACAAGATTATTGGGAAAGCGGTATTCGCCATATCGTTGCATTAAGAGGTGATGAACCAGCTGGATACGCTAAAAAACCATTTTATGCCTCTGACTTGGTTAAATTACTCAAAGATGTTGCTGACTTTGATATTTCTGTTGCTGCTTATCCTGAAGTACATCCAGAAGCAAAATCAGCACAAGCGGATCTTCTCTATTTAAAGAAAAAAATTGAAGCAGGAGCAAATCGTGCTATTACTCAATTTTTCTTTGATATTGACAGCTACCTCCGCTTTCGAGATCGTTGTGTAACTGTTGGGATTGATGTAGAAATTATCCCAGGTATTTTACCTGTTTCTAATTTTAAACAATTGGATAAAATGGCAAAAATCACTAATGTAAAAATTCCTAGCTGGATGAGAAAAATGTATGAAGGTTTAGATGATGATCAGACTACCCGCAATTTAGTTGGGGCAAGTATTGCTATTGATATGGTAAAAATTTTATCAAAAGAAGGCGTAAAAGATTTTCATTTTTATACACTAAATCGCTCAGAATTGACTTATGCTATCTGCCATACCCTTGGAATACGTCCTTAAAATGGCACTTTTCTTGATAAACACAATAATCAAAAGTGCGGTATTATTTTTCCGCACTTTCAAGTGTTAACAAATCAGGTATAGTAGCAAAGCTTTCAGCTTGTACCGTGTTGTGAAAATCTGAAATATATGCCACCTTCGTATCCGTTTTACGAATCGCACCATAAAGATTACTATATAATCCACCTTGAGTAATACGCTTGGCTACAACATAACCTTTTTCTAAATAAGGTTTTACTGTCCAATAAGGCAATGCTGCAATTCCCCTTTTACTTGCCACAAGTTGAATAATCGCAATAGTTAATTCACTGGTTCTACGCACGGGATTAATCCCCTTAGGATGTAAAACTTTACGAATTAAATCTAGCATATCATCAGAAACAGGATAAGTAATAAGTGTTTCCTCTCGGAAATCTTCCGCTTCCCAAACATTTTTTTCAGCTAAAGGATGATCTTTAGAACAAATACCAACCATTTCATAAGAGAACAAAGGATAATAGCTAATATCCGCATTCTCTTCTAATTCTGAAACCACCACCCAATCTGCTCGATAACTTAATAATAAACCGATAGTATCTGTATGAAATCCTGATAAAATATCCAACTCAACTAATGGCCATCCTTGACGAAACCTATCCATTGAGGGCATTAACCAGTCAAAACAAGTATGACATTCTACTGCTATTCGTAATTCTCCAGCCTTACCTTGTTTTACCCTAACAAGATCCAATTCAGCATCAATTACTTTAGGTAAAACATCATTTGCTAATTTAATTAAACGTTCTCCCGCAGGTGTAAAACGTATGGGCTGTGTTTTTCGTTCAAACAATGCCAAATCATATTGATCTTCCAAACATTTAATCTGATGTGAAAGTGCCGATTGAGTCAAATGCACTCGCTTAGCCGCAAGAGATACACTGCCAGTTTCTTTAAGTGCTAACAATGTTTTTAAATGACGAAGCTCCAAAAATATTGGTTTCATTATTAAAAATACTCATAATTAATAAAATATTGATGAAAATTATAACATTTAATCAAAAAAATATAATTAATTTATCAGAAAATACAACTTACAGATCAAATAAAATAACAAAAATAGAATATAACCATATAATTTTAATGATATTTTTTGATTATTAAAATTTTTCATAATCAATGTGAAAATTATTATCTTGCATAATTAAATTTTTTTGTCATTATACATAAAGACGTTTAGATGTTTAGACTTCTAAAACCAATTACTCTGATTATAACTATTTTAAAAAAGGAAAATTTTATGACAACACTTCATCACTTAGGATTTCCACGTGTGGGTGCAAAACGTGAACTTAAATTTGCACAAGAACGTTATTGGCGTAAAGAATTATCTGAACAAGATTTACTTGATATCGCACAAAAACTACGAGAAATAAATTGGCAAAATCAAGCCAAAGAAAATGCCGATTATGTTACCGTTGCAGACTTCACATTTTATGATCATATTTTAGATCTACAAGTTGCAACAGGTGCGATACCAAAACGTTTTGGATTTGATAGCCAAAAACTCACTTTAGAGCAATATTTTGAACTTGCTCGTGGTAATAAAGATCAATTTGCCATTGAAATGACAAAATGGTTTGATACCAATTACCATTATCTTGTCCCTGAATTTCATAAAAATACAGAGTTTAAAGCAAATCCAAGTCATTATGTTAAGCAAATTAAAGAAGCGAAAGCATTAGGTTTCAATACCAAACCTGTTATTGTCGGTCCACTAACATTTCTATGGTTAGGTAAAGAAAAAGGAGAGACCTTTAATCGCCTACAACTTCTTGAAAAGCTACTGCCTATTTATACTGAAATTTTAAATGCCTTCATTGCAGAAGGAGTGGAATGGATTCAAATTGATGAACCTGCATTAGCACTAGATCTTCCAAAAGAATGGCTAGAAGCTTACAATTATGTTTATACAGAACTAGCAAAAGTTAATGCAAGATTATTATTAACCACCTATTTTGGATCCGTAGCTGAACACGCGCCATTATTAAAATCACTACCAGTTGATGGCTTACATTTAGATTTAGTCAGAGCACCAGAACAATTATCTGCTTTTACCGATTATGAAAAAGTACTTTCATTAGGGGTAATTGATGGACGTAACATTTGGCGAGCAAATCTCAATGAAACGCTTAATTTATTAGAACCATTAAAAGCAACACTCGGTGAACGCCTATGGATCGCACCAAGCTGCTCATTATTGCACACGCCTTATGATTTAAGTGTTGAAACAGAATTACAAGATAAAAAACCTGATTTATACAACTGGTTATCTTTTACTTTACAAAAAATTAAAGAATTACATATATTAAAGACCGCACTTAATCAAGGTCGTGATGCTGTTGCAGCGGAATTAGAACAAAGCCAACTTGCAGCACAAACAAGAGCAGAAAGTAAAGATATTCATCGTATCGAAGTCACTGCTAGATTAGCTCATTTACCAGAAAATGCAGACAAACGTAAATCACCTTTTGCAGAACGCATTAAAGAACAAAATCAATGGCTAAATTTACCATTATTACCAACAACAACTATTGGATCATTCCCACAAACCCCTGAAATTCGTTATGCTCGTGCAAGTTTCAAAAAAGGTGAACTAAGCCTTGAAGACTACGAAACGGCAATGAAAAAAGAAATTGAATATGTTGTTCGCCGTCAAGAAGAGCTTGATTTAGATGTTCTAGTTCACGGTGAAGCAGAACGTAATGATATGGTCGAATATTTTGGAGAACTATTAGATGGCTTCGCATTTACTAAATTCGGTTGGGTACAAAGCTATGGTTCACGCTGTGTTAAACCGCCAGTAATTTATGGTGACGTCGCTCGTCCAACACCAATGACTGTTCGCTGGTCTCAATATGCACAAAGTTTAACGAAAAAAGTAATGAAAGGAATGTTAACTGGCCCAGTTACGATTTTACAATGGTCTTTTGTGCGTAATGATATTCCTCGCTCAACTGTTTGTAAGCAAATTGGTGTCGCATTATCTGATGAAGTTTTAGATTTAGAAAAAGCTGGCATTAAAGTTATCCAAATTGATGAGCCTGCAATTCGTGAAGGCTTACCACTAAAACGAGCAAATTGGGATAGCTACTTAAAATGGGCTGGAGAAGCCTTTAGATTAAGCTATATGGGAGTACAAGACGATACACAAATTCATACACATATGTGTTATTCAGAATTTAATGATATTCTTCCTGCGATTGCGGCATTAGATGCTGATGTGATTACCATCGAAACATCACGTTCTGATATGGAATTATTAACAGCATTTTCAGATTTTAAATATCCAAATGACATTGGTCCAGGTGTTTATGATATTCATAGCCCAAGAGTGCCAACGGCAGATGAAATTGAGCATTTATTGCGTAAAGCATTAAAAGTGGTACCAAAAGAACGTTTATGGGTCAATCCAGATTGTGGATTAAAAACACGAGGTTGGACGGAAACCATTGAACAACTACGTACAATGATTGATGTAACAAAAAAATTACGCAAAGAATTAGCATAAATATAAAGTAAAAACACAACATCGTAAGCAAAACCAGAGCATAATAAATACCATAAACGCTCTGGTTTTTTTATTTTCTGCTTTATCTTCAATTTAAAAAATATTATTTTTAACCTTTCCATTTCATCAACTTAGAGAGTATCATAACCAAATTACCCCCCTATTTTCATATCAAAATTAAAACTTATTTTATGAGGCAATATGAACATATTACAAAAACCAGAAATACTGTCTATTTCGACTGTAAGTAAATCACGTATTTTTGAAATACAGAGTATCGAGCTAAAATTTTCTAATGGTGAATACCGTGTTTATGAGCGTATCAAACCAAGTAGTCGTGCCGCAGTAATGATTTTAGCTATTGATGGTGATGATTTGTTAATGATAAAAGAGTATGCAGTCGGAACGGAACGTTATGAACTAGGTTTCCCCAAAGGATTAATGGACCCTAATGAAACGCCAGAAGAAAGTGCCAATAGAGAATTAAAAGAAGAAATAGGTTTAGGGGCAAATTCACTCACTCATTTAAGAACGATTAACAGTTCGCCAAGTTTTATGAATAACCCAATGCATATTTTCATTGCTAAAGATTTCTATCCTTGTAAGTTAGAAGGCGATGAACCAGAGCCATTACAACTTATCCGATACCCTTTAAATAAAATTGATCAATTACTCGCTGATCCTGATTTTTATGAGGCGAGAAATTTGACCGCACTTTATTTATTAAAAGATTATCTTAGTATAAAATCGTGATCTAAATCACATTTTATGCACAAACTTTTTTATTCCTAATTATTTAGCGTTATATTGAAGCGTTTTTCTAAAATAATATCAACATATGGAGCAATTTATGCAAAAAGCTAATAATCTTGCACCAACAATGCAAGAATTAACATTCAGAGGAATGTTGCTTGGTGCGTTAATTACCGTTATTTTTACAGCCTCAAATGTTTATTTAGGCTTAAAAGTTGGGTTAACATTCGCCTCATCAATTCCTGCTGCGGTCATTTCAATGGCAGTATTAAAAATGTTTTCAGGATCCAATATCCTAGAAAACAATATGGTTCAAACTCAAGCCTCATCAGCAGGAACACTTTCCTCTGTAATATTTGTTATTCCTGGACTACTAATGATGGGATACTGGCAAGGATTTCCATTCCTACAAACATTATTAATCTGTACCGCTGGTGGTATTCTAGGAGTTATTTTTACTATTCCACTAAGAACCGCAATGGTTGTCAATACCAACCTCCCTTATCCAGAAGGTGTTGCTGCTGCTGAAATCTTAAAAGCAGGTAATCACGAAGGAGAAGAAGGAACTGGAGATAGCGGTATCAAAGAAATTGCTACTGGTGGTTTTATCGCCGCTACTGTTGGATTTTTAACTAACGGTTTACGCATTATTTCTGATAGTGCTGGGCTTTGGTTTAAAGGTGGCAATGCCGTATTCCAAATACCAATGGGCTTCTCACTTGCATTATTAGGTGCTGGCTATCTCGTTGGTATTCTTGGCGGTATCGCTATTTTACTGGGTATCTTCTTAACTTGGGAAGTTGCCGTACCATATTTTACTGCCACATCAGAAATACCAGCAAATACAGATATGGTTGGCTATGCAATGACTATTTGGAAAACCAAAGTACGTTTTATTGGTGTAGGAACGATCGGTATTGCGGCAATTTGGACATTATTAGTATTAATGAAACCAATGATTGAAGGTATGACACAATCATTTAAAGCCTTAAGAGATCCAAATGGTCAAACGCAAGATAGAACACAACAAGATCTTTCTCCAAAAACAATGATTGCAGTAGTTTTAGTATCAATTATTTTAATCGTAATTGCACTACATAATTTCATCGAGAAAGCACCAATTTCTGCAGAAGCCTCTGTTTTATTGGTAATTGTTTGTACCGCACTTGCCGTATTTATTGGTTTCTTTGTAGCTGCTGCTTGTGGGTATATGGCAGGTCTTGTCGGTTCGTCATCTAGCCCAATTTCAGGTATTGGTATTATTTCTATTGTATTAATTTCATTAACATTAATGCTAGTAGGAAAAATAACAGGTTTATTAGAAACACTAGAAGGTCAGCAATTTTTAACGGCATTAACCATTTTCTCTGGCTCAATAGTAGTAAGTACCGCCGCTATCTCTAATGACAATCTACAAGACTTGAAAACGGGTTTATTAGTCAAAGCAACACCTTGGAAACAACAGGTTGCCTTGATTATCGGCTGTATAGTCGGTGCATTAGTTATCGCTCCAGTTCTTGAAATTCTTTACCACGCTTATGGATTTACAGGGGCATTACCACGTCCAGATATGGATCCGACACAAGCACTATCTGCTCCACAAGCAACATTAATGACCACCATCGCACAAGGTATTTTTAACAGTAACCTTGAGTGGACTTATATTTTTATGGGTATTGCACTTGGTGTGTTACTTATCATTATTGATATTGTATTGAAAAAAATCAGTCATAATAGCTTCGCACTTCCAGCTTTAGCTGTCGGTATGGGTATTTATTTACCGCCGTCAATCAATATGCCTATTGTTATTGGTGCGATTATGTCTTGGTTAATCACTCGTCATCTGAAAGCCTACGCTGCTCGTAAAGGTGATAAAACAGGTAATATTGAGAAAAAAGCCGAGAGATATGGTACATTATTTGCAGCTGGTCTAATTGTTGGTGAAAGTTTAATGGGCGTTATTCTCGCATTCATTATTGCGGCATCAGTTACCTCTGGTGGTTCTGAAGCCCCATTGGCTCTACAATTAGAAAATTGGGATAATGTTGCCAAAATACTAGGACTAGTAGTCTTTGTTTTAGGTATGATTATTTTCTCATCTCGTATTTTACGAGCAAAGAAATAATTAACTAAATATGTAAAAAACTAGACTAAATAGGTCTAGTTTTTTTATTCTATCGTACTACAAAATATAACCATACAAATTTACAGTTGTAATTATCATCAAGGATATTGAAATGATTTTATCAAGAGAACGAATTATTAAAATAGTGTTCTTTATGTCTGGCTTTTCTGCATTAATTTATCAGATTGCTTGGCAACGAATGCTATTTACTGCTTTTGGGGTTGATCTTGAATCAATCACAATCATCATTTCCGTTTTCATGGCAGGCTTAGGCGTTGGTGCGTGGGGGGGGGGGAGAATTGCTGACAAATTCCCCACTAAGATTATTGGCTTCTTTGCACTAACTGAAATAGGAATTGGTTCTTTTGGAATCCTAAGCCCATCGCTAATTGAAATTACGCAAAATTATTTCCTACATTCAAGCACACTAACGATCGCTTTTGCTAATTTTATCTTACTTTTATTTCCCACTTTTTTAATGGGTTCAACTCTTCCATTGCTTACTCAATATTTAAATCAATATTTCAATAATGTAGGTCATAACATTGGATGGTTATATTTTACAAATACTTTAGGTGCAGCGACCGCTTGTATCGTAACAGGATTTATTTTATTTAATAGTTTTACTTTAATAGATGTAATTTATATTGCAGGAATAATAAATTATCTCGTTGCATTCACTGTTTTTATTACATATGGAAGAAAGGAAACAAAAAATGACTAGAAAAGCAATGTTACTTTCCTTTTTAGGTGGTTTTTTAAGTTTAAGTATTGAAATTATTTGGATACGCTTATTTACATTCAGTTACCCTTTACCACAGTTTTTCTCATTAACTTTAGCTATTTTTTTAGTTGGAATTGCTATTGGCGCTTTTATAGGTAAACGTATATGTAATGAAGAAAAAGCTTCTATCAATTATATTGGTCGTATTTTTATACTAGCCGCTTTATTAGATATATTAGCTATCCTTGGCATTATATATAGTGTTCAACCAACTACATTACTAGTGTTAGGTTTATCTGTATTACTATGCTCTGTTGTTAGAGGTATTATTTTTCCAATTGTTCATCATTTAGGTTCAGAAAAACAAAAAACAGGGGCGGCTATTTCAAATGTTTACTTTTCTAATGTTATAGGCTGTACCCTTGCTCCAATTATAGTTGGATTTTATTTGCTAGATATTTTTAGTACTCAGCAAACCTATTTATTGATTATTGCCAGTACTTTTTTCGTTGCCTATTTTTGTATATCATCAAAACTCCTTAAAATAACAGCGATTGTCCTAGGGGCATTAAGTATTATTTCTCTAGTGCAATTACCAGAAAAAATCATTACAGCTTTAGCCCAAAATGAAGGAATAAAATTAGAGAAACTAATTGAGAATAAACATGGTTTTATCCAGATTTATCGAGATAAAAATAATGAACAGATTGTTTTTGGCAATAATGTTTATGATGGAAAATTAAATATTGATCTACTCAATAATACTAACATGATTGATAGAGCTTATATGCTCCCAATTATTGCGCCAGATGCAAAAAATATACTTGTTATTGGATTAAGTACAGGATCATGGGTTGATGTGCTAACATCAGTTCCTACTCTTGAATCCATCACCGTAGTAGAACTTAACCCTGATTACAATGAGTTTGCAGATTTTTATCCGCCAATGGCTGAATTACTAAAAGATAAACGCGTAAACGTTATTGCTGATGATGGACGTCGTTGGTTAAATAAACATCCAGATAAAAAATTTGATTATATTTTAATGAATACAACTTGGTATTGGCGTAGCTATACAACTAATCTATTAAGTAAAGAGTTTCTATCTCTAGCAAAAGAAAGGTTAAATCCTAATGGATTTATTTATTTTAACACCACAGGATTTCACGATTCATTTTATACATCAAAATCTGTTTATCCTTATGTTTATCAATATAAAAATATGTCATTAGCATCATTAATACCAATAAAAAAACCAACAGAAGATGAAATTAGCAAATCATTAGCTAAGTTAGTTTTTCAAAAAAATAATAAACCTGTTTTTAACTCTGATATTCAATTAGCAAATGCTACAGATGAAATGATGAAATACCCTATTATTGATTATCATGATATTGACTTTACTCGTTTGGGGCGGGCTCCAGAAGTCACAACGGACTATAATATGATTCCTGAATATAAATATGGATTTTTATCAACAAAACCAGAATAGTCATTAATTAAACTAAAAGTGCGGTATTTTTTTTAATAATTTTGATATACTGAAAAGGTTAAATAGAAGTTTCTTTCCAGTTATCAAATTACTAAGGAAAACACCGTGCTTTTAAGTCAATCACTTCTTCAATCTGTACTCAACATAACATTACAAGCAGGTGAATATCTTAAAGAATTTTATAAACAAGATATTAATATTTATATTAAATCAGATAAAACTCCCGTTACTAATGCGGATCTTTTTCTTCATCAGTTTATTATTGAACAACTTAATAAATTAACGCCTAATATTCCCGTTTTATCAGAGGAAAGTTGTAATCTTCCACTATCCGAACGATTAACTTGGGATGCTTACTGGTTAATAGATCCACTTGATGGTACACAACAATTTATTAATAAAACGGATCAATTTTCTATCATCATAAGCTTAGTACAAAACCATATACCAACCTTAGGTGTAATCCATTCTCCTATTTTAAAACAAACTTATTATGCTATGAAAAACTACGGTGCACATAAACTCGTAAATAATAAAGAGATTCAATTACATCCTAAGACACTATCTGAAGCTTCACCAATAAAAATTAGTATTGGTAGTATAGGCACAAAAAATCAACTGCAAAAATTATTAAATCCTAATCAAGCATATGAATTCAAAATTTATGGCTCAAGTAGCTTAAAAACAACATTAGTTGCAAATGGTGATGCAGATTGTTATATCCGATTAGGAAAAACAGGAGAATGGGATACTGCTGCCGCTGAAATATTACTCTCCGAAATAGGTGGTGCAATCTATGATTTACAATTTCAACCATTAACCTATAATCAACGAGAGACACTGATTAATCCAGATTTTATAATGGTCATAGATAATAAATTTGATTGGAGAACAATATTCAATACAAAATCATAAATAACTGTTAATTCAATTTATTAAACCTATTAGCTATTCACTATTTATCAAAATATGATATAAATACTTTAATAAAAATAAAGGACATAAACACAACATGAATATAAATGCCGAAAATAACTGTATCGTCATCTTTGGTGCTTCTGGCGATTTAACTTATAGAAAACTCATTCCAGCACTTTACAATCTCTATAAAATTGGACGATTAACTGAAAATTTTTCAGTATTAGGGGTTTCACGAACAGAATTAACAGATGACGATTTTCGCCAAAAAATGCGACTTGCACTCATTGAATTTGAAGGTGCAGAAGGCGAAAAGCTAGATAATTTTTGTCAACACTTGTACTACATTGCGATTAATACTTCAGATGCACTAGAATATGGTAAACTTGTTCCCCGTTTAGATGAGTTACATGATAAATATCAAACAGGTGGAAATACATTATATTACCTATCTACTCCACCAAGCCTATATGGCATTATTCCCGAATGTTTAGCTGCTCATGGACTAAATACCGAAGAATTTGGTTGGAAACGAATTATTGTTGAAAAACCATTTGGTTACGATATGAAAACAGCAAAAGCACTTGATACACAAATTCATCGCTTTTTTGAAGAACACCAAATTTACCGTATTGACCATTATTTAGGTAAAGAAACTGTACAAAATTTGCTTGTCTTACGCTTCTCCAATGGACTATTTGAACCATTATGGAACCGTAACTTTATTGATTATGTGGAAATCACTGGTGCTGAACAACTGGGTGTAGAGAAACGAGGTGGCTATTATGATGGCTCTGGTGCTATGCGTGATATGTTCCAAAATCATTTGTTGCAAGTTCTCGCAATGGTCGCAATGGAGCCGCCTGCAATTATAAATGCTGACTCAATGCGTGATGAGGTTGCAAAAGTATTACATAGCTTACACCCATTAAGTGATGATGATTTGGAACATAATCTTGTGCTAGGTCAATACACAAGTTCAATTATTGACGATAAAAAAGTTAATGGTTACCTTGAAGAAGTTGGCGTGCCAGCAGGCTCAACAACTGAAACCTATATGGCATTACGTTGTGAAATTGACAACTGGCGTTGGGCTGGTGTGCCTTTTTATGTGAGAACAGGTAAACGCTTACCCACTCGTGTAACTGAAATTGTTATCCATTTCAAAACTACCCCACACCCAGTTTTTAGCCAAAAAGCCCCTGAGAATAAATTAATTATTCGTATTCAACCAGATGAGGGGATTTCAATGCGATTTGGTTTGAAAAAACCAGGTGCTGGATTTGAAGCAAAAGAAGTTTCGATGGACTTTAGATATGCAGATCTCGCCTCACCAAGTGTTCTTACAGCTTATGATCGCTTACTTCTAGATGCTATAAAAGGCGATGCAACTTTATTTGCTCGCACTGATGCAGTGCATGCTTGTTGGAAATTCGTACAACCTATCATTGATTATAAAGCAGAAAATAATCGTATTTATGAATACGAAGCAGGCACTTGGGGACCAACTCAAGCAGATAAATTGATCGCCAGAACAGGACGTGTTTGGCGTAAACCTAGTGGTTGTATGAAGAAAAAAGTATAACCTAAAAATTAAGGAATAAAATGAAAACCATTATTTTTGAAAATGCCCAAAGTGCGGTAGAAAAAATAGCAGAAGAGCTTCAAGATTATAGCGAACAAGGTCGCCCTGTGCATATATCCCTATCGGGAGGTAGCACCCCAAAATTATTATTTAAAACCCTCGCTCAAGCACCACATAATACAGCAATTCAATGGGAAAACTTGCATTTTTGGTGGGGCGACGATCGTATGGTTCCGCCACAAGATCCAGAAAGTAACTATGGTGAAGTGCAAAAGCTACTATTTGATCACATTAATATTCCTGCTGAAAATATTCATCGTATTCGTGGTGAAGCGGATCCACAGAGTGAATTAAAACGTTTCCAAGAAGAAATAAGTGCGGTCATTTCTGATCAAGTTTTTGACTGGATTATTTTAGGTATGGGAACCGATGGACATACCGCTTCATTGTTCCCAAATCAAACTAATTTTGATGATCCTAATTTGGCAGTGATAGCTAAACACCCAGAAACAGGACAAATTCGTATCTCAAAAACTGCTAAACTCATTGAGAAAGCAAAACGTATTACTTATCTAGTAACAGGCGAAAGTAAAGCAAAAATTTTACAAGAAATTGCAACAACAGATGCAAAAGACTTGCCTTATCCTGCTGCTAAAATTAAGGCAAAAAATGGGGTTACAGAATGGTATTTGGATAAGGATGCAGCAAGATTATTATAAAGTGCGGTTGTTTTTCAATACGTTTTATTTAGTGGAGAAAGAATGACTAATTTCAGTGTTTTACCGTTACAAAATATCGTTAATCGATTAGATGAAGGTTTAATTCGTTATCAACAAAATATTAATGATTTACAAATTCGTGATGGTTTAATTCAACGTTTTGAATTTACTTATGAAATTAGTCATAAAATATTAAAACGTTATTTAGAATATATTTCGCCAAATCCTGAAATATACGATCAAATGAATTTTCAAGATTTAATTCGTTCAGCCAATGAATATGGTTTATTAATGGGAAATTGGACTGATTGGAAACAGTATCGAGATATGCGAAGCCGTACTAGCCATACTTATGATGAAGAGACTGCTATTATGGTAGTGAGTGGTATTCCAAAATTTTTGTTAGAAGTTAAACATTTAGTTAAAGTATTACAGGAACGTTTATAATGGGACTAAACCTTACAAACGAAGAACTGAAAATTGTGCAAAATATTCTTCAAAAATTTGTACCGCACTTTACTATTTGGGCATTTGGTTCAAGAATAAAGGCACAATCTAAACCTTATTCTGACTTAGATTTAGCAATTATTACCAATACCCCATTAGATTTAGCGACACATGCTGATTTAGTGAATGCTTTTTCTGAAAGTGATTTACCTTGGAAAGTAGATATTATAGATTGGGCAACAACTTCATCAGAATTTAAGGAAATTATTTTACAAGACTATATTGTGATACAAAATAAAACTTAACTAATAAGTATTTAATTAAGGTGGAATAGAACCGTAATTATATAAAAGATTTATAAAAATTAACAACAGGAGAAAAATATGTCAACAAAAGGCGATATTGGTGTTATCGGATTAGCGGTAATGGGACAGAACTTAATTTTAAATATGAACGATAACGGATTTAAAGTTGTCGCTTATAACCGTACCACCTCAAAAGTGGATGAATTTTTGGCGGGTCCTGCAAAAGATACTAATATTATTGGAGCTTACTCATTAGAAGAACTTGCTAATAAATTAGAAAAACCGCGTAAAGTAATGTTAATGGTGCGTGCAGGTGAAGTGGTAGATAAATTTATTGACTCATTACTACCGCACTTAGAAGAAGGCGATATTATTATTGATGGTGGTAACTCAAACTATCCAGATACTAATCGCCGTGTAAAAGCATTAGCTGAAAAAGGGATTCGTTTTGTCGGTACTGGCGTATCTGGTGGAGAAGAAGGAGCAAGACACGGACCTTCAATTATGCCGGGTGGAAACGAAGAGGCGTGGCAATATGTAAAACCAATTTTACAAGCTATTTCCGCAAAAACAGATAAAGGCGAGCCTTGTTGTGATTGGGTTGGAAAAGAAGGATCAGGGCATTTTGTAAAAATGGTACACAATGGTATCGAATATGGTGATATGCAATTAATCTGTGAAGCTTATCAATTCTTAAAAGATGGTTTAGGGTTAAACTACGATGAAATGCAAGCTATTTTCCAAGAATGGAAAAAAACGGAACTTGATAGCTATTTAATTGATATTACGACAGATATTCTAGGTCATAAAGATACGGATGGTCAGCCATTAGTGGAAAAAATCCTTGATACCGCTGGTCAAAAAGGTACAGGTAAATGGACAGGAATTAATGCCTTAGATTTTGGTATTCCATTAACATTAATTACTGAATCTGTTTTTGCTCGTTGCGTATCTTCCTTCAAAGATCAACGTGTTGAAGCCTCAAAATTATTCAATAAGACTATTGGAAAAATAGAAGGAGATAAAAAATCTTGGATTGAAGCTGTGCGTAAAGCATTACTTGCTTCAAAAATTATCTCTTATGCACAAGGTTTTATGTTAATACGTGAAGCATCAGAAAACTTTGGTTGGGATATTAACTACGGAGCAACAGCATTATTATGGCGTGAAGGTTGTATTATTCGTAGCCGTTTCTTAGGTAATATTCGTGACGCTTATGAAGCCAATCCTGATTTGATTTTCTTAGGCTCAGATCCTTATTTCAAAGATATCTTAGAAAATGCATTAGGCGAATGGCGTAAAGTGGTAGCAAAATCTATTGAGGTGGGTATTCCAATGCCTTGTATGGCATCTGCAATTACCTTCTTAGATGGTTATACTTCTGAGCGTGTTCCTGCAAACTTATTGCAAGCACAACGTGATTACTTTGGTGCTCATACTTATGAGCGTACAGATAAACCACGTGGCGAATTTTTCCATACTAACTGGACTGGTCGTGGCGGTAATACGGCATCAACAACTTACGATGTTTAATTAGATTTAAATTCATCTAAAAAAATGCGGTCAATTTTGACCGCATTTTTGATATCAATATGTTAATTAACAAGCTGTTTTAGAATTCGGCGAACAGGCTCAGCAGCCCCCCACAATAATTGGTCACCAACAGTGAAAGCAGCAAGATATTCAGGTCCCATTGCAAGTTTCCGCAAACGCCCAACTGGTACAGATAATGTGCCTGTTACTTTAGCTGGTGTAAGCTCTCTTAATGTAGTTTCTTTATCATTAGGGATTACTTTTACCCATTCATTATGACTTGCAAGAATTTGTTCAATTTCCTCTAATGGTAAATCTTTTTTCAATTTGATGGTAAATGCTTGGCTATGACAACGTAATGCTCCGATACGCACACATAATCCATCAACCGGAATAGGGTTATCACTTAATCCTAAAATTTTATTTGTTTCAGCATAGCCTTTCCATTCTTCTTTTGTTTGCCCTGTTTCTGGGAGCAATTTATCAATCCAAGGAATTAAGCTACCGCCTAATGCTGCACCAAAATTATCTGTTGGAAAATCACTAGCACGCATTCTTGCTGTAACTTTACGTTCAATATCTAAAATAGAAGAAGCAGGATCAGCAAGTTCCGCTTTAACAGAATCTTCCAATTCACCCATTTGTGAAAGAAGCTCACGCATATTTTTAGCACCAGCACCAGAAGCGGCTTGATAAGTAGCAACAGAGATCCATTCCACAAGATTTTTTTCAAATAATCCACCTAATGCCATTAACATTAAACTTACAGTACAATTTCCACCTACATAAGTTTTAATGCCATTTTTTAAGCCATCAGTAATCACATTTTGATTGACAGGATCCAAAACAATAATAGCGTCTTTTTCCATACGCAACGCCGATGCTGCATCGACCCAATAGCCATTCCAACCTGTTGCTTTTAATTTTGGATAGACTTCATTTGTGTAATCGCCGCCTTGACAAGTTACAATAATATCTAACTTTTGTAACTCTTCAATATCAAAGGCATTTTTAAGATTACCCGCTTCTTTTCCTGTAAAAACAGGGGCTTTTTGTCCTGCTTGAGAAGTGGTAAAAAAGATAGGATTGATATTTGCAAAGTCATTTTCTTGAACCATACGATCCATTAATACTGAGCCAACCATTCCACGCCAACCAATAAAACCGACATTTTTCATTTTAATTTTCCTTAATTTTTGATGTTGTGTTTTAATAAAATTTAAAGCTTAATTAATTACAGAATCTACAAATAAAATCAAGTATTTTATAAAAAAAATATCGCTTTCGGGAAAGTTAAAGAAAAATCAATTTTTCTTTTCTAAAATCCTAATATATTTATTAGCAGAAATCCAAGCCGAAACATATCCCATTAATGAACAAACAATCATTAAGAAAAAGAGTTCACTAATTCTTATTCCTTGCCACTGAAATGTTACTGAGAATAAATCAGTCACATATTGAATAGCATTTTTAAAATAAAGAATAATTGCGGCACTAAATATACAAGCAAACAGCCCCCCTAAGATGCCGTAAATAATACCAGTATATAGAAACGGTCTTAAAACAAACTGATCGGTAGCACCTAATAATTTAGAAACTTCTATATTAGCTCGCTTACTATAAATATCGGCACTAATACTATTACTTATAATAAGAAATACTGATAAAAACATCAAAATAGTACCTAAAATAGTGATCTGAGCCACCAGCCAAGAAAGTGCGGTAAATTTTCCAAATAAAGAATTGTCTAAATGAACTTCCTGAATACCTTTAATACTATTTAATTTTCTTCTCAATTCATCACGCTTTTCATGTTGATTATAATCAGTGGTTGGTTTAACAGTAACAACTGCAGGTAAGGGATTATCATCTAAAATATCCAATCCATCAGAAAAACCAGACCAATTACGAAACTCATTTAAACTTTGTTGGCGAGAAATATAATTCAAACTTTCAACGCCATCTTGATCTCGAATTTTATCTACGACAAGATTAGCATCGCTTTCTGATAAATTTTTATGTAAATAAACTGTTATCTCAGCATCTGGATAAAAGGAAAGACTAGTATTATTAATATTTTTCCAAAACAAATAGCCGACAGTAGGAATAGTTAGTGATACAGAAATGACAAATACGGTAAGTAATGTTGTATATTTTTTATGAAATAAATCATTTAAAACACTTTTTAAACTATAAATAAATTGTACCAAAAATGAAGCATAAACAGGGCGAGAACTCATAAAATTTCCTTAGCTAACGTAAATAACCATTTTCAAGCATAAGACAAGGTTTTGGTTTTTGTTGAATAATACTAATATTGTGAGTAGCAATTAAAACAGTCATACCAAATTGATTAAAACTTTCAAAAAGACTAAATATATCTAATGAGAGCGCATCATCTAGATTTCCCGTTGGTTCATCCGCAAGTAACAACTGTGGTTTATGTACAATCGCTCTTGCTATATCAACACGTTGCTGTTCTCCCCCTGAAAGATAGCTTGGAAGATGTTTAGCTCGCTCTCTCAACCCTACTCGTTCCAAAGCAGCTAACGCCCTAACATCTGCTTCTTTTGGATGTATTCCAGCAATAATCAAAGGTAAAGCAACATTTTCTATAATAGATTTATCTGGAAGTAATCGGTAATCTTGATGAACCATACCAATTTGGCGTCGTAAAAAAGGAATTTCATATCTTGATAACCGAGTAATATCATGCCCATTAAACCAAATCCGCCCACCGTTCGCTCTTTCCATTCCCATAATGAGCTTTAATAAGGTACTTTTACCAGCGCCTGAATGACCAATTAAATACGTCATACTTCCAACGGGCAAATGAAAATTTAATCCTTGTAATGCTGGCTTACCACCAAGATATGCCTTACTAACATTCTCAAAACGTATCATCTTTTAATTTACTCTTTATCCATAGTAAACAAAATTAATTACTTAATTTGTTTTTCAATAATTCCACCACCAAGGCATACATCGTCTAAATAAAAAACGGCAGACTGTCCAGGCGTAACAGCAATTTGTGGTTCATCAAACCGCACTTCAATGCAATCATTATTAATTGGTATAACTTCACAAGGAATATCAGTTTGTCGATAACGCGTTTTTACTGTACAACGAAAAGGCGATAGAATAACTTTACGATCTACCCAATGTAATTGTTGAGCAATTAAACCGGATGATAATAATGCGGAATTATCTAATCCTTGTGCAACTACAAGCACATTATTTATCAGATCTTTTTCAACTACATACCACGCATTCTCATCTTTACCTTTTACGCCACCAATACCAAGCCCTTTACGCTGTCCTAAAGTATGATACATTAAACCTTGATGGCGACCGATAACTTCACCTTCGGTTGTTTTAATATCACCCGGTTGAGCGGGTAAAAAACGAGCAAGAAAATCTTTAAATTTACGCTCACCAATAAAACAAATACCTGTGGAATCTTTTTTCTTCGCTGTTGCTAACCCAAGATCTTCTGCTATCGATCGGACAACCGATTTTTCAATATTACCAACAGGAAATAAACTTTGTGCGACTTGCTCTTTACTTAACGTATAAAGAAAATAGCTTTGATCTTTATTATTATCTAAACCTCTAAGCAATTGGGTTTCGTTATTAATATCTCGACGACGAACATAATGCCCCGTTGCAATATAATCAGCCCCTAAATCTTCTGCGGCATATTCTAAGAAAGCTTTAAACTTAATTTCTTTATTACACAAAATATCAGGATTTGGCGTACGCCCAGCTTTATATTCTGCAAGAAAAAGTTCAAATACATTATCCCAATATTCTGCTGCAAAATTAATTTTATGTAGCTTGATATTAAGCTTATCACACACCGCTTGTGCATCAGCTAAGTCAACTGCTGCTGTGCAATAATCGGTATCATCATCTTCTTCCCAATTCTTCATAAAAAGCCCTTCTACTTGATAGCCTTGTTGCTGAAGAATAAAGGCAGAAACTGATGAATCAACACCACCAGACATACCACAAATCACTTTTTTTTGTGAATTTGCTAGTAATTGTTCTTCTGTCAATTCAGGAAAATATTGTTTATAAGTTTTTGAAATCATTATTATCTACTATACTATTAATAAAGTGCGGTCATTTTTTACAACGTTTTATCGTAAATTACTTTTTAGATTTTTCAATCGCAGTCTTTCAAGCAATTCCCCAGTTATCCATATTTACCTCGTCAGTTACAACAACGGTAATTTCCGGATTTTTATTAAGAACACGAGCCAATAATTTGGTAAGTCCTTAGGATAAGCTCTACGTTCTATTTTTGTGCAGAAGCTTCTAAACTATTAGTCAATTTAATATGACATAAAGCATTTTATTTCACTTCATAAAAATCAGATTTTTTCTGAGTAAACTTTTCTTCAAACTCTTTCTGAGCTTTTTCATCGCCCACATCAAGCTTAGCTTGTAAATTATCACAAGGTACTTCACAATCGCACATTTTCTCCATACCTAATGCGGAGATTCCTCCACAACTTCCTGTAATTGACTTTCTCTTAATAATGTAGCCAAGAGACATACCCAAAATGACTAATATAAAAAGTCCAAATGTGATTAAAAATAACTGCATAATTATATCCTTAGTTAATTTCTGTTAATTTTTTAAAGGCGGACGACATTTTAGCTTCAAACCCTTTATCTGTTTTAATAATCAAATAAACTGCCAAATTATTTTTTTCAGCGACTTCTAATGCTCTATCTTCACCTAAAACAAATAATCCTGTTGATAACCCATCTGCTGTCATAGAAGAAGAGGACAACACCGTTATTGATGCCAAATGATGTTGAATTGGTCTTCCTGTTTTTGGATCAATCTCATGAGAAAAACGCTGACCATTATCTTCAAAATAATTTCGATAATCTCCTGATGTCGCCATTGCAAAATTATCTAAACCAATTACTTTATCAACCGCTCGAGAACCATCAAAAGTAGGTTTTTCAATAGCAATTTGCCAAAATTTATTTTCTTGATTTTTACCTTTCGCACGAATCTCACCGCCTATTTCAACAAGATAATCATTTGATCCTATTTTTTCTAAATAATCCGCCACTTGATCAACACCAAAACCTTTTGCAATAGACGAAAGATCAACATAAAGTTCTGGTACACTTTTCTGTAAGTAATTCTTTTCATCATGATTGATAACTTTTAGCTTATCAATACCAACCCAAGCACGTCGTTCATTAATTTGTATCTCGGTTGGTTCCTTTTCAATTCTTTTTTCTGGACCAAATCCCCATAAATTCACCAAAGGTCCAACGGTGACATCTAATGCGCCTTCAGTAATTTTATTAAGGCGAACCGCCTCTGCTACAACTTTGCTTAAATCTTTTGATACTTCTATTGGTGTATCAATCTGTTTATTCTTATTAAATAAGCTGAGTTCCGATGTAGCAATATAAGTAGACATTTTTTGATTCACGTCTTTTAAAATTATTTCAATTTGCTTATGAACATCTTCTGATGATAACTTAATTTGTTTACTACCAATATATTTAACATGGTAAGTGGTACCCATTGTCTTGCCACTTAGTCCAACAACCTCTCGACTATGAAAAGTGTTAAATAAAAAAATACTTACTAATCCAACAAATACTATTATTCCTAAAAAAAGGGCTTTTAATTTTCTGTTTATTCTTTCCATAAGTGCGGTATCTTTTTTACAATTTTTTATAAATTTATCGCTTCTATAAAGGGTTAAAGCGGTCAGAAAACTGACCGCTCTTTTTTATACTACCTTGAAGATATCAACCACCGAAATCATCTAGTAAGATGTTTTCATCTTCAACACCAAGATCTTTTAACATCTTGATAACTGAAGCATTCATTATTGGCGGTCCACACATATAGTATTCACAATCTTCTGGAGCCTCATGATTTTTCAAATAATTTTCATAAAGGACATTGTGAATGAATCCTGTGTATCCATCCCAATTATCATCTGGTTGCGGATCTGAAAGTGCGACGTGCCATTCAAAGTTTTCATTTTCTTTAGCTAGCATATCGAAATCTTCTACATAGAACATTTCACGTACAGAACGAGCCCCGTACCAGAATGTCATTTTACGTTTAGATTTTAAACGTTTTAATTGGTCAAAGATATGTGAACGCATTGGTGCCATACCTGCTCCACCACCGATAAAGACCATTTCGGCATCAGTATCTTTAGCGAAAAATTCACCAAATGGACCTGAAATAGTGACTTTATCACCCGGTTTTAATGACCAAATATAAGACGACATTTGACCTGGTGGTACATCTGGATTACGCGGAGGAGGCGTTGCAATACGTACGTTTAACATAATAATACCCTTTTCTTCTGGATAAGAAGCCATAGAGTAAGCACGAATGATATGCTCATCAACTTTAGATACATAACGCCATAAATCAAATTTATCCCAATCCTCATGATATTCTTTTGGAATATCAAAATCTTTATAATTTACTGTATGAGGATCTGCTTCAATTTGAATATATCCACCTGCACGGAATGGTACGTCTTCACCATCAGGAATGGCTAATTTCAATTCCTTAATGAAGGTTGCTTTATTATCATTAGAGATAACCGTACAATTCCATTTTTTTACACCGAATACTTCTTCAGGCAATTCAACTTTCATATTACTTTTCACGTTAACTTGGCAAGATAAACGATAACCTTCCTTCGCCTCACGTTTAGAAATATGAGAAAGTTCTGTTGGTAGAATATCTCCACCACCTTCAGTAACTTTTACGATACATTGTCCGCAAGAGCCACCGCCACCACAAGCAGAAGATACGAAGATACCTTTACTTGCTAATGCACCTAATAATTTACCACCAGCAGGTAATGTAATTGCCTTGCTAGCATCATTATTAATATCAATAGTAATGTCACCCGAATTTACCAATTTAGATTTAGCAAATAAAATAATTATTGCTAAAGCTAAAACGATTACGGTAAACATTGCTATACCAAGAGCTATTTCCATTTAAGTATCCCCTTATTACAACTGAATGCCTGAAAATGACATAAAGCCAAGTGCCATTAGACCTACTGTGATAAATGTAATACCTAAACCACGAAGACCTGCTGGAATATCTGCATATTTCATTTTTTCAGTTAAACCTGCTAGAGCAACAATTGCTAACATCCAACCTGTACCTGCACCAACGCCATACACAACTGATTCAGTAAAGTTATAATCACGTTGAACCATGAAAGACACCCCACCAAAAATCGCACAGTTTACAGTAATTAATGGTAAGAAAATTCCTAATGCGTTATAAAGTGCAGGGAAATATTTATCTAATACCATTTCAAGAATCTGAACTAAAGCAGCAATAACACCGATGAAAGTAATGAAGTTTAAGAAACTTAAATCAACACCTGCAGCTAAAGCACCATCTTTTAGGATTAAAGAATAAACAAGTTGGTTTACAGGTACTGAAATACCTAAAACAACGATTACGGCAATACCAAGACCAAATGCAGTAGATACTTTTTTAGAAACAGCTAAAAATGTACACATTCCTAAAAAGAATGAAAGAGCCATATTTTCGATAAATATTGATTTAACGAAAAGGCTAATATAATGTTCCATAAATTATTTCTCCACCTGTTCTGGTTTGAAGGTTCTTATTCCCCAAATAACAAAACCAATAATAAAGAATGCACTTGGAGCAAGAAGGAATAAACCATTTGTTTGATACCAACCACCATCTTGGATAGTTTGGAAAATAGTCATACCAAATAATTTACCTGATCCAATTAACTCACGAATAAATGCAACAGTTAAAAGAATTGCACCATAACCCAATCCATTACCAATACCATCAACAAAACTTTCTAATGGTTCAGATTTCATTGCAAATGCTTCTGCTCGTCCCATAACAATACAGTTTGTAATAATTAGTCCCACAAAAACTGAAAGTTGTTTTGATAAGCCATAAGCATAAGCTCGTAAAATTTGGTCAACTAGAATTACTAATGAAGCAATAATAGCCATTTGTACAATAATACGAATACTATTTGGAATATAGTTACGAATAATCGAAATAAATAAGTTAGATAATGCAACAACAAAAGTTACCGCAATAGTCATTACTATTGCTGTCTCAAGTTTCGTTGTTACCGCCAACGCAGAACAAATACCTAAAATTTGTAATGCTATCGGGTTATTATCAACTACCGGTGATAATAATAACTTTTTGATATTTGAATTAGCCATTAGTTAGCCCCCGCTTTAAGTTTTGCTAAATATGGACCAAAACCATTAGCTCCAAACCAATAATTAAAGGTACCTTGAACACCATTAGATGTTAAAGTCGCACCTGAAAGGCTATCAATACCATGTTCAGTATCAATAGAAGCACCTTTACCTACACGAATAGCAGCTTCACCTTGCTCATTAAGTAATTTTTTACCTACAAAATTAGCTTGCCATTTAGGGTTTTCGATTTCACCACCTAATCCCGGTGTTTCACCATGCTCATAATAAGTAATACCTTTAAGAGTATTACCGTCCGGCTCAACAGAAACAAAACCATACATTACAGACCATAAACCTGTTCCATAAATAGGTAGAACAATCTGTTCAACCGATCCAGATTTATCTTTTACCAAATAAACTTCTGCAAGTTTAGCTCTTTCACGCAAGCCAGCTTTATCCTGTTCTGGTGCGATTTTTTGATTTTGTTTAGGATCTTTTGCTGCCACTTTAGCATCAAAATTTGCTGGACAGTCTGCATAATCACCTGTTGCTAATTCAACACAACGAGCTTCAATATTTTGTTTAAAAATATCTTTAACTTGACTGTTTTTAGTCCCTTCAGCTAATAATCCTGCAACACTCAAAATATTTTTTTGTTTATCAAGTTGCTTTTGCTCTTCTTGCGTTGGTTTTAATAAAACTGCTGAACCAGCAACAATGATAGAACAAGCTAAACTTAATAGAACAACAACTGAAATTGTTCCACCAATACTATCTTTATTAAATTTAGCCATTGCGTGTTCTCCGACGTTTAATGTTTGCTTGAACGACTATATAATCGAATAACGGTGCAAATAAGTTAGCAAATAAAATCGCTAACATCATACCTTCAGGGTAAGCTGGATTTGCAACACGAATAATGACACACATCGTTCCGATTAATGCACCATACCACCATTTACCTGTGTTGGTAAATGAAGCTGATACAGGATCGGTTGCCATAAATAACATACCTAAAGCGAAACCACCCAAAACTAAATGCCAATGCCATGGCATTGCAAATAACGGATTTGTAGCTGAACCGATCATATTAAATAATGTTGATGTGATTATCATACCAATCATCACGCCAGCAATAATGCGCCAAGAAGCAATTCTCGCAAACACAATAATCGCGGCACCAATTAGTAATGCTAATGTAGAAACTTCACCAATGGATCCTGGAATATTACCTAAAAAAGCATCCATCCATTTAATCGGTTCACCAGTAACCACATGTTTTAATCCAGCTTCACCACCAGTTGCCCATTGTGAAAGTGCGGTAGCACCAGAAAAGCCATCAGCAGCGGTCCAAACAAGATCCCCAGAAATTTGAGCTGGATAAGCAAAGAATAAAAATGCACGACCAGCTAATGCAGGGTTCATAAAGTTTTTACCTACGCCACCAAAGACTTCTTTTGCAACAACAACACCAAAGGTTGTGGCTAAAGCGGCTTGCCATAATGGTAACGTTGGTGGAACAACTAAAGCTAATAGAATAGAGGTAACAAAGAAGCCTTCATTAATTTCATGCTTACGTACCATTGCAAATAGTACTTCCCAAAATCCACCGACTAAAAATACCGTTAAATAGATAGGTAAAAAGAATATTCCCCCTAAAACCATTTTAGCGATAACACCAGCATCAGGTGAAAGCACACCAAGTAAATTAGCCAATGCAAAATGCCAATTAACATCAATATTTTGTGCTACATTTTGAGCAAAATCTCCCATGCTTAATGCAAGAATAGATTGAGCTCCAACATTATACATTCCATAAAACATTGCTGGGAACAATGCTAACCACACAAGTACCATCATACGTTTTGAATCCAACGCATCACGAACATGTGAAGACTTGCTTGTTACCGTACCTGGTGTATATAAAAAAGTTGCGGTTGCTTCATATAAAGCATACCATTTTTCATATTTACCACCAGGTAAAAATGCAGGCTCCATTTTCTCTAAAAGATGTTTTAAACCCATTTTAACCTTCCTTCTCAATCTTATCTAAAGCTTGACGTAAGAGTGGACCATATTCATTTTTACCCGGACACACAAATGTACATAAAGCTAAATCTTCTTCATCTAACTCTAAACAGCCTAATGCTTGTGCACTATCCGTGTCTCCTGCAGATAAATCACGAAGTAACAATGTAGGAATAATGTCTAATGGAACAACTCTTTCATAAGAACCTATTGGAACCATTGCTCTCTCGCCACCATTAACAGCAGAAGTAAAATTAAACAACTTACTACCAAAATGACCAAGTACAGTACGAGTGATAGAGAATTTATTTGCTCCTGGCATAATCCAACCTAAAAACTCTTTTTCACGACCTTCTGCAATTACTGAAACCTGTAAAGCATAACGTCCTAAGTAATCATATGGACCTTTCGCAATAGCTCCGCTTAACACCGAGCCAGAAATAACTCGGTTTTCCCCATCTTGCAATTCATTAGCAACTAATTGAGAAAGTTTTGCTCCCAATTGAGTACGCAATAAACGAGGATTTTTTACTTGTGGTCCAGCTAAAGCAATCACTCTATCAGTATAAAGTTCACCTGTTGTAAATAATTTACCAAATGCAATTACATCTTGATAATTCAAATGCCAAACAGCTTTAGTAATACTTACTGGGTCAATAAAATGAATATGTGTACCAACAAGGCCTGCTGGGTGAGGTCCACCAAAATCATGAATTGAAAGATTTGGTAAATCCACTGTTGGAATATTGGTATCACCCGCCTTACATAAATGTACAGGCTTATCTGTTAATCGGCTTAATACCGTTAAACCTTCGATAAAATCTTGCCAATGTGCCTTTAAAACAATCTCCGGATCTGCGGCTAATGGATTTGTATCCATTGCATTCACGAAAATGGAAGATGGAATAGCATCAATTGCTGGCACCTTACTAAATGGACGCGTTCTAAGTGCGGTCCATAAACCTGAAGTTTGAAGATTTTTGCGAACTTGTTCGCTACTTAATGTTTTTAATTCATCAGATGAATACTTATCAAAAGTAATCTGTTCATTACCTTCCACAGCAATCACTACTGATTGTAAAACTCGCTTAGCACCACGATTAATCGCAGTAATAGTTCCACTAGCTGGAGCAGTAAAAATCACGCCAGGATTCTTTTTATCTTCAAAAAGAATTTGCCCTTTTTTCACAACATCGCCTTCACGTACCTTCATTGAAGGACGCATACCAATGTACTCTTCACCAAGCAAAGCAACTTCAGTAACAGCATTGCCGTTATGGATTACTTGTTCTGGTTTTCCTGATATAGGAAGATCCAATCCTTTTTTAATCGTAATCATATTGTTTGCACTACTTTTCGTTAGATTAAAAATACAGTTATCGTAAAATACGCTAACCTCGTCTTGAGTAATGATCTTCAGACAGTCTTACTATTAAAAAGTAATAGTAATAATCGTTCTCCAACCATATTAAAATAAAAACTCAAATTCCTTTCTACTCAGCCCTCAAAGAAATAAAATATTTCTATAAATGAGCTAAGTTAAAATTTTGCTAAAAATTAACGTCCCATTTTAACTAAAAAATAACGTTCATTCCACTTTACCACTACTTTTTTAGGATTTTTTAGTAAAAAACTGATCTATATTAGTAAAAAATACCATTAGATACTAATAAAGAGTTACTTTCCTACGCCAAGACAGTTTGTTGATTTTGGCAATATTTGTTCTAATCTATCCCATTCTTCTTTAGTGTAAGTATGCAATGCTAATGCGTGAATAGTAGAAGATAACTCATATTGAAATAATTGATAAATTTTTCGATGTCTAGCAACAGGTCTCATTCCAATAAATTTATCACTAACAATGACAACTTTAAAATGTGAATTTGCACCACGCCCAGAGCTATGCTTATGGCTTTCATTTTCAATAGATATAAAATAAGGAGAAAATTCTTGTTGTAATTTTGATTTTAATTCTTGTTCTAAAGACATTTTATTTCCTCTTTGTAAAACTGGTTATTTAGTACTATACATTACCCAATAAGTTTGTAAAATGACAAAAAACTAAACTATCGGAGATTAAAATGAAATTTAAAAAATATCTATCCCTAACAATACTTACAATGAGTGTTATATTCACCACTGGATGCTACAATCAACCGAGCAGTACTATCAACTTTACCCCAACTTCACCAACATTAAAATCACAGATAATAAATCAAAAAGCGATTCTTAATGTCATAATCAATGATCTAAGAAGTTCAGCTGAAATAGCAAAATACACGAAAGAGACAAATATTATAAAGCTATCAGCAAATCCTGCTGTTGATATATTATTTAATCAAATTATAAAAGAAGATCTTAACGCAAAAGGTTTTCAAATTACAAATAACCCAACATTAGCAAATATCAATATTATTGCTAATATCACCGATTTCTACGCTAATATCGGTCAAGGAAATTTACGTCATAATATCAAAAGTAAAATTCAGTTAGAAATAAAAGCACAATCTTCAAAAGGGGAGTTTACTAAACAATTTATGAGTACAAACACTAAAGAGGGAATACTTACTGCTAATAATGAAGATATCCAAAAAATACTCTCTCAAACTTTGCTAGACATTACTCAATCAATTAACAATGATCAAAGTATCAGCAATGCTATAAATAAATATACTAATTAAACTTCTCAACTATTGGCACCTTGCTCATATCTTTTAGATTAAATCAACGTGCCAATAATTTGATATAAAATAGATCTCAACGACTTTGTCCAAAAGTAGGCAATGAAAGCTGCCACTTAATTGAAGCAAGTCGAATAATAAGAACGGCAATGATTGCCACAATAACATCAATAATCCTTGATACATGGTACATACTCAATAAACAATAAATACTCCCTCCAATAATCGACGCAGTAGCATAGATTTCTTTACGGAATATTAAAGGGATTTCTCTCGCTAAAACATCACGAATAACACCGCCACCACACCCTGTTAATGCGCCCATAATCACGGCAACAGTAGGCGTAAAACCAAGTTGAAGAGATTTTTCCGTTCCCATAATAGTAAAAAAAGCCAAACCGATAGCATCAGAAACAGGCAGAATATACCAAGGAACCTTAGCTGGTTTTTTTACAAAAATAATCATTAAAATACAGGTAATGATAACTACCCAAATATACGCATTATTACTTAGCCAGAAAACCGGAACATCTAATACCAAATCACGAATAGTTCCACCACCGATAGCCGTTACACTTGCAAGAACTAATACACCTACTGCGTCCATACGTAAACGAAATGCAAGTGCAACCCCTGAAATAGCAAATATTGATGTACCAAGCAAATCCACTAGATATAAAAACATTAGTCTTATATTCCTCATCGTTTTTATTGATCAGTATAACAAAAAAGAAAGGTAAAACGATCGAATAGAAATAAAAAAACCGCTAATTTAACATTAGCGGTTTTCTAGAATTTGGCTCCTCCTGCTGGACTTGAACCAGCGACATACGGATTAACAGTCCGCCGTTCTACCGACTGAACTAAGGAGGAATAGGTGGTGCCTCGAGGCGGAATCGAACCACCGACACGGGGATTTTCAATCCCCTGCTCTACCGACTGAGCTATCGAGGCAACGTCGTTGTGGTGCGTATTAAACGTTTTTTTCGTTCTCAAGTCAACAGCAATTTTAAAAAAATTTAATTTTTTTTTACTGTTTGAACAATTAGCAATCGAAAAGACTATTGTTTAGACTATTCTATTTAAATAATAGAGATATGAGTGAATAAAAAAGGATCTTAGACCATAAAAATAAAGCGGTTATAAAATAACCGCTTTTAATCACATTAGTTATATTCCATAATGACTACTTAATTATTCGATAGTTTTTCTGTGCTTTATCTACTTTAATTAAATAATTTCTTGCTTGAGCAGATGGATGTGCCGTAGTCAAAATCCGATAAACTTGCTCTGGATACAGGCGATTTATTTTTTCAATTGCCATATCTCTATCTTGATCAAACACACGTAATACTGCACCAGCACCACTATTGTAAGCCGAAATCATCGCAAAACGCTTAGAAGTAGGATTCGTGATCCCATCTAAATATTTTGTTCTTAACAATGATAAATACGCCGTACCTGCATCAATATTTTTTTCGGGATCAAATAAATAGCTTTTTGAGGGTTCACCTCGCTTTCCTTTTAATTGGAAAATATCTCTACCAGCAGTACGAGGAACAACTTGCATTAAACCAATCGCATTTGCATAACTAATCGCATAAGGGTTAAAACTTGACTCAGTTTGCATAATACCTAAAATTAGGCTCTCATCAATATCATAACGACGTGCTGATTTTCTTACCAAAGGTAAATAGCGTTGTGCTCGAATAGCAATATGGTTTGCCACCATAGGAATAACAACATATTGTGCAAATTGACCATTTTCTAGCGGTCTAGCATTCACTTTATTCTGAATCAGATAATCAGCAAAATTACTTGCAATAATCGTATTAGTAATTTTTTGCCCAGCTTGATCAACGACTAACCCGACAAGAAAAGGTCTAGAACTAATGGGAACATCACCAGAAGCAAATAAATCAATTCCTTTGGCATCAGATCCCATCAACAAAGTATGTATAATCGCATTACGTAAATTATTACCATCACCAACTGTTTCAATAGTAATTAATCCTTCGTCGAAACTAATATGACTTCTCGTATAATAATTATCTGTATATTTAACGTAATCTTTACCACTTGCCACTAATAATTCATTAACTCCCCAAATAGAGTCAATATCCTTGGCAAATTGCCCAGTTAAAATATCAAGTCCCTGTGTATCTTTTGATAAAACCTCTTTATCTTTAATTTTATCGGAACTACTACAAGCAAATAAAAAAGGGATAATAAGTGTAGCTAAATATTTTTTCATTTTTTATTTATCTACTTCTGGAACATAACCTTCAATATGAACATCTTTTCCTTCAAAAAGAAAATTAACCATTTCTTTTTCTAGTAATTGACGATGTTCAAGATTCATCATATTTAGTTTTTTTTCATTAACCAGCATAGTTTGCTTTTTCATCCACTCACCCCAAGCTTGTTTACTAATATTTTCAAAGATACGTTTACCAATATCACCAGGATATAACTGAAAATCTAGTCCCTCAGCATCTTTTTTTAAATATTCACAAAATACTATTCTTGCCATTATTATTTCCTTTTAGCTATTTGAAGCAGTAAATTTTTGATCGGTGTCGCTAATCCAATCTGTTCGGGATTTTGTGGATCATACCAATATTTCACTTTTGTGGATAGAGAAGATTGATACTCACTCTTATTTTCTGCTATCTTTTTCCAAGAAGTGCGGTCAATATTTTCAATGTTTTCTGATCCTTCATCTAGATTGACATAAATAGGATAAATATATAAATGATAATGACTAAAAGTATGTTTTACCGCTGTCCATTGTTGATATTCAGTTACTCTATTTTGAATCAAATAATCGATAACGTCTTGTTCAGTGTCAAATTGTGGAAAACAATATAGTCCACCCCAAATCCCTGATTTTTCTCTTTGCTCTAATGCCACTTTTCCTTGTTTTTCTAAAATTAAAAAATATCCTTTCTTTTCTGGTAATGTTTTTTTTACCTTTTTACTTGGATAGCTTTGCCAATCATTCCGTCTATGAGACTGACATTCTGAACTTAGTGGACAAAGATCACATTTCGGTTTTGTTCTAGTACAAACCATCGCCCCCAAATCCATCATTGCTTGATTAAAATCAGCAATATATTCTTTTGGTGTTACTTGAGCTGTGAGCCCCCAAAGTTTATTTTCCACTTTCTTCTCTCCCGTCCACCCATCAACAACAAAATAACGAGCGAGTACCCGTTTTACATTACCATCTAAAATAGGATAAGGTTGATTTAAACAAGAAGATAAAATCGCTCCAGCAGTGCTTCGTCCAATCCCAGATAAAGACAAAACCGTTTGAAAATCCGTAGGAAAATTTCCTTGATATTCATCACGAATAATCTGTGCTGTTTTATGTAAATTTCTTGCCCTTGCGTAATACCCTAATCCCGTCCACAAATGTAACACTTCATCAAGAGGAGCATTAGCAAGTGCGGTAATATTTGGAAAAGTATTAATAAAACGCTGAAAATAAGGAATAACTGTTGTTACTTGAGTTTGTTGTAACATCACTTCAGAAAGCCACACTTTGTATAAAGTTTTCTCTTGTTGCCAAGGCAAATCTTTACGACCAAACTTTTGATACCAATTTAGTACCGCTTTGGCAAAAGGTGCATTTTTATTTGATTGAGCTTGCATAACATTACATTAAGAAAAAAATGGGTTCGAAAGTGTAACACAAGATTAAATTTGAAAAAATCTGATAAAAACAACCGCACTTTATTACATATAAGATAGCGTAATATGGCATTTTCTTGCTTTTTGAAGTAAACCACTTATAATTCAGCCTCATTTATAAAAATAATGCACAAATTTATTATAAAAAACGACTTATATAGTTAATATAAAATGACAGACAATAAAATAACCTTTGCCGATCAAAAACGTAAAACCGTAGAAACCGCCGAATTTACAGAAGATGGACGCTATAAACGTAAAGTACGTAGTTTTGTGCTACGAACAGGACGTTTAAGTGAATACCAGCGTAATATGATGAATAATCATTGGGCATTTTATGGCTTAGAACATCAAAATACCCCATTTAATTTTCAAGAAATTTATCATAATGATAATCCTGTAGTGCTTGAAATTGGCTTTGGTATGGGGAAATCACTGGTGGAAATGGCAGAGCAAAACCCACATAAAAATTATTTGGGTATTGAAGTACACACACCAGGAGTGGGGGCTTGTATTGCTTATGCCGTAGAAAAAAAGGTTAAAAATTTACGCGTAATTTGCCACGATGCAATGGAAATACTGCGGGATTGTATCGCAGATAATACCTTAGCGGGCTTACAATTATTCTTTCCAGATCCTTGGCCAAAAGCAAAACATCACAAACGCCGTATTGTACAATCTGAGTTTATTAATAATCTTACCCCCAAATTGGTTGACCAAGGGTTTATCCATATGGCAACAGATTGGCAAAATTATGCAGAACATATGTTGGAAATATTGCAAAGTGCGGTACAATTTAGCAATGTTTCTGAAACAAATGATTATATCCCTCGTCCTGATTTTCGTCCGCTAACAAAATTTGAACAACGTGGACACAAACTTGGTCACGGCGTTTGGGATTTATACTTCTTAAAAACAAATTAGTGTTCACTCACTAACTTATTAAATAATGATAACTACCATAGGAGAAAAATATGGCTATCAAACGCAATCAAAGACAACGCAAAAAAATGCATCTTGGGGAATTTCAAGAATTAGGTTTCTTAGTAAACTGGCAATTTGCAGAAAATACGCCTATCGATCAAGTAGATGAAATGGTAGATCGTTTTATTAATGAAGTGATTCAAGCTAATGGTTTAGCCTATGAAGGTAGTGGTTACTTACATTGGGAAGGTTTAGTGTGCCTTGAAAAATTAGGAAAATGTGATGAAAGCCACCGTGAATTAGTGAAAAACTGGTTAGAAAAAAATGGCTTACAACAAGTTGAAATCAGTGAATTATTTGATATTTGGTGGGATTACCCAACAAAATAATTCATTTTATTAACTGATATACATACAAAAGGCATTGATTTAGCTAACTATTTCAATGTCTTTTATTTATCTAAAACCCCATACTTAAATAGCCCTGATCGCATATTATTAAATTAGTCTAACAGTATATTTTCATCTATAATACCCGAATTAAATCTAATTAACACAGAGAATATTATGGCTAAAATTGCAGAAAATCCCCTTGTCCTTGTTGATGGTTCATCTTATTTATATCGAGCTTACCACGTTTTTCAAAACTCGGGACGACCACTAACTAATTCCCTTGGAGAACCAACAGGTGCAATGTATGGTGTATTAAATATGCTAAAAAGCTTAATCGCTCAAGTACAGCCTAGCCATATTGCCGTAGTATTTGATGCCAAAGGAAAAACTTTCCGAGATGAAATGTATGAACAATATAAATCTCATCGCCCTCCAATGCCTGATGATTTACGTCAACAAATTTTACCACTACATAATATTATTAAAGCATTAGGTATCCCATTACTTTGTATTGAAGGCGTTGAAGCCGATGATGTTATCGGTACATTAGCCAAACAAGCTGCGGAACAAGGTAAAAAAGTATTAATTAGCACGGGCGATAAAGATATGGCACAGCTAGTTAATGAAAATATTATGCTGATTAATACAATGAATAATACATTATTAGATTCAGAAGGCGTTATTGAAAAATATGGCATTCCACCAGTACTTATCATTGATTATCTCGCATTAATGGGTGATGCTTCAGATAATATTCCTGGTGTGCCAGGTGTGGGGGAGAAAACTGCCTTAGGATTATTACAAGGTATCGGCAGTATGTCAGATATTTATGCTAACTTAGACAAAGTGGCAACTTTACCCATTCGTGGAGCAAAGAGTTTAGCGGATAAATTAAATGCAGCCAAAAAAGAAGCCGATTTATCTTATGCTCTTGCCACTATCAAAACTGATGTGGAATTAGCTATCACAACCGAACAACTCACTTTAGGTCAAGCGAATAAAGACGAATTAATTGAATATTTTGGTCGCTATGAATTTAAGAAATGGTTGAATGAAGTAATAGAAGGAGAAAGCTCGGTCACCAATGGCACATCACAAGCCACAAAAATAAATTATTCACAATCTACTTTCTCAAAAACTGAAAGTGCGGTACAAATTTCTGTAGATCGTGATAAATATGAATGTATTTTGACACAAATTCAACTGGATACTTGGTGTGAAAAACTAAGCGATGCAAAATTGATCGCACTAGATACAGAAACTGATAGCCTAGATTATATGTCTGCAAAACTAGTAGGAATTTCTTTTGCTCTAGAAAATGGGGAAGCCGCTTACTTACCTTTAGGACACGATTATATTGATGTAGAAAAACAATTAGATTTTTCTACCGCACTTACTCAATTAAAACCGATTTTAGAAAATCCAAATATCCAAAAAGTCGGACAAAATTTCAAATATGATCTAACAATTTTTGCTCGTTATGATATTAATGTTCAAGGCGTTACCCAAGATACGATGCTACAATCTTATGTATTAGATAGCACAGGGCGT
Organism: Bisgaardia hudsonensis; assembly: GCF_004345785.1. Lineage (GTDB taxonomy): Bacteria > Pseudomonadota > Gammaproteobacteria > Enterobacterales > Pasteurellaceae > Bisgaardia > Bisgaardia hudsonensis. Next base: position 187,911 of record NZ_SLXI01000005.1, read on the forward strand.
CACAATATGGACGATCTAGCTAAACGCTATTTAGACCATGATACGATCACCTTTGAAGAAATAGCAGGAAAAGGCAAAGGGCAACTTACCTTTAATCAAATCCCATTAGAGCAAGCCTCTCGCTATGCTGCGGAAGATGCAGATGTAACAATGAAGTTACATCAAGTATTATGGGAAAAATTGCAACAAGAGCCAAAATTAATCAAACTGTTTCAAACCATTGAATTGCCTTTATTAAGTGTACTTTCTCGTATTGAACGTAATGGCGTACTAATTGACACTGAGGCCTTATTCTTACAATCTAATGAATTTGCAACCCGCTTATCTCAAATTGAGCAACAAGCTTATGAGCTAGCTGGAGAAACCTTTAATCTATCCTCACCAAAACAATTACAAGAAATTTTATTTAATAAATTAGGCTTACCTGTAATCAAAAAAACACCAAAAGGTGCACCGTCAACTAATGAAGAAGTTCTAGAAGAATTAGCCTACGAACACGAATTGCCAAAATTATTAGTAGAACATCGTGGATTGAGTAAATTAAAGTCAACTTACACAGATAAACTACCACAAATGGTAAATAAAGAAACTGGACGAGTTCATACTTCCTACCATCAAGCAATTACCAGTACCGGACGTTTGTCATCTAGTGATCCAAATTTACAAAATATTCCCATTCGTAATGATGCAGGACGGAGGATTCGCCAAGCCTTTATTGCAAGAGAAGGATTTAGCATTCTTGCTGCGGATTATTCCCAAATTGAACTACGCATTATGGCACATCTTTCTAAAGATGAAGGACTAATTAATGCCTTTAAAGAAGGAAAAGATATTCACCGCTCCACAGCGGCAGAGATTTTTGGATTACCCCTAGAAGAAGTAACATCAGAACAACGCCGTAGTGCTAAAGCGATTAATTTTGGACTAATTTATGGTATGAGTGCATTTGGACTTTCTCGCCAATTAGGTATTCCAAGAAATGATGCTCAAAAATATATGGATCTTTACTTCCAACGCTATCCTAAAGTACAGCATTTTATGCTCAATATTCGTGAAACAGCAAAAACACAAGGTTACGTTGAAACCTTATTTGGTCGCCGTCTATACTTACCTGATATTAATTCATCTAATGCAATGCGTCGTAAAGGTGCTGAACGTTTGGCAATTAATGCTCCAATGCAAGGCTCGGCTGCTGATATTATCAAACGAGCAATGATCGCTATTGATAAAGAAATCCGAAATAATGATGATATTCTGATGATTATGCAAGTACACGATGAATTAGTGTTCGAAGTGCGGTCAGAAAAAATTGCAGAATTTAGTAAGTTAATTAAAAATTTAATGGAAAAAGCTTCAGAATTAGTTGTGCCATTAATTGTTGATGTCGGCATTGGTGAAAACTGGGACCAAGCACATTAATTAGTATTATGTCTGCAACTGAGATATTTCTATTTGCAGACATAGATTATTAATCTGATTGAAATTTAGTCGTATGATTTATTTCATATAGACTTTATTACGATATTTCTCTATAATGCCCTCCATCTAATCTTCCCCCCGTAGCTCAGTTGGTTAGAGCAGTCGACTCATAATCGATTGGTCACTGGTTCAAGTCCGGTCGGGGGGACCATCATCAAAATATTCGCTTTTTCTAACGATTCTATTATTTCAAATAAAATTAAAAATCTATCTCTCATATTCAAAAATATTCGTTTTATCAACTTATAAAATATCAATAAAAAAGGCTTGGGGATAATCCCAAGCCTTTTTAGAAATAATATAAAATTATTTACCAAGACGTTCTTTGATACGTGCAGAACGACCTGAACGCTCACGTAAGTAGTAAAGTTTCGCTTGACGTACCGCACCTTTACGTTTTACTGCAATACTATCAATTACTGGTGAGTGAGTTTGGAATACACGCTCAACACCTTCACCGTTTGATACTTTACGTAAAGTGAATGCACTGTGCAAGCCACGGTTACGAATTGCAATAACCACGCCTTCGAATGCTTGCAGACGACGTTTACTACCTTCAACAACCCATACTTTAACTTCTAAAGTATCACCAGGGCGGAAGCTTGGTATATTTTGTTTTAATTGTTCTTGTTCGATTTGTTTAATGATGTTACTCATAATAATAAACCTTTTTAATCCTAGATTTAACTGATTAACTATTTTCAAGTTTAACTTGATCTAATAGCTTACGTTGTTCGTCAGTCAGAGCTAGGCTTTCCAATAGCTCAGGGCGTCTTAACCATGTTCTCTCAAGAGATTTTTTTAATCTCCATTTGCGAATTTCTTCATGATTACCAGACATCAGCACTGGTGGTACAGATAAGTCGTCTAACAATTCTGGTCGAGTATAATGTGGACAATCTAACAAACCATCAGCAAAAGAATCTTCTTTAGCAGAGGCTTGTTTTCCTAATACACCAGGAATAAATCTTGCAACAGCATCAATTAATGTCATTGCAGGCAATTCCCCTCCAGTTAAAACATAATCACCGATTGACCATTCTTCATCAATTTCTGTTTCAATCAATCGTTCATCAATCCCTTCATAGCGACCACAAACTAAAATCAATTTTTGATTTTTAGCAAGTTCTTCTACTCCAGATTGATCTAGTTTACGTCCTTGTGGTGAAAGATAAATTACCTTAGCACCTTCTCCTACTTCTGTTTTAGCAGCTCGAATTGCTTCTCTCAATGGCTGTACCATCATCAGCATTCCAGGTCCACCACCATAAGGGCGGTCATCAACAGTTTTATGTTTATCAATGGTAAAATCTCGAGGATTCCAACATTGCACTTGTAAGAGACTTTGTTTAACGGCTCGTCCTGTTACCCCAAATTCTGTAATAGCTTTGAACATTTCAGGGAAAAGACTAATAATCCCAATCCACATATAGTTAGTTACCTTTTGTGTTAAATGCTACTGCCAAAGCCGAACAGCATACCTGAGTTTAGAAACCAGCGTCCCAATCCACTTCAATAGTCTTTGTGGTGAGATCTACTCTTTTAACTACTTGTTCATACAAAAACGGAATTAATCGTTCTTGTTTACCGAAAGCATCTTTGGTATTTGCTCTAACAACTAACACATCATTAGATCCTGTTTCCATCATTTCTGTTACTGTTCCCATTTTATAACCTTGTAAATTAATTACTTGGCAACCAATTAAATCGTGCCAATAATAATCGCCTTCAGTCAATTCAGGAAAAACCGACAAATCTACACCGATTTCAACATTCGCTAAAACTTGTGCAGCCTCACGATCATCAATACCTTTAAGTTTCACAATTAATTCGTGATTATGATGTTTCCAAGTCTCTAATTCTGTTCGTTGCCAAACGCCCTTAATTTTTAAAAACCAAGGTTTATACTCAAAAATACTTTCTGCTTGTTCTGTTGATGAATAAATACGTAACCAACCACGAATACCATAGGTTGAGCCTAATTTGCCAACTACTTCTATTCTTTGTTGTTCCATATTATTCACCTTAAAGTCAAATTCTGCAATTAAGCAGCTTTGCTTGCTTCTTTAACTAATGTTGCAACACGTACTGATAAAGACGCACCTTTTGAAACCCAGTCATTAACACGGTCTAAATCAATGCGAAGACGTTCTGCATTACCATTTGCTAATGGGTTAAAAAAGCCAATACGCTCAATAAAACGACCGTCACGTGGGCAACGACTATCAGCTACAACAATTTGATAAAATGGGCGTTTTTTAGAACCGCCACGAGATAAACGAATGGTTACCATAACCTTCCTCTGAATAATTAAACTAAAAGAAAACCCACATCGAAGGAGTGGGAATGCTTACTTTTTTCTCTGTGAATATAGACAAAAAGCCTAAGGATCTTACTCTTTTTTTAGAAAAAAGCAAGTTTAAAGAAAATTAACGATTGTTATCTAACTAACTTCAATTAAATTTGCTAAAATGATAAAAATTTTTATTGAGATTAAATTTAATGCAAAAGCTACTTATAATCCGCAATGATAAACTCGGTGATTTTATTTTATCCTTTCCTGCATTAGCATTATTAAAATGCTCATGCCCCGAATTAAAAATCACTGCACTTGTACCAGACTATACTGCACCAATAGCTAAAATCTGTCCTTATATTGATGAAATTATCATTGATGCGAAAAATAAAAAAAATAAGTCCGAGTTTAAACGCGTATTAACTGAGATTAAAGGAGAAAAGTTTGACGCTGTAATCAGTTTTGTTTCTGATTGGTACAATGCAAAACTCACTTGGCAATCAAAAATCAGCTACCGCCTCGCTCCAGCTACAAAATTATTTCAGTTTTTATATAATCACCGCCTAACGCAACGTCGTTCTCAATCGGCAAAGGCAGAATATGAATACAATATGGATTTAGCGAGATGCTTTCTCAAGGAACATAAGCGAGCTATAGTTGAGCCAGAATTACCCTATCTTAGTTTTGAAAAAAGTGCGGTCGAAAATCATAAAAATTTATTAGCAAAACAACTTGGCATAAGTACAAGTAAAAAATGGATTTTTATTCATAGTGGATCAGGTGGATCTGCTAATAATCTCTCATTAGAGCAATATGCTCAACTTGCACAAGGTTTATTAGCACATTCTGACTGTTATATTATCTTAACTGCTGGTCCTAATGAAAGCGAAAAAGCACACCAACTAGCCAACCTTATCAACAATCCTTCTGTTATGATATACGATAAAAACAACGGTTTAGTTAATTTTGCCTATTCATTAGCTTGTGCAGATTTATTTATAGCAGGTTCAACAGGACCACTACACCTAAGTGGTGCATTAAATATCCCAACTATTGGCTTCTACCCTAGTCGTCGCTCAGCACTCCCAATTCGCTGGCGACCAATCAACGCAGAAAATAAACATATTGCTTTTTGTCCACCAAAAGATAAAGCCTCACAAATGAATTTAACCCTTATTGATATTAATAATGCTTTAAAAAGTATCGTCCCCTTTATAAAAAAACAATGGGAATTATAGCTTTCATAATATGAAACATAAAAAAATGGCAGAAATTTATATGGTTTCTGCCATTTATAATAAATACATCAATTACTTATTATTTGTTCTCAACCATAAGTCTGCATACTTCACAAAAGTAGAATGGCTAGAGAGAATAGCCAGAAGAAATCCTTGCTTACCGTCTAAAAAGCCTGCTTTTAAAATATACATTTTAATAAAGCAGCTAATCCCGTGAGTTACTCCTTGAAATAAAGTAGCTTTTTTCCCCGCATTTTTCTTTTGTTCTGCCCAAGCTTTTGCATAACTAGCCGACTTAACTAAATAATGATGAATATCCTTGTAAGTATAATGTAATAAGTCGCCTGATAATTTTCTAGTTACTGCATTTTTAGGTAAATGTACCTTTTCATGTACCAACTCATCACCATATTGAGCAAAAGATGTTTTATATAAACGAGTAACATAATCTGGATACCAACCAGAATGGCGAATTTCACGCCCAAACACCTCACTTAAACGAGGTAATTCATAAACTGTATTTTCTAGATCACTTTCTACTGCACTTAAAATAGATTGTTTAAGCTCATCTGTTACACGTTCATCAGCATCTAACCACAATACATAATCACTAGTAACATATTGCTGTGCTAATTGACGTTGTTTACCAAAACCTTGCCAATCTGTATTGACATAAAATTTTGCACCATATTGACTTGCAATATTTTCCGTATTATCCGTACTTCCCGAATCTAGAATAACAATCTCATCAACCCAATCTTTCACAGTATCTAAACATTGTGCTAAATCTTGTTCTTCATTTTTTACAATCATTGCAACGCTAATAGTCGGCATAATTTTGTCCCATTGTTTTTTAGTTTATGGCATTTTAGCGGATAAATAACAGAGAAAAAAGGGGAGAATAATATTACAAATACAATAAAGGCGTACCTTAAGATACGCCTTAATATAATAAAATCAATTTTTATAAAATTTCTTTTGCTTTCGCTACTACATTTTCAACAGTAAAGCCGAAAAGCTTGAAGAGTTGATCTGCTGGTGCAGACTCACCAAAACTATTCATAGCAACGACACGACCACCAAAACCAACATATTTATACCAAAAATCTGCAATACCAGCTTCAATCGCTACACGTTTAGTCACTGAACTTGGTAACACACTTTCACGGTATGCTTCGTCTTGTTTATCAAATACATTCGTTGATGGCATTGATACAACACGAATATTTTTACCTTCGGCAGTAAGTTGTTCTGCTGCTTTCACCGCTAACTCAACTTCAGATCCTGTTGCAATAAAGATTAAATCAGGTGTTTCAACACAATCTTTTAACACATAAGCACCACGAGCAACATTGGCTAATTGCTCAGAAGTGCGGTCCATTTGTGTTAAATTTTGACGAGTGAAAATTAACGCACTCGGTCCATCTTGACGCTCAACTGCCGATTTCCATGCTATCGCTGACTCAACTTGATCACAAGGTCGCCATGTTTCTAAATTAGGAATTAAACGCAACGCCGATGTTTGTTCAACAGGTTGATGTGTCGGTCCGTCCTCTCCTAATCCAATAGAATCATGGGTATAAACAAATAATGTACGCTGTTTCATCAATGCTGCCATACGTACCGCATTATGAGCATATTCATAGAACATTAAGAATGTCGCGCCATAAGGAATAAAGCCTCCATGTAATGCAATACCATTCATAATAGCTGACATACCAAATTCACGAACACCGTAGTTAATATAATTTCCATCAGTATTTTTAGTCGCTCGGATTGGTTTTGAACCAGACCACAATGTTAGGTTTGAACCCGCTAAATCTGCGGAACCACCCAAAAACTCTGGCAACAATTTTGCATAAGCTTCGATCGCATTTTGTGAAGCTTTACGACTTGCGATACTTGCAGGATTTGCTTGTAACTGCTCTACAAATGCTTGGCTATCTTTAGCCCAATTTGATGGAAGCTCGCCACTTAAACGACGCACTAGTTCTGTTGCTAATTCTGGATAAGCTTTTTCATAAGCTACAAATTTAGTATTCCAATCTTGCTCAAGTTTCTGACCTTTTGCTTTTGCATCCCATTGTGCATAAATATCGGCTGGAATCTCAAATGGAGCATAATTCCAATTTAATGCTTGACGAGTTAACGCAATTTCCTCATCACCTAATGGTGCACCGTGAGAATCATGAGAAGCAGATTTATTTGGTGAGCCAAAACCAATAATCGTTTTACAAATAATTAATGTCGGCTTGTCTTTTTCAGCTTGAGCTTGTTTAATTGCATCAATGATTTGTTGTGAATTATGCCCATCAATTTGTGGTACAACGTGCCAACCATAAGCTTCAAAACGTTTTTGTGTATTATCAGTAAACCACCCCTCTACCTCACCATCAATTGAGATATTATTATCATCATAAAATGCTATTAATTTACCTAAACCCAATGTACCAGCTAATGAACAAGCTTCATGAGAAATCCCTTCCATTAAGCAACCATCACCTAAAAATGCATAAGTATAATGATCAACAATATCATGTCCTTCGCGGTTAAATTGAGCAGCTAATGTTTTTTCTGCAATCGCCATACCAACCGCATTAGTGATACCTTGCCCAAGAGGTCCAGTTGTTGTTTCTACACCTGGTGCATAACCATATTCAGGGTGCCCTGGTGTTTTAGAATGTAATTGACGGAATTGTTTTAAATCATCAATTGACAAATCATAACCAGAAAGATGAAGTAAGCTATAAATCAGCATTGAACCATGACCATTTGAAAGTACAAATCTATCACGGTTAGCCCATTTAGGATTAGTAGGGTTATGATGTAAAAAATCACGCCATAGCACTTCGGCTATATCCGCCATTCCCATTGGGGCACCAGGGTGTCCTGATTTTGCTTTTTGTACCGCATCCATACTTAAAAAACGTATCGCATTTGCGAGTGGTTGACGATCTGTCATAATATTCTCCAATTTATTGCTAATTATTTATTAAAAATTTAAAACTAACCTAATTTCTAATTTTCCTATTCGATGGTAAATTCACATCTATCTTTTATCAAGTATCCAACTATCATAGGATAAACTATTATATTACTAATAAAATTCACGTTCTGTTAAGAACTGTAATTATTGGTCTATTTTACCTATAAATTCTTTTGCTTGAGTGCAGTCGTATTTTATTGTAATCCTTAGTCACAAAGCCAAAACAATAATTAAATATTCTTAACGTACTCTACGTAACCACCGTATTATAACCATATTCTTCATAAATAGTTATAGATTTTTATTATAGAAATAATTACTGCAAATTCTTCAACTAAATAAAATTTGTGACCATGAGTATGTAACGTTGTATTAAGCAAAAGTAAAGTATTGCCCGGTATTAGCAATCACTATAATCACATATTCAATTGTTATGCTATAGAACAAACTGCGGTCAAAATTACCAGTATTTTTCAATTTCAGAAGAAATATGCTGTGCCGTTGCTATACCATTTTCTCCTGTTAACGCTCTACCCGCAATAAAAGCTTTAGTATTTTTAATATCTTTAAATAGATGAATATCTTGAGGAACAATACCGCCAGTTATCGAAACCTCTATTCCTAAGTCAGATAAATTTTTCATTAATAATAAATCTTCATTTTGCCAACTTTTCCCAGCTAATTCCGCATCTCGAGAACGATGATAAATAGCCTGTTGAATACCAGAACTGATCCAACTTTCCGCATCTTGTAATGTCCAATTTCCATATAATTCAATTTGAATTTCTTTTTTATTCTTTAAATGGGGATTGAGCATATTGAACTCCTCTGCAACAGCTTGACAAGCTAATTTGGTTGCAGGATGAGCAGCAGCAGATACCGTTAACCAATCTGCGCCGGCTTCAAATGCCATTTTAGCTAAAACCCCGCCTGCATCAGTAGTTTTAAAATCACATACAATAATATGATCAGGATATAATGATCGAATAATTGATATTGCTTTCATTCCTTCAGAACAAGCAAGAATTGTGCCAACTTCAATTATGTCAACAAAATTTGCTACTTGTCTTACATCCTGAATAGCTTTTTCTATGCTTAATGAATCAAGAGCTATTTGTAATAATGGCTTAGTCATAATTTCTCCTTTTTCATTCTACTGCCCATAATAAGCATTCTTCCCATGTTTACGTAAATAATGCTTATCCAACAAATCTTGTTGCATAGGTTGTAAATTAGGACGAAGTTGACGTGTAAATAAATTCATATAAGCAATTTCTTCTAAAACCACTGCATTATGTACCGCATTATCCGCATCAGTTCCCCAAGAAAAAGGTCCGTGAGA
>NZ_SLXI01000006.1:0-96725 GCF_004345785.1 Bisgaardia hudsonensis
ATTCACAACGTGGTCCTGCAGCAATTGATGTTGCTGTTATCTAAATCAAATAAGATTTTAGATTAATTAGATAAAAGCTCCTTATTGGAGCTTTTGTGGTTTTAGGTATTGTTAATATAAAAATTATTAACCTTATTAATATATATAAGATCAGGCTTATAGTAATTGGTTCAGGCTATTTAATTTTTTTGATAAAAAAGAAAAAATATCTTATTGATACTAATGAAAAATTATTAATTTTTAGCTATCTTTTTTATTTTGGAATGTTTCTTCTATCTTTTATTGTTCATAGAGGAAACGCAAGTGAATTAGATAATCCAAGTCGTTTAATTCTACTTCTCCCATTGTTACTGTTGTTTTACCAGTATCAAATCCGTTTTAAAGTTTTACTTTATAGTATTCCTATTGGCTCTGTCATTGTGGGGCTAGTAGCATTGTATGATCGATTTTATTTAAATGTCCCTAGAGCTTTCTCTCCTAGAATTATGGCTATTCAAGGAGGGGATATAGCTATGTCTTTAGGAATGTTTTCTTTGGTAATTGCACTTTATTTTCTATCAAAAAAAGAATATCGTTTTACAGTATTTTGCCTTATTGCTACTTTGTTTGGTATGTTAGGTAGTTTTTTATCTACCGCAAGAGGCGGTTGGATTGGCTCACCTTTTATTATTGGGTTTATTTTATTTACATATAGAAAAACTTTATCTAAAAGATTTTTTATTATTATTGGTAGTTTAATGATTATTTCTGTTGTTAGTATATCGTTAATACCAAAGACACAGGTTATATCAAGGATTAATTTAGCTAAGAATGAAATGGTTGCTTATTTTGAGAAGGATAGAGCGAATACTTCTTTGGGGGCTCGTTTTGAAATGTGGAAAAGTGCTGTTCTAATGGCGAAAGAAAAACCTATATTAGGTTGGGGGCAGCAGGGGGTCATTGAAAAACGTAAGCAACAAGCAAAAGAGAAAATTATTCATCCGACAGTCGCAAGATTTGATCATGCCCATAATCAATATTTAGATGATCTATCAAAACGAGGAGTTTTAGGATTATTGGCGTTATTAGGCATTTTACTTATGCCACTCTGGTTTTTTATAAAAAGCTCAAAGTCTCATAATTTAGAAATACGTAGTGTGGTAATATTAGGAATTGTGCATATTTCATCAGTGATGTTCTACAATCTTAGTCAAGGATTTTTTACGCATAACTCAGGGAATATTTTTTATTTCTTTTTAATTATTGTATTTTATGCAATGATAAAAACATTAAATTTAAAGTCAGAAAATAACTGAATAAATTAGGGGAATATTCCCCTTATAATATTTCTTTCAACAGATTAAATACTTCATTAACACTAATCAGTTCCATTTTTTCTTTTTTTAAATGAATTTGGTTTTTTCCGTATGTACCTATTAATTGGGGATCTGTTGCACCGTAAAGAGTAATATTTGTTTTATCTAATGCGGCTGCTAAATGTGCTAATCCCGTGTCAACTGAAATGATTGCTTGAGCATTAGCGATTTCATAAGCTAGTTGAGTGAGCGTTAATTTATTTAATACATGAGTATTTTCTATTTTTTCTGCAATTAAGTTTGCTTGTTGTTTTTCCTGCTCATTTCCCCAAGGAAGTTTTATATGAAAACCAAGTGCGGTAATATTTTGGGCTAATTCTTTCCATTTAGTATTCTGCCAATGTTTATCTTCACGTGTTGTCGCATGAATAAACATAATATAGGGGGGCTGTTCAATATTAGCTTGTTGAAATTGATTGAGAATTCCATAATCTGCCGCCGTATTTGGTTTTATATAATTCAGGCTTGATGCAAAAAGTTGTCTAATTCGTTCAACAGCGTGCTGTTGATAATCAATATAAAATTTTTTTTGATAGAAGCAACTAGCTAAGGGTTCTCTAGCACAATGCCTATCGTAACCATATTTTTTCCCCTGTGCTAACCTTGTGGCAAATAAAGCACTTTTAATTAATCCTTGTGCATCAATAATTACATCATATTGTTGTTGCTGAATCAAAGTGCGGTAGTTTTTCCACTCATTTTTTGTATTTACAGAAAAAATTTTTTTCCGCCAACGGCGTAAAGCAATAGGAATAACTTGATTAACGATCCCAGCATTTTGAAGACTATGCCAAAGAGGAATTTCGGTGAAATTTTCTTCTACAACCCAATCTACTCGTAGATTAGGTATTGCATTTTTCGCATCAGTGAGAGCAGGAAGCGTGTGAATAATATCTCCCATTGATGATGTTTTGATTAAACAAATGTTCATAGAATTAATTTCTCAAGTTTTTCCATTACCATTTCAGGCGTAATATCAATTAAACTTTGATGGTAACCTTCTTGACTATCTTGTCCTTTTCGTACTTTTATTAATCCCCCTTTGATTAGTCGGATAATTTCTGCGGTATCTGATAATGGAGGGGTATATTGAGGGCTTGTCGGTCCATATAGCGCCACTAAAGGGCATTTTAATGCCGCAGTAACATGCATTAATCCACTATCATTGGTTACAACTGCACGACAATCACCAATTAAATCTACCGCTTGATTTAATGAGGTTTGCCCCGCAAGATTGATACAATATGACTGTAACTCGTTTGCTAGGCTAAGGCGAATAGCCTCAGCAACTTGATGATCTTTTTCAGAACCAAATAATCGTATGCTATAACCTTTTTCTATTAATAATTGAGCTAATTTTCCATAATGGTAATGTGGCCAGCGTTTTGCTGGACCAAATTCAGCACCAGGACAAAATCCAATAGCGAGGCGATTATTTGTTAGTTGAAGTTGTTCCGAAAAATAGTTTTTAGTATTTTCTATTTCTTGTTTATCCAATATCAAATAGGGGGCGGGTATAGTTAAATCTTCCGAATTTGGTACCGCACTTTTTTCAAAACCTAAGGCAATATAACGTTGTACCATCATTGGATAATCATTTTTATTACTACGCAGATCATTTAAGAAACCGTAGCGACTTTCTCCTTTCCATCCTCGACGAATAGGGATTTTCGCAAAAGTAGGAATAAAAGCAGATTTTAATGAGTTAGGGAGAACAATCGCCATATCATATTGATTACGTAAACTTTTACCTATTTTATAACGTTCCATTAAGCCAAAAGTACCATGTCCAATTGGCATGGTTAATGCTTTGCGGATTTCTGGCATACGAGCTAATAAGGGTTTACACCAGTTAGGTGCGAGTACATCAATTTCACAATGTGGGTATTGTTGTTTTAGTACTTGATATAGGCTGTGGGACATTATCATATCACCAACCCAAGAAGGTCCAATAATTAAGATATTCATTATTTTAATAGTACTGTCAATTATTAATAAGGTCGATTATAACCAAAAAAAAGTAACTATCACACTCAATAGTTACTTGATCGTTAAAAAGTTAAATATGTTATTTAATTTTTAAAATGAAGAGCAGTTTTTTATCATAATAAGCTCTATTTACGATACTCTACCATTTTCAATTTTAATAACCTGATCACAAATTGCCATTGTAGAATTCCTATGGCTGACTAAAATAATTATTTTATTTGCTTTCTCTGTTAACAGCGATTGTAAAATAATCGCCTCATTTAAGCTGTCTAGGTTACTTGTAGGCTCATCAAGTAAAATAATTGGTGCATTGTGTAAAAAGGCTCGAGCAATACCGATACGTTGTTTTTCTCCGTCCGATAAGCTATTCCCTAATTCTGTTACTTTTGTATCGTAGCCCTCAGGTAAGCTCATAATAAACTCATGAATAGAGGCTTTTTTCGCAGCTTCTACGACTTGCTCTTTCGTTGCTTGACGGTTTGCCATGATGATATTTTCATAGATACTTTCATTGAAAATATAAGTTTGCTGGGTAATATAAGCTATGTTTTCGCGTAAATTATGGGTATTGATCAGTTTTAAATCAATACCACCAATTTTAATATTTCCTTCTTGAGGATCATAAAAACGCATCAATAATTTGAGCAATGTACTTTTCCCACTACCGCTACGTCCATGAATACCAAGAATTTGTCCTTTATTTAAGGTAAACGAAAGATGAGAAAGGATTGCTTCATTTTCATAAGCAAAACTAATATTTTCTACGATAATTTGATCCGCACTTTTCAAATTCTGACCATTTTCAACATCTTCTAAATCAGGTAATTCTGAAAGTAAACTTAGAACACGTTCTCCGCTTGCTAGGGTTTGTAACAGATTATTAGATAAATTACTTAAAGCAATGACAGGACCATAGCTAGACATTAATAAGATCACAGAAAGAAGCAAGCCTGTAAAGTTAATTTGTTGATAGTAAAATAAAATTAAGCCAATGAATAGAATAAGAATATTAAAAATCGAAACCGCAATTTCTGTATAGGAACGTACTTTCCCTTCTTGTAATTTAATTTTTAAAAAGGCTTTATCAATATTTTCACTACGTTGATTGATTTCTTTTAAACGTTCATTTTCATTACCAAATAACTGAATTTCTTTCATTCCTCGAATACTATCAAGAAAATAATCATTCATTTCACCCACTAATTCACGGTATTGGCGTCCATCTTCTCTAGCCATTTTTGTGGTAAAAACAGGTAGTAGAAAGCCAATAGTAAGATAGGCTAAAAGTGCAATAAAAGCTAACCATAGGGAAATATGGCTAAATACAGTTAATAAAATTAACGAAGTTAAGATTGCAATCATTACGGGGGCGATGGTATGAGCATAAAAAACTTCTAATAATTCAATATCATTGGTAACTAGAGATAAAAGTTGCCCAGATTGTTTTCCTTGTAATTTTACAAATGCTAGTTTTCTTAAAGAGGTAAATACTTTATCTCGTAATAGTGCTAGTAATTTAAAGGCAATATAATGCCCTGACATTTGTTCAAGGTAACGTAAAATACCACGAGCTACAGCAAGCACTACAAGTGCGGTCAAAATTGTTGAAAAACTGAGATGTGTTGGAAGATTCAAAAGATCAATCAAGCCCATAGCACCAAGAACCATAATGAAAATAGCTGAAAGAAAGCCTAATACGCCCATAATAATTGTAAATGCCATGATATGAGCAAGTGGTGTAACCAATTTCATTAGTTGCCACATAATGACAAAACCATTTTTACGCATGGCTTCCCCCTTTTCTGATATTTTCTAATTCTTTTTGTTGACTGAACATATTCTCATAAATTCCATTTTGTTCCATAAGCTGTGTATGGGTACCGTGCTCTGCTACCTGTCCTTTATCTAAAACATAAATCTGATCAGCTGAAACGGCATTGGCAAGGCGATGTGAAATCATAATGATAGTTTTTTCTATTTTTAAACGTTGTATAAACCCAAGAATGATTTCTTCGCTCTCAATATCAATGTTGCTAGTGGCCTCATCAAAAATATATACTTGAGCATTGTGTAATAAGGCTCTAGCTAAAGCTAAACGTTGGATTTGACCACCAGATAAATTACTACCACGACTGAGTAGTTTCATTTCTAAATCACCATTCTGGCGAACAAAATTACCTAGGTTTACTTCTTCTAATACTTGATAAATTTGCTCGTCAGTTGCATTAACTTGAGCCATTAACATGTTTTCTCGTAATGTACCTTTAAAAATATAGCTATTGTGGCTAACAAGAGAGACTGTTTTATAGAAAGAATGACGATTAATTTGAGTTAATTCTTGTTTATTAAATAGAATTTTTCCTTGTTGAGCTTGATTAAATCCCATTAATAAAGACACTAATGTTGATTTTCCACAACCACTTTTACCAACAAAAACGGTTAAGTTTCTAGGTTTTATATCTAGGCTTAAGTCACTAATGGCTATTTTTTCTGAAGAATAAGCAAATTGTAAGTTTTCAATTCTAATTGCTATTTCATTTTCGTTTAAAAAATCTACCGCACTTTTATTTTCTTCTACTGGTGCATCTAATAATGTAAAGATTTTTTCAGAGGCTGCTTTACCATTCATTGCTACGTGAAAGAAAGAGCCGAGTAAGCGTAATGGAATAAAAAATTCTGATGAAAGTAAAATAAATAAAATCACGCCAAAAATTGTTATGCCATCATTTTGGAATTGTAATAATGCAGTAATAATACCTATTGCAGCACCACCATAAGCTAATAAATCCATAAGTGAAACGGAGTTTAATTGCATGGTGAGAACTTTCATGGTAATAGTACGAAAGTTTTCTGCTTCAATATCCATTTGTTTTGCTTTATAAGCATCATCTTGATAAATTTTTAAAGTTACTAATCCTTGTAAATTATCTAAAAAGCTACTACCCAACCCTACATAAATTGCCCAATATTTTTTTAGTAAGCGTTTGGCTATTTTATTCACCGCAATAATTGACATTGGAATAAGTGGTACACAAATAAGTAAAATAATTGCCGTTGGTGCATTAAAAAATACAAGAAAAATGAAAAGGGTAAGGGGAGCAAGTAAGCTATAAAATAGTTGCGGTAAATAACGTCCAAAATAAATTTCAAGTTGTTCTACTCCTTCTGATGCAACCTGAATAATTGAAGAAGTAGATTGTTGATTAACTTGATTTAAAGGCATTGATGAGATTTTTTGATAAATCAATGTACGAAGTTGATGTTTAACTTGTGTACTAGCTTTGTAAGAAGCTTGAACTGCTTTTTTACCTGCGAATGCTCTTAATGCAAGAGAAAGCAATAAAATAACCAAAAAAAAGACCGCACTTGATAAGTTTAAGGTATGATAAAAAGCTTGTTGCAAGCTGTATGCAAAAATAACTGCACTAATAATACCACCAATCAATGCTATCCAGTTCCATAGTACATTAATAGCGATCCATTTTTTACTATTAGAAACTGTATTAATAAGACGTTTATCTATCATCATAGAATCTTACTCCCAAATTTTATATTTATATTAAAGATAAAATAAGTTAGTGGATAAATTATCAATATATTTTAGTAGAAGAGTAAATGATATAGTTAACTAGAACTTATTTCAAATAAAAATAATTCTTGTTTAGTGTTTTGGTTGGCTTTAGAGATAAAAAAACGCACTTACATTTTATAGTAAGTGCGTTCTTAAGAATTCTATTGTTTAGGTCTAGATAACCATAACATCAATAGCGGCAGGTCCACGTTGTGAATCTTGTACATTATATTCTACGCGATCACCTTCATTTAAAGTTCTGTAGTTGTCACCGATAATACCTGAAAAATGAACGAATAAATCTTTACCGCCATCTTCTGGAGTGATGAAACCAAAACCTTTATCAGAGTTGAACCATTTTACTGAACCGTTTAATTTAGACATGTTGTCTTCCTTATATAATTAAATCTTAATTTGTACTTGAAAAATTTCAAGTGATAGTGCTAATAATTAGAATTTTAAATAGAGATGATATTGCGAGTACTTTCAAGAACAAATTTAAAACTTGTAAAACGAGGAAGAACTTTAAATAACGAACTTATCTAAACTGCTTTAGCTGTTAGTTATTAGAACACGTATAATAAAATAAAGCAAACTTTATTTTATATTTATTTTATCCCAGAGATTTTTAATAAAAAAAAGAGTGTTCTAATATATTCATATTAAACACTCTTTTTAAAGTTTTATTTAGATAAAGTCGCTAAGAAACTACATTATTCCTGAAATATATCTTAACATTACACCTGCTGCTATGGCAGAGCCTATAACACCTGCAACATTTGGTCCCATTGCATGCATTAATAAAAAGTTTTGATGATCCGCCTCTAAGCCGACTTTATTCGCTACTCTCGCTGCCATCGGCACGGCCGATACTCCAGCTGCGCCAATAAGAGGATTAACAGGATTCTTAGAAAAGCGATTTAATAATTTAGCCATTAAAATTCCACTTGCTGTTCCGATACCAAATGCAATGACGCCTAATAGTAGAATACCTAATGTTTGTGGTTGTAGGAATTTATCAGCCACTAATTTTGCACCGACAGAAAGTCCTAAGAAAATAGTAACGATATTGATTAGGGCATTTTGTGCGGTATCGTTTAAGCGTTCAACAACACCACTTACGCGCATTAAGTTTCCAAAGCAGAACATACCAAGTAATGGGGCTGCATCAGGAAGTAAGAGTGCAACTAAAACCAATAGTACAATAGGAAATAAGATTTTTTCACGATTGCTTACAGTACGCAATTGTACCATTTTGATTTTTCGTTCTTCTACTGATGTTAGTGCTTTCATTATTGGCGGTTGAATTAGGGGGACTAATGCCATGTAAGAGTAAGCCGCTACTGCAATTGCGCCTAGTAGTTCTGGGGCAAGTTTACTTGCAAGATAAATGGCTGTTGGACCATCAGCACCACCAATAATTCCTATTGCAGCTGCTTGTGGTAAAGTAAAATCAATAATACCCAGCCAGTTTAATCCCAATGCACCTAAAACGGTGGCGAATATTCCAAATTGTGCGGCAGCACCTAAAAGTAGTGTTTTCGGATTCGCAAGCAAAGGACCGAAATCTGTCATTGCGCCCACTCCCATAAAGATAATTAAAGGAGCAACTCCATAACCGATAGCAACTTTGTAAAATAGTGCTAAGACGCCAGAATTATATCCCATATCGCCAGCAAGCACTTCCAATTCATTTTGCAATGAAGGTACTGCGTTATTAAGTGCATGTTTTATTGCAATGGGATCGGCTATAGCGCCAAGTTTTCCTGCAATAATCGCAATTTGTTCTGCCGAGCCACTATGCAATAAATTATCTAAGGCAGTCATTGCCAGACCTGCTTCAGGAATATTGGATAATAAGCCACCAAATCCTATGGGTAAAAGCAACAATGGTTCAAATTTTCGAGCAATGGCAAGCCATAATAATACTAAACTAACAGCAATCATAATTGCTTGTCCTAGTTCAATATGCATTATGCCCATTCCTCGTATTAACGAGAATATACTTTCCATAATTGCCACCTATGCAAGAGTCAGTAACGTGTCACCTACAGCCACTGCGTCTCCAGCTTTTACAGTTATATTTTGTACTGTACCAGCTTGTGACGCACGAATTTCTGTTTCCATTTTCATTGCTTCTAGAATTAATAATACATCACCTTCTGCGACTTTTTGCCCTTCTGTTGCTACAACTTTCCAAATATTACCCGCCATTGGCGCGGTAACTGGTATGGTATTCGCTGCTGGAGAGGTAGCGGCAGTTGGTTGTGTTACCGTTGGTGTTGTAACTGGTGTAATATTACTAATATCACCACCTTCACTCACTTTCACTACAAAGGCTTTACCTTCTAGTTCTACTGTATAAACTGAAGCTCCACTCGTTGCTACTGGTGCTTTTGTTGGTGTTGTCGGTTTAGCTTCTTGTTTTTGAATGGTTGGAGCTGGTTCAAAGGCATCTGGATTACCACGGTTTTCTAAGAATTTTAATCCAACTTGTGGGAATAATGCCATGATTAATACGTCGTCAATCTCGTTTTCAGATAATGTAATACCTTTTTCTTTAGCTGTTTGTTTTACTTCTGCGACTAATTTATCCATTTCGGGCTCTAAATGGTTTGCTGGTCGATCAGTAATTGGTTGTTCTCCATTTAGCACTTTGGCTTGTAATTCAACGTTTACTGGTGCTGGTGTACGCCCATATTCCCCTTTTAGAATACCAGCTGTTTCTTTAGCGATAGTTTTATAGCGCTCACCCATTAATACGTTAATTACTGCTTGAGTCCCAACAATTTGAGAGGTCGGGGTAACTAATGGAATATAACCTAAATCTTCACGCACTTTAGGAATTTCTTGTAAAACAAGATCTAATTTATCCGTTGCATTTTGTTGTTTTAATTGGCTTTCTAAGTTTGTAAGCATTCCACCTGGAACTTGAGCAACTAAAATACGACTATCAACACCTTTTAGTTGACCTTCAAATTTATGATATTTTTTACGGACTTCACGGAAATAAGCTGATATTTTTTCAATTTCAGAAATATTTAATTCGGTATCGTATTGTGTGTTTTGTAATGCGGCAACAATAGATTCTGTCGCAGGGTGTCCATAAGTACCACTCATAGATGAAATTGCAGTATCAACATTATCAATGCCAGCCTCAATTGCTTTTAACAAGGTCATTTCAGAAAGTCCCGTGGTTGCATGGCAATGTAAATGAAGACGTATATCATAGCGTTTTTTGATTTCACTCACTAATTTATAAGCTTCAACTGGAGTTAAGATACCAGACATATCTTTAATAGCGATAGAGTCAACTCCAATTTCAAGTAATTGTTCGGTCACATCTAACCAAGTTTCTAATGTATGAACAGGACTTGTGGTGTAGCTTAATGTTCCTTGTGCATGAGCACCATTTTTGCGAACAGCTTTTAATGCTTGTTGCATATTTCTTGGATCATTCATCGCATCAAAGACACGGAATACCGACATACCATTGGTTACAGCACGTTCTACAAAGCGATCTACAACATCATCAGCATAATGACGATAGCCTAACAAGTTTTGACCACGTAGTAACATTTGTAGCGGGGTATTTGGAATGGCTTTTTTTAATTCTCTTAAACGAACCCAAGGATCTTCGCCTAAAAAACGAATACAAGCATCAAAGGTTGCGCCTCCCCATGCTTCTAACGACCAGTAGCCGATCTTATCTAACTCTGCAGCAATAGGTAGCATATCATCTAAACGTAATCTTGTCGCAAAGAGCGATTGATGTGCATCTCTTAAAACAACATCGGTAATTGCTATTTTTTTAGGTTGAGTAGTCATTGTTTTCTCCAAATAAATTAGTTAAGGCCTTTTTGGCGACGATGATGAGCTATTGCAGCAACTATAATTGGACGTAAGTGATCTACGTCATTTTCTACTATAGACTGTGTTGGTTTAGCTGTAGGAGTCGGCGAGATTGGCTCTGGGAAATATTGATTAATTATTTTTGACATTAATCCTATTGCAAAGATCAATATAAGCAAAAAAACTAAAACAAATCCCATACCTGAGATCATTAAATTTATGCCTTCTTGCATTAGTTGTGCATTTGTCATTGTTATTTTTTCCTCTAGTATTTGAAAATAACAGGAGATATATTACCTCTTTTTAATAAAAAAATAATTGAACTAGATCACGTTGTAGCTAGCTATTTGATTGTGCAACAACACAATGATAATCTTTTTTTATTCGGATAGTATAGTAAAATAACATTTATTTTCTTTATTTTAGGTTATTTATGCTTATTTCTTTTATTTTTATCGCTTTTTTTGCGGGGCTTGCTTTTGCTACTCAGTCAGCAATAAATAGTCAATTAGCAAGTACTTTTTTAAATCAACCGATTGTTGCTGCCCTGATGTCTTTTTTAGTTGGAACCATTGTATTGTTAATTATATGTTTAATTAAGGTCGATTTCATTTCTACATTTCAACATTTCCCAAGACAATCTTGGTGGAAATTAATTGGCGGTGTTCTTGGTGCATTTGCAGTTATTGCAACAATTTTTTTAGCACCCAAAATGGGTATTACTAATATGTTATTTTTCATTATTATTGGTCAGCTAATTGGTGCTTTGGTTATTGATCATTTTGGGTTGATAGGTATGCCAAAACGCCCAATGGATTTATGGCAATTATTGGGGTTTTTTACTGTTGCATTAGGACTAGCTATTTTCTTTTTTGGGAAAAAATGGTTTATATAAAACCATTTTTTTATGTTGAGATTAAGCAGAAGTGCGGTCGTATTTTGTTAAATTTACCTAGTTTTCTAAATCAATACTGAGTACACCGGATTTTTCCCTTAATAATGTATAAACCCCTTGAATCATTGCTTTACTTGATATGTTACATTTTATGGTTAATTTTAAATTATTATTAGTTTGATCCTTAATGGATATATTTTCTATCAAGTAATTATTTTCCGTTAGAATTGATATTATCTCGCTAATTAATAATGGTGTTTCAATATGTAATATAATTTTGCTTTTATTCGTTGATTTTTTCCCACTTCTCACCAATTTACGGATTCTCGGGCTAATTCTAATTGCCATTAATATGATAATTGTTGCAATGAAGGCATCAAAAAAGAATCCTGCACCAGTTGCAATTCCAACACCTGCGGCAGCCCAAATAATGGCAGCTGTGGTTAAACCTGATATTGCATCATTAGTTTTTCGTAAAATAACACCCGCACCAAGAAAACCAATGCCACTGATAACTTGAGCAGCTAAACGCATTGGGTCAGTTCGTATATTTTCTGATACTTGAGCATAATGTTCTGCCGATTTAATGGATACTATGGTTAATATGCAAGTTGTTACAGCAATAATAATACAAGTTTTTATACCTACGGGCTTATGCTTTAACTCCCTTTCTAAACCAATAATCCCACCTAATGTCATTGCAAAAAACATTTTCATTAGAATATAAATATTTTCACTATGAATTAAGTAATCAAGCCAATAATTAATGTTTAACATCTTGTATCTCTGTATCGTAAAATTTTTATCCATTGTATCAGTCGTATTTTTTTTCGCTAGGCGAATTAATCAATCTTGTTTATTTTTTATCAATGAATTTATTTAGAGATAATATGATAAATGTCGCAATTTATGGTTATTTTTTGTAGAATTAGCCACTTTAATTATTATTGAGATATTTTTATGCGTTCTTCACCTAATATTGGCTTTGTTAGTCTTGGCTGTCCTAAAAACTTGGTTGATTCTGAAAGAATTTTAACAGAACTACGTGCTGATGGTTATAATATTATTCCTACCTATGAAGGGGCAGATTTAGTTATTGTAAATACTTGTGGGTTTATTGATAGTGCAGTTCAAGAGTCTTTAGAATCAATAGGAGAGGCTCTTGAAGCTAACGGTAAAGTAATCGTAACGGGTTGTCTCGGGGCAAAAGAGAATCAAATTCGTGAAGTGCATCCAAAAGTATTAGAAATTACTGGACCACATAGTTATGAGGCTGTAATGAAACACGTTCATAAGTATGTTCCAAAGCCAGAATATAATCCCTATGTGAACTTAGTACCTAAGCAAGGTGTTAAATTAACACCTAAACACTATGCTTATTTGAAAATATCAGAAGGTTGTGATCATCGTTGTACATTTTGTATTATTCCTTCTATGCGTGGCGATTTAGATAGTCGTTCTATTGTACAAGTTTTAGATGAGGCTAAACGTTTAGTTGATTCTGGGGTAAAAGAGATTTTAGTGGTATCTCAAGATACTTCAGCTTACTCTCTTGATAAAACCAAAGACAATAAATCTAAAACGGTATTCTGGAATGGTATGCCGATCAAAAATGATTTACTTACATTATGTGAAAAATTAGGTGATTTAGGTGCTTGGGTAAGATTACATTATGTTTATCCGTACCCTCATGTAGATAAATTAATACCATTAATGGCGAAAGGTAAGATATTACCATACCTAGATATTCCGTTACAGCATGCTAGCCCTAGGATTCTGAAAGCAATGAAACGTCCAGGCTCAATAGAGAGAACGTTAGATAGAATTAAACAATGGCGTGAAATATGCCCTGATTTAACCTTACGTTCTACATTTATTGTGGGATTTCCAGGAGAAACCGAAGAAGATTTTCAGCAATTACTTGATTTTTTAAAAGAAGCACAATTAGATCGTGTGGGATGTTTTAAATTTAGTCCTGTTGATGGGGCTATCGCAACGGATATGCCTGATCAAATACCTGAAGATATAAAAGAAGAACGTTATCATCGATTTATGCAATTACAGCAACAAATATCAGCAGAGCGTTTACTACAAAAAGTGGGACGTACATTAGATGTTATTATTGATGAGATCGATAATGAAGGAATAATAGGTCGTTCAATGGCTGATGCGCCAGAAATTGATGGTGTTGTCTATATTGATAATGTTTCAAATAAAAAAATACAGGTAGGTGAGATTATTTCAGTAAATATTATCCAAGCGGATGAATATGATTTATGGGCAACTTATTGATAATAGAAATGATTATCTGATATTTTATGTAGGTTAATTGGTTATATTTATTTCTAAGTAAATATGACCTTTTTTATTTTTAGAATATAGTAATTTGTGATCTGTCGCA
Organism: Bisgaardia hudsonensis; assembly: GCF_004345785.1. GTDB lineage: Bacteria > Pseudomonadota > Gammaproteobacteria > Enterobacterales > Pasteurellaceae > Bisgaardia > Bisgaardia hudsonensis. Next base: position 14,064 of record NZ_SLXI01000006.1, read on the forward strand.
CGGTTATTAATTTTGAATTTTATTACAATCAATACCAGTTCAATTCGTAACTATTTAATAATAAGGAGTTATTATGTTTCCAGAATTTCGTGATCTGATCAGCAAATTAAAAAATGAAGATGCGCATTTTTCACGTTTGTTTGATAAACATAATGAATTAGATCAAAAAATTAAAAATTTTGAGGCAAATCTTGAATTAGCCACTCCAACTGAAATTGAGGATTTAAAAAAAGAAAAGCTACGATTGAAAGATGAACTGTATAGTATTTTGAAAAAGGCTGAATAGTTTAGTATCGGAATGTCTCTCGTTTATCGTATGGTGAGAGACATTCCTTTCTTTATTCAGCTATAAATTTTAGTGCAGTTTCAATAACTTCGAGACCTGCGTTTGGCTTGTGTGCATTTTCGCTAATATGTCGTCTCCATTGTCTAGCACCTTTGCATTTTTGAAAAGCACCTAGCATGTGCCTGACTATATGGTTTAAATAGACACCTTTTGAAAGTTGTTGTTCTATATAAGGGTACATCTTTTCAATGGCTTCCCTTGGCGATATTATTGGTAGATTTTCATCAAATAGTACGTTATCTATATAACCCAATAAAGAAGGGTTTTGATAAGCCTCACGTCCCACCATTACGCCATCGACATATTGTAAATGCTGTTTTATTTCTTCTATTGTTTTTATTCCTCCATTAATACTAATCATTAAATGGGGAAAATCTCGTTTTAACTGATACACTCGTTCATAATTTAGTGGTGGAATTTCTCGATTTTCTTTTGGGCTTAATCCAGATAACCACGCTTTTCTAGCGTGGATAATAAATTCGTTACAACCAGCTTGATGTGTTGCGTGAACAAACTCACAAAGAAATTCATAATTATCTTGCTCATCAATACCTATTCTTGTTTTGATCGTGACAGGAAGTGCGGTGGTATTTTTCATTGTTTTTATACAATCTGCCACTAACTCTTTTTTTGCCATTAAACAAGCGCCGAACATACCATTTTGTACTCGATCGGAGGGGCAACCAACATTTAAATTAATTTCGTTATAACCATATTTTTCAGCTAGCTTGGTGCAATATTCAAGTTCTTGTGGATTTGATCCACCTAATTGTAAAGCGACTGGTAATTCTTGTTGATGATAAGTGAGATGATCATACTTGGAATGAATAATTGCACCCGTTGTGATCATTTCAGTATAAAGTAGAGTATGTTGAGTAAATTGCCTATGAAAATAGCGACAATGCTTAGTTGTCCAGTCTAGCATTGGTGCAACGGAGAAACGTCCCCTATATAAAGTGTTACTTTGTGATGGCTTTTCCATAAAGTTGTATTATGAGTATTGAAAACGATGAATTGTACTATGAAATAGCTTAATTATCACTTCTATTATTTTCTTCTTTATTATTTTCCTGAACAAGCTGTCTAAAACGCATTGCCATAAAATGATAAAATGGTTTTGGATTAAATTGGCGAGAGGTAGTTGATGAAAATAAGCTACAAATGAGTAACCAAAATAATACTGGTTGTGAACCTGTCATCTCCATCACGACAACACTTGCTGTCACTGGTGATTGGGTTGCCCCAGATAAAAATGCTGCCATACAAAGTAATATTAATAAACGTTGATCAACTATACCACCAGTTAAAGTATGTATTTGTATGCCAATTCCTGCTCCCGTTGTTAATGCAGGAGTAAAGATACCACCAGCAATACCTGTCCAGTAAGTTACAACTGTTGCAAGTAACTTCATAATTCCAATGTTAGCATCAAGCTGTTCTCCAGCTAGGGCAGATGATACTACATTATATCCTGTTCCATAGGTTTGTCCTTTGGCACAGCTACCAATTAAAGCAAGAACTAATCCTAAAATAAATGATATATAAATAGGATGACGTCGAATAAATCCTCTTATTTTTGTTGGAGAAAATCCGGCAAGGCCTTTAGTTAATAGTCTGGCAAAGATTCCGCCTAATATTCCACAAGTTAATCCGCATAAGAGTATCCATAAAAACATATAAGGGACAGAAGTTTCTCCCTTATAATGAGGAAAATAAGGATTATTACCAGCAATAGCGATAATAATAAAACCACAAGCTAAAACACCTAATAATACTTTTCGCTCCCAGCGTAATAAAACCCCTCTTGCTAATTCTTCAATGGCAAATATAACACCTGCCAAAGGAGCATTAAATGCCGCAGCAAGACCACCAGCTGCACCGGTTGCCATCAGCTCATTTGCTCTTAAGCCAACAAAGGCAATTCCATATTTTCGGCATAAATTTCCCCAAGCAAGCATTGTTGCTGCCCCAACTTGAACAGAAGGTCCCTCACGTCCAACAGACGCCCCAAATAGCATTGCTAGAAAGGTCAGTGGTATTTTCCATAAGGTTTGTAAAAATGAGACTAATCGTGTTTTATTTGCACTGTGAGGTAAATTTATGGAGGCGATTACTTGAGGTATTCCACTACCAGCAACGTAAGGAGTATATGTTGTAGTAAACCAAGTAAGAAAAGACAATCCTAATGGAAGAATTATCCATATTGCATAAGGGTACTTATTCGTCCAATATATATTTAATTCTAATCCAAGATCAGCAAGTTTTGCAAAGCCAAAAGATAATAAAGCAACGAGTGATGAGCCTATTAGTAGGCAAGTAAATTCAATTGTTTTATGGGATATTCTATGTGTTTGGCGTAATTTTTTATGTAGTAAATAGCGGATCTTTGGAACGATATTAAGCATTTGTTACAAATTAAATAAATAGATATTGACTGTGATATGTGAGTGGTAATTATACAAGAAGATATATTGATTCGACAATTAAAAATTAATTATTAACTTAGGATTAGTTTGTTAGTTTGATAAAATAGATTTGCAATTTGTGAAATATATTGTATAATCCCAAAGCTATCAATATAAAGATAGGCATTCAATGTAATCATTTATTGAATGAGTGTTACGATAAGTAACACTAACAATGTTTTCAATTTGAAAACTATAAAAAGGTTAACTGCACTTCACTTGTTTGTTTTATTGTAAATACAAGTTGATGGTGTCGGTTTTTTTATTAGCTAATTTATTGGAGCTCTGGTCTAATGCAGAACCAAAGAATTCGAATCCGCTTAAAAGCATTTGATCATCGTTTAATTGATCAATCAACAGCGGAAATCGTTGAAACAGCTAAACGTACAGGTGCACAAGTTCGTGGTCCAATCCCTTTACCTACTCGTAAAGAACGTTTTACCGTGTTGATTTCTCCACACGTAAACAAAGATGCCCGTGATCAATATGAAATTCGTACACACAAACGTTTAGTAGATATAGTTGAGCCAACAGAGAAAACTGTTGATGCATTAATGCGTTTAGATTTGGCTGCCGGCGTTGACGTGCAGATCAGCCTAGGTTAATTAAGAGGTTATTACAATGATTGGTTTAATCGGTCGTAAAGTTGGTATGACTCGCATCTTTAATGAAGATGGTGTGTCCGTACCAGTTACAGTTATCGAAATTGAATCCAACCGTGTGACTCAAGTTAAAACTCTTGAAAACGATGGCTATACTGCAGTTCAAGTTACAACAGGTTCGAAAAAAGCGAGTCGTGTAACTAAGCCTGAAGCAGGTCATTTCGTTAAGGCAGGTGTTGAAGCTGGTCGCGGTTTATGGGAATTTCGTACAGAAGGTGAAGAATTCACTTTAGGTCAAGAAATTAACGTAGACATCTTCACAGATGTTAAAAAAGTTGATGTTACAGGTACATCTAAAGGTAAAGGTTTCCAAGGTGGTGTTAAACGTTGGAATTTCCGTACTCAAGATGCTACACATGGTAACTCTTTATCACATCGTGTGCTTGGTTCTATTGGTCAAAACCAAACTCCAGGTCGTGTGTTTAAAGGTAAAAAAATGGCAGGACATTTAGGGGCTGAACGTGTAACTGTTCAATCACTTGAAGTTGTTCGTGTAGATGCTGAACGTAAATTATTATTAGTTAAAGGTTCTGTTCCTGGTGCAACTAATAGTGATGTTATCGTAAAACCAGCAGTAAAAGCATAGTCTAGGAGATAGAGATGGAATTAGTAGTAAGAGATGCACAAAGTGCATTAACTGTTTCTGAAACTACCTTCGGACGTGAGTTTAACGAAGCATTGATTCACCAAGTTGTTGTTGCTTATGCAGCAGGTGCTCGTCAAGGTTCTCGTGCACAAAAAACTCGTGCTGAAGTGTCTGGTTCAGGTAAAAAGCCTTGGCGTCAAAAAGGTACTGGTCGTGCACGTGCTGGTGATGTTAAATCACCAATCTGGCGTTCAGGTGGTATTACTTTTGCAGCTAAGCCACAAGATCATAGCCAAAAAGTAAACAAAAAAATGTACCGTGGTGCAATTAAGAGCATTCTTTCCGAACTTGTTCGTCAAGATCGTTTAGTTGTTCTTGAAAAATTTGAAGTTGAAGCACCTAAAACTAAAGTTTTAGTACAAAAGTTAAAAGAATTAGCGCTTGAAGATGTGTTAATTATCACAGCAAGTTTAGACGAGAATTTATTCTTAGCCGCACGTAATCTATATAAAGTAGATGTTCGTGATGTTCAAGGAATTGATCCAGTTAGCTTAATCGCATTTGATAAAGTCGTTGTAACTGTTGATGCTGTGAAACAAATTGAGGAGATGTTAGCATGATTCACCAAGAACGTTTGCTAAAAGTGTTAAAAGCACCACATGTCTCTGAAAAAGCAACAAATAATGCTGAAAAATCAAATACTATCGTTTTCAAGGTTGCTTTAGATGCAAATAAAGTTGAAATTGCAAACGCTGTATCGCAATTATTTGAAGTAAAGGTTGACTCTGTCCGTACAGTGGTTATTAAAGGTAAAACTAAACGTCACGGTGCTAAATCAGGTCGTCGCAGTGACTGGAAAAAAGCTTATGTTACTCTTCAAGAGGGCCAATCATTGGACTTCGTTGAAGGTGCAGCAGAGTAATTTCGGAGGAGAAAAAATAAATGGCTATCGTTAAATGTAAGCCGACCTCCGCTGGTCGTCGTCACGTTGTTAAAATCGTAAACGCTGAATTACATAAGGGAAAACCTTACGCTCCATTATTAGATACTAAATCTAAAACTGGTGGTCGCAATAATTTAGGACGTATCACTACTCGTCATATCGGTGGTGGTCACAAGCAACATTACCGTTTAATCGATTTTAAACGTAACAAGTTAGATATCCCAGCGGTAGTTGAGCGTCTTGAATATGATCCAAATCGTTCTGCAAATATTGCTTTAGTGCTTTATAAAGATGGTGAACGCCGTTATATTTTAGCACCTAAAGGTCTAAGTGTAGGCGATCAAATCCAATCAGGTATTAATGCGCCAATTAAAGCAGGTAATTCATTACCTATGCGTAATATTCCTGTTGGTTCAACAGTGCATAATGTTGAATTAAAACCAGGTAAAGGCGGTCAAATTGCTCGTTCAGCTGGTGCCTATGTACAAATTATCGCTCGTGAAGGTAATTATGTAACTTTACGTCTTCGCTCAGGTGAAATGCGTAAAGTATTATCTGAATGTTCAGCTACTATTGGTGAAGTTGGTAATTCAGAGCATATGCTTCGCGTACTTGGAAAAGCTGGTGCTACACGTTGGAGAGGTATTCGTCCAACAGTTCGTGGTACAGCAATGAACCCTGTTGATCACCCACATGGTGGTGGTGAAGGTCGTAACTTCGGTAAACATCCAGTTACTCCTTGGGGCGTTCAAACCAAAGGTAAGAAAACTCGCCATAACAAACGTACTGATAAATTTATCGTACGTCGTCGTGGTAAATAATTTTAATTAGATAAAGAGGATAAGCCATGCCACGTTCTCTCAAGAAGGGTCCATTCCTTGACCTACACTTGTTGAAGAAGGTAGAGAAGGCGGTGGAAAGCGGGGATAAAAAACCAATCAAAACTTGGTCCCGTCGTTCAATGATCATTCCGTCAATGATCGGATTGACCATCGCAGTCCATAATGGTCGTCAGCACGTCCCAGTTTATGTATCAGATGAAATGATTGGTCATAAATTAGGTGAATTTGCACCGACTCGTACTTACCGCGGTCACGCTGCGGATAAGAAAGCTAAGAAGTAAGGGGTAAAAGATGGAAACAATAGCTAAACATCGTTACGCTCGCACTTCAGCGCAAAAAGCTCGCTTAGTTGCGGATTTAATCCGTGGTAAAAAAGTTGCTCAAGCTTTAGAAATTTTAACTTTCACTAACAAAAAAGCATCTGCTTTAGTTAAGAAAGTGCTTGAGTCTGCTATTGCTAATGCTGAGCACAATGATGGTGCAGATATCGATGATCTTAAAGTTACGAAGATTTTCGTAGATGAAGGCCCTAGCATGAAGCGTGTTATGCCACGTGCTAAAGGTCGTGCAGATCGTATTTTAAAACGTACAAGCCACATTACTGTGGTTGTGTCAGATCGTTAATAAGTAGAGGAATAGCAATGGGTCAAAAAGTACATCCACATGGTATTCGCCTTGGTATAGTTAAGCCTTGGAGCTCTACTTGGTTTGCGAATACACAAGATTTCGCTGATAATTTAGACGGCGATTTCAAAGTACGTCAATTCTTATATAAAGAATTAGCGAGTGCTTCAGTTTCACGTATTACAATTGAACGCCCTGCTAAGAGTATTCGTGTGACAATTCACACTGCTCGCCCAGGAATCGTAATTGGTAAAAAAGGTGAAGATGTTGAGAAATTGCGTAATGCCGTTGCAAATATTGCCGGTGTTCCAGCTCAAATCAATATTGCTGAAGTTAAAAAACCTGAATTAGATGCAAAATTAGTTGCAGATAGTATCGCTTCTCAGTTGGAACGTCGTGTTATGTTCCGTCGAGCTATGAAACGTGCAGTACAGAACGCAATGCGTTTAGGTGCTAAAGGTATCAAAGTTGAAGTAAGCGGTCGTTTAGGTGGTGCAGAAATTGCACGTTCTGAATGGTATCGCGAAGGTCGTGTACCATTACATACATTACGTGCGGACATCGATTATAACACTGCTGAAGCTAACACTACATACGGAATTATCGGTGTGAAAGTGTGGATCTTCAAAGGTGAAATTTTAGGTGGAATGGCTGCAATTGCACAACAACCAGAACAACAACCTACCGCGCCTAAAAAGGCACATCGCGGTAAAGGTCGTAAGTAAGGAGAATTGCTAAATGTTGCAACCAAAACGTACAAAATTCCGTAAAGTCCACAAAGGTCGTAATCGTGGTATTGCAAGTGGTACAGAAGTTAGCTTCGGTACCTTCGGTTTAAAAGCAATTGGCCGTGGTCGTTTAACAGCTCGTCAAATAGAAGCCGCTCGTCGTGCGATGACACGTGCTGTAAAACGTCAAGGAAAAATCTGGATCCGTGTATTCCCAGATAAACCAATTACAGAAAAACCATTAGAAGTCCGTATGGGTAAAGGTAAAGGTAACGTTGAGTACTGGGTAGCTTTAATCCAACCGGGTAAAGTACTTTATGAAATGGATGGAGTGTCTGAAGAGATCGCAAGAAATGCATTTGCATTAGCTGCTGCGAAATTACCTATCAAGACCACATTCGTAATTAAAACGGTGATGTAATGAAAGCTCAAGAACTACGTACAAAATCTTTTGAAGAGCTGAATGCTGAATTGGTTAACTTGTTAGGTGAGCAATTCAAATTGCGTATGCAAGCAGCCACCGGTCAGCTTCAACAAACCCATCAGTTAAAACAAGTGCGTCGTAGTATTGCACAAGTTAAAACTGTGTTAACCGAAAAGGCGGGTGAGTAATGACTGATAAAATTCGCAGTGTGCAAGGTCGTGTTATAAGCGATAAGATGGAAAAATCTTTTGTTGTCGCTATCGAACGTAAGGTTAAACACCCACTATATGGTAAGTTTATCCGTCGTACAACTAAATTGCACGTACATGATGAAAATAATGAAGCTAAGTTAGGTGATGTAGTAGAGATTCGTCAATGTCGTCCTCTATCAAAAACCAAATCTTGGACTTTAGTTCGTGTAGTTGAAAAAGCAGTTATTGCTTAATTTTCAGTTACAATATTAAAAAGCTCAGCTTAGGCTGGGCTTTTTTATTTTATAAATATTTTAAATTTACCACCGCGCTTTTTAAACTCTCCTTTTCTAAAATTCTCAAATTTTTAACCAGTATACTGGTTTTCTCTTTTATTGACATAAAAGAGAAACTAATTCTGTTAAAAAATATTTTAGGAGAATATATATGGATTATTTTAGTCGATTTAATATGCGTTATGGAACTGAATATATAGAACCAAATAATTATCTATCTCAAAAAGTACCCTTAGTATATTTTTGTGATTATCTTAGAGCTAAAGAACCTAGTAATCCTAATTTTCTTTTAGTGTTTAAAAATAAAGATAATATACAACCAATTCCGATGCTTGAAAAAGCATCATCTATTTTAAATTTAATTTTAGAATTTACGTTTTCTGTTCATTTTGGCAAATTGAATTATACTCAGAAAGCTTCTAAGAATAATCTTGTAATGGTTTGTGTTCCTCGTTCAAGAAAAGAAGGCGAATTAACTGATACACAGAAATATTTTAGGAAAACAGTCTCAGATTTTGCAAAAAATCATCCATTAATAGGGGATGCAACATCAGCTATCATAAGAATTAAAAATACAGCGACGACTCATTTGAGTCGTGGTGCATATGCCACTGATGGTAATATGCCTTATCCAGGTATAACAAAAGATACTTGTTATATAGATGAATCTCAAATTAAGGGAAAATATGTAATTTTAGTAGATGATATATATACTAAATCAGTGAATGTTGTAGAGGATTGTGCTCAAGCATTGTTGGATTATGGTGCTTATAAAGTTATGGTTTTTACAATTGCTAAAACTAAAAAATTTGAGGTGAATTTAGATGAATTATTCTGATTTAGCGTTAAAAGTATTAGTTGCTAAAGAACGCGGTATTATCACATCAAAAGCGGATTTTTGGAAAAATTATATAAATGAATGTGATTTTTTAGAAAAAATTAGTAACGACTTTAGTTTTAATGAGAAGCTTGAAGAATTACAGTTGGCATTAGTTGATGACAGAAGTATGGATGGATTTATTTGTTATTATGACGATGATTTTCCTGTAATAAATAAAAAAGTAACAAAAAATAGCGAAAAACCATTTTTGTTATTCTATAAGGGAGACATTTCGTTATTATCTGATCTTAATAAAAATGTAGCTGTAATTGGTTGTATAGATCCAACTGAAAATATTATTAATCGAGGACGCCGTTTTGTTGAAAAGTTAATTGAGCAAGATTTAGTGGTTTTAAGTGGTTTAGCTTTAGGATGCGATACAGTTGGTCATCAAGTGTCTGTCGAAAATAATAAAAAGACGATAGCAGTGTTACCAAGTCGATTAGCAAATATTTTACCTGTAGAAAATAGAGAATTAGCTAATAATATTGTTGAAAAAGGAGGATTATTAATTACTGAGTATTACAAAGAACCTAAGAATAAGTATGAAGCAATTAATCGATATATTTCTAGAGATTATTTGCAAGCAATGTTTTCTAAATCTGTTGTTTTAATAGCAAGCTATCAACAGGGGGAAGGTGATAGTGGTTCAAGGCATGCAATGGATGCTGGATATAGGTATGGTTTACCTTGTTATGCAATGTTCAATATCGCAACTGATAAAAATTCTCCTCACTTTGGGTTAAATAGAGAGTTAATAGAAAATAAAAAAGCACAAATACTATTACCCAGTTCTGTTTTAGACATTGTACATACTCAAAATTATAGTCTTACTAAAGAATTATCTCTATTTTAGGAAAATCTTTATGCTTTATATTTTTGATTTGGATAATACTTTGGTGTTCACTGATACTCTTAATAATATCGGATATAATCAAGCATTACAAAATATGAAGTTATCACCAATTATAGATAAAAAGAGAATTACTAGAAAAGATTTGGATAAATATTCTATAGATGAAAAAACAAAGCAAAAAATAATCCAATTTAAGTTAGATTATTTTTTATCTCATTTGTTTAAAACAGAATTAAATAGGCTCTTATATAGAGTAGTGATTTCATCTGCGGTAAAAAAAGTATTGTGGACAAAAGCGGAGCCTAAACGAGTTATTGCTATTTTAAAATACTATAAAATAGAACGTTGTTTTTCTAAAATATATTTTTTTAAAAAGGAAAATATTCAAAAAGAACTAGTTATTATTTGCCAAGAAAATAATCAAAAAACAGTGAGAGACATAATAGTTTTTGAAGATGATAGTTGGATTCTTCATCAGCTTGCATTACTTAAAATTAGATATGTAATTTGCAAATAGTTTTATTGTTTTAGGGATTTTAATTAATAAATTGAGGAGAGTTATAAAACAAATATTAATTGTAGAAGATCGAACTTAATCTGAAAGTTTCCCATTTGAAATAGTATGACTGGCAGATAAATTTGAGTCTAAATTCGTTTTCCATTTATAATATGTTCATCAGTGTTCTACTACAACATATTTTCTCTTGATGAGTTCGATGATGGATTATAATAGACTAACTATTCATCAAAGTCAGTTTGTAAATCTGTTTTCTAATAACCTGATAAAACTTTTGTAAAATCGTCTTATGAAAAGGTTCACAGATTTTCTTTTTTGTTGGAGCATATCAAAATTAGAGAATTTTATCATTTAACATATTAGAAATTACAGTCACTATTTTCATTGTATAGAATTTAGCAAAAGAAACACTTTGCTACAAGTATCCACGTTGATAAATCTGCCCGATACCTTTCAGGTTACTTATATAGAACATATTTTGTGAACCTAAATAGTTAGGATGAACGATATTAATTAGCAATATTGTCTTTTTTCTTACACTTTAAGGCTTATACTTGCTGTTCATTTAAGAGCATTCCTTTTTCTACATTTCTTTTTCAAGAGAGTTAAAAGTTGTTTAAGGTTAGCAAAATTATGGTGAATCTAAATAGAACGAATACAGCCTGTTAAAATTTTATTACACCATTCATTACTTATTCTTGCCTGTTTATAAGCGGAGAAGTCCAATGCAAATTTTATTAGTGTTTATTCAATGTTTTCATCGATACAATTTTTAAGGTTGAGGACTTTCCGATTTTAGGTTAATTAAAACATGCTATACTGATTGCTTACAGCGATAGAAAGTATCTGACTTAAAATTTTTCCTTCTTTACTTCGTCCCACAATAGATCCATTTCAACTAATGATGTCTCTTCAAAAGATTTTCCTGAATTTTGTAATTTTTTTTCAATTTTTCTAAAACGGTTTTCAAATTTTATGTTGGCTTTTCTTAGACTCTCTTCTGGATCGCATTTTAAATGGCGACTTAAATTTACGACGGAAAATAATAGGTCCCCTATTTCTTCTTCAATTTTATTTTGTACTTTCTCTGGTTGTTTTAGCTCTTCTTTTACCTCTTCTAATTCTTCCTCTACTTTAGCAAAAACATCTTTTATATCATTCCAATCAAATCCTATTTTGGAACAACGTTTTTGTAATTTTTCGGCTCTAGTTAATGCAGGAAAGGCAAAGGGGATATTATCTAAAATAGATGTGTATCCTTTTTGTTTATTTTCTTGAGATTTTACAGTATTCCAATTTTCTAATGCTTCTATCTCATTGTTTGCCTTATTTGTACCAAAAACATGGGGGTGACGACGAATAATTTTTTCATTGATATTATGAACGACATCTTCAAAATTGAAGATATTATCTTCTGAGGCAAGCTGGCTTAAAAAAACAACTTGTAATAATAGATCGCCTAGTTCTTCTTTTAATTCACCATAATTGTTTTTTCTTATTGCTTCTACAACCTCATAGCTTTCTTCTAATAAATATGGAATCATAGTTTGATAATTTTGTTTTAGATCCCAAGGACAACCATCATTTGGATCTCTTAATTTTGCGATTGTTTTAATAAAATCTTGAATTGAGTAATACATTATCTATATCCTTTGCTATAAAAATTGTTAGATAGTATAGACTTCATTTGATAAAAAAAGAAAAGTTTTTTAAAACGTGATCTACTGCATACTTTTTGATAAAAAGGAATGTTATCATAATTAAAACACAGAAATATAATCCCTGATAATAAGGAGTTAGCTATGTATAAACATATATTAGTTGCAGTCGATCTTTCAGAAGAGAGCAAGTTTTTATTAGAGAAAGCTGTAGGAGTAGCAAAACGTAATGATGCTAAGTTATCTATTATTCACGTTGATGTTAATTTCTCTGATCTTTATACAGGATTGATTGATGTTAATATGTCATCAATGCAGGATCGTATTTCAAATGAAACCCATCAGGCATTAATTCAACTTTCAGAACAAGCAAATTATCCTATTACAGAAAAATTAAGTGGTAGTGGAGATTTAGGACAAGTACTAGTAGATGCTATTGAGCAATATGATGTTGATTTATTGGTCACAGGTCACCATCAAGATTTTTGGAGTAAATTAATGTCGTCTACTCGACAAGTGATGAATACGATTAAAATTGATATGCTTGTTGTGCCGTTAAGAGATTCGGAATAGGCTTGTAGTTTGTCATATTTAGACCCGAAATATTAAGGATCGAAAATAATATAAGATTTTCGATCCTTTTTGTTTTTTAGAAAATCCTTATGTTTGATTTAAGTAGATTAAATTAGCAGATCAGAAAAAATTATTTTTATAAAAATATAAAAATATGCAACAATAGAAAGAATTTGTATATCGTTAAATTTAATAGAAAAACAAGGTTTATAAATGAAAACAACAGCAGATATTAGACAATCTTTTCTGGATTTTTTTCACAGTAAAGGACATCAAATCGTAGAAAGTAGCTCTCTTGTACCTGATAATGATCCGACATTATTATTTACTAATGCGGGAATGAATCAGTTTAAAGATGTTTTTTTGGGAGCAGATAAACGTAACTACACAAGAGCGACAACTGCACAGCGTTGTGTTCGTGCTGGGGGTAAGCATAATGATTTAGAAAATGTAGGCTATACTGCTCGTCATCATACATTTTTTGAAATGTTAGGTAATTTTAGTTTTGGTGATTATTTTAAACAAGATGCGATTACTTTTGGCTGGGAATTTTTAACCTCTCCTAAATGGCTTGGTCTACCTAAAGAAAAATTGTGGGTAACAGTGTATCAGACTGATGATGAAGCATATGATATTTGGCATAAACAAGTAGGTATTCCTGCTGATCGTATTATTCGTATCGGTGATAATAAAGGTGCGCCCTATGCTTCAGATAACTTTTGGCAAATGGGGGATACCGGTCCTTGTGGTCCTTGTACTGAGATTTTTTATGATCACGGTGATCATATTTGGGGAGGACCTCCTGGCTCGCCAGAAGAAGATGGTGATAGATATATTGAAATTTGGAATATTGTCTTTATGCAATATAACCGTTTTTCTGATGGCACAATGGAAAAATTGCCAAAACCATCTGTTGATACAGGAATGGGATTAGAACGTATTACTGCTGTAATGCAACATGTTAATTCAAATTATGAAATTGATATATTTCAGACTTTAATTAAAAAAGTTTCAGAATTAACAGGAGAAAAAGATTTAAATAATAAATCCTTACGAGTTATCGCAGATCATATTCGTTCTTGTGCTTATTTAATTGCTGATGGAGTTATTCCTTCTAATGAAGGGCGTGGGTATGTGCTTCGTCGTATTATTCGTCGTGCTGTTCGTCATGGAAATTTATTAGGTGCTAAAGAAGCATTTTTCTATAAATTAGTTCCTACATTGATAGAAGTAATGGATAGTGCAGGTAAAAATGTTAAGGAAAAGCAGGCGGATGTTGAAAAATTATTGCGTTTAGAAGAAGAACAATTTGCTCGTACTTTAGAACGCGGATTAGTTTTACTTGATGAGGCATTAGTAAATGTTAAAGATAATACATTATCAGGTGAAGTCGCATTTAAACTATATGATACATATGGTTTTCCATTAGATTTAACTGCTGATGTTTGTCGTGAGCGAAATATAAAAATTGATGAAGTTGGTTTTGAAAGAGAAATGGAAGCTCAGCGTCAAAGAGCTCAATCTGCAAGCCAATTTGGACTAGATTATAGTAATGTTATTCGTGTTGATGGCACAACAAAATTCGAAGGTTATACGGAATCAGAAAGTCTTGCGAAAATTACCGCACTTTTCTGTGATGGCAAATCTGTTGATAGTATTGCGCTTGGACAAGAAGCTGTTGTTATTTTAGATAATACACCTTTTTATGGGGAATCAGGCGGACAAGTAGGGGATAAGGGAACACTATCTGGACAACAATTTATCTTTGATGTAAAAGATACCCAGAAATATGGTCAAGTATTTGGACATATTGGCGTATTAACAGAAGGTGAATTAAAAGTTGGACAATCTGTCAATGCCGTAGTTGATATAGAACGACGCCAGAAAATTTCATCAAATCATTCAGCGACGCACTTGTTACATGCTGCATTACGTCAAGTTTTAGGAGAACACGTTGCACAAAAAGGCTCGTTAGTTGCCGACAATGTATTGCGTTTTGATTTTGTTCAACCTGAAGCAATTACAAAATCACAGCTTATTGAAATTGAGCATTTAGTGAATAAACATATTCGAGCGAATCATCTTGTACAAACAGAAATTATGCCAATTGATGAAGCGAAGAAACGTGGTGCAATGGCATTATTTGGTGAAAAATATGGCGATATGGTTAGAGTGTTAACTATGAGTGATTTTTCAGTTGAGTTATGTGGTGGTATCCATGTTAAGCGAACTGGTGATATAGGATTGTTTAAAATTATTTCTGAATCGGCGATCTCGGCTGGAATTAGACGAGTAGAGGCGATTACTGGTGAAGCTGCAATAGACTGGTTACATCAACAACAACAATTACTTAACCAAAGTGCTGAATTACTTAAAACAGATAATCATTCTATTGTTGATAAAATTCGCCAATTGCAAGAAAAATCGAAGAAAGCTGAAAAGGAATTACAACAATTACAGCAAAAATTAGCATTACAAGCAGGTTCTGTTCTTGTTAAAAGTGCGGTTAGAATTAATGGTGTTTCTGTTATTTTACAACAATTAGACGGAATCGATTCTAAGGCATTACGTGTAATGGTTGATGATCTAAAAAATCAATTAGGATCTGGTATTGTTGCTTTTGCTTCTGTTGTTGATTCAAAAGTGAATTTAATTGTTGGTGTAACATCAGATCTTACGAATCGGATAAAAGCGGGAGAAATTGTCAATATTATGGCGCAAGAAGTTGGTGGAAAAGGCGGTGGTCGTCCTGATATGGCGATGGCTGGCGGATCTCAGCCAGAAAATGTGGCAAAATCATTATCATCTTGTTCTAAATGGTTGCAAGAAAAATTAATCTAATAAAAATTTGTGGGATACATCACAACTTTAATGTTTAGTCATGATTTTTTTTATAGATTAAGTAAACTACTATAAGTTGATGAAAGTAACACTAATTGAAATATGATAGAGAAATGTTCTCATATCATAAAAATATAAGGGGGAATAATGCTTATATTAACCAGAAAAGCAGGTGAAAGTTTGCTTATCGGTGATGATATTTCAATTACAATATTAAATATACGGGGCAATCAAGTAAAGATAGGTGTTAATGCACCAAAAGAGGTCTCTGTTCATCGAGAAGAAATTTATCAAAAAATTAAAGAATTGCAAGATGAAGAGAATTGCTAATCAGCTTTAGTATTTATTTTAGAATGGAGAAATTATGAATAAACTAACTTGTTTTAAAGCCTATGATATTCGAGGTCGTTTGGGTGATGAACTTAATGTTGATATTGTTTATCGTATTGGTAGGGCTTTTGGTGAATTTTTAAAACCTAAAACAATTGTTGTTGGTGGTGATGTTCGTTTAACCAGTAAAGAACTAAAAAGCGCGGTTACAAATGGATTATTAGATTCAGGTGTTAATGTTATCGATCTTGGTGAAACTGGCACAGAAGAAGTTTATTTTGCTACTTCATTCTTAAAAACTGATGGTGGAATTGAAGTTACCGCTAGTCATAACCCTATGGATTTTAATGGTTTAAAACTTGTTAGGGAAGGTTCTCGACCAATTAGTGCAGATACTGGTTTAGCGGATATTCAACGTCTTGCTGAAGAAAATAATTTTTCAGAAGTAACTAAGAGAGGAGAATATAAGCAGTTGTCTGTATTAGGTGATTATGTTGAACATTTACTCTCTTATATTAATTTAAATCATTTAAAGCCTATGAAGTTAGTGATTAACTCTGGCAATGGTGCGGCAGGTCATGTAATTGATGCTATTGAAGCGCAATTTAAAGCAAAGCAGGTGCCAGTAGAGTTCATTAAAGTACATAATAATCCCGATGGGACATTCCCTAATGGTATTCCTAACCCAATTTTACCTGAAAATCGTCAAGATACCATTGATGCTGTATTGAAACATAAAGCAGATATAGGGATTGCTTTTGATGGTGATTTTGACCGCTGTTTTTTATTTGATGAAAATGGTGGCTTTATAGAAGGATACTATATTGTTGGTTTATTAGGACAAGCATTCTTACAAAAGAATAAAGGTGCTAAAATTATCTACGATCCACGTTTAATTTGGAATACAGTGAAATTAGTAGAGGAAAATGGTGGCACAGCAGTAATGTCTAAATCAGGTCACTCATTCATTAAAGAAAAAATGCGTGAAGTTGATGCGGTTTATGGCGGTGAGATGAGTGCGCACCATTATTTCCGAGATTTCTTCTACTGTGATAGTGGCATGATTCCTTGGTTATTAGTTATTGAGTTACTTTCTACTACAGGTAAAACATTAGGTGAACTTGTTGGTAATAGTATAGATACTTATCCATCACCAGGTGAAATTAATAGTAAATTAACTGATGCAAAAGCTTCTATTGCTCGTGTACTTGCAGCTTATGAAAAAGAAGCGTTAAGCGTGAATGAAATTGATGGTATTAGTGTTGAATTTCCTAATTGGCGTTTTAATTTGCGTAGTTCAAATACTGAGCCCGTCGTTCGTCTTAATTTAGAAACTCGAGGTGATAAGAAATTAATGGACGAAAAAACAAATGAAATATTAGCACTATTACTATTGCGTCAATAAATTACCTCAAAAATAACCCCACTTAGTTGTACTGAGTGCGGACTTTGTTATCAAGATTTAAGGATACATAATGAAAGCAATTATCCCTGTCGCTGGACTTGGTACGCGAATGCTCCCTGCGACGAAAGCAATTCCCAAAGAGATGCTTACATTAGTGGATAAACCATTAATTCAATATGTTGTCAATGAATGTGTTGCAGCAGGAATTAAAGAGATTGTTCTTGTAACGCATTCTTCAAAAAATGCTATTGAGAACCATTTTGATACTTCTTTTGAATTAGAAACAATGTTGGAAAAGCGAGTTAAGCGACAGTTACTTGATGAAGTGCGTTCTATTTGTCCTAAAGATGTAACTATTATGCACGTTCGACAAGGGCATGCAAAAGGATTGGGACATGCTGTTCTATGTGGTAAACCTTTGGTTGGGCGTGAGCCTTTTGTTGTTGTATTACCTGATGTTTTATTGGCCGATTTTTCCGCAAACCCAAAAAATGAAAATTTAAGTGCTATGGTAAAACGTTTTAAGGAAACTAACCTGAGTCAAATTATGGTTGCACCAGTAGCAAAAAATGAAGTAAGTAGCTATGGTATTGTGGATTGTAATGGAGCAGAATTATCGGGTGGAGAGAGCATAAGAATCCAATCTATAGTCGAAAAGCCAAGTATTGAAGATGCTCCTTCTAATTTAGCTGTTGTTGGTCGTTATGTCTTTTCTGAAAAGATTTGGGATTTATTAGAGAAAACACCTATAGGTGTAGGAGATGAAATTCAATTAACTGATGCTATTGATATGCTGATAGAAGAAGAGTCAGTAGAAGCTTTTCATATGACTGGTAAAAGTTTTGATTGTGGCGATAAGATAGGTTATATGGAAGCTTTTGTAGAATATGGCTTACATCATCCATCCTTGTCAGAAAAATTTAAAACTTATTTAAAAGAACTTGCTAAAACTTTATAACGTTATATTAGATATCTAGGTATCTAGATTGCTAATTTTTAAGTTTTTTATTAAAATGCTGGTTTCATTATTATTACTTATAAGGTTATTAATATGGTAGATTGGGACGGTAAATATATAAGCCCTTATGCAGAGCACGGCAAGAAAAGCGAGCAAGTAAAAAAGGTGACAGTTTCTATTCCTCTCAAGGTATTGGAAATTTTAACAAATGAACGTACTCGCCGGCAAATTCAAAATTTGCGTCATGCTACCAATAGTGAGTTGTTATGCGAGGCTTTTTTACATGCGTTTACTGGTCAACCTTTACCTACAGATGAAGATCTATTAAAAGAAAGGCATGATGAGATTCCTGAGGAAGCTAAAGAAATTATGCGATCTTTAGGAATTGAGCCAGATAAATGGGAATATTAGTGTAAACTGATGATATGCGATCTTAGTAGGTCGCATTTTTTATTCGTATTAGTTAGTGAGAAATATGGATTAGAGTGCTACAATTCAGCACATTAACGTAATAAATCAAAAGAGATAATAATTTATGGCTCGCCAGAAAAAAACAAGACGCGTTACTGATGTTATGCCTGCTCGTAAGGCTGATAATCAAAAAGAAACACCTAAACGTCTAGGTAGTAAATCAACTCGTTATGAATTAGATATGTTAGCTAGAGAAGATAAGAAAAAGAAAAAACATAAGGGATTAGCCTCAGGATCACGTCATAATGTGATGGATACTACACAAAATGTTCAATCTAGTTTAAATAAAGATCCTCGTGTGGGAAGTCGTAAGAAAATTCCTTTATTTGTTGAGTTTATTAATAAGCCAGAAAAAGGGATGGTTATCTCATCAGAGCAAAAAAATATTAAGGACAATATTCTTGATCCTATGTTGGAACTAGAGCAATTAGAAAATAATGAATGCTTAAATCAATTATTAGATGATTTAGATAATGGCAAAAAAATTACGCAAGATGATCAGAAATTTGTTGATGAATGTTTAGAACGTATTGCTAATTTAATGAATGAATTGGGTATAGAAGAAGAAAGTGAGGAAGATTTATACCGCACTTTTGAAAAAATTGACATCAATCAGTTTAAATAATTATGTGGATAAAGATTTTACTTATTTTAGGAATAGCCATCATTGTGGCTATGATAGGTTATACTGTTCGTTTGTTATCAGCATTACAAAAACAGAAAAAGAAATTTAAAGATGCTCAACAAGCGAGAATTTTAAGATTAAAAGAAAGTATTGTCATTATAGCTAAAGCTATGCAGACTAATGAATGTAATCATTCGGAGGGGGTTATTCGTCTAAAGATGCTATTAGACCCTCTAGGTAAGAGATTAAGCGATTATCAAGCTATGTTTAGCTTATATGAAGTTGTAATGGATATGCCTACTCATGAGGCTCGTAGAGAGTTAAAGAAAAATGAGCGTATGCGTTTAGATATAAAACGTGAAAATGCAGAGGCTAGTCTTGAAGAAAGCATTATGTTGGAGTTACGTCAATTATTAATTGATATAGAAAATTATTAAGGAAGCAATATATGTCAGATATTACTTGGGATTTAGAATTAATTAAAAAATATAATAATTCTGGACCAAGATACACGTCCTATCCTACCGCATTAGAATTTAGTGATAGTTATACGAATGAAGATTTTAAAGAGGCAGTAAATCGTTATCCAGAACGTCCCCTTTCGTTATATGTACATATTCCGTTTTGTCATAAGCTTTGTTATTTTTGTGCATGTAATAAAACTATTACAAGACATCAGCATAAAGCAGATATTTATCTAGATTATGTAGAAAAAGAAGTGAAACAGCGAGCTAAATTATTTCAGAATAGGCTAGTTACTCAAATTCATTGGGGAGGTGGAACACCTACTTATTTGACAGAAGAACAGTCGGCTCGTTTAATGAATATGTTAACCGATAATTTTAAAATTGCTGATGATGCCGAAATTAGTATTGAAATGGATCCTAGAGAAATTGAACTTTCAATGTTGGATCATTTACAAAATATCGGTTTTAATCGAATTAGTATGGGTATCCAAGATTTTAATAAAGCGGTTCAACAAGCAATTAATCGTCAGCAAGATGAAGCTTTTATTTCTCTACTTATTGAAAGGGCAAGAGCGTTAGGCTTTCAATCTATTAATTTAGATTTAATTTATGGATTGCCATTGCAGGATGTGGAAAGTTTTATGTTTACTTTAAAAAAAGTAATCGATCTTAATCCTGATCGTTTAAGTGTATTTAATTATGCTCATTTACCATCAAGATTTGCAGGGCAAGCAAAAATTAAAGATGCACAATTACCTAGTCCAGAAACAAAATTAATTATTTTACAAAAGACTATTGAAACCTTGAGAACAGCAGGTTATCGTTTTATTGGTATGGATCATTTTGCGAAACCTGATGATGAATTAGCCATTGCTCAAGAGAAAGGTATTTTACATCGTAATTTCCAAGGCTATACCACACAGGAAGAATGTGATTTGTTGGGATTGGGTGTTTCTGCTATTAGTTTACTTGGTGATCATTATGCTCAAAATCAAAAAGAATTAAAGCACTATTATGCAAGTATTGAAGCAACGGGAATTGCTTTGCATAAAGGGTTAAAAATGACTAATGAAGATTGTTTGCGTCGTGATGTGATTAAACAATTAATTTGTAATTTTAAACTTGATTACAAATCAATTGAAAATTTATATCATATTAATTTTAAAGAACATTTTAAAGAGGACTTAGCATTACTTGCTCCACTAGTTGAAGATGATTTGTTATCAATTAGTGATGAAGGTTTACAAGTATCTTCAAAAGGGCGGTTGTTAATTCGGAATATTTGCTTATGTTTTGATACTTATTCAAGACAGCAAGCAAAGAGACAACAATTTTCAAGAATTATTTAGTTTTTATTTATATAAAATAGCACTTAATATTAAGTGCTATTTTCTAAAGTAGTATACTGTTTGAAATTATATATTAGTTATCATTAATAAAACATTGGTTCATTTCGAAGGCTGGCTTTGCCGTTTCCTCTTTTCTAATAACTTTGGCTGGAACACCTGCAACCGTGGTATATTCTGGAACCTCTTGTAGCACAACTGAATTTGCGCCAATTTTAGCATATTTACCTATTTCTATATTTCCTAATACTTTAGCTCCAGCACCAATCATCACACCTTCTCTGATTTTGGGATGTCTATCACCTGTTTCTTTTCCGGTTCCTCCAAGTGTTACACCTTGTAGAAGAGATACATCATTTTCAATAACAGATGTTTCTCCGATAACAATTCCTGTTGCATGGTCAAACATTATTCCATGACCAATTTTCGCTGCTGGGTGAATATCAACATCAAACGCAACAGATATTTGGTTTTGCAAATAAATAGCGATTGCTTTGCGACCTTGTTGCCAAAGATAATGCGTTATTCGATAACTTTGTAGTGCTTGATATCCTTTTAAATAGAGGAGTGGTGTAGAATAGCGATCAACAGCGGGATCTCTATGTCGTACAGCGTGTATATCATAAGAAGCACTGATAATAATACTTGGTTTAGATTGATATGCCTCCTCAATAATCTCACGTAGTGCGATTGCAGGCATAATTGGGTTTGCCAACTTATTCGCTAGAATATAGCTTAACGCATTACCTAGATTATTATGTTTCAGAATTGTAGAATGGTAGAAACTTGCTAGCATTGGTTCTTCTTTGACTAACTCTTCAACTTCTTGACGAATTTCCTCCCAAAGCTCAATAGGCATATTGCTATTCTCCTTTTTTCTCTCTTGATAACAACGATTTTGCTACATCTTGAGCATTTTTACCACAAAATAGCACTTGATATATTTGTTCTGTAATTGGCATTTCAATTCCTTGACGTTTTGCAAGCAAATGGGCTTCCTTTGTATTGTAAAATCCTTCAACAATCTGACCTATTTCCTCCATTGCTTTTTGGGTATCAATACCTTGTCCTAACATTAGTCCAAATCGACGATTACGAGATTGATTATCTGTACAAGTTAGTACTAAATCCCCAAGACCAGACATACCCATAAAGGTTTTAGGATCAGCACCTAAAGAAAGCCCTAGACGACTAATTTCTGCTATACCTCTTGTAATTAATGCTGTTCTTGCATTAGCTCCAAACCCCATTCCATCGGACATTCCCGCACTAATTGCAATGACATTTTTTATTGCACCACCTAGTTGAACGCCGATCATATCGTTGTTGATATAAACTCTGAAATTTTTACTACAATGAATGCGATGTTGTAGTTCAAGTGCAAATTCTTGATTATTTGATGCTAAAGTTATTGCTGTTGGCATACCTATTGCAAGTTCTTTTGCAAAGGTTGGACCCGATAAGACTGCAAGGGGATAGTTTTTACCCAACTTATCCTCTACGACTTCTTGCAATAATCTGCCAGTATTTCGCTCAAGTCCCTTTGTTGCCCAAGCAATACGATGATCTTTGTTTAAGTGCGGTTTTATTTTGTCAATTATTTCACCAAATACATGGCTTGGAACAACTATTAGTAAATCTCGAGAGGCTTGGATTACCGAACGGAGATCTGACTCAATGACTAATTCATCGGGGAAGATGATATCGGGAAGAAAAGCTTGATTTTTACGGGTTTTAGATAATTGCTTGCAAGTTTCGGGATTATGACCCCATAGATATGTAGTTCCGCCATTGCGAGAAAATGCAATAGCTAACGAAGTACCATAAGATCCTGCCCCTAAAATACTAATAGGTGTTGGTATTACTCTATTTTCTGAATCCATTTTGGTCTTCCAAATAGTCGATATTGCATGAGAGAGTTAGTTTCTCTCATGCTTTAGCAAGATTAATGAATTTCTTTGCTATTTTCTTCTTTCTCTTCTACTTTTTCAGCTTGATCTTGTTGGCGTTGTAAATAGTCTAGAAATAACGCATCAAAATTGACTGGAGAAAGATTTAGTGCAGGAAACGTTCCTCTGTTAACAAGATTTGCAATTAATTCTCTTGCATAAGGGAATAACATATTTGGGCATTGTGATGTTAAACAATGCGCCATTTGCATATCATCTAAACCACTAATTGTGAATACACCAGCTTGTTTTACTTCACAAATAAATGCAACATCTCCGCTATCTTCTAATGTTGTTTCTGTTGAGATATTTAAGCATACCTCATATAGATCTTCGCTTAATTGAGTTGCTTCCGTATTTAAATCAAATTTTAATTGTGGTTTCCATTCTTGTTGGAAAATATGGGGTAAATTAGGCGCTTCAAAAGAGATGTCTTTTACATAAATACGTTGAATTTCTAAGGTTGCTTGTGTACCTGAATCTTCACTTTCAGTTGCTACGTTTTGTTCATTTTTTTCAGACATGATTTTTCCTTATTTATGTTTTCTTGTTAATGGTAAGTTTGCAGTATTCCAACCATTAATACCTTCTTGCAGAGAATAAACATGGTTAAAACCTTGTTTAGCTAATAATTCTGCAGAGGTTTTTGCTGATAAACCTGTTGCACATACCACGATAACAGGCTTTTCTTTATGGTGTTCTATTTTACCTATATTATGGTTTTTGATCTCTGTTGGTAATATATTTAGACTATTGATGATATGTCCTTTTTGAAATTCCTCGATACTGCGTAAATCAATAACAATAGCATCTTCATTATTAATTAGTGAGATTGCTTCATTATTGTTGATGGTTTTAGTTTTACTCATTGCTGATTGTACAAAGGTATAAATAACAGCAAAAAATACAGCGAACCAACAAATAACCATTAAACTATGATTTTTTGCAAAATTGACTACCAAAGGTAAATATTCTTCCATGTTTTTTCCATACTTTAAAGTGATTAGAATAGAGAGACTAAGTATAACCGCTCTTTAGTTATCTTTCAAAATTTTTCAGAAAAACTATTCCTATTTAATTTGATCTATATTATAGCGACTGTATTTATTTGCTGTTATATTTGCAATAAAATTAGCCCACTTGTTACATTGATTGTTTGTATTATATAACAAGCTAATTAAATTTATGTGTTATGAATAAGTTACGATTATTCGTAATGTGATTATTGGTTCAACAAGCAGGAGAGTATTATGTTTTTTCTTCAATTTGCAATTGTATTAATTTGTATTTTAATCGGTGCCAGAATTGGTGGTATTGGATTAGGGGTAATGGGTGGTGTTGGACTTTCCATCTTAGCGTTTGGATTTGGTTTAGAACCAGGCGGATTGCCTATAGACGTTATGTTAATGGTAATGGCTGTTGTTGCAGCCGCTGCTTCTATGCAAGCTGCTGGAGGCTTAGATTATATGATCAAAATTGCTGCCAGTATCTTACGTAAGCATCCAAAATATATTACTTTTATGGCACCTGCGGTAACTTGGATTTTTACCGTTTTTGCAGGGACAGGACATGTCGCTTATTCAGTATTACCTGTTATTGCTGAAGTGAGTCGTCATAATGGTATTCGTCCTGAACGCCCATTATCAATGGCAGTTATAGCTTCTCAATTTGCGATTGTTGCTAGCCCAATCGCTGCTGCAGTGGTTTCTGTTGTTGCATTTTTGGAACCACAAGGTATCACGTTAGCTGATATATTAATGGTAACAATGCCATCTACTGTATTAGGTATCTTTTTTGCTTGTATTTTTGTTAATAAAATGGGGAAAGAGTTAAAAGATGATCCTCATTATCAAAAATTATTACAAGATCCTGAATATGTTAAAGAAAACCATATTGATACAAATCCAATTGAAGCTGAAGTCTCTAGCTCAGCTAAAGTTTCTGTCGGATTATTTTTATTTGGTGCATTATTAGTTGTTGTGATGGGAGCGTTTCCATCTTTAAGACCTGAATTCAATGGTAAAGCGATGGCGATGGCTCATACTATTGAAATAATTATGTTAGCTATTGGTGCGTTAATTATTTTAGTATGTAAACCAAATGGTAATGCGATTACGCAAGGTTCAGTATTCCACGCTGGAATGAGAGCGGTAATTGCTATTTTTGGTATAGCTTGGTTAGGTGATACCCTAATGCAAGCACATATGGGAGAGTTAAAAGAAGCAGTTAAAACATTAGTTGAAACCGCTCCATGGACTTTTGCATTTGCATTATTTTTACTTTCTGTGTTAGTAAATAGTCAAGGCGCAACAGTAGCAACATTATTCCCTGTTGGTATCGCATTAGGTATTCCCGTACCTGTTTTAATTGGTGTATTTGTTGCCGTAAATGGCTATTTCTTTATTCCCAATTATGGACCAATTATTGCCTCTATTGACTTTGATACCACAGGAACAACAAGAATTGGTAAATACATCTTTAACCACAGCTTTATGTTACCAGGTTTATTGAGCATGGCATTTAGTATCGGTTTTGGATTATTGTTTGCTAATTTATTTTTATAAAAATTAAAAACTAATTTAAAAATTACCGCACTTTATTTGAATAATGAGCAAAGTGCGGTATTTTTTTATTTTGCAATCTATATCAATAAAGTACACAATATTGATCAATCCTATTTTTAATAACATTTACTATTTATTTTATAAAATTAACATAATGATATTTTTTACAAATTTAACGTTGAAACGTGGACAAACATTATTGCTAGAAGAAGCGAGTGCTTCGATTAATCCTGGGCAAAAAGTGGGATTAGTGGGTAAAAATGGTTGTGGTAAATCCTCCTTATTCGGTTTATTAAAGAATGAAATGGTGGCGGAAGGTGGTGAAGTTAATTTTCCTAACCATTGGAAATTATCTTGGGTAAATCAGGAAACCCCAGCATTAGAAACTCGTGCTGTAGATTATGTTATAGAAGGGGATAGAGAATATTGTCGCTTACAAAAAGAGTTAGAACTCGCCAATATCAATAATGATGGCAATGCCATTGCTCATATTCATGAACAACTCGATAATATTGATGCTTGGACAATACAAGCAAGAGCCTCAGCTTTATTACATGGTCTAGGTTTTGAACAAGAACAGTTACAATATCCTGTTAAATCTTTTTCAGGAGGATGGAGAATGCGTTTAAACTTAGCGCAAGCATTACTCTGTCCATCAGATTTATTATTATTAGATGAGCCGACAAACCATTTAGATTTAGAAGCGGTGGTTTGGTTAGAACGTTGGTTGGTACAATATCAAGGTACTTTGGTACTGATTTCTCATGACCGTGATTTTCTTGATCCCATTGTTAATAAGATCCTACATATTGAAAATCTAAAATTAAATGAATACACCGGAGATTATTCGTCTTTTGAAATTCAAAGGGCAACCAAGTTAGCACAACAATCGGCATTATATCGTCAGCAACAACAAAAAATTGAACATTTACAACAATATATTGATCGTTTTAAAGCTAAAGCTACAAAAGCAAAGCAAGCTCAAAGCCGTGTTAAAGCATTAGAACGAATGGAGTTAATAGCCCCAGCTTATGTAGATAATCCATTTACATTTAAGTTTAGGGATCCTATTTCCTTGCCAAATCCTTTAGTATCAATGAACAAGGTTGCTGCAGGTTATGGTGAACAACAAAGTGCGGTAGAAATTTTACAAAAAATTAAGTTAAATCTTGTTCCTGGCTCTAGAATTGGATTATTAGGTAAAAATGGAGCTGGTAAGTCAACACTTATTAAATTATTAGCACAAGAATTGCAACCATTATCAGGTGAAGTAACTTTAGCAAAAGGTGTTGAATTAGGTTATTTTGCTCAACATCAGCTAGATACTTTGAGAGCAGATGAAAGTGCATTGTGGCATTTGCAACACATTGCACCAGAGCAAACAGAACAGCAAGTGAGAGATTATTTAGGAAGCTTTGCTTTTCATGGTGACAAAGTTAAGCAACAAGTGGCTTCTTTTTCAGGTGGTGAAAAAGCACGTTTAGTATTGGCATTAATAGTTTGGAAACGTCCGAATTTATTACTACTTGATGAACCTACAAACCATTTAGATTTAGATATGCGTCAGGCATTAACGGAGGCGTTGGTCGATTATCAAGGATCTTTAGTTGTGGTTTCCCATGATCGCCATTTATTGCGTAATACAGTGGAAGAATTTTATTTAGTGCATGATAAGCAAGTAGAAGAATTTAAAGGGGATTTAGATGATTATCAAAAATGGTTAAGTGAAATTGACATAAGATCTACATCAAAAGATATAGAAAATACAATCAATAATAACGAGAATACTAACTTAAATCGCAAGGAACAAAAGCGTAAAGAAGCGGAGTTCCGTCAACAAACAGCACCATTACGCAAGAACTTAGAAAAGTTAGAAAAAGAATTAGATAAACACTCATCATTGTTGAATGACATAGAAGTACAATTGGCAGATCCATTATTGTATGATACAGAAAATAAAGAAAAATTAACCGCACTTTTAGCTGAACAAGTGAAGTGTAAGAAAAGTCTAGAAATAATAGAAACAGAATGGATGGAAACACAAGAAATTTTAGAAAATATGCAACAAGCATAATTATAAATTTTGGAATGAGTATCACAAAATTTAAAAAAGATAAAAAATATGCTTGATACTGTATATTAATACAGGTATTATTATTTGAAAATTTATATAAACAAATTCTGAGGTATTGAAATGGCAACGGCAGAAGAAAAAGCAAAAGCACTTGAAGCAGCATTAGGGCAGATTGAAAAACAATTTGGTAAAGGATCAATAATGAAATTGGGGGAAACTCAAACTCTCGATATTGATGTGGTTTCCACTGGTTCTCTTGGGCTTGATGTTGCGTTGGGTATTGGTGGATTGCCAATGGGGCGTATTGTTGAGATTTTTGGACCTGAATCTTCTGGTAAAACAACCCTTACTTTATCAGTTATTGCTCAAGCACAAAAAGAAGGAAAAACTTGTGCATTTATTGACGCAGAACACGCATTAGATCCGATTTATGCTGCGAAACTAGGAGTCGATGTTAAAAATCTTCTTGTTTCTCAACCGGATAATGGTGAACAAGCATTAGAAATTTGTGATGCCCTTGTTCGTTCTGGTGCTGTTGATGTGGTTATTGTTGATTCTGTTGCAGCTTTAACACCAAAAGCTGAAATTGAAGGGGATATGGGTGATTCTCATATGGGATTACAGGCTCGTCTTATGTCACAAGCCTTGCGTAAGTTAACTGGACAAATTAAAAACTCGAACAGCTTGGTTATTTTTATTAACCAAATTCGTATGAAAATAGGGGTAATGTTTGGTAATCCTGAAACGACAACTGGTGGTAATGCACTAAAATTCTATGCTTCTGTGCGTTTAGATATTCGTCGTGTCGGTGCAGTAAAAAATGGTGAAGAAATCATTGGTAATGAAACGAGAGTCAAGGTGGTTAAAAATAAAGTGGCCCCTCCATTCCGTCAAGTTGATTTTCAAATTCTTTACGGGGAAGGTATTTCTAAATATGGTGAGCTAATAGATTTAGGGGTAAAACATAAATTAGTCGGAAAAGCTGGGGCTTGGTTCTCTTATGAAGGAGAAAAGATTGGGCAAGGTAAAGCGAACGCTAAGGTATGGTTAATGGAACACCCAGAGAAAGCGCAGGAAATAGAAACAAAATTACGGGCGGAGTTATTAGCAAATCCAGATCAGACTTTATTGGCTGATATAGAGGAAGTTGTACAAGATGATGCATCAGTTAAAGATTTAGATACTGATTTTTAATTTATTTTGTGCTCTCAGTTTTTAAAAGTGTGGTTGAAAAGTGGATAATTTTAACCGCACTTTTTTATAGCACTAATTTCTCTATACTCGTATATCAACAATGATAGAAATATTTTATATGACATATTGATGAAACATAGGAAAAAGAAATGTCGTCATTAGCTCTTGGATATGTATTAGGATTGCTTGCTAGAAGAGAATATAGCGAGTTTGAAATTCGTTGTAAAATGCAAGAAAAGAATTTTACAGAACAAGAAATAGAAGAAACACTTTTGCATTGTCAACAAAAGAATTGGCAGAATGATAAGCGATTTACCGAAAATTACCTTTATTCGAAATCTAAAAAAGGTTATGGACTTAATCGTATTAAACAAGAATTAACTCAGTTAAAAGGTATTCAATCTGAAACAATTAACAAGGCAATCATGGAAAGTGATATTGATTGGGGTAATATTGCCTTTGCTGTATTAAGTAAAAAATTTCCTTCCTTTCAAGAAAAACAAGATCTAAAAAGTAAGCAAAAAATTTGGCGCTATATGCTTTCGAGAGGATTTACAAAGGATGAATTTGCTCATTTCATTAATGAGGAACAAGATGATTGGTAGTGCCAAATTAGTTTAATAAATATTAACAGCAATACCTCTATTATTCTTCTTTATGCCCGCTCATCTCAATGGTAAACTAGCAACAATTTTTTATTTAAAAATACTTTTACAATTTTATTGAATATAGGAATAACAATGAGAGCAAGTAAATATTTATTCTCCACTTTAAAAGAAACACCAAATGATGCACAAGTTGTTAGTCATCAATTAATGTTAAGAGCAGGGATGGTTCGCCCATTAGCCTCAGGACTTTATAATTGGCTACCAACGGGACTGAAAGTCTTAAAAAAAGTTGAAAATATTGTGCGTGAGGAAATGAACAAAAGTGGTGCGATTGAAGTTGAAATGCCAGTAGTACAACCTGCTGAATTATGGCAGGAATCTGCTCGTTGGGAGCAATATGGACCAGAATTATTGCGTTTCAAGGATCGTGGAAATCGTGATTTTGTTTTGGGACCAACTCACGAAGAAGTGATTACTGATTTAGTTCGTCGTGAAGTCAGTTCTTATAAGCAGCTACCATTAAATTTATATCAAATCCAAACTAAATTTCGCGATGAAGTTCGCCCTCGCTTTGGTGTAATGCGTGGTCGTGAATTTTTAATGAAAGATGCTTATTCTTTTCATACAACAAAAGAATCATTACAAGAAACCTATGAGGTAATGTATCAAACTTATAGCAATATTTTTAATCGTTTAGGATTGGATTTCAGAGCGGTTCAAGCAGATACTGGTTCTATTGGTGGTAGTGCCTCTCATGAGTTTCAAGTATTAGCACAAAGTGGCGAAGATGATATTGTTTTCTCTACTGAATCTGATTATGCCGCTAATATTGAATTAGCAGAAGCAATTACTGTTGGTGAGCGTCAAGCTGCAACAGCGGTAATGGAATTAATTGATACGCCAAATGCAAAAACCATTGCAGATTTAGTTGAGCAATATAATTTGTCTGCCGATAAAATTATTAAAACGCTTGTAGTTAAAGGTGCAACAGAAGCACAACCTTTGGTCGCATTAATTATTCGTGGTGATCACGAATTAAATGAGGTAAAAGCACAAAAATTACCAGAAGTTGCCGAACCATTAGAATTTGCTGATGAAGTAGTAATTAGAGAAAAAATAGGTGCTGGCGTGGGTTCATTAGGACCAATTAATTTAACTATTCCAGTTATTGTTGATCGTTCGGTCGCTATTATGAGTGATTTTGTTACAGGTGCAAATATTGATGGTAAACATTATTTCAATGTAAATTGGGAAAGAGATGTTCCTTTACCTAAAGTAGCTGATTTAAGAAATGTTGTTGAAGGTGATCCTAGTCCAGATGGTAAAGGTACCTTATTAATTAAACGTGGTATTGAAGTTGGACATATTTTTCAGCTTGGTGATAAATATTCAAAAGCAATGAATGCTACTGTTCAAGGGGAAGATGGTCGTTTAGAAACGATGATTATGGGCTGTTATGGTATTGGCGTTAGCCGTGTAGTTGCGGCTGCTATTGAGCAAAGTAATGATGACAGAGGAATTATTTGGCCTACCGATGCTATTGCGCCATTCACAGTAGCTATTGTTCCAATGAATATGCAAAAATCAGAAAGCGTTGCTAAATATGCAGAAGAATTATACCGCACTTTATTATCTCAAGGTGTAGATGTTATTCTAGATGACCGTAAAGAGCGTCCAGGCGTAATGTTTGCGGATATGGAATTAATTGGTGTTCCGCATATGATTGTTATTGGTGAAAAGAATTTAGCTAAGGGTGAGATTGAATATAAAAATCGTCGTATTGGCGAAAAACAAATGATCAGTAAAGATCAGTTGTTAGATTTTATTAAATCACAAATTAATAAGTAATATTTCATTATAAAAAAGTCCAATATATTTACAAAAGATATATTGGACTTTTTGTCAGTTGTATTATTTTGTTGTATCAAATAATTCGTTATATTTTTTCTGTAATTTTACTATATCAGGTTTAAATGTCATATTTTGATTTGCTCTTTCAAGGAGTTGTTCTGCCATTGATTTTGCAGCAGAACAAATCTCTGGCTCTATTGGCAAATGATAAATACCTGAAAGTACTTTTAACATAACTAAGTTTATTTCTAATATTGAAGATCCATCTCTTGAAATTGGTGAAAAGCTATCAAAAATGAGATTTTTAGTTTTTAGAGGGATAATAGATAAGCGGTTATAGTCTTTTTGCCCAATATCTTCTGGGTCAGGTTTTGCATCAGCTAAGATCGACATTATTCCGGTCATCACTCGCATAGCCGTACCAGGATCATTGATAGCAGGTGATAACGCACGTTGTGCAGCCTCACTTAAAACAATAAATCCCCAATTAGGATCTTGGCTAAAATTTCTTTCTCTTTCAACGATAAAACTATTGGTTATTTTTTCGGTATTTTCTGGTTTATCTTGTAGATAAGCTAGAACAGTATGCGGCATAATAAAATCACCCGGACGTACAAGTATATGAATATAAGTTTCTTCATCTTCTGCATAGCGTTGTAATGATGCCATATCAATATGCGTAAGATAACCATTTTTATCTGAAATAATCGGTGTGATATTACCTGTTAGCTGAGCTTTCCAAGTTGCCCCCATATTAGGTTCTTCACGATAATGTGTTAATGATTGTTGTACAATATTCTGAATTTTATCTAAGGTGTTACTTAATCTTCCTAGTTGAGATAATGTAGAAACCCAACGGATTAAGGTTACAATTAAATAGACTAGTACAATAATTGTACTGATAAATAGTACAAATTTCCCATTCTGTTCATAAAAACCTGTACCTAAAGCTGTTTTGGCAATGATTGCATAAATAAAAGCGGAAATAAAACTTGCAATAGCTTGTCTTGTCGCTCCGTCATTCATCAAGACATCTGTTGCTCTTGGGGTCACGCTATTTGCAGCAGAGGAAAAAGCAGAAACCATAATAGAAAGTGAAAAGGTGCTTACTGCTAGCATACTGGATGCAATTATTGCTAAAAGATCATCGAGAGTAGAGAGTTTTATCAAGGGTAAAATATCTTGAGGGAGAAAAATACCGGCTAAACGAGCAGCGAAGGCAAAAAAGACCGCAAAAATAGCGGAATAAGTTGGTGTTACCCAAAGTTTATTACTTGGTTTTTTTAGAATTAATAGTAAACGATACATCATATTTTATTTCTCAGTAATAATAATGTTGATATTTTAGAAGATTATATATTTAATTACTATCAAGCCACATATTAAATAGGAAATGTAGGAGGGATATTGGTATTTTTATAGAATATCTGCAATATATTATAAAAAAGAGTGATAATTTTGACTATTATCACTCTGATACTATTTCAGTCTATCTTAAAGAATAAAACGACTTAAATCTTCGTTTTCTATAATTTCACCGAGTGCTTCTGTTACATAATTAGCATCAATAATAACTTTCTCACCATTCATATCACTCGCATTAAATGAAATTTTATCCATAATGCGTTCCATTACAGTGTGTAAACGTCTAGCGCCAATATTTTCTGTTTTCTCATTTACTCTAAATGAGGCCTCAGCAATTTTTTTAATCGCATCTGGTGCAAACTCAATATCAACACCTTCAGTTTTCATTAATGCTTGATATTGCTCCGTTAAAGAGGCGTGTGGTTCAGTTAAGATTCGTTCAAAATCATTTGCGGTTAATGCTGAAAGTTCAACACGAATTGGTAAGCGTCCTTGTAACTCTGGAATTAAGTCTGACGGACGAGCAACCTGAAAAGCACCTGATGCAATGAATAGGATATGATCAGTTTTTACCATACCGTGTTTAGTATTAACAGTTGAACCTTCAACTAATGGCAATAAGTCCCGCTGTACACCTTCACGAGAAACATCCGCACCACTATATTCCCCTTTTTTACAAATTTTATCGATCTCATCAATAAATACGATACCATTTTGTTCTACTGCCGTGATAGCTTGTTGTTTTAGTTTGTCTGGATTAATTAATTTAGCCGCTTCATCATCAATTAACACTTTTAACGCATCTTTTATTTTCATTTTGCGTTTTTTAGTTTTACCACTAGAAAGATTTTGGAACATTGATTGTAGCTGGTTTGTCATATCTTCCATTCCTGGGGGGGCCATTATTTCTACTCCAACAGATGGGCTAGCAACATCAATTTCTATTTCTCTGTCATCAAGTTGTCCTTCGCGTAATTTTTTTCGGAAGATCTGACGAGTAGTATTATTGCTAGAATCTTGAGTTTCCTCTACTTCTCCCCATTGATTTTTAGCTGGGGGAATGAGGGCATCAAGTACTCTTTCCTCTGCCATTTCCTCTGCTCGAAAACGATTTTTTTCGATCTCTGTTTGACGAACGAGTTTCATCGCACTATCTGTTAAATCTCGAATAATTGAATCAACCTCTTTTCCCACATAGCCAACTTCAGTAAATTTAGTTGCTTCAACTTTAATAAAAGGTGCGTTAGCTAATTTTGCTAAGCGACGAGCAATTTCAGTTTTACCGACACCAGTTGGTCCTATCATTAGAATATTTTTAGGTGTTACTTCGTGGCGTAATGGTTCTTGTAACTGCATTCTTCGCCAGCGATTTCTTAATGCTATAGCCACAGATCTTTTTGCTTCTGCCTGCCCGATAATATGTTGATCAAGTTCAGAGACGATTTCACGAGGGGTCATTTCAGACATAATTTATTCCTTTTTTATTTATTGCGAAGCCAATTTTAAGGTAATTACACCCGCAATAATCATTAATACACCAATAGTACGCCAGAAAGTTATTGCATCGTTATAGAACAATATTCCGACAATAAATGCACCAGCGGCACCTATACCTGTCCAAACAGCATAAGCTGTTCCCATAGGAATTGATTTTTGAGCAATCCACAGTGCTATTCCACTACCTGTAATACAAGTGATAGCAATAACTGTACCGATAATACGTGTTTCAATATTGCCCGCTATTTTTAAACCAATAGGCCAACCGATTTCGAGTAGCCCAGCAATAATTAAGTATATCCATGCCATTATTTAAGGTAAAACTTCGATAGTAAAGTTAGTATTGGTAAATACGCAAATATCACCAGCAATTTTTAGTGATTTTTCTACTATTTCTTTTGCAGATAATTCCGTATTATCAACTAATGCTCGAGCTGCGGATAAAGCAAAATTTCCACCTGAGCCAATCGCAAGAATTTGATCTTCTTCAGGTTGAACTACATCGCCATTGCCAGTAATAATAAGACTTTCTTTTTCATCAGCAACAATTAGCATTGCTTCTAATTTACGCAATGCTCTATCCGTTCGCCATTCTTTTGCTAATTCCACCGCACTTTTCAATAAATGCCCTTGATGCATTTCTAATTTTCTTTCGAATAATTCAAATAAGGTAAAAGCATCTGCTGTTCCTCCAGCAAAGCCTGCTAAAACTTTATTATTATATAAACGGCGTACTTTTTTGGCATTCCCTTTCATCACTGTATTGCCGAGTGATACTTGACCATCTCCTCCTACGACAACTTGCCCATTACGGCGTACGCTGACTATTGTAGTCATAATTTCTTCCTTTTTAATTTATAAACTTGTTTATCTATATGAGTGTAAAAATAGTATTTTCAAGATAATGTTAATTTATTTTTTATGTTAAGTATAATTTTCGATACGATAATTTTATTGAAAGTTGTTAAATATTCGCTAAATTTTTTGGAAAACTTTATAATAAAATTCTCTTTTTTATGATGGTAGAATAATATGGAAATAATTAAACAAGATGATATAGGATTTTGGTTATTCACTCGCGATTTTCATATTTATTTAGTAAATGGTAATTTACCTCAAGGAAGAGCAGATGATTTTGAGCTAGTGAATCGAAAAGCAATGTGTATTGGTAAGTGGCAAGGGTTACCATTAATGCTTGTTGAGGAAATAGAAAATGATAATCGTGAATATGTTTCATTAAGGGATTTGCTTTATCTGCCTGAAAAACAATTTAATTTGTTAAATCGTGGCATCGAATTAAATTATTTTTTAAAAAGTCACCAGTATTGCGGAAAGTGTGGTAGTAAAAATAATCTTACCCAAGATGAATGGGCGGTTCAATGTAGTAATGTAAGCTGTAATTATCGTTGTTATCCCGTTATTTGTCCTTCAATTATTGTTGCTATTCGTCGTAATCAAGAAATTTTATTAGCAAATCATGTTCGGCATATTGATGGAATGTACACGACTTTGGCTGGATTTGTTGAGGTTGGTGAACGTTTTGAGGATACGGTAGAACGGGAGATTTTTGAAGAAACGGGATTAAAAGTTAAGAATATTCGTTATTTTGGTAGTCAGCCTTGGGCATTTCCTAATTCTGAGATGGTTGGGTTTTTGGCGGATTATGATAGTGGTGAAATTTGTTTGCAAAAAGAAGAGTTACGAGATGCAAGATGGTTTCGTTATGATGAAGAATTGCCAATATTACCACCAGAGGGTACTATTGCATTAAAACTGATTCAAGCTACATTAGAAATTTGTAAAAAAGAAGATAAATTAAGTTAATTACACTATGTGCTGAACAATTTTCATTCAGCATAAACTAAAAAGGATATATAAAAGAATGGCAACATTAAAAAATGATCGTTATATAAAAGCATTATTACGTGAACCGGTGGATATGACGCCTGTTTGGATGATGCGTCAAGCTGGTCGATATTTACCAGAGTATAAAGCAACGAGAGCAGAAGCTGGTGATTTTATGTCATTATGTCGTAATGCTGATCTTGCTTGTGAAGTTACTTTACAACCTTTACGCCGTTATGATCTTGATGCTGCAATTCTTTTTTCAGATATTTTAACTATTCCTGATGCAATGGGATTAGGCTTAAGTTTCGGTGTCGGAGAAGGTCCTAAGTTTGCTCATCCTATTGAGACTAAAACTGCGGTTGAAAATTTACCTATTCCTGATCCTGAAGTTGAATTGCAGTATGTAATGAATGCGGTACGAACTATTCGCAGAGAGTTAAATGGTGAAGTGCCATTAATCGGTTTTTCTGGTAGCCCATGGACGCTAGCTACTTATATGGTAGAGGGTGGAAGTAGTAAAGCTTTTACAAAAATTAAAAAAATGATGTACTCTGATCCAAAAGTATTACACCAGCTATTAGATAAGCTAGCTTACTCAGTAAGCCTATATTTAAATGCTCAAATTAAAGCAGGCGCTCAGTCTGTGATGATTTTTGATACCTGGGGAGGCGTGTTGGGACATCGTGAGTATTTGGATTTCTCGTTGCAATATATGCATAAAATTGTGGATAATTTAATTCGAGAGAATGAAGGAAACAAAGTACCTGTTACATTATTTACTAAGGGTGGTGGATTGTGGCTTGAAGCTATTGCTGATACAGGTTGTGATGCGATAGGTTTAGATTGGACAGTCAATTTAGCTGATGCGAAAGCTAGAGTGGGTCATAAAGTCGCGTTACAAGGAAATATGGATCCTTCAGTTTTATATGCACCAGCAGAAAGAATTGAGCAAGAAGTAAAACAAATATTGGCTGATTTTGGTAAAGGTTCTGGTCATGTATTTAATCTTGGTCATGGAATTCATCAAGATGTACCAGAAAATAGTCCTCATATTTTTGTTGAAGCTATTCATCAGTATTCTCAACCTTATCATAAATAAGAGAGGGGAATTAAAATGATAAAAAATCCAATTCATAAGCGTTTAGAAAAATTAGAAAGTTGGCAACATATTACATTTATTACTTGTTTATGTGAAAGAATGTACCCGAATTATCATTTATTTTGTCAAGTTACTAATCAGCAAGAAAACGCTAGGATTTATCATAATATCCTTAATCTTGTTTGGGAATATTTAACAGTAAAAGATGTAAAAATTAACTTTGATAATCAGTTAGAAAAATTAGAAAATATCATTCCTGATATTAATGATTATGATTTTTATGGTATTGTTCCTGCTGTAGATGCTTGTGAGGCATTATCAGAATTGCTTCATACCATTATTGCAGGTTCTACATTAGAACAAGCCGTTAAAGTCAGTCAACTCTCAATTCAAACTGTTGCCATATTTTTAGAAACAGAGTTGGAAAGAGAATTATCAGAGCAAGAGCTTAAAAATTCAGATGAAATTGAACAAGAATTAGATATACAGTGGCAAATATATCGTTTGTTAAATGAATGTGAGAAAAGAGATATTTCATTAATTAGTGGTTTAAAAACTGACCTAAGAGAGCAGATGATATCTAATATAGGGATTAAAATTGACTGCTAATATGATTTAGTTAACAATTTTTAAATATATTGCTTTGTTTTATTTGAAACTTAGATTATCCTTTAGGCACTGTGCTAACAGTCTTTAAGAGCAATAAGAATAAAAATTTATTTTATTCTATCTTATTAATTTTTTTGAATAGAAGGTACTAATTTATGAACAAAACAGATTTAGTTGATGCTATTGCAAGTGCGGCAGATTTAAATAAAAAACAAGCTAAGGCCGCTTTAGAGGCAACTTTAGAGGCTATTGGTGGTAGCTTAAAAAAAGGTGAACCAGTACAATTAATAGGTTTTGGTACGTTTAAAGTAAATGAACGTAAAGCTCGTGTTGGTCGTAATCCAAAGACTGGTGCTGAAATTAAAATTGCTGCATCTAAAGTTCCTGCGTTTGTTGCTGGTAAAGCATTAAAAGATTCTTTAAAATAATCTACAATTCCTCATTTATGTAAAATTATAATCCTATACATATGTATAGGATTTTTTTTAGTTTACAAATACCTAAAATGTTATATAATTTCGTTTCGAAACTTAAATTTACTTTTTATTATGAAACGAAATAATCAACAAAGGCGACATCTTATTATGCAACTTCTCCAAAAAGAAGGAGAAGTAACAGTCGAAGCGCTAGTTAAACATTTTAATACATCCGAAGTGACTATTCGTAAAGATCTTAGTGCATTAGAAAGTGATGGTTTTTTATTACGCCGTTACGGTGGCGCAGTGTTAATGCCAAAAGAATTTATTGAAGAATCAACAGATAATTATCTTTCGGAACGAAAGTTTGCGATTGCTAAAGCCGCTGCTGAACGTATTTTGGATCATAATCGAATCATTGTTGACAGTGGCAGTACCACCGCTGCATTAATTAAGCAATTAAATCATAAACAAGGTTTGGTGGTGATGACAAATTCCTTATATGTCGCCAATGAGTTACGTTCCTTAGAAAATGAACCCACGTTATTGATGACAGGGGGAACTTGGGATAGTGGATCTGAATCTTTTCAGGGAAAAATAGCTGAACAAGTATTGCGTTCTTATAATTTTGATCAATTATTTATCGGGGCTGATGGGCTAGATTTAGCACGAGGCACAACAACCTTTAATGAGTTGGTGGGGTTAAGTCAAGTAATGGCGGAAGTTTCTCGTGAAGTTATTGTTATGGTGGAATCACATAAAATTGGTCGAAAAATGCCTAATTTAGAGCTTGTTTGGCAACAAATTGATGTGTTGATTACCGATGATTTATTGTCAGAAGATATAAAAAAACTAATAGAACAACAAAATGTTGAAGTAGTTTGTGCAAACACGGATTGACATCATTAAGATGAAAAGTGCGGTTAAAAAATAATTAGATTTTAGAAAAGGAATAATTATGTGTGGAATAGTTGGGGCGGTCGCTCAGCGAGATGTTGCTGAAATATTAATTAATGGATTACATCGTTTAGAATATCGAGGATATGATTCGGCGGGGATTGCGGTTGTTAATAATAAAAAACAATTACAACGTGTACGCAGTCTTGGAAAAGTACAAGAATTAGAAAATACACTTGAGAAACAACCACTTTTAGGGGGAACAGGTATTGCACATACTCGTTGGGCAACCCACGGTGAACCTTCTGAAAATAATGCCCATCCTCATATTTCAGGCAATTTTGCCGTTGTTCATAATGGTATTATTGAAAATTACGAGATACTACGTCACAGATTACAAGAAAAAGGTTATATTTTTTCATCACAGACTGATACGGAAGTGATTGCTCATCTTATTGAATGGGAAATGCGTTCTTCAGAAACATTGTTGGATGCGGTTAAAAAAGTCGTGCCACAATTAATTGGTGCCTATGGTATGGCTGTGATTGATAGCAATGATCCAGAGCATTTGATTGCAGCACGTTCTGGCAGCCCATTAGTGATAGGATTAGGAATAGGCGAAAATTTTCTTGCCTCTGATCAACTAGCACTCTTAAGTGTAACTCATCGTTTTATTTTTTTAGAAGAGGGGGATGTTGCCGATATTTCTCGTCGTCAAATTAATATTTATAATCGTAATGGTGAAAAAGTAGAACGTCTAGCTCATAATGCAAATATAGAAGCAGATGTCGCTGATAAAGGTCAACATCGACACTTTATGCAAAAAGAAATTTTTGAGCAACCGACCGCACTTATTAATACTATGGAAGGACGTTTGAATCACGATAGTATTATTGTTGAAAGCATTGGTAATGGTATAAATGAGATTTTAAAAAATGTTGAAAATATTCAAATTGTAGCCTGTGGCACTTCATATAATGCCGGTATGGTGGCACGTTACTGGTTTGAAAATTTAGCGGGTATTAGTTGTAATGTAGAAATTGCTTCAGAGTTTCGTTATCGTCAATCGGTATTGCGACCAAATAGTTTATTAATTACTCTTTCTCAATCCGGCGAAACAGCGGACACTTTGGCTGCTTTACGTTTGGCAAAAGAAAAAGGATATATGTCCACTCTCGCCATTTGTAATGTGGCTGGCTCATCTTTGGTTAGAGAGTCTGATTTTGCATTTATGACAAGAGCTGGTGTTGAAATCGGTGTCGCTTCAACAAAAGCATTTACTACACAATTGGTTACAATGCTTATGTTAGTAACCGCAATGGGAAAACTAAATGGGCATATTTCTGTTGAAAAAGAAAAATTAATTATTAAAGCATTACAAGCTCTTCCAAAAGATATTGAAAATGCTTTAGGAATTGATGAACAAATTAAGATTTTATCAGAAGATTTTGCCGAAAAACACCATTCACTTTTCTTAGGGCGTGGAGAATATTATCCTATCGCAATGGAAGCAGCATTAAAATTAAAAGAGATTTCTTATATTCATGCAGAAACTTATGCAGCAGGTGAATTAAAGCATGGCCCATTAGCACTTATTGATGCCGATATGCCTGTAATTGTGATCGCACCGACCAATGACCTACTGGAAAAATTAAAATCCAATATTGAAGAAGTCGCTGCTAGAGGGGGGCAATTATATGTCTTTACAGATAGAGATGCTAATTTTAAAGAGAGTGAAAATATTAAAGTAATTACTATGCCAGAAGTAAACAATATAACGGCACCAATTTTTTATACAATTCCAATGCAGTTATTGTCTTATCATGTCGCTTTAATCAAAGGAACAGATGTGGATCAACCTAGAAATTTGGCTAAATCGGTTACTGTCGAGTAAATTTTATTATCAATTTAAAGGCTAATATATCTTTAGCCTTTATCATAAATGTGTTAAAAAAGCACCGCACTTTATTTCATTGTTATTTGTATTGCCTTATACTTATTTACCTTAATATTGTTGAGCTATTATTCTAATAATAGACAAGAAGGCTTATATGGAATTATTCAAATCAGCAAAAAACTATATCCCAAAACGACCGCACTTTTTAGGAATCGTTGCCACATTAGTTTGGGGCTTATTTTGTTTATGGATTAATCAAAATTTATCAAATTGGACAAATGGGCATACCTTTGGAATGTCTTCTTTAACCTTGGCTATTTTGATTGGTATTTTAATTGGTAATACTTTTTATTCTGGAATAGAAAAGCCGCTTAGTGCTGGTGTTGGCTTTGTAAAAGGGCAAATCTTACGTTTAGCGATAATGCTTTA
Source organism: Bisgaardia hudsonensis (assembly GCF_004345785.1). Lineage (GTDB taxonomy): Bacteria > Pseudomonadota > Gammaproteobacteria > Enterobacterales > Pasteurellaceae > Bisgaardia > Bisgaardia hudsonensis. The sequence continues at coordinate 55,395 of NZ_SLXI01000006.1, forward strand.
TGGTGTTAAATTAACGTTCATTGACGTGGCTAGTGTAGGAATGCCCGCTATTTTTAGCGATGTTCTCATTTTATCCTTTACTTTTTTACTCACTTATTGGCTTGGGATAAAGCTGTTAAAAATGGATAAACAGATCACTATTTTAATGGGAGCGGGTGCAAGTATTTGTGGAGCAGCAGCGGTAATTGCAACTGAACCTGTTGTAAAACCTGAACCTTATAAAGTGACTATTGCTGTGGCAACGGTGGTTGTATTTGGTACCATCGCAATGCTTGTTTATCCAATGTTATACCAAATAGGGTGGTTGCAACCTTGGTTGAGTACGCAAGATTATGGGATTTATATTGGCTCAACAGTACATGAAGTGGCACAAGTGGTGGTAGCTGGGAATGCCGTTGATACCAGTGTTACTAGTACTGCAGTGATTACTAAAATGATTCGAGTGATGATGTTAGCCCCTTTTCTACTTGTTTTATCTTTTGTTTTGGTAGGGAATCAGCAATCTCAGGAAATCGCATTTAATCAAAGAGTGAAACAGCTCCAAGTGCCTTGGTTTGCTTTTATTTTTATCTTTATTGTGCTACTAAATACTTGGTTATCTTTACCAAAAAATATTTTGTCTGTCTTAGTATTTATTGATAACCTACTGCTGACTATGGCAATGTTTGCTTTAGGGTTAACCACTCATTTGAGTGCGATTAAACAGGCGGGAATTAAACCCTTAATTTTAGGGGCGATAATTTTTGTTTGGTTAGTTGTTGGTGGTGGATTAGTGAATGTAATTATTCAAAGTATATTCGGTTAACATAGAAAATTCGGCTCATATTATGTGAGCCGAATGTCAAATGAATTATAGGGTAATCACTAATTTTTCATAAGCACGTTTTACTTTTTCCAAAGCTAATTCAGCACTTTCATCTCTTGCGAGAATAATGCCCATACGACGATGTCCATCAACTTCACCTTTACCAAACAAACGAATATTGGTATTTTCTTCACTTAATACTTGTTCTAAATTACCAAATTGCACTTGGTTAGATTTACCTTCTACAACAATGGCTTTCGAGGCTGAAGGACTAATTAGGTTAATATTTGGAATAGGTAAACCTAAAATTGCACGAGCGTGTAGTGCAAATTCAGATAATTCTTGTGAAATTAAGGTTACCATACCTGTATCATGTGGACGTGGAGAAACCTCGTTGAAAATAACGTCATCGCCACAAACAAACATTTCTACTCCAAAAATACCACGACCACCAAGTGCGGTAGTAATTTTTTCAGCAATTTGTTGTGCTTTTGCTAAAGCGATATCCGACATTTTTTGTGGTTGCCAAGATTCACGATAATCGCCATCTTCTTGTCTATGCCCAATTGGTGCTAAGAATGACGTGCCACCAATATGGCGAACAGTAAGTAAAGTAATTTCATAATCAAATTTAACAAATCCTTCGACAATAACTCTACCAGCGCCTGCTCTGCCACCTTGTTGAGCGTAATCCCAGGCTTTTTGTATATCATCTAAGGATTTTAAAATACTTTGACCGTGGCCAGATGAAGACATAATTGGTTTAACCACGCAAGGAATACCAATTTTTTCGACCGCACTTTTGAAGTCTTCAAAATTATCAACAAATTGATAGTTTGATGTTGGTAATCCCAATTCTTCAGAGGCTAAACGGCGAATCCCTTCTCTATTCATTGTTAATTGGGTCGCTTTTGCCGTAGGAATAACATTAAAGCCCGCTTGTTCTAATTCAACTAACGTAGCGGTTGCAATGGCTTCCACTTCAGGAACAATATAGTCAGGTTTTTCTTTTTCGACTAATGCTTTCAATGTTTTTCCATCAAGCATTGAAATAGTATAAGCTCGGTGAGCAACCTGTTGAGCAGGAGCGTTTTCATAACGATCTACTGCAATTACTTCAACCCCTAAGCGTTGTAATTCAATCACTACTTCTTTACCAAGTTCACCTGAACCAAGCATCATTACTTTTGTTGCTTTTGATGTTAATGCTGTGCCTAATGTTGTCATTTACTATCCTTTTAAACTAAAAATATTTTATGGATTAATTAGATTTTCATCTAACAATAAATCATCATTTTTATTTACACCAATACCACGCTCAATAACTTGTTGAGCAATAGCTTTGGCTTCTTCTAGAGAATGTTCCGTATATGTACCACATTGATATTCGTTTAACTCTGGTATCTCATCTTGAGATTTTACATTTAGAATATCTTTCATTGAAGCAAGCCACGCCGTTGCAACTTGTTGCTCGTTAGGTACACCAATTAAAGACATATAAAAACCAGTACGGCAACCCATTGGTGAAATATCAATAATTTCAATTTCTGAATTATTGAGATGATCACGCATAAATCCTGCAAATAAATGTTCTAATGTATGGATACCTTTTGGAGGTAAATTTTCTTTATTAGGAATGGTAAAGCGTAAATCAAATACCGTAATACTATCTCCTTTAGGAGTACGCATTGTTTTGGCTATTCTCACCGCTGGAGCATTCATTCTTGTGTGATCCACTTTAAAACTATCAAGTAATGGCATTTTATCTATCCTTATTGTAAATTTATGTAAAAGAAAATAAGTTTTCTAAGCTATTTGTCGTTTATGTGATATTGACTGCTTAATACTAACATTTTTTATAGTAGCTTTTTTTATTTATTAAACGGTATGATACCTAAAGGTAGTACTACGATACCATCATTTTTAAATAATATAGAAATTAAAAGAGAAATTTTGTAAATTTATGTAAACTTTTTTGGGGTTTTGTGCTATCATGCCTCTCATAAAAAGCTGTCAAGTTGTATGTATTTGCAGTTGTTATAATAAATTTGGTTCCTTAGGTTATTTGCCACCTTTTATGGTGGCTTTTTTTTGCTTATTATTATCTTGTTCTATATGTTATGAGTTTATTTATTCTTACATCAAAAACATCCATTTTAGCTTTTAATGCAGACTCTACTCCAAGATCGGCATCTTCAAAAACAATACAATTTTTAGGGTTAAGTCCGCAGAGTTTGGCACAACGTAAAAAAGTATCTGGCGCTGGCTTATGATTTTTTACATCTTCAGCAGCAACTACGGCATTAAAATAATGGTGTAATTCAAATTTATTAAGTAGCATTTCTACGACATTACGGTGAGAGCCTGTACCTAATGCCATTGGTTTTTTATTTAAAAAGAATTTTACTACATCAAATGCTGGTAAAAGAGTAGCATGTTTCATAATAAGTTCTATACCATATTGTTGTTTTAATTTGAGCACTTGTTCAAGTAGATCCATTGGCATATCACTTCTTTTCATCATTTCCATAGCTATGGTTCCTACTGGTGCACCGCCTAATTCATACATTATATTGCCATCTAGCGGATAACCTAATTCAATACCGACTCTATCCCAGGCTTTCTTATGGCTAGGCATTGTATTTATAAGTGTGCCATCCATATCAAAAATTAATCCCTCATATGTTTCAAACATACTAAAATCTAACATATATTTTCCTTCATTTCTTAAAATATCTCGTTTTATTATTACATAATATTAAGAATATTTATTAAATAATTTTTGAAATCAAAAAAGCCACTACATTTAATGTCGTGGCAAATGAAAAAGACGTTGTATTTATATTATTTTGAAGAAACTTGTTTTAAAAATATTTGACGAGGTGAGGTTAATCCTAATTTTTCAGCCTCATTAACTAAATTTAATGCTTTATTTATATCGTTTGCTTTTAGAGCCTTAGCTACTGCCTGATTAAAATACTGTTCTGTATCTTTATCTACGGGGATATTTATTGCCTTATTGCTATTATTTCTTACTTCAGTATTAGCCGATTTTCCTACAACTGTTTTTTTTGGTTTAGATGTCGAAAATATGGTTGTGGGTAATCCAACAAAACGTGTTCCATCAGTATCATTCACAGAGATATTAATTTTTCCATTAAGACTATGGGTAACCTCAATATCTGCAATAGCTGGAGGTTGTTTTCCTGTTGCTTTTGCATAAGCTTTGGATGGATGAGGGAACTTTGTTTTTTGTGCTAAATCTTTGTCGGTTGTATATATCAATAAATAGATATAATCCTGTTCCGCTGTTGGTGTCAAATTTAACTCAGCTTCAAATCTGTTTCCTTTAAACCCTCGCTCTTCTTGTACTTTAAAAGCAGATGATGGATAAGTCGTTGCTACATTAAAATGACTATCTAAAACAACCGCACTTGGTACAAAAATATGTTTATCTACAACAGGGCTTTCAATAGTAATATTTAATGAACTTGTTGTGGTAGGAATTTTGTATGCAGCCACAGGGCTTGCGATTCCCGCAAAACTTTTTGTAAATTCTTGTTTTTGTTGCTCTGATAAAATGGTATTAATTGTTTGAGAAGGTTCAATATTTTCCCATTTTATTTGAGATAGGCTTGTAGAATTAATATGAATTGTCTCAGCATAACTTGTTGTTATTCCAAGCATATTCGCCAGTAAAAAAGAAGCTAAAAATATTTTTTTCATATTATCCTCAAATTAATTGGTTTATTAAGATAGGGGAAGGTAACTTCCCCTTATATTTACTTAATATATTATGAATTACCACCAAGCCTCAAATTGAACACCAGCGATAAATTCTCCATCTTTTGCTTTGTAACCAGCTTTAGTACGATTGTCTTGGTTAAATTTGTCATTCCAGTGTGCATAAGTTCCGAATACACGGATTGCTGGACGTGCCCAGATACTTGATCCAGCTTGCCATTGTTGAGCTAAAGTGACTTTAGTTAGAGAGTTTTTCTTACCAGTTGCTTGATCTTTAATACGATCATAACCAAGTTCAAGTAATGTGCTCATGGTATTATTCCATTTATACATTGGACGAATCCCTGCAGAGTACCAAGTGTTACCAGCTTTATTTTTTAAGTCTGTTTTTTGGTAAATTAAAGCATACATCACTTCAACTTTGTCAGTTGGTACCACAACACCTTGATTGATTAGACGGAGCATCTTACCCCTATTGCCAGCTTGCCCCCCTTGTGCATGACCATTATTCCAAGATGTCATTGCATCAGTCGCATATTGAACAGTAAATTTATTGAAACCACCAAAGAAGTTACCTTGAGTATGTTCTGCTGTGATCATATAGCCATTTTTTGTCGCATTTTCTACACGGGAAGCATGGTTTTTAGTGTGAGAACTACCGTAATCAACACCAATTTCTAAACGTCCATTTTCGCTTACTTTTAAATCAGCTAGGCGAACATCAATAATATCGTTATAAACATTTTCTTTTATATTTTCATCTGATTTCCAAGATTTTTTGATAGGGTCATAAGTCCAACCGTAAGCTCCACCTGTTTCAGTATCACGTGTTACAGCTAAAGAAAGTTTACCAAAGCCTAGATCAATATTTTCAACCCCAGCACCTGGACCAGAAATATCCCAGTAGTAGAAGTCATTCATATGAACATCATGACGTTGGTAAAAACGTTTACCTGCCCACAATGTTGCTCCCGGTAAGCTCTCTGCAAAATTTTTGAATTGAACGTTGATTTCTCTTAATGCTGGACTAGTAGATTCCCAGTCATTTTGTTGTAAGATACCACCATAGGCAACATTTGAGTCTAAATAAATAGTTTTTTCGCCGTCTTTAAATAACTCTTGACCTAATTTGAATTCAACATAAGTATCATTTTCATTACCTAAACGATATTTAGAGCCCCCACCATTTACGGTAAATGCTGATTGTTCACCTCCTCCAGATGTCCAACCAATTCCTGAACGAGCATAACCATGAAATTCCACAGCGTGGGTAGTTGTCGCAAAAGTAGCACTAGCGATGATTAATGCTAATAATGTTTTTCTATTTTTCATATTTAACCTCTTTTTTAGACGTAAAAAACCATAACTATCTTTATTTCAAGTAGTTACTAATTGTGTATTTATTAAAAAATTATTGAGATAAATGGAAGACTATATTCCCTTTTCTTTAAATAATCGTTGGCAAGCTGTACCGTCATCTTTAAACAAATGACAACGTTCTGGTACTATACCTATACTCAAGGTTTCCCCTTCCTTAATTAACGCTACGTCATTTTGACGATATACTAAGGTTGGCTGTTTTATTTCTGGGATTTCGAGGTGTACCTGAGTTTCATTACCAAGTAATTCCACAACTTGAACTTTACCCTGTAAGGTTACAGTTGAGCTATCCGCAGGTACTAAATGTTCGGGGCGAATGCCTAAAGATAAGTTTTCTCCAATATTTACACCTTCGCCTGAGACTGGAATCCAAAACTTATGATGATTAGCATCAGGCAATTCTATTTGGACACGAACTGATTCAACGTCAGTTACTCTAACTGGGAGGAAATTCATTTTAGGTGAACCGATAAAGCCCGCAACAAAGCGATTTTCTGGGTAATGATAAAGTTCTAATGGTTTCCCTACTTGAGCAATCCCTCCTTTATTTAGAACAACAATTTTATCCGCTAATGTCATAGCCTCTATTTGATCATGAGTAACATAAATCATTGTTCTATTAAGTTTTTTATGTAACTTAGATATTTCAACACGCATTTGAACTCGTAAGGCTGCATCAAGGTTAGATAATGGCTCATCAAGTAGAAATACTTCAGGTTGTGATACGAGTGTACGACCAATTGCAACACGTTGACGTTGACCACCAGACAATGCTTTTGGTTTACGATCCAATAAAGGGGAAAGCTGTAGCACTTCAGCTACTTGGTTTACTCGATTATCGCGCTCTGCTTTATTTATACCTGCGAGTTTTAAACCAAAGGACATATTTTCTGCCACGTTGAGATGTGGATATAAAGCGTAGGACTGAAAGACCATTCCAATTCCTCGTTTAGCAGGAGGAACATCATTCATTAATTTATCACCAATATAAAGTTCACCGGTAGTGATATCTTCAAGTCCGGCTATCATTCGGAGTAATGTTGATTTCCCACAACCTGATGGACCGACAAAAACGACAAATTCTCCTTCATTTATTTCTAGGTTAATGTCTTTAGAAATATGTACGTTGCCGTAAGATTTTCCAACTTTTCTTAAGGATACATTTGCCATATCAGCCTCTTTATATATTTACTTAAATAAATTTGTTGAGATCTAAATTGTGCGGTTATATTTACTTATATTTCTCCAAAAGAAATCATCCTTTATTCTTTTTTTTAAGTATTAGATTAAAAATTTATTTTTTTATTATAATTTGATGAATTATTTTATTATCTAATTATTCTGTGATTTCGGTCACAAAACATACGTATTTTTTTGTGAGATAGCTCACGTATTTGGAAAAAAATAGAGAATTTGGTGTGTTTAAGGGTAGGGAGTAGATAAAAGGGGGATAACAAATGAGAATATTGTAGGATAATTTATATTGAATTTTTGTAGTTCATATTATGATATAAATCATCTCTATATAATTACAAAGATCTTTTAAAATTTAGACCGTACATTATTGAGGGAGTAATCTATGAATAAGAGAGTATTAGCTTTTACTTTAACGGCAGCAGCAAGTTTAATGATCTCATCATCTGTTATGGCAAAAATGACAGAGGGAAAACTTGTTATTTGGATTAATGGTGACAAAGGTTATAACGGTTTAGCCGAAGTTGGTAAAAAATTTGAAGCTGAAACAGGGATTGAAGTTTTAGTTGAACATCCTGATAAATTAGAAGAAAAATTTCCACAAGTCGCATCAACTGGTGATGGTCCTGATATTGTTTTTTGGGCTCATGACCGTTTTGGTGGCTATGCTCAAGCTGGATTACTAGCTGAATTACATCCAAGTAAAGAGTTTAAGGATAAATTTGCTGATTTTGCTTGGAAAGCGGAAACTTATAATGGAAAAGTTATTGGTTATCCTGTTGCAATTGAATCTTTATCTTTAATTTATAATAAAGATTTATTACCTAATCCACCAAAATCTTGGGAAGAAATTATTGAATTAGATAAAAAATTCAAGAAAGAGGGTAAAAATGCGATTATGTGGAACCTAGCAGAACCTTATTTCACATGGCCTGTTGTATCATCAAATGGTGGTTATGCATTTAAATACAATAATAATGCTTATGATGCGAATGATATTGGTGTAAATAATGAAGGTTCACAAAAAGGGCTACAATTTGTCGTTGATATGGTAAAGGACAAAGTAATTAGTGCTGATATGGATTACTCTGTTGCTGAGGCAAGTTTTAATAAAGGTGAAACAGCATTAACAATTAATGGACCATGGGCATGGGATAATATTGAAAAAAGTAATATTAACTATGGCGTTGCTGTATTACCGACATTAAATGGTAAATCTTCTCAACCATTTGTTGGCGTGTTGAGTGCGGCAATTAGCTCTGCTAGTCCAAATAAGGATTTAGCAAAAGAGTTCTTAGAAAATTATTTGTTAACGAATGAGGGATTAGCTAAAGTTAATAAAGATAAACCTCTAGGTGCGGTTGCATTAAAATCTTATCAAGAAACATTAGCAAAAGATCCACGTATTGAAGCGACTATGTTAAATGCTCAAAATGGTGAGATTATGCCAAATATTCCACAAATGAGTGCATTCTGGTATGCAGAACGTAGTGCGATTAATAATGCAGTAACTGGTCGTCAATCTGTTAAAGAAGCGCTTGATGATGCGAAAGCTAGAATCCAAAAGAAATAAGTTAATCAATTTTAATTAACCTAATTGTAGGGGGATATCCCCTACAATTTATTCTAAATAAGTTTTTTCTAGCATAATCATAATATTTGATATCCGTTCTTTTACTTTTCGAGGTGTATTATGCAACAAAATGGTTTACTGACCACATCGCAATCCTCTGTTAATTGGCTAAAATATATACTTGCAGGCTGTGTGTTATTAATTGATTTTTATTTTGTGTTTTTAATGTATTCACAAGGTGAATATTTATTTGCAATTTTAACATTAATTATTGTTAGTTCAGGCGTTTATATTTTTACAAGTAATAAAGTTTACTCTTGGCGTTATGTTTACCCTGGTATTATGGGAATGGTTATTTTTATTCTATTTCCTTTGGTTGCGACTATTGCGATTGCTTTTACCAATTATAGTGGAACGAATCAACTTGCCTTTGATAGAGCAGTGAGTGTATTAACTCAACAACGCTATTTTTCTGGTGAAAAGTACGACTTTAAACTTTATCCATTAGAAAATGATGAGTTTATTTTATCTTTGCATAGTGCTACAACAGAACAAAATTTTGTTTCTGAGAAAGTTAAATTTACGGATAACCAAGTTACTTTAATTGAAAAAGATGCGCCAAATAATACCCCCGCTCCTTTAAAATTTGTTATTCAAAATCGTAATTCCCTTCAAAATATGACCGCACTTTTGCCAAATGGTGAAGAATTACGAATGAGTTCATTACGCCAATTTGCACAACAGCAACATACTTATAAATTTGATGATATAAACAAAACGCTGATAAATAACCGAACTGGAAAAACTTATAAAGCGAATGAAGAAATCGGCTTTTTCCAAGAAATTGATGATAACGGACAATGGTTAGCGCAGAAATTAGAGCCCGGATTTACAGTTAGTACAGGTATTAAAAATTTTGTACGTATTTTTGAAGATGAAGGTATTCAAAAGCCGTTTATCCAGATCTTTATTTGGACAGTTGTTTTTTCTGTTTTAACGGTTGTCTTTACTGTTATTATTGGTATGGTGCTGGCTTGTATTGTTCAATGGGAGGCATTGAAAGGTAAAGCAATATATCGTTTATTACTTATTTTACCTTATGCTGTTCCAGCATTTATTTCTATTTTGGTGTTTAAGGGTTTATTTAATCAAAGTTTTGGGGAAATTAATATGATTCTTCATCACTTATTTGGTCTTCAACCAGAATGGTTTAATGATCCGTTTTTAGCGAAAATGATGATTCTTATCGTAAATACTTGGTTAGGCTATCCTTATATGATGATTTTATGTATGGGGCTATTAAAAGCTATTCCTCAAGATCTCTATGAAGCATCAGCAATGGATGGTGCATCAGTTATTCAAAATTTCACGAAAATTACAGTACCTTTATTATTAAAACCTCTGACACCTTTAATGATTGCTTCATTTGCTTTTAACTTTAACAACTTTGTGCTAATTCAATTATTAACAAATGGACGCCCTGATATGATTGGCACTACCACGCCAGCGGGCTATACTGACTTATTAGTAAGCTATACTTATCGGATTGCTTTTGAAGGTAGTGGCTCACAAGATTTTGGTTTAGCTGCTGCAATCGCTACCATTATCTTCTTATTAGTGGGTGGTTTAGCACTGTTAAATATTAAAGCAAGTAAAATGAAATTAGACTAATTAGATTAGGAGAATAGTTATGGCGATTGTACAACCTAAATCAATGCGTTATAGAGTGTGGGCAACGCATTTAGTGTTAATTAGTTTTTTGTGTTTGATAATGTTCCCATTATTAATGGTTATTGGTATCTCACTTCGTCCCGGCAATCTTGCTCTTGGTGATATTATTCCTACGGAAATTTCTTTTGAGCATTGGAAATTAGCTTTGGGATTCAGTGTAACCAATGCCGATGGCTCAATAACTAATCCGCCATTTCCAGTGTTGCTCTGGTTGTGGAATTCAATAAAAGTTGCTGTAGTTACTTCTGTTGGCATTGTTGCACTCTCAACAACTTGTGCTTATGCTTTTGCAAGAATGAAATTTAGAGGGAAGAAAACTTTATTACAAAGTATGCTGATTTTCCAAATGTTCCCAGCAGTACTTTCATTGGTGGCTTTATATGCTTTGTTTGATCGTTTAGGTCAATATATACCGTTCTTAGGGTTAAATACTCATGGAGGGGTAATCTTTGCTTATCTCGGTGGGATAGCATTACATGTTTGGACGATCAAGGGTTATTTTGAAACTATTGATGGTTCATTAGAAGAGGCGGCAGCATTAGACGGTGCGACACCTTGGCAGGCTTTTAGATTGATTCTGTTACCACTTTCTGTGCCAATTTTAGCGGTGGTATTTATTCTTTCATTTATTGCTGCGATTACGGAAGTACCTGTTGCCTCATTATTATTGCGTGATGTCAATAGTTATACGCTCGCTGTTGGAATGCAACAATATCTTTATCCACAAAATTATTTATGGGGTGATTTTGCCGCAGCTGCAGTGCTTTCTGCTATACCTATTACAGCGGTATTTTTAATTGCACAACGTTGGTTAGTTGGTGGTTTGACTGCTGGTGGTGTAAAAGGATAATTAATATTTATGTACCTTTATTGTTGGAGTGTTAATCTTATCAATAAAGGTACAGTAAAAATAAATTTTTTATTGAAAATTTTAACTGTTATAACCCATTAATTGCAGTAAATTTTTCGTGTAATTAATGGCTTCATTTCGGTTACTTACACCAATTTTTTGGTATAAATTACGAATATGCGTTTTAATTGTTGTTATTGCCACTTGTAATTCTTCAGAAATTTGTTCATTACTGTAACCAGAATAAATTAATCCTAAAACTTGCCATTCTCGTTGTGTTAATGGGCTTATTTTTAATAATTCAGGAACCTCAGGATTTTTTAATAAATTTTCAACAAATTGTTCATCAAAATGGGCAAATTTCTGACGTGCATGTTGGTTGATATTGCGTAAAATAAATTTTGCTTTATGGGATGCTAATTCATCAAGTATATTCATTTGTAATAAATGACGAATTTGCTGTGCCATTATTTCTCCTTCAATAACAAAAACACTAATAAAATTTGTTTGACGAGATAAGTTGAGAGCATCTATTAAATCTTTTTGTGCTTCAGCTTTTTTATTTTGTAAAAAATATAATCGATTTCGTAAAATTAATGCTCGATTAAGATCACTTATTAACTGAAGTTCTTCACCTGTTTTAATTACCCTATCTAAGATAGTTTGAGCTTGTTCAAATTGACCTAACATAATTTGAGCTCGAGCAATATTACGCCATTGTACTTGAGTAAAATGGTTTTTATCTGTGGTTGGATATTTATTTTGAATAAGCCATGCTTCTGTTGCATCAAGATCATTGGTCATTTGCCATAATACAATTTTTACTTGGTCAGCATTAGCGTTCCAGTCATAATGGTAATGATGAGCGTTTTGTAGCTGATTAATTTGTTTCAATAATCGAGAAGCATTATCTAAATTACCTCTTGCAATAGATATTTTACAAAGTAATGCGATACATTGTAGCCGTTCTTCATCTTTAGATAAGACTTCCATACCTGTACTTGCCATTGCTTCCGCTTTATCTAGATTGTACCAATCCCATAAAATTTGCCCTTTCAAACGTAATAAAAATTCATACATTGGGATTTTTTGTAAGTGATTGGTTTTCACAAATAACATCGCTTTATCTAACATATCATAACCCGCTTGTAGAAATCCTTGTGCAATAAGAATTTCAGCTTGTTGGAGTAATGACCAAAGAATATTATGAGAGGTATTATATTGATACCCCATTTTTTCTGCTTTTTTGAGCATAGTCAGTGCTTCATCAAAGTTTCCATGGCAATGGTATGCTTCACCGATGATAGAGGTTGCAACAATACGAGCATAGTAGGCATTTTCTGGTAAATGTTCTAGTGCTTTGGTGGCTAAGTCTAACGCTTTATTTTCATCACCTTGGTTGATGGCGACTTGGGCTCTGAGAGTATTAAATTCTGCTTGGTTTTCAATGCTTAAATGAACATCTTTTTGTTCAAAAATCACATCAAAATGAGCAAAGATTCCATTTACTTCATCATAGCGATGTTGGCTTTGTGCTAGCCATGCTTTTAGTAAGACTAAATTAGGATTGGAAACTAAATGAATATCTGGAATATGAGATAAACTTTCCTCCAGTAATTTTAATTCCCCTTGATGAAATAATTTCCAACCATGGCTAGAAAGAATGGTTAAAACTTCTTGATAGTTTTCCAGTTGATTGGCATGGTATAAGGCTTCAGTTACATAACCGAGTTTGAGCCAGGCTTTTGCTGCTCGTTGATGTAGTACTGGCAAATTTTTAGTAAATTGAATATGAGAACAGTAAGATAAAAATGAGGCAAAAAGTGGATGAAAACGCCACCAGTTATCCTCAGAATCCATACGTTGCAAGAAAAGCCCTTGTTTTTCTAATGCTTCTAATTTCGTTAAACTATTTTCACATCCAGTTACTTCTTTAACTAAAGTTTCATTCATTGTTCTGAGAACTGAACATTGTAGAATAAAAGACTTGGTTTCATCATCAACTGACTCTAATACTTCATCATTTAAATATTCGTTAATATGGTAATTATGAATATTTGATAGGCGTTTGGCAGCATCTTGGAGTTTTTTATTTTGTTGTTTGGCTGAAAGGCTAATTAGTTGTAACGCTGTTGGCCAACCTTCTACTTCATCACAAAGTGAGGTGATTTCATTTTCTGGTAATTGATCATTCAGCCGAGACTGGAAAAACTCAATACTTTCTTGGTGATTAAAAGGAAGATCTTGAACATCAATTTCCAGTATTTGCTCTTGAACTCGTAAGCTTGTAATACCTATTGGTGGTACAGAACGAGAAATTAAAATTAATGTCATGGACTCAGGTTGATGTTTTAACCAATATTTTAATGCTTCGTGAATTTCTTCATTATCAATTAAATGGTAATCATCAATAACTAAATAAAAATGTTGTTTTATGTCAGAGATATTAATTAATAGTTGGCTAAATAAAGATAATAAATTGGATTTACGCTCAATAATATTTATTTGAGGTAATAAATTACCAGTGGCATGCTCTAATGCCGCACCAAAATAACTGGCAAATCGTTCAGATTGATTGTCACTTTCATCTAAAGAGTACCAACCTACATTTTTCTGGTTTGTCATCCATTGTGAAATTAATGTCGTTTTTCCATATCCCGCAGGAGCATTAACTAATACTAGAGAATATTGCTCTGATTTATCTAGTTTTTTCAATAATCCCTGTCGTTTAACGCTATTTTTTAAACGATAAGAGCAAACTAACTTTGATGGAATTAACATATTTTAATAACCTATTTAGTTGATCGAAGAAATCATCCTTCAGGATGAAAATAACATACTTGTTGGTCATACTTGGAATAGTATAACAAGGATGATCTTGTTTTGTCTTGATTCTACATAATAAGTACTAGGAAATGAATAAAATTATCGACCATGAGGAATTATTATGTCTAACTTTTCTATATATGATATAGAGTTATTTAATAAGCAAGTACAAAAATACAGTAAATATTTTGATGTTGACTCGCCAAAACAATTTACTTTAGCACAATGGTATGAGGTTATTTCAAGATTCTCACTCGATATCCATTATGGTAAATCATCAGTTCAAGGGCGGGAGAAACGCCATGTTAATTATCTTTCAATGGAGTTCTTAATTGGGCGTTTGACGGGTAATAATTTAATGAATTTAGGCTGTTATGAACAGATTGCTACTTACCTAAAAAAATATGATGTAGAACTTGTTGATGTATTAGAACAAGAAAGAGATCCTGCTTTAGGTAATGGGGGGTTAGGTCGTTTGGCTGCTTGTTATTTAGATTCAATGGCTAGTATCGCTCAAAATGCTACAGGTTATGGTTTACATTATCAATATGGTTTATTTAAACAGTATTTTGAAAAAGGTGAACAAAAAGAAAAAGCAGATACATGGAATAGAGATCATTACCCTTGGCATACATTTAATTCATCTAAAACTCAAGAGGTATTTTTTGGTGGAAAAATTAAATTAGTAGCTGACGATAAATATGAGTGGGCACCTGATTTAGTGATTGAAGGTTATGCTTTTGATTTACCTATTGTTGGTTATAAAAATGATATTGTTCAGCCATTACGTTTATGGGAAGCTAATAGCGAGCAATCATTTAATTTAGAAAAATTTAATAATGGTGATTTCCTCAATGCAGATGAAGTCATTATCAATGCAAAATCATTAACTCAAGTACTTTATCCGAATGACAATCACCCTAACGGACAGAAATTGCGTTTAATGCAACAGTATTTTCATTGTGCCTGTTCAGTTGCAGATATTTTATCTCGCCATCTTGCTCAAGGACATACACTCTCTGAATTTGGTCAATATCAAGTTATTCAATTAAATGATACTCATCCAACCTTGGCAATTCCAGAATTGATGAGAATGTTGTTGGATCAGTATGATATGACATGGACGCAAGCGTGGAAAATTTGTAATGAAACCTTTGCTTATACTAATCATACTTTATTACCAGAAGCTTTAGAGCAATGGGATTTAGCCTTATTTAAAACACTTTTACCTCGCCATTATCAAATTGTTAAAAAAATTGACCGCACTTTTAAAGAAAAGGTAGTGGAAAAATTTGGTGATGATGAGCAAGTATGGGAAAAAGTAGCTATTTTAAATAATGATAAAATAAGAATGGCAAACCTATGTGTCGTTACTTGTTTTGCGGTAAATGGTGTAGCACAAATTCACTCTGATCTTATTGTAACGGATTTATTCCCTGAATATTATCAATTATTTCCAAATAAATTCTGTAATGTTACTAATGGTATTACGCCACGTCGTTGGATTAGACAAGCAAATCCTCAATTAAGTAATCTATTGGATCGCTCAATTGAGGGGGATTGGACAAAAGATCTTAATTTATTAAAAGGAATTGAAAAATTTAGTCATGATAGTGGCTTCAAAGAAGAATACTATCGTATTAAACAAAATAACAAAGCCGTATTAGCAGATGAAATCAAAAAAACATTAGGGCTATCTGTTAATCAAGAGGCAATTTTTGATGTACAGATTAAGCGTTTTCATGAATATAAACGTCAGCATTTGAATCTATTGAATATTATTGCAACTTATCAATCGTTAAAAGATAACCCTAATCAAGATTTTACGCCTAGATTATTTGTTTTCGCAGGGAAAGCTGCGCCAGGGTATTATCTTGCTAAAAATATTATTCATGCCATTAATAATGTTGCTGAGATTATTAATCATGATCCGATGATGAAAGGCAAATTACAGGTCGCTTTCTTGCCTGACTATCGTGTTTCTTTGGCAGAAAAAATTATTCCTGCAGCCGATGTGTCAGAACAAATCTCCATGGCAGGAAAAGAGGCATCTGGAACAGGAAATATGAAACTTGCTCTTAATGGTGCGTTAACTTTAGGGACGCTTGATGGGGCAAATGTGGAAATTGCCGAAATGGTTGGAAAAGAGCATATTTTCTTATTTGGTCATACAGTGGATAGTATTCGTAAATTGTTGGCTGAAGGTTATCACCCTAGAAATTATTATGATGAAAATGAAGTATTAAAAAATGCAATTGATTTCTTAGCTACAGGTAAAGCATCTAATGGAGATAAAACAACCTTTAATTTGATGTTAGACAATTTATTAAATCACGATCCATTCTTAGTCTTTGCTGACTTTGAAAGTTATGTTGATACACAAAAATATATTGGGGAAGCCTACTTAAATAAAGATAAATGGGTACACAGTGCTATTTTAAATACTGCTCGTTTAGGTATGTTTAGTTCTGATCGCTCTATCCGTGATTATCAACAACGTATTTGGTTGAAAAAGTAAATTTTTATTTTCC
The DNA here is from genome assembly GCF_004345785.1 of Bisgaardia hudsonensis. Lineage (GTDB taxonomy): Bacteria > Pseudomonadota > Gammaproteobacteria > Enterobacterales > Pasteurellaceae > Bisgaardia > Bisgaardia hudsonensis. The sequence goes on from NZ_SLXI01000006.1 coordinate 72,029, forward strand.
CTTTCCCCTTTAATAAAAATTAAAGGGGAGCTTACATGATTTTGTTGTGGAGGCACTGTGTCTATTTTATCAAAACAAGAAAAAGCATTTAGCAGAGTCGGCATTATGCCTTATTTTTTAAATGAGCGTGGTTTAAAAATTAGAGCGAGTACTAAAGTTAGAAAAATTTTTTATAAAAATCTTAAAAAAAGTGCTTTAAATCGCCGTTCTTTAATACCTACTGTAAAAATTTTTTACGAAAAACAACCGCACTTTTTACCTTTAGCTGTTGCGGATAAACAAAATTTATTGCAAGGTAAATGGGAATTAAAACTTGAGAATAATGTTCAGACTTATACTGGAAAAATTAAACGTAATTCTATTAATTTTCCTAGGGAACTACCTTTAGGCTATCATGATCTTTATGTCACACTTGGTAAAAAGCAGTTTCACTCACGTATTATTGTTGCTCCCAAAAAATGTTATCAGCCAGCAGAATTACAGCAAGGTAAAAAATTATGGGGAACATTTATCCAGTTATATACATTAAGGTCGGAGCATAACTGGGGAATAGGGGATTTTAGCGATTTAAAAGAGTTTTTATATTTAATTAAAGATTATCATGCTGATTTTGTAGGACTAAATCCTATTCATGCACTTTTCCCTGCAAATCCTGAATGTGCAAGTCCTTATAGCCCATCTTCAAGAAAGTGGATCAATATTATTTATATTGATGTAGAACAGATACCTGAGTTTCAAACTTCTGAAGTTGCGCAAAAGTGGTTTTATTCTTCAGAAGTACAACAATCATTAGATAATCTTCGTGCTTGTGAATTTGTTAATTATACAAAGGTCATCGAGTTGAAATTAAAAGGGTTAAAATTAGCGTTTGATTTTTTCCAAGAAAAAGCAAGTAATATTCGCCATAAACAATTTGAAAAGTTTATTCAAGAAAATGGTGAAAGTCTTCAAATACAAGGTACTTTTGATGCCTTACATCAATATTTTAGTCAAGAGTCTGGTAACAAGTTTGGCTGGGATTATTGGCAAAAAGAATACCAAGATTATCATTCTGATGCGGTTCAAGAATTTCGTAAACAACATATCAATGATGTTTTATTTTATATGTGGTTACAATTTTGTGCGGATCAACAATTAAAAGAATGTTACAATATTTGTCTTGAACAGAAAATGCCAATAGGGCTTTATCGAGATCTTGCTGTTGGCGTAACAAATAATGGCGCTGAAACTTGGTTTGATAAACAACTTTATTGCTTAAATGTGTCTGTAGGAGCCCCTCCCGATGTTTTAGCGCCACAAGGGCAAAATTGGGGGCTGTCTCCAATAAATCCGCATAAATTAAAGCAAAGAGCCTATCAACCATTTATTGAGTTAGTTAGAGCAAATATGAAGCATTCTGGTGCATTACGTATTGATCATATTATGTCTTTATTAAGATTATGGTGGATTCCTAAAAATAAAACAGCAAAAGATGGCGTTTATATTCGGTATCCTGTAGATGATTTACTGGCTATTTTAGCATTGGAAAGTCATCGTCATAACAGTTTAATTATTGGCGAAGATTTAGGTACGGTACCAAAAGAGATTATTAGTAAATTAAAAAATGCAGGAATTTTATCTTACAAAATTTTCTATTTTGAATTTGATAGTCAGGGAAATAGCCGAAATTTAAAAGATTACCCTTATCAAGCGATGACCACGTTGAGTACTCATGATTTACCAACAGTAAATGGGTATTGGCGAGGATATGATTTTGAATTAGGGCAAAGATTTGGTATTTATCCTAATTCACAGGTATTATCAAAATTGAAAATAGATCGTATATATGCAAAATCCAAAATATTAGAACGTTTGCAAGAGAATAACATAAATGTAGAAAGTGAAATTAATGAGACGTTATCTTCTTGTGTAAACAAAAAATTTAATCATCAATTACAACATTATGTTGCTAATGTTAGTAGTGCATTATTTGGTTTACAACCAGAGGATTGGTTAGATATGACGGAACCTGTAAATATTCCTGGTACAAGTGATGAATATGCAAATTGGCGTAGAAAATTAACTAAAACAGTTGCAGAAATTTTTTCAGATACGGAGATTAAATTACTGTTACAAGGTATTAGAAAGAAGCGTCATGTAGACTAAAATAGTAATTAATGTCAATAATAAAGGGGCGATAGCCCCTTTATTTTATAAATAAGTTTTATTAAATTATCTCGTGCCAAAAACGACGATTGTTTTGCCGTGAGCTGAGATTAAATGCTGATCTTCTAGCATTTTTAAGATACGCCCTACTGTTTCACGAGAACAGCCGACCATTTGCCCAATTTCTTGGCGAGTAATTTTAATTTGCATGCCATCAGGGTGTGTCATTGCATCTGGCATTTTAGTTAAGTTTAATAAGGTTTGAGCAATGCGACCTGTGACATCTAAGAAGGCTAAATTACATACTTGTCTTGATGTATTTTGTAGGCGTTTAGCGATTTGACCAGAAAGGTACATTAGAATGTCAGGATTGACTTGTACTAATTGGCGGAATTTTTTATAAGAAATTTCGGCAATTTCACAAGCATTTTTAGCTTTTATCCAAGCAGAACGAGGTTGACCTTCATCAAATAAACCGGCTTCACCAAAGAAATCCCCTTGGCTTAGATAGGTTAAGATCATTTCTTTGCCTTCTTCATCTTTTACAGAAACAGCAACAGAACCTTTGATTATATAATAAAGGGTTTCAGCTTTTTCACCAGCATGAATTAATGTACTTTTAGATGGGTATTTGTGGATATGACAATGAGAAATAAACCATTCCAAAGTAGGATCTGTTGGTTGTTTTGCTTGTCCTTGTTGCTCTTGCATTAGATTAAGGCTCCTATTTTAAAAAATCATTTCTATTTTTTATATCAATGGTTTCATGTAGTTCAGACCAAAAAATGATAGCACTACCATCATAAATTTTAGCCAATAAATTATTCTTTTTTTCTTCTAAAGAGAGTTCCTCAATACCATAGTCAGTACCTTCCCTTAAAATAAAACTTTCTACAATATTTATTAATGTTTCTTTTTCTAACTGTTGCCAAGGAATGATCATTGAAAGTCCCTAATCTTACCTAAAAAATTATATTATGCAAATAAAGGCTCAATAAATTTCCATTGATGCTCAAATCCTTGATTTTTTGAATAACGAAAGTTGGAACGGACATAACGCATAAATTGCCCTTCACATAAAGTAACAAGGTGAGCTGCAATGATATTTTCACTAATTGGAAAACTCTTTTTCTCCTTTAATTTACGCATTTGTAAGATATTCACAAACTGTATTTCTAGTCGGTCAAAAAACTGTGCAACTCTCTCTTGCAAAATGGCTTCTTCAAACATTAGAGCATGACCTGTTAGTACCCTTGTATAACCCGGATTTTTTCGTGCAAAATCTAAAATAGTTTGCATAATATTGTAAATTTGATTCTTTGTTGCTATCTCAGCTTGTTTTGAATTGGCAATACGAGTAAGTAAATTACTTTCTATTTCATCAATTAATGCAGTGAAAATAGCCGTTTTGGTATCAAAGTAGCGATATAATGCTGCCTGAGACACTCCCACCTCATCAGCAAGACGAGCGACTGTCATTCGTTCCATTCCTTTTTCTGAATGGAGCATATGAGTTAATACTGTTAAAACTTGTTGACGACGTTCTTTAACTGTTCGTTTTGCTGTTTTTTTCATTATTGTTTTCCTGAATGTCCAAATCCACCTTCGCCACGATCGGTTTCTTTAAATTCATTGACAATATTAAATTCAGCTTGGACGATAGGCACAAACACTAGTTGAGCAATTCGATCGCCTACTTCAATTTTAAAAGGCTTATCACTTCGATTCCACATAGATACCATTAACGGGCCTTGATAATCGGAATCAATAAGACCGACTAAATTTCCTAAGACAATACCATTTTTATGTCCAAGTCCTGAACGAGGAAGAATGACCGCAGCTAAATTAGGATCGGCAATATAAATAGACAAGCCTGTTGGAATGAGTTTTGTTTCACCTGGTTGTAATTCGAAACTTTCTTCTATCAAAGCGCGTAAATCTAATCCTGCTGAGCCTGTTGTAGCATAAGAAGGTAATGGAAAGTCCTTTCCAATACGTTGATCAAGGATTTTGACATCAATTTTTTTCATTTATAATTCCTTCTCGTTGTAGCGTAAAATAATTTGTTCAACTAATTGTTTTGCTAGATTTTTTTTATCATTTAAAGGTAAATGATAACTACCATTTTGCCAGAATAATTGTAATGAATTATTTTCTGCATTAAATACTTGCCCATTGGAAACATCGTTAGCACAGATAAGATCGAGATTTTTACGTTGTAATTTATCTTTTGCATATTCTGTTATATTTTGCGTTTCTGCCGCAAATCCTACCACAAAAGGTCGATGTTCCGTTAAGTTTGCTACTGAGGCAATAATATCTGGGTTTTTTACTAATTTTAAAGTAAGTACATCATTATCTTTAGTCTTTTTAATTTTTTGTTCTGATATATTTTCAGGTCGGTAATCAGCCACAGCAGCAGTTCCAATAAATAACTGATTTTTAACCGCACTTTTTATTGCTTCTTCATACATTTCTTGTGCAGAAATTACATCAATACGTTTAACATTATTAGGCGTTACTAGATTCACCGATCCTGTAATCAAAGTTACTTTTGCCCCTCTTTCTGCAAAGGCTTCTGCAATAGCAAAACCCATTTTTCCGGAGCTATGATTACTAATATAACGAACGGGATCGATAGCTTCTCTTGTAGGGCCAGCAGTTATTACGACATTTAAATGTGATAAATCTTGTTTGTTAGTTAATAAATCTAAAAGTGCGGTATAAATTTCTGAAGGTTCTGACATTCTTCCGAAACCTACATCACCACAAGCTTGCTCTCCTACATTAGGTCCAATTTGATGAATACCTCGTTGACGTAACTTAGCGAGATTTTTTTGGGTGATTTCCTGCTTAAACATTTGCTGATTCATTGCGGGGGCAATCAATATAGGTGCTTTTGTTGCAAGACATAATGTTGATAATAAATCATCAGCAAGTCCAGCATTGAGTTTTGCAATAAAATTAGCTGTAGTTGGTACAATAACAACTGCATCAGCCCACTTTGCTAATTCAATATGTCCCATCGCTAGTTCTGCTTGAGGATCTAAGAGTGATTGAGAAACAGGATTGCCTGAAATAGCTTGTAGTGTTAACGCGGTAACAAATTCAGTAGCTGAATCGGTTAATACCACCCGTACGTCAGCACCCGCTTTTTTACAAAGACGAATCAGTTCTATTGCTTTATAAGCGGCTATTCCACCCGTTATACCTACAACAATGTGTTTTCCTTGCATTGTTAGTCCTTAATCACATCAAAAGTGCGGCTATTTTACTTTAAATTTTGGCTAAAAAAAATTTAATTTTACGATCGATGACTCAAACATAAAGATAAGCATTATTTTTTTATCGAAAATAATCTAGGCTATTTATATTTTTTAATATGGGAATTATAAATGAACGAGATGATGCCTAGAGAAAAATTGTTAGAATGCGGAGCAGAAGCATTAGATGATAAAGAACTATTAGCCATTTTTCTAAGAACAGGGATTAAAAATTGCCCTATTATGCAATTATCTGAATTGGTAATTACTCACTTTGGTTCTTTAAGGGCATTAATTACAGCAAATAAACAAGATTTTTGTCGTGTAAAAGGCCTTGGCATTACACAATTTATTCAATTACAAGCTTGTACAGAAATGACAAAACGTTATTTACAACAAGAGCTTAGTTTGTCTGAAAATTTTACTAATCCGGAACAAGTAAGAATATATTTACAAGCAGAGTTAGAATCAAGAGAAAGGGAAATATTTGTGGTACTATTTTTAGATACGAAACATAGATTAATAAAAAAAGAAGAAATGTTTTTGGGAACAATTAATAGTGCTTCAGTTTATCCTAGAGAGATAATGAAGACCGCACTCTATTGTAATGCAGCGGCAATTATCCTTGCACATAATCACCCATCAGGTGTTTCAGAACCAAGTTTGTCAGATCGACAAATAACAGATAGAATACAAAAGATTGCAGAGTTTATGGAAATACGTGTTTTAGATCATTTTGTGATTGGTAAAGGAAATTATTTTTCTTTTGCTGAAAATGGCTGGATCTAAGATCTTTTTTGATCAAATATTCTTTTTAGATGTATTTTTTATACTTATTTTCGCTAAATTCCGCATTTCTACTTGAGAATAATACATAAAGGTCGTATAATTCACGACCTTTAATATAGTACGGGTCGGTTACAGTAGCGACCTGACGAGGTAGCTTAAAATTGAAATAATTTTGATGTTATCCGAACCCTAAGCTCGAGCTTATATTTGATTTATTGGAGAGTAATATGTCTAGAGTCTGTCAAGTAACAGGCAAGCGTCCAGCAGTTGGTAACAACCGTTCGCACGCATTGAATGCGACACGTCGTCGTTTTTTACCTAATCTTCACACTCACCGTTTTTGGGTTGAGAGTGAAAAACGTTTCGTTACTTTACGCTTAACAGCGAAAGGTATGCGTATTATTGATAAAAAAGGCATTGATGCAGTGTTAGCTGACATTCGTGCTCGTGGCGAGAAAATCTAAGGAGCTAAAACATGGCAGCTAAAGGTGCTCGTGAAAAAATCCGTTTAGTATCAAGTGCTGAAACAGGTCACTTCTATACTACAACTAAAAATAAACGTAATATGCCAGAAAAAATGGAAATCAAAAAATTTGATCCTGTTGTGCGTAAACACGTTATTTATAAAGAAGCTAAAATCAAATAATTTAGCTTTGAATGATTTAAAAAGCCCGACTTGTTCGGGCTTTTTTATATATAAAATCAATATTGGTTGATAAAAATATGCCTGAATTACCTGAAGTTGAAACCTCAGTCCGAGGTATTAGCCCTTATCTTAATGGTTTTATTATCGAACGTATTATTGTGCGTAATAACAAATTACGTTGGGATGTCAGTCCCGAATTAACTCAGTTAAACGATGTTAAAATTATTAATCTGGCTCGCCGAGCAAAATATATCATTATTCATACAGAAAAAGGCTATATTATTGGACATTTAGGTATGTCAGGTTCAGTTAGAATCGTTCCCCATCATAGCCCAATAGATAAGCATGATCATATTGATATCATTATGAATAATGGAAAATTATTACGTTATAACGATCCTAGGCGTTTTGGCGCCTGGTTGTGGACAGAAAGCCTTGAGGATTTCCATCTATTTTCAAAATTAGGTCCAGAGCCATTATCTGAAGAGTTTAATACCGATTATTTATGGAAAAAGAGCCGTCAACGTAATATTCCCATAAAGCGTTTTTTAATGGAAAATTCCGTAGTGGTTGGTGTGGGGAATATTTATGCCAATGAAACCTTATTTCTTTGCAATATTCACCCCAATAAATTAGCGAGTACCTTAACTAAAAAACAGTGCCAATTACTGGTTAATGAAATTAAAAATGTTTTGAGTATCGCCATTCAGAAAGGGGGGACAACATTAAAAGATTTTTTACAACCAGATGGACGTCCAGGTTATTTTGCCCAAGAATTATTAGTCTATGGTAATAAAGAGAAACCTTGCTCAAAGTGCGGTACAAAAATTAAAAGTTTAGTTATCGGACAACGCAACAGTTATTTTTGCCCTAAGTGTCAGAAGATGTAAATGGGTATTTTTTAAATTAAACTCATTTACTTATTTCTCAAGTCAAAAATAAATTTGTTGATATTATCAATAGTTTTATAGAATTCTCTTTTTATTTTTATTAACAGTGTTCTTTCTTTTTTACCTTTATCTACTGGAATATTAGATTCCATTGAGAAATTAGGTTCTAAACAGGCTGGAGAAATCGCCAAATAATGGAGATTATTTTCCCAATATCTATCCATTGTGATATCGGCATCATAGATCCATGTTGTTGTATATTCTAAAAGTTTTTTAGCTGCTTGAGGAGTAATAAAATACCCAGTTGCATTTCCCCACCCTTTATAATATTTCAAAACATTATGCGAAATATTTGGTATATTAAAAACAAGTTTTCCTTTTTGTCCTCTATTTACTGGTGCTGGGGGGCTTAGCCAAAAGAATTCAAAGTTATTTTGACTTGAGTTAATAAAATCATATACATCAATAAATGAATCATGAATTATTGCATCATCTTCTAAAATTATTATTGGCTGTTTTAATGTAAGACATTTCTCCCAGAGTAAATAATGGCTCGCAAAGCAACCTAGCTGAGAGAGATTCATTCTATTTCCTTTTCTTTCAAATCTTAAGGAATCATTATATTTATTAAAAAGAGGGTGATTAGGGGTTTCTTTACCATTTATTGCGACGAAGAATTCATAATTAATAGATTTTTGTGTTTGCTGAATCAAATCATCAAACTGTTTTTTTATAAATTCTTTTCGTTCAAGTGATCTTTTTAAATTAATAACAAAGATAGGGATGAGTTGAGATTGTTGTTTATTCATAATAAGTAGATTCCTATCTTTCTTTATTCTATTCAAAATATAAAAAAGTATTGTGATTAAATCAGTTTTAAGTATTTAGTAATCTTTTAATATATAGGTTGATGTTTTTACATAGTTGAATAGATTCAGGGATATTTGTTCTAACTCGTTTTAATATTTAAGATAAATACTTTCATCTTATGGATAAAACTTATTTGAAGTTACTATGTTGTTATTCTAAATTCAATTCCTTGTTCATACAATGTAGCTAACTTTAAACTATGAAATGATTACTTTTACAGCTTGCTGAATTATATAAAAAATAATCTATTTCATCAAGATAAATACGATTTGATGAAATGTAGTCTAAGTGTTAGACTACGGTTAGTTTGTTTTTATTATAATTTATATTATGTTACATTGTTATAATTATGTTATAAGCTTGTCTTCTGCTTTTGATAGAAGGAATCATATATTGAAGCAATTCTCGGAAAAAAATATTCCGTTTCATTTTTTTAATGCTATTGTTCCTGATGATAAGTTAATAGATAATTTGTTGCCCAATTTAAAAAATACTTCTCTAACTGTTGGTGAGAAAGGATGCTTACTCAGCCACTTAGTATTATGGAAAAAGTGCATAGATGATAATCTACCATATATAATTATTTTTGAAGATGATGTATTACTTGGCAAAGACGCCGATCTGTTTTTGTGTGATGATAGTTGGTTGACTGAGCGTTTTAATTTCAACGAAAATATTATTATTCGCTTAGAAACTTTTCTAATGCCTGTAAAATTAGATGAGAGTAGCTTATCCTCTTATTTGCAGAGGACTTTTCCAATATTAAAATCAGTACATTTTGGAACAGCTGGATATATTATTACTCATAAAGCGGCTAAATATTTACTGGAAGTTATTTCGTCTTTATCTGGAGATAATTTAAAAGCTATTGATAGAATCATCTTTGATAGTATGGTTTCTATATCTGATTTTCAGGTATATCAATTATCCCCAGCTATTTGTATACAAGAATTACAATTAAATCAATCAAATAGTAAATTAATAAGCCAAATTGAAACAGAGAGAAGAAAGATTTGGTTGGATTCCAAACCTAAAAGAAATTTTTTACAAAAAATTTTTAGAGAAATCTATCGTATCAAGCGTAGAAAGCAACAAGCTAGTTACAAAACAATTTATTTTGAATAATTAAATCTAATCTACATTAAGTATAGATAGGTTTTTAATATGGAAATAATGAACTTTTATTAGGATAATTATTTTATGTCTACTTTACTCTGTAAATTTATACCTGATTTATTTAAATATGAGATTAGTTTCCAAACTAATGAAAAGAAATATAATTTTTCTGCTGAATTTATTATTAATCCACCAGAAAATTTTGTATATAAACCTGTAACTGTTTATGATGGTTTTATCTTTGGCGTTATTTTTAAAGCGATGGAAGTTGGAGAAGACTTTATTGTTGATCTTCCTTTGTCTATAAAAGCAGTTCAAAATATAAATTATTTTATTGAGGCATGGGCTGATTTATGTCCTGATAAATATAAAAGAATAAAGTTTACAGCAAAAAATATTGTTTTATCTTCTAGTGAGCATTTTGAAAAATTAGAAGCTATTTCTGCTTTTTCTGGTGGAGTTGACTCTTGCTATACATTAATTAGACATAACGAACGTGATTGGGGAGAGGCTAGCTTTAATCTAAAGAATGTATTATGCATTCAAGGTTTTGATGTTCCCACTAATAAAACACAGGAGTATAAGAAATTAATTAGTAGAATTTCTCCAATTTATGAACAGTTTAACTGTAATAAATTTGAGGTTTGGACTAATTTAAAAGAAGTTTCGCAACAAGATTGGGAAATGAGCCATGGTGCTCAAATTGCTTGTTGTTTTCACTTGTTATCGGAACATTTTCAATTAGGATTATTAGGATCTTCTGATAATTATGCGAATCTTACGGTACCTTGGGGATCATCTCCAAGTACAGATTTTTTGTTATCGGGTAGTAAATTAACGATAGTTCATGATGGTTCTGGGGCAACAAGAACTAAAAAAGTTGAGAGAATATCTGGTAACGTGCTGGCAACTAAATTTTTAAAAGTTTGTTGGGAAAAAGGTTTGGAAGATAATTGCGGTGAGTGTGAAAAATGCTCTAGAACAAAATTAAATTTTTTAGCTGTTGGTATTAAAAATCCAGAATGTTTTGATGGTATTACTGATGTAGCTAAAATGAAGAATCTTCGTTTACGTAATGAAGTTAAGCTTTCAGAATTTTATCCAATACTAAAATATGCTAAAGAACATGGTATAAATGAAAAATGGCTTTATCAATTACGAGTAATTATTTTGAAAAACAAGATAAAGAATTTATTTCGGATAAAATTTAAAAAATAAAAATTTTGGTTATTTTACGATAAATTTTTATTTTTTCTTCGTCCACAGTTTATAGTAACTAATATTTTTTCCGTAAGAATTATCTAAAATTTTATTTTCAATCTCAAGAAGCTCGGATAGTATATGTCCGTGTAATCTATTAGTAACTATTTTATCATATTGCATAAATTTATTTACGGCTTGCTTTATAATATGTAATGAATATTGAAAATATAAATTATATACAAGGTTATTGAGGCTCTTAATTTTTAATAGTTTAGAAAATTTTATCAATATTTTTAGTGTTTTAAATATTTTTTTAGATAAATAACTCCTTTTTATCAGGGTATCCCAATCCTTCGTTTGAGAATCTATAGGTATTAAGTCAGAGTGGTCTACTTTTTCTATGTCATTGCGAATAAAATATAGTACATTATTAGTTAGATGAGAATTGTTTTTTTTATGTGGTAAAACGTTATACAACTCATGAGCCATATCTGGAGATAAGATAACTTTTTTAGAGAGTTGCTCAAATACTAACTGAGAATTTATATCTCTCGCTAGCAAGTAGCATTGGCTATGATTAGAGTATATATTTATGCAATTATTTAAATTATTATTATTTTTAAAAAATACAGTTTGTGGTAGTAGTATAATTCTATTTTTTTTAAAATTATTAATAATATCATATCGTAAATTTTGGTGAATTTCGTAAATATCACCGAAATTACCACCTCCATGACATAATATAGTTGTTTCAGGAGATATAAATTTTTTTAAATAACTAATATTGAAATCTATTACAGACATTCTTAATTTTATATTAATGTCATGATTGAGAAAAAATTGTTCTGTTCCATAGTAAATTAGTAAATCTCCTACGTTTGTATGAATAGGTATATCTACATATATAACATCATTTTTATTAATAATTAGATCAGCAATTTTATTTAGGTGATCTTTAAGTATTGTAAGATTATTTTCCATTTTACTATTTTTTCTTTAGCATCTTCTGTTCATTCTACTGTAAAAATAAAGACTTTCAAGTATTACAATTATGATTCTACAACAGTTTTAATAAGGAATAATATTTAGGAGAAGTAAAGATTGTTTATATTATAGATTGTATAAAATTATTTCAGTGATATTGCAATTAAGCTAATATTACCAATGATAAAAATCTTGAATTTACGGAAGGTAGATAAAATTAAACCCTTATTTTTAAGGGTTTAATTTTTATAAACTATTTAGAACCAGGGATACTGAAACGTTTGTTGAAACGTTCTACGCGACCACCAGTATCAACAACACGTTGTTTACCTGTGTAGAATGGATGGCAGTTGCCACATACATCTAAGTTAACGTCTTTACCCACAGTTGAACGAACTTTGATTACATTACCGCAAGAACAAGTTGCAGTGATTTCTTTATATTCTGGATGAATACCTTGTTTCATAGAAAACCTCAAGCTGAAGCCACTCCGCTCTCCAAAACTGAATTTGGCACCGAGTGTGGTTAATATTAAGCCAATAAGTATGGCAGTTTTAAGAGTGCAAATTATACAGTAAAAAAAGTAATATTCAAGCATTGTCATTATTCAGTTATAATGCGGATAAATAAAATTATGTAGAGTATTTATGAAGTTAGTTCGTGTCGCACTTTCCGTTCCATTATTTAAATTTTTTGATTACCTTTATGAAGGGAAGCAACCAGTTGTTGGTTCGCGTGTAATTGTACCGTTTGGGCGTCAAAAATTGGTGGGGATTGTGATTGAGATCCCTAAGGAAACGGTGATTACTCTGGAAAATTTAAAATACATTATTGAATCTTTAGATCAGGAAAGTATTTTTAGTGAGGAATTATGGTCATTACTTTATTGGTCAGCAGAGTATTATCAAGCACCTTTAGGAGAGGTGTTAAATGGGGCGTTACCTGTTAAATTGCGACAGGGTGAAAGTGCGGAGCAAAAAACAAAAACTTTTTGGAATTTGACCGCTCTTGGTAAGCAAGCATTAACTAATAATTTATTAAAACGAGCAAAAAAACAATTTGATGCATTAAATTCTCTTGATGTGCTTCCCTTAGAAAAAGGAAATAACCCTTTTAATTCTGGTATTTGGTCTGCTCTTAAGACAAAAGGATATGTAGAGGAAATAGAAGAAAAGATAAGATTAATCTCTTGGCAAGATCGTCTAGAAGAGTTGCCTATTGCTAAAGAATATGATCGATTAACGTTGAATCAAGAACAAGCGATGGCTTTGAGCCAATTGATTTTTGGGCAAGGCTTTAATGTGTGGCTAATTGATGGCGTTACTGGTTCGGGTAAAACAGAAATTTATTTACAACATATAGAAGAAATTTTAAAAAAGGGTCAACAAGTTTTAGTTTTAGTTCCTGAAATTGGTTTGACACCACAAACAGTGCAGCGTTTTCGTTCAAGGTTTAATGTTGAAATTGATGTGTTACATTCTAATTTAAATGATACTCAGCGTTTACAGGTATGGCAAAGGGCAAAAAATGCAGAAAGTGCGGTGGTTATTGGTACTCGTTCTGCTTTATTTACCCCTTTTCAAAATTTAGGATTGATTATTCTCGATGAGGAGCATGATAGTTCTTTTAAGCAGCAAGATGGTTGGCGTTATCACGCTAGAGATTTAGCGGTAGTTTATGGTAAACAATTAAATATTCCCATAGTGCTTGGCTCAGCAACGCCAAGCCTAGAAAGTTTACATAATGTGCAACAGGGTAAATATAAATCCATTATTCTGAAAAAAAGAGCGGGGAATTCAACCGCACTTCGTCATTTTGTTATCGATTTGAAGCAACAACGGGTACATAATGGGTTGTCTGAGGCATTACTTGATGAAATGAAAGAACATTTAGAAAAAGGCAATCAAGTATTACTTTTTCTTAATCGTCGTGGTTTCGCCCCTGTATTGCTTTGTCATGAATGTGGTTGGATCGCAGACTGTCAATACTGTGAAAAGCCCTATACTTATCACCAAAAACAGCGGGCATTACGTTGTCATCATTGTGGTTCTCAAAAACCAATAGTAAATCAATGTGCTAAATGTGGCTCAACAAATTTAGTCACAACGGGTATTGGGACTGAGCAAGTTGAGGCTACTTTAGAAAAATTTTTTGCAAATTATCTAATTACACGAATAGATCGGGATAGCACTTCAAGAAAGGGAGCATTAGAACATCATTTAAAGGATATTCAGCAAGGTAAAAGCCAAATTCTTATTGGAACACAAATGCTAGCGAAAGGGCATCATTTCCCAAATGTAACCTTAGTTGCCTTGCTTAACGTTGATAGTGCGTTGTTCTCTTTAGATTTTCGAGCAGAAGAGCGTTTGGCACAGCTTTATATTCAAGTTGCAGGACGAGCGGGGAGAGAAGAAAAGCAAGGTAAGGTAATTTTACAAACGCATTATCCAGAACATCCATTATTAGTGAGCTTATTAAGTCAAGGTTATAAGTATTTTGCAGAACAAGCATTAGGATTAAGAGATAAAATGGGGTTACCTCCTTTTTCTGCTCAAGCGATTTTCAAAGCTCAAAGTCGAGTGAGTACGGATGCGGAACTAGTTTTAAGTAGAATAGCGGAGAATCTTTATTCTTTTAATGTCCAAGATTTGCAAATATTGGGTCCGTTACCCTCTCCTTTTAGTAAAAAAGCGGGATTGTATCGTTGGCAATTATTATTGCAATCTCCTTCAAAAGTAAAATTACAAAAAGTTTTGCTACAATTGAGAGAGAATAATATTTCTATACCAAATAAAGTGCGGTTGATTTTAGATGTTGATCCAATTGATTTAAGTTAGTGGTAGAAAAGCAAACAAAATTTGAGTAGAATTCGGGGCTAATATTTAGCTATTTAATTATAAAAGTTATAAGGTTTTGTTGTGGCATCAAAAGATTATGTTTCACGTAGTAGTAAAAAGAAGAAAACGAAATCATCTCGTTCAGGTTTTTTAATTGTTATTGTCTTACTTATCATTGCGGGTTTTGGTACATCGCTTTATTTTCTCAAAGAGAAAGCGTCAGATGTTAAAGTAGAATTAGATATTCCCACTAAGAAAGAGACTCCTAAGGCTATTTTGCCTAGCCCACCTAAAGAAGTATGGAGCTATATTAAAGAATTAGAAACACGTATTGTTCCTGTGGATGAGAAATCATTAGATAAAAATGCACAACTTACAGAGGAACAAAGACGTGTTCTTATGGCGATGGAAAAAGAGCAGAGAGAAGCTGAGATTGCCCATTCAAAACAAATTCAAGAACAGATTTTAAATGAAACACAGGTGGATATTGAAAGGGAAGAGAAAGATAATATTGAAGAAAGACGAAAAGCGGCCGCAGAAAGAAAAAGACAAGAAGAGCAGCAAATGGCGTTAGAGCGTAAGCGAGCAGAAGAAAAGCAAAAAGAGGAAAAAAGAAAAACTACCGAACAATTGAATACAGAAGTACAAACAGTACAAGCGAAACCCGCTGCATCAGAAAAACAATTTGGCTTACAATGTGGTGCATTCAAAAATAGAGAGCAAGCCGAAAAGGTACAAGCTAGTTTAGCAATGTCTGGGTTTAATGCAAGGTTGACGACAAGTGCTGATTGGAATCGGGTCGTTATTGGTCCGGTTGGAAATCGTAATCAAGCTAATCAGCAATTATCTAGGGCGAAATCGATCACTAATTGTGTTTTAATTGCTATGTAGCCGTTGTTTTAGACTATTTTCAAAGTCGCCTTACTCTAATACTAGCCGTATTTATTAGATTGGGGCGATATTTTTATTTCTCATACCAAATACGATTAACGTATAAGGTTAGTAAGCCTGATGGCGTATTTACTTTTATTTCATCATCTACTTTTTTGCCGATTAATGCTCTTGCAACAGGACTATCAATGGAAATCCAGTTTTTAGCGGGATCAAATTCATCACAACCGACTATACGATAGCTTTTTTCTTCTCCTAATTCATCTTCTAGGGTTACCCAAGCACCAAAAAAGATTTTTCCTTCTTGTTTGGGGTGGTAATCAATAATTTGTAATACTTCAAGTCGTTTAGATAAAAAACGGACTCGTCTGTCTATTTCACGTAATCGTTTTTTCCCGTAGATATACTCTGCATTCTCGCTACGATCGCCTAAGGCTGCTGCATCGGATACAGCTTGTGTTACTTGAGGTCTTTCTTCTTTCCATAGGAATTTTAATTCTCTATCAAGTGCGACCCACCCATCTCTTGTTATATAGTTTGATTTTGTCATATTGAATTTTCTATTTAACCTACCTTAGAAATAATGATAACATAGCCAGCTCGTATATTTGGGCATATTAGCATAACTGCTGTGTTATGAATTATAGTAGATATAATATATCAATGAAAAAAGAATTTTAATCAATGTTAAATCAGCAAATTTCACAAATTATTGCAAGTGAACTGAATGTGCAAAAAACACAGATTTTATCTGCGATTCAGTTACTTGATGATGGAAATACTATTCCTTTTATCGCTCGTTATCGTAAAGAGGTAACAGGGGGATTAGACGATACTCAATTACGTCATTTTGAAACTCGTTTAATTTATTTAAGAGAGTTAGAAGATCGTCGTCAGACTATCTTAAAATCAATTCAAGAACAGGGTAAATTAACAGATGTTTTACAAGAAAAGATTGTCAATACACAAAGTAAAACAGAATTAGAAGATTTATATTTACCTTATAAACCTAAGCGTCGCACTAAAGGGCAGATTGCTATTGAAGCCGGGCTAGAACCTTTAGCTGATTTATTATGGCATAATCCAGAAAATAATCCTGAACAAGTTGCATTAGATTATATTGATGAAAATAAAGGTTTTACTGATAGTAAAGCGGTGCTTGATGGTGTTCGTTATATTTTAATGGAGCGATTTGCAGAAGATGCAGAATTACTCGCTAAAGTTCGTCAATATTTACAAAAAAGTGCGGTATTAATTTCTAAAGTTTTAGAGGGAAAAGAAAACGAAGGTGCAAAATTTAGTGATTATTTTGATCACAAAGAGTTACTTGCAAATGTACCTTCACATCGTGCATTAGCGATGTTTCGTGGTCGTAACGAAGGAATTTTACAATTAACACTCAATGCCGATCCTGATCAAGATGAAAGTATTCGTCATAGTTATTGTGAAGAGATTATTCGTGATCATTTAAATGTTCATTTTAATCATCAACCTGCGGATAAATGGCGTGAGCAGGTGATCAGCTGGACTTGGAAAATTAAAATTTCTCTACATCTTGAAACTGAATTAATGGCAACATTAAGAGAAAAGGCGGAAGAAGAAGCGATTAATGTTTTTGCTCAAAATCTTACCGCACTTTTAATGGCAGCACCGGCTGGTGCAAAAAATACAATGGGCTTAGATCCAGGATTGCGTACAGGGGTTAAAGTTGCGGTAGTCGATAGCACGGGTAAGTTGCTTGCGACGGACACCATTTATCCTCATACAGGGCAAATGGATCGTGCATTAGTTTCTATTTATCAATTAATTCAGCAACATAATGTGGAATTGATTGCTATTGGTAATGGGACGGCCTCAAGAGAAACGGAACGTTTTGCAAAAGATGTGATTAAGCAAATAAAAGGAAATAAACCGCAAACAGTTGTGGTGAGTGAAGCAGGGGCATCGGTGTATTCAGCCTCTGAATTGGCAGCAAAAGAATTTCCTGATTTAGATGTTTCTTTACGTGGAGCGGTATCTATTGCTCGCCGTTTACAAGATCCACTTGCCGAACTAGTTAAAATCGAGCCAAAAGCTATTGGTGTTGGTCAATATCAACATGATGTTAATCAAAACCAGCTTGCTCGCAAATTGGATGCAGTCGTTGAGGATTGTGTAAATGCGGTAGGCGTTGATCTGAATACTGCGTCGGCAGCATTATTAGCTCGAGTTGCTGGAATGTCGAAAACTCTAGCTCAAAATATTGTTGATTATCGTGATGAAAATGGTCGATTTGAAACACGAAATCAGCTTAAGAAAGTCGCACGTTTAGGGCCTAAGGCTTTTGAACAATGTGCCGGCTTTATGCGTATTGCAAAAGGGAAAAATCCTTTAGATGCTTCTGGTGTTCACCCTGAGTCTTATCCTGTTGTAGAGAAAATTCTTCAAGCAACAGAACAATCTATTCAAGATTTAATGGGAAATACAGCAGCAATACGCAAACTTGATGCACAGGAATTTACCGATCAAAACTTTGGTTTGCCAACTGTTAAGGATATTTTTAAAGAGTTGGAAAAACCAGGTCGAGATCCGCGAGGTGAATTTAAAACCGCTATATTTATGGACGGTGTTGAAACTATATCTGATTTGAAAGCAGGAATGATATTAGAAGGCTCTATTACTAATGTTACTAACTTTGGTGCTTTTGTGGATATTGGTGTGCATCAAGACGGATTGGTTCACATTTCATCTTTATCAGATAAGTTTGTGGAGAATCCGCATCAAGTTGTTAAAACGGGTGATATTGTTAAGGTTAAGGTTTTAGATGTAGATATTGCACGTAAACGCATTGCATTAACAATGCGACTAGATGAGCAAGCTACGGATAAAAAAGAAAAATCTATAAGCGATTTAACTCGAAAGCAACATACACAAGTAAATAAGCAAGGAAAGCAACATCATCATTCTCAAACACATAATGCAATGGGTAATGCCTTTGCTGATGCGTTGAGAAACTGGAACAAATAAACTAAAAAATAAAAGGTCATTATAATGAATAAAAATGTTTTTATCGTAGGATTTATGTTATTTGCTATCTTTTTTGGTGCGGGTAACTTAATTTTTCCACCTAGTTTAGGATTAAATAGTGGTGCTGATTTTTGGTCTGCTATCTTAGGATTTGTTTTGACTGGTGTGGGATTGCCGTTATTGGCACTTATTGTCGCTTCTCATTATGAGGGAGGATATAAGAAGGCATTAGAAAATATTAGCCCTATTATTTCCTTATTACTATTAGGTGCAATTTATTTAACTATTGGTCCATTCTTTGCAATTCCCCGTACCGCTGCAACTTCATATGATATGGCGGTATTGCCTTTCTTAGATGGAAATAGTTGGCAGTCATTGTTAATTTTTACCGCTGTTTATTTTGGTATTACTTTATGGGTAAGTTTGAATCCAACTAAAATGGTTGACCGTATTGGTTCTATCTTAACGCCAGTATTATTATTAGCTATTATTGCATTAGTTGTTAAAGCAATTATGATTTTCTCTGGTGTCGAAGTTGACAGTGTTGTAAAAACACACAATATGAACGCTCCTTTCTTTGATGGCTTTATTGAAGGTTATCAAACAATGGATGCGATTGCTGCCTTTGCTTTCTCAGTATTAGTTGTTAATGCAATTAAAGCAAAGAGTCAGAATACTGGATCTTTAATTAAACAAACTGTATTAGCTAGTTTAGTTTCTGCTGTTGCTTTAGGAGTTATTTATATTCTAATCGGTTGGATTGGAAATAATATTCCACTTACCGCTGCACAAATCGCGGAAGCTAAAGCAAGTGGACAAAACTTGGGTGCATTTATTTTAAATGAAACCGCCACAAGAGCATTCGGTGAACTAGGTAGAACAGTTTTAGGTGTGATTGTTACTTTGGCTTGTTTAACTACTTCTATTGGTTTAGTGGTTTCTACATCAGCTTACTTTAATAATGTTTTCCCTAAAATTTCTTATAAAGTTTATGCCGTTATTTTTACATTGATTGGTTTTGGTCTAGCAAATCAAGGATTAAACGAAGTAATTAAAACATCAATTCCTGTTTTATTAGTATTGTATCCGATCGCAATGACCGTGTTATTAGTATTACTTGTTAATATCTTTATCTCTATTCCTAGAGTTGCACAAGGGTTAGCGATTATTGTCGTAACCGTGGTGTCTATTTGTTCTGTAATTGGATTGGAATTTACGGCACAATTACCACTTAAACAATATTCAATGGAATGGCTTCCATTTGCGGTATTAGGGGTTATTATCGGATTGGTATTGCATTTTTTTACCAAAGAAAAACAACATTAGTCTTTTGTGAGTAATTATCCACATCTTGATTAATTCAAGATGTGGATTGCAAATCAGCAAGGGTATTCATATTGATGAATGCCTTTTTTTGTTCCGAAAAATCAACCGCTATGCCATTATTTTCTTTTAGAAATTGTAATACTTTACGATTACCTTCTTGTAAATAGAGATCAAGTTTATCAGTTAATTTAGTGGATACTAAACAACAGATTGGGTGTTCTCGTTCCCCATCATATACATAAGCAATCAAAGCATTGTGTTTTTCTATTGCACTTTGTAGCTTTTGGCATAGGTTTAAAGGGATAAATGGTGTATCGCAAGGTGTAAATAATACAAAATCAGTGGTCGCTGTTTTTAAAGCGGTAAGCATACCACTTAAGGGACCTTGAAAGCCTGATAATTCATCAGAAAAAACAGGCAACCCAAATTTTTTATAATCCATAATATTTCTATTTGCATTAATGGCAATAGCGGCTATTTGCGAGGATAAGCGAGTATAAATATGTTCAATTAAGCATTTGTTTTTAAATTGCTGTAACCCTTTATCTTGACCGTTCATTCTTCTTGCTTGTCCGCCAGCAAGAATTACCGCACTAATTGTGATTGTCATATTTTCTTCTTGAGTTAATTAACGTATGATCTATCATATCTCAAATTAAAAAATAAGGAAGATTTTATGAAATGTCATCGTTTGAATGAAGTATTGGAACTTTTACAGCCATATTGGTCTAAAGATCCAGATTTAAATTTAATGGAAATTTTACAGAAAATTGCACGTGAAGCGGGTTTTGAAAAATCAATTACGGAATTAACTGATGAGGTTATTATTTATCATTTAAAAATGTATGATTCTGATAAGAATGCACCAATTCCGGGTATTCAAAAGGATTATGAGGATGATTTTAAGACCGCATTATTAAAAGCTCGCGGTATTATTAAATAACTATATTATATAAGGATAACTATGAAAAAATTTCTTTTTGCATTAACATCTCTTTTCTTTGTTGCTACAAATGTACAAGCATTAGAATTAACAGAGGGAAAAGAATATATTGAATTAAACACGGTAAAGTCGGTTCAACCTGAGGTCATTGAGTTTTTCTCTTTTTACTGCCCACATTGTTATAATTTTGAGTATAAATATAATATTCCTGAGAAAGTCCAAGCCGATATTCCCAAAAATGTTGAGTTAAAGCAATATCATGTGAATTTTCTTGGTCGTCAAAGTGAAGATTTAACTCGTGCTTGGTCGTTAGCGATGGTGCTTAATGTGGAAACTAAAGTAAAACAGCCTTTATTTGAACAGGCTCAAAAAAATGCTATTAAATCAATGAATGATATTCGTCAAATTTTCTTAGATAATGGTGTTACCGCAGAGCAATTTGATGGTGGGATAAATAGTTTTATCGTAACAACTTTATTTAATAAACAGGTAAAACTTGCGGAACAGTTTAATGTTCATGGCGTACCTGATTTTTATGTGAATGGTAAATTTAGAGTAAATCCAGAAGGTTTTCCACAAACTGAAGATAAATTTATAGAAACCTATGTAAAAACTATTAAAGGTTTATTGCAAAAATAGTAAAAAATTGTTTTAATGCGTGCCGATTTTAGATAATTGATCATTGAGGGTGTTATGAGTACAAGTTTTAGTGTAACTCGTCGTTTTTTTGACGACAAAAATTATCCACGAGGTTTTTCTCGCCATGGAGATTATACTATTAAAGAAGCACAAACTTTAGAGCAGTATGGACAAGCATTTAAAGCGCTTGATTTAGGACAACGAGAGCCTGTAACTGAAGAAGAAGTTTCTTTTGTTGCATTTTGTCGTGGAGAGCGTTCTGCGGAAACGTTTTTTGAAAAAACTTGGGCAAAATATTGTTCAAATATTTCGTCAGTAAAACGTGTCTATACATTGTCTGCTGTTGTGGGAGCAGATAACATTGATGAGTTTACCGCTGAATAATAAACATTTTTCAGATTTTAAAAGGCTTGATTTTTCAAGCCTTTTGTTTTTATGGTAAACTCTTTCTTAATTAAGGCTTATTTAAATTATTATGCAAAAATTACCAATAGACCAATACTCCAATTTACTTTTAGAAAAACAGAAAAAATTAACCGCACTTTTATTACCTTTTAATGCACCAGAATTATCTGTATTTGAATCACCTAAAGAGCATTATCGAATGCGGGCGGAATTTCGAATTTGGCATGAGCAAGGTGATTTATATCACATTATGTTCGATAAACAAACGCGTCAACGTTATCGAGTGGATCAATTTCCTATTGCAAGTAAGTTGATTAATCAAATGATGCAAGCGGTATTGCCTTTGTTAAAACAGCAAGAGATTCTCACAAAGCGTTTATTTCAAATTGATTATTTAAGCACATTAAGCAATAAAATTATTGTGAGTTTACTGTACCATAAGACATTAAATGATGAATGGCAGAATGCGGCACAAATCTTGAGAGCCCAACTAGTTCAGCAAGGTTTTGATGTGCAAATTATCGGACGAGCCAGCAAACAGAAAATCTGTTTAGATAATGAATTTGTAGATGAAGAATTTTTGATTAATGGGCGAAATTATATTTATCGACAAGTGGAAAATAGCTTTACTCAACCCAATGCAATGATTAATTGTAAAATGTTAGAGTGGGCGATTGATTGTACTAAAAATAGTACGGGTGATTTACTGGAGTTGTATTGTGGTAATGGTAATTTTTCTATTGCGTTAGCTCAAAATTTTCGCAAAGTATTAGCCACAGAAATTGCTAAGCCTTCTGTAATGGCAGCACAATTTAATATTAAAGCAAATCATATTGATAATTTACAAATTATTCGTATGTCAGCAGAAGATTTTACCCAAGCAATGAATGGTGTTCGTGAGTTTTATCGTCTAAAAGGTATTGATTTAACTGCTTATGAATGTAATACAATTTTTGTTGATCCACCAAGAGCAGGATTAGATGAAGATACGGTAAAATTGGTGCAACAATATGATCGTATTCTTTATATTTCTTGTAATCCTTATACGTTGTGTGACAATTTACAAACACTTTGTCAAACACATAAAATTGAAAAAGCCGCACTATTCGATCAATTCCCTTATACAGAGCATATGGAAACAGGTGTATGGTTGATTAGACAAGAAACTTAACTTTGTAATGAGATAGTAAAAATGGATGAGTTGATTTTAAGATATAGCCAATTGCAAGAAAACCAATATTTTGATAGAAAAAGTGCAAGAATAAAACCAAAGGATATTATTAAGCACTTAGTTGCGTTTGCTAATGCGGAAGGTGGAAAATTAATTATTGGTATTGAAGATGATGGTCGAATCTCAGGATTCAAAACTCAAAGAGCTCATTGTATTGATGAATATAAAAATATTTGTCTAATAGAATTAAAGGAAACCCCATTAATGGTGCGTTTTGAGACTTTAGATGTTAAAAATGAAAATAATCAAGATGATAATATATTGATCATTTCAGTCGATATTTCAGCTAATCGAGTTATAAAAACTAATGATGGAAAAGTATATTTAAGGCAGAATGATAGTTCTCGGGAATTAAATTTTGAGCAAATACTCCAATTACAATATGACAGAGGACAGAGTTTTTTTGAAGATGAAGTGATTAGCGAAGCAACTTTAAACGATCTTAATGAAGAATTGCTTGATAATTATAAAGAGATTATGAAAGTGTCTAATCTTAGTAATGAAGACGTGTTAACAGCAAGAAATTTTATTATTAATGGACATATCACTAATGCCGGAATTTTACTCTTTGCAAAGAATCCTAGTCGATTTCTGCCACAAGCAAGATTAAAAGTAATTAAATATAGTGGAGTGAAGGCTGGTGTAGGGGTTGATATAAATATTATAAAGGAACAGATTTTTGATGACGCAATCCCAGTTATTATAAAAAAATCTAGAGAATTTATTAATTCTCAATTAAGAGAATTTCAATATTTAGATCAAGATGGCAGATTTAAAATAATGCCAGAATATCCTGAGTTTGCTTGGTTTGAAGGTATAGTAAATGCTCTAACTCATCGAAACTACTCTATTCGAGGAGAATATATTAAGGTATTAATCTTTGATGATAGACTTGAAATACAGAGTCCTGGATTATTACCCAATATAGTTACTATAGAAAATATATTAAATCAGAGATATTCTCGTAATCCCAGAATAGCCAGAGTATTAAGTGAATTTGGTTGGGTTAAAGAAATGAATGAGGGGGTAAAAAGAATATATTCTGAAATGGAAAAATTATTTTTAAATAAACCTCATTATTCTGAACCAAATAATAATGTACTTTTAACTCTAGAAAATAATATCTTAAATAGAAGTATGAGAGTAGATGATAAATTAAAAAAAGAAATTTCTAGTCAAAAGTTTGAAAAACTTTCTTCAGATGAAAGAATTATTCTACATTATATGTATAACACAGGTTCTAAAATGACGACAAAAATAGCAACAGATAAATTAGAAAAAAGTGGTACTTTTTGTCGAAAACTATTAAAAAATCTTCATAAAAAAGATTTATTAAAGTGGAATGGGACATCTGTAAATGATAAGACTCAGCATTATACCTTAAATTTTTAAAGTTGAGTAAAACAAAGAAGTGTTGAGTAAAACAAAGAAGTGTTGAGTAAAACAAAGAAGTGTTGAGTAAAACAAAGAAGTGTTGAGTAAAACAAAGAAGTGTTGAGTAAAACAAAGTATT
>NZ_SLXI01000006.1:96819-110067 GCF_004345785.1 Bisgaardia hudsonensis
AGAAGTGTTGAGTAAAACAAGAAAGTGTTGAGTAAAATAAAGAAGAGTTATAAATATTAAAATAATAGTGAAAATTATGGTTGATCAAAAAATAGCAATTCAATTAATCTGTGAAACAGAAAATAGCGAAAATTTTACCGCACTTTGTGAATCTCAAGGACTAATTCATCATTCTGAGAGTTATTTAGCTTTAGTTCAGGCTTACGATGAAAAGGGAATTGAACGTTTAGAGTTACGTAAATTGGATGAGCCTAAGCTTGGTGCTGTTTATGTGGATTTTGTTCAAGGAACAATGGCTCATCGTCGTAAATTTGGTGGTGGTCGTGGGGAAGCTATTGCAAAAGCAGTTGGTATTAAGAAAGATTATTTACCAACAATTATTGATGCAACCGCAGGATTAGGACGAGATGCCTTTGTATTAGCGAGTTTAGGCTGTTGCGTGCGTTTAGTAGAACGTAACCCTATTGTTTATTTATTATTACAAGACGGTTTGAAAAGAGCTTATGCTGATGTAGAAATTGGTGATTTTATGCGAAAAAATATGCAATTATTACCTAATCATCATATTTCAGAGTTAGACATAAAAATGGATTTTGCTGATGTGGTTTACCTTGACCCAATGTATCCTCATAAACAAAAAAGTGCATTAGTGAAAAAAGAAATGCGAGTATTTCAACATTTGGTTGGGGCTGATTTAGATGCCGATGATTTGCTAGAACCCGCATTAAAATTAGCCCAAAAGCGAGTGGTCGTGAAACGTCCCTATTATGCGGGGTTTCTCGGAAAAAAAGCACCGCACTTTAGCCGAGAAACTAAAAATCACCGCTTTGATATTTATTCAACACAAGTTTAATAGAATTTCACGGTAATAAAAAAGGTAGCAATAGCTACCTTTAAAGTCAAAGTTTAATTTATTAACTATATTGTCGAATTAATGCAATAAATTCTTCTTCTGTTAAGATTTTTATACCAAGATCAGTTGCTTTTGTTAGCTTAGAGCCCGCACTTTCGCCAACGATAACATAATCTGTTTTACTGGAAACGCTACCACTGACTTTACAACCAAGCTGCAATAAGATTTCTTTGGCTTCAGTTCTTGTCATTTGATTGAGAGTACCAGTTAGAACTACGGTTTTATTTTTTAGTGGATTTTCGCTGATTTCTTTTACTTCAACATCTTGCCAACGTATTCCCTGAGAAATAAGATCTTCTACTACAGCTACATTATGGGGCTCTCTCCAGAAAATATAAATACGATTGGCAACCACTTCACCGACATCTTGCACTTCTTGTAGTTGTTCAATGGTTGCTGTTTTTAATGCATCTAAATTTTTAAAATAGTTTGCTAAATTTAATGCTGTTGCTTCGCCGACTTCTCTGATACCAAGGGCAAAAATAAAACGAGCTAAAGTGGTGTTTTTTGCTTTTTCTAAGCTATTCAGTGCATTTTCAGCGGATTTAGGACCCATTCGCTCTAAACGAACTAAGGTTTCCATATCGAGTTTGAATAAATCGGCAGGAGTATGAATTTTTTCACGATCAACCAGCTGTTCAATTAATTTTGCACCAATGCCATCAATATCCATTGCCTTACGAGAAACAAAGTGTTTCAGTGCTTCTTTTCGTTGTGCTGCACAAATTAGTCCTCCTGTACAGCGAGCAACCGCTTCCCCTTCAATTCTTGTAATGACTGAATCACAGACAGGGCAACGACTTGGGAAAATAATCGGTTTAGCATTAACAGGGCGACGGTCGTGTAGCACGCCAATAATTTGAGGAATAACATCGCCAGCTCGGCGAATAATAACGGTATCGCCAATAGCAATATCTAAACGTGCGATTTCATCGCCATTATGCAATGTTGCATTACTTACTGTTACACCAGCTATAAAAACGGGTTGTAATTTGGCTACAGGAGTAATCGCTCCTGTTCTGCCCACTTGAAATTCAACATCATTAAGAATTGTCAATTCTTCTTGTGCTGGGAATTTATACGCTATTGCCCAACGTGGTGCTTTTGAGATAAAACCGAGCTCTTCTTGTAAGGTAATATCATTAATTTTTAATACAGTACCATCAATATCATAACCAAGAGTATTGCGTTTTTCGCCAATAGTGCGGTAGAAATTTAGAACATTTTCAATTCCTTCACAAACTTGAATTTCTTTATTGATCGGAATACCAATAGATTTTAACCACTGTAATCGTTCAAAGTGAGTGTTAGGTAATTGAACACCTTCAGCAATACCGATACTGTAAGCATTTAACATTAAAGGTCGTTGACTGGTAATTTTAGGGTCAAGTTGACGCAATGAACCAGCCGCCGCATTTCTTGGGTTTGCAAATGTTTTTTCGCCTTTTGCTAACGCTATTTCATTTAATTTTTCAAAGCCAGCTTGTGGCATAAAAACTTCACCACGCACTTCTAAACGAGCTGGCGGGTTTTCCATTAATAATTGCAAAGGAATATTTCTAATTGTTCGAATATTACTAGTAATATCTTCACCAATAGATCCATCACCTCTTGTAGCCGCTTGGCTTAAACGTCCATTTACATACAAAATACTCACCGCTAAGCCATCTAACTTAGGCTCACAGCAAAAGGTTAATGGATTAGGTAAGATAATTAAGCGATCCTGAATACGTTTTACAAAAGCAGTAAATTCTTCATCTGAAAAAGCATTATCCAAGGAAAGCATTGGGATTTCGTGTTTTACTTGCTCAAATCCATCAAGTGGTTTAGCGCCTACACGTTGTGTGGGGGAGTCTTCTGTAACCAGTTCTGGATATGTTTGTTCTAATGTTTTTAGTTGATGAAATAAACGATCATATTCACTATCTGGGATAACGGGGTTATCTAAGATATGATATTGATATTCGTGGTAACGTAATGTTTTTCTTAATTCGTTAATTTGTTTTTCGATTTCAGTTTGCATTGTTTTTTTCTATTGTAAAAACAACCGCACTTTATGGTTAAAAGTGCGGTTATAAATAAAGTCATTTTTTTATAATTATGCTACTCGGTTTAGATAGTCTTGTTCTACTTCATCTGTAAAAATTTCTTGTTTATCTGTGAGTACAAAACCATTTAGTTCTTCTGCAATTGTTTTCGTTGCTCTAATCATTAATCTTAAGTTAGCTAAATCATTTCCATAAGATGGTAATTGCATAAATACGGCAAGACCAATAGTATAGAAATCAACCATATTGTCAGGATCAAATGTGCCGGGTTGTTGAATATTTGCGACACTAAAAAGAATAGGGCTAGTAATACTTAGATCTAAGTGGCGATGATAAATTTGTTTCTCTCCGTAAATAAAACCTAAATCATCAAGCACTTGAGCAATATTAGCACCATTAAATTCTCTATTTTCAGGCGCCACCACATATAGCATAATAAAGTTTCCTTCAATATTACTATCTTCTGAATTCACTTGTTCAGATTGTTTTTCTTGCATTATATTACTATCTGTTTCTACCGATTTCTCTTTTGTGTCGGTAGGTAATGATATTACCGATTGTTCCGTTTTATATTGTGGTTTTGGTCTTGAATACATTGGATATTCTATTTTATCTTCTGAGGCAATATGATCTTGTGCTATTTTAGATAGTTGCTCTCTAATTTCAGGTGAAGATGAATTAATACCTTCTTCTGGATCAGCACTATATTCAATTTCTGTAATACTTGCATTTGTTAACTGAGAAATATCATAATGAGATGATTCAATAGGCGTATTAACTTGTTTAGATGAAGATTTTGGTAAAGTGATTTTGATTTTATCTATTTCTTGTTCAAGATGTTGTGCTCTAGTTGTATTTAGATGTGTTTCATTATCAAAATCAAGAGAATGTTGTTTTGATTCTAGTTCCGTAATTTCTTCTGTAACAGATTCTGAATGTATATTATGAGAAAGTTCCTGGGGCTCTCGAATACGAGCAGATTGAGTGAATGTCTTTTCATTTTGAAAGTATTGCGACTTTTCTTTTCTGTTAGACCAGATGCCATGTACAATTAATAATATAAGTGCCACAATACCCAATATAATTAAAATTGTATTTAAATCCATTAGTTATAACTCCCACTAGCGATAATATATAACAACAACTCAACAATGTATTAGCTTATCATATTTTTAATCATTTAGTGATATTTTAAAATTGCTTTTTTGTGCCTATTGTTTTATTCACCGCTTATTTGTATTCTATCGTTAAATATTAATTTTAGGAATTTGTTATGTTGAATATAGAAGAATTGAAACGAGGGTTTCATTATTTTATTGTTGGGTGGCATTTGTTAACCCAGAAAGGGTTACGACGTTTTGTTATTATGCCTATTTTATTAAATATTTTATTACTGAGTGGATTATTATGGCTATTTATTTCAAAAGTGAATAGTTATCTTGAAATTGTAATGAATTATATTCCTAGTTGGTTAGACTGGTTGAGTGGTATTTTACTCATATTCTCTATTTTAATGATCTTAACATTATTTTATTTTACATTTGTAACTTTATCTGGATTTATTGCGGCACCTTTTAATGGGTTATTGGCAGAAAAAGTAGAAAAAAAACTAACAGGTGAAAATTTGATTGATGTTAGTTTTACTGAATTTATAAAAGATATTCCAAGAATGTTAGGGCGAGAATTACAAAAACTACTATATAGCTTACCTAAAATTATATTTTTATTTTTATTAGGATTTGTTCCAGTCCTTGGGCAGACCATTATTCCTATTGTTGCATTTTTATTTACTGTTTGGATGATGGCAATTCAGTATTGTGATTATCCTTTTGATAACCATAAAATCCCATTTTCTGTAATGAAAGCAGAATTAGCCTCAAAAAGAACCTTAAATTTAACTTTTGGAACCTTGGTAACTGTTTGTACTTTTGTACCTTTTATTAATTTGTTAATTATTCCTGTGGCTGTATGTGGTGCTACCGCAATGTGGGTGAGTGAATATCGTGATGTTTTTAAATTTGATTTTGATACAAAAACTCATAATAACTCAACCTCTAAGGGTATTTCTGGTAGAACGATGAACTACCCGAATTCAATGGATATTAAATAGTATTTAGTTATAGGATAGATTAAATCGTTATTTTTCTATTATTAAAAATTGTGCTAAAACTAGCACAAGTTAAGGTACTTAATAAATTCATAAAAAGGAAAATATAATGAATATTTATTCTGATAATTCATACTCAGTTGGTAAAACACCGTTGGTACGTTTAAAAAATTTTGGTATAAATGGTAATATTATTGCCAAAATTGAAGGCCGTAATCCTAGCTTTAGTGTGAAATGCCGTATTGGTGCAAATATGATTTGGCAGGCAGAGAAAGATGGATTATTAGGTAAGGGAAAAGAAATTGTTGATGCCACCAGTGGTAATACTGGAATTGCATTAGCCTATGTTGCTGCTGCAAGAGGATATAGCATTACGTTAACTATGCCTGAAACTATGAGCCTTGAGCGTAAGCGTTTATTACGTGGACTTGGGGTAAATCTTGTTTTGACTGAGGGTGCAAAAGGAATGAGAGGTGCGATTGAAAAGGCAGAAGAAATTGCTCGCTCCAATCCTAATCATTATGTAACGTTAAAACAATTTGAAAACCCTGCTAATCCAGCTATTCATCAACAGACGACAGGCCCTGAAATTTGGAATGATACTGATGGAAAGGTTGATGTGATTGTTGCAGGTGTTGGAACAGGTGGAACAATTACTGGAATTAGTCGTTATTTAAAACAAGATCAAGGTAAACAAATAATTTCTGTCGCAGTAGAGCCTGCAGAGTCGCCTGTGATTACTCAAACTCTCGCTGGAGAAGAGATAAAACCTGCACCTCATAAAATTCAAGGGATCGGAGCTGGTTTTATTCCTAAGAATTTAGATCTATCATTGATCGATCTTGTTGAAACAGTTGATAGTGAAACTGCAATAGCTATTGCTCGTCGTTTGATGTCAGAAGAGGGGATTCTCGCTGGTATTTCTTCTGGTGCGGCGGTAGCGGTAGCGGATCGTATTGCTAAACGTCCTGAGTTTTCAGACAAGTTAATTGTAGTTGTATTACCTTCCGCTTCAGAACGTTATTTAAGTACAGGTTTATTTGAGGGAATAGACGGTTAATCTAATTTTATATAAAAATATTTTTTCTTCTAAATTTTAAACCTATTTCTGTATAGAAATAGGTTTTTTTATTGATAAAGAAAGTTAAGAGAATTAGAATATCTGCGATTTTTAAATCATCATTTCTTTAACTCTTTAAACACTACCTGTGAGTAGTAAAAGGATATCTTATGACAGACAATGTTAATCGTTATGGCTGGAAAGCCTTATTAGGATCTGCTGTTGGTTATGCAATGGATGGATTCGATCTTCTCATTCTTGGATTTATGTTAACGGCAATTTCAGCAGATCTTGCTTTATCTCCTACGCAAGCGGGTTCATTAGTGACTTGGACATTAATTGGTGCAGTTTTAGGTGGTATTATTTTTGGTGCACTGAGTGATCGTTATGGACGAGTGAGAGTGTTGACTTGGACAATAGTATTATTTGCGGTATTCACAGGGTTATGTGCCTTTGCTCAAGGTTATTGGGATTTACTTATTTATCGAACTATTGCTGGCATTGGTTTGGGTGGTGAATTTGGTATTGGAATGGCTCTTGCGGCAGAAGCATGGCCAGCCAAACACCGTGCAAAAGCAGCCTCCTATGTGGCATTAGGCTGGCAAGTTGGTGTGTTAGCTGCTGCTTTGTTAACCCCGTTGTTATTACCAATTATTGGTTGGCGAGGTATGTTTTTAGTCGGTATTTTTCCTGCTTTTGTGGCATGGTACTTACGTGCAAAATTACATGAGCCTGATGTATTTATTAAAAAACAAGAATTAATAAAAGCTTCATCAAATAAATCCTCAAAACTTGAAGCATTCAAATTACTAGTAAAAGATAAAGCAACAGCCAAAGTGAGCTTAGGTGTTGTGATTTTAACTTCGGTACAAAACTTTGGATATTATGGGATTATGATTTGGATGCCTAATTTCTTATCAAAACAATTAGGGTTTAGTTTAACAAAATCAGGTGTTTGGACTGCTATTACTGTTTGTGGAATGATGTTTGGCATTTGGGTGTTTGGTCGTTTGGCAGATAGATTTGGTCGAAAACCAAGCTTTTTATTATTCCAAGCTGGTGCGGTTATTAGTATTGTTGTTTACTCACAATTAAAAGATCCTAATATTATGCTTATTGCAGGTGCATTTTTAGGTATGTTTGTAAATGGTATGATGGGCGGATATGGAGCGTTAATGGCAGAAGCTTATCCCACAGAAGCTCGTGCAACAGCACAAAATGTGTTGTTTAATTTAGGGCGAGCGGTCGGTGGATTTGGACCTGTGGTGGTTGGTGCAGTGGTTTCAGCTTATTCATTCTCATTGGCGATTGCATTTTTATCTTTGATTTATGTAATAGATATGATTGCAACGATCTTCTTAGTTCCTGAATTAAAAGGAAAAGAGCTTTTTTAAACCATATTATTTGCTATAGCATTTTAAGAAAAAGTGCGGTATTTAAGATGATAATTTTTTAGTTAACTTTCTTACCGCCTTACCGCATCTTTTTTAGAGCGAGATATTTATTTAGTAGTAGGAATGTTCACCACGTTGATGCTCTGTAATATCTTTTGCACCTTTCAACTCATTGGGAAATAATCCAATTAATTGTTTCTCAATACCATCTTTTAATGTTACATCAACCATTGAGCAGCCGTTACAACCGCCACCAAATTGTAAGATAGCATTACCATCTTCGGTAATTTCAATTAAGGTTATGTGTCCACCGTGCCCTGCTAATTGAGGGTTAATTTGTGTTTGAATAACATATTCAACTCTTTCTATTAAAGGTGCATCATCTGCGACTTTGCGCATTTTGGCATTGGGAGCCTTGAGAGTAAGTTGTGTACCTAATTCTTCCGTAACATAATCAATTTCGGCATCTTCTAAAAAAGGTAAACTTATTTCATCAACAAATGCAGAGAAATTACTGTATTTTATTTCTGTGTCTGTCACTTCAACGGCATTAGGGGGGCAATAAGAGACACCACATTCTGCTGAAGGAGTTCCAGGATGAACCACAAAAATTCTGATATTCGTGCCTTCTTCTTGTTGATCGAGCAGTTTACGAAAATGTGCTTGGGCACTCTCTGAAATCATAATTTGCATAAATTTTCCTAAAATATAAATGTAATACTTGAGATGAATAGTCGGAAATAATAACGCTAGATGAGTTTTTTTTCCACCTTTATTTATGTTCTTGCTAGTCCCCATATTTGAATTGCATTTATATTTGATTGATGTAGTAGCTTAGCTATTTCATTGACTGTTGCTCCTGTTGTTATGACATCATCAATAATTGCAACTGATTTATAACCGCACTTTTGCCATTTATTTAATATTTCTTGGTCAAAGCTAAACGCATTTTTTATATTCTTCTTTCTTTTTTTACTATTTAATCCACGTTGGGTTTCTGTGTGTTTTGAGCGAATGATTAAATTTTCTTCTAGAGGAATATTTAACCATTTAGCAAGACATTTTCCTAAAAGTGCAGATTGATTATAACCCCTTTGCCAATGACGTTTATGATGTAATGGTACAGGTATTAACACTTGTGGTAAGGGATTTTGATAAATTCTTTTTGATTGATAGATCTCTAAAAGTAGTAAACGTGCTAAAGTTCTGTCTAGCCAGAATTTATTTTGGAATTTAAATTGATGAATGAGATCAGATAATGGTGGAATATATTTTCCTACTAAAATCATATTGTTCCAATAAAAGCCACTTTGTAAGCAGAAACCGCAAGTTTTGGCGTAATGTGCTAATGTTGATCCACAATGATTACAATAAATAAACCGCTTAATAGAGTGATTACATTGACTACATAATCCATGGCTCGCTATTGCTAGAATAGACTTACATAAAATACAGCGATTATTAAGTAGATTCATTTTATTATTTTCCAAGTAAGGATATTTTTTACTAGCTTCAATGCTATTCATTTAATGAAAAGATAACAAAATATTGATATTGATTTATCGATCTACATCGTAAAGATGATAGAATCTTCTAGGAAATTATGAATATAAAATAAAAAGGATATTTAATGGTTGTACCTAATTACAAAGAAAAAATCAAAATTGTTTTTTTTGATATTGATGAAACCTTATTTTTAAAGGAAAAAGATTACTTACCGGAAAGTACATTTTTAGCTATTCAAAAGTTAAAAAAAGCGGGTGTATTAGTGGGCATTGCTACTGGTCGAGCCCGTTTTAGTTTTCCGAAAAAGTTAAATGAGATAGTTGATGTTCTGGATATTGATATTTTTGTCACGATTAATGGGCAGTATGTTGAGTATCAAGGATGTGTACTGGAAAATAATTCCATTTCTATCGATCAATTGAAAAGAGTCATTGGCTTTTGTGATTCACAGAAAATTAATTATGCACAGGTAGTGAATCATAATATTTTTGTTTCTGAAGCAAGTCATAAATTAAAAAATGCATTGGATCCAATTACAACAGAATACAGTATAGATAAAGATTATTATCAACAACATAATGTATTACAGTTGCTGGCTTTTTATGATGAAACTAAGGATGATTTGGTTAAAAATGCGAATATTTTAGAGGGATTGAAAGTCGTTCGTTGGCATAAGGATTCGGTTGATATTTTGGATGTTAATGGTTCAAAGGCTAGAGGTATTGAGCTGGTTGTGAATCATTTAGGATTGACAATGGACAATGTAATGGCATTTGGAGATGGGCTTAATGATTTAGAAATGCTGAGTTCTGTTGGTGTTGGGGTAGCGATGGGAAACGCACGCGAAGAATTAAAACAAGTTGCGACACATGTTACTGATCACATAGAAGAAGATGGCATTTATAATTTTTTGGTAAAATCTAAATTAATTGACTAATGATATTACCTAGTTGCCCTTTTTAATCCAGTATTGAAACGGGCTTTTTTCTGTTTGCGTAGCTAAAAGTGTATGTTCCATAAACTGGCAAAAACTTGGAATATCTCTCGTTGTAGCTGGATCATCTGCAATGATTAATAGTATTTGTCCTGTTTCCATATAACGAATAGTTTTTCTAACTAACATTACAGGTTCAGGGCAACGTAACCCTAATGTATCTAAAGTTTGATCGATGTTGATGTTATTCATTTTTATTTTTTAGTTAACTAATATTTTTGCGTATAATACTTTACTATTAGTTAATGGTCAAAGTGATAACTTAAAAGAATACATGGAATATCCTATACCGAAAAGTGAAAGTGCGGTTCTTTTTGAAGAAGAAATTAAAAAAAGCCGTTTTATTACTTATCTGAAGCATACTAAAGGGCTTGCTGAAGCAAAAGCATTTTGGCAAGAAATCCGAGACTTACATCCTAATGCACGTCATTATTGTTGGGCAACGGTATCTGAGCAGCCAAATAATTTTCAAGCTTTAGGATTTTCCGATGATGGTGAGCCTGCAGGTACAGCTGGCAAGCCTATGTTAAATATATTACTAGGTAGTGGTATCGGTGAAATTAGTGCGGTTGTTGTTCGCTATTATGGTGGCATTCTTCTTGGTACAGGGGGATTAGTTAAAGCCTATGGGAACGGCGTTAAGCAAGCTTTGGAAAAACTTGAAACAGAAATTAAAGTAGAGCGAAAGCAATATTTACTTGATTGTAATTATGATCAAATAAATTGGTTACAAATACTTTATGAAAAATATAATATTGTAATTTATTCGCAATCTTTTCAAGAAAAGGTGCAGTTTGAGTTGGCTATTAGTGATGATAAACTAGACCCATTTACTCAAGAATTAATTGACCGATCTTCTGGAATGTTGAATTTAACTACAAAAGAATAAGAGAGAAATTGTGCATATTTTATCTATTTTACGAATTGTTGGGATATTAGTGATGAGCTTTTCCGCTACAATGTTAATTCCTGCGGGTATCGCTCTGTTATATGGTGACGGTGGTGGAAAAGCATTTATGCAGACTTTTGCTATCACTTTAAGTGTTGGTACAGTACTTTGGTGGAGTTGTCATAATCATAAGCACGAATTACGTTCTCGAGAAGGATTTTTAATTGTTGCCGCATTTTGGCTTGTTCTTGGAAGCTTGGCGACCTTACCTTTTCTTCTTTTTGATCAGCCTAATTTAACCATTAGTTCTGCTTTTTTTGAAGCATTTTCAGGCTTAACTACGACAGGTGCTACAACTATTGTTGGTTTAGATACATTACCTAAAGCGATTTTATTTTATCGACAGTTTTTACAATGGCTAGGTGGAATGGGTATTATTGTATTAGCAATCGCCATTATTCCTCTTTTAGGGATTGGCGGGATGCAACTATATAGAGCAGAAATGTCTGGACCAATGAAAGAGCAAAAAATTAAGCCAAGAATTGCAGAAGCCGCTAAAATTTTATGGTTTATTTATTCTTTCTTAACCGTGTCTTGTGCATTTTTTTATTGGTTAGCAGGAATGGATGTGTTTGATGCGATAACTCATAGTTTTTCAACGGTATCAATTGGTGGATTCTCGACTCATGATGCAAGTATTGGCTATTTTAACAGCCCAACTATTAATATGATAACTGCTGGATTTATATTGATATCAGCTTGTAATTTTGCTTTACACTTTCGGGCTTTTTCTGTACTAGGAAAGGGTAATTTATTTAAAATTTATTTAAGGGATCCTGAATTTTTATTTTTTATTAAAATTCAAGTGAGTCTAATTGTTATTAGTTCTATAGTTTTACTGAGTGAAAATTATTTTTCAAACACCTTTGAAACAATAGAGCAAGTTATTTTTCAAGTTGTTTCTATTTCTACTACTACAGGGTATAGTACTTCAGATTTTGCCTCTTGGCCTTCATTTATTCCGATGTTATTAGTTCTTGCCTCATTTGCGGGTGGGTGTGCTGGATCTGTTGGTGGCGGTTTGAGAGTGGCAAGAATATTAGTTTTATATTTACAAGGTAAGAGGGAATTAAAACGAGTTGTTCATCCTAATTTAATTTATCCAATAAAATGGGGAAATAAACTATTAGATGAATCTGTTATTGGAAGTATTTGGGCTTTTTTTGCGGCTTATTTATTAGTATTCATTTTTTGTTTATTAGCAGTTATTGCCTCTGGAGTAGCCCCTTTTGATGCTTTCAATGCCGTTTTAGCTTGCTTAAATAATTTAGGTCCAGGTTTAGGGGTGGTAAGTGGTAATATGATAGCCATTCCAGATAGTGGTAAATGGATTTTAACTTTTGCTATGGTTTGTGGGCGTTTAGAGATTTTTGCTCTGCTCGCATTATTTAGTCCAGCTTTTTGGAAGGTGTAAGTATGAAGGTAGTCATTTTATATTCCAGTTGTGATGGTCAAACAAAAAAAATTGCTGAGTTTATGGCTCAACAATTATCATCAGATACGGTTGTAACTTCAGTTCTAGAGCCTGTTGACTTATCAGATTTTACTCATATCGTTATTGGTGCTTCAATTCGTTATGGGCATTTTGATAAAAATTTATATCAATTTATAGAAAATAATTATTCAGAATTATCTCAAAAGAAATCAGCTTTTTTTGGGGTAAATTTAACTGCGAGGAAAGAGGGAAAGGATAATCCAGAAACTAATGTTTATATTAGAAAGTTTTTACAACGTATAGAATGGAAACCTATGCTAATTGGTGTATTCGCTGGTGCCTTGCTTTATCCTCGTTATAAATGGTTTGATCGCATTATGATCCAGTTTATTATGAAATTAACTGGTGGTGAAACTGATACGACGAAAGAAATTGAATATACTGATTGGAAAAAAGTTTCGGCATTTATTGAACATCTAAGATCGAAATAATACAAAAATTTTTGAAAAAAGTGTTAAGTTAATTAATAAAAGATTGAAAACTAATCACTTAGTTAATTTTTTTAAACTTTTTAAAAAAAAGTACTTGCAAAGTTTGATGAGATATCTATAATACGCCCCACAACGACACGACGTTGTCAGAAGAAAATGCTCGTGTCGTTTTTTGTTCTTTAACAATTAATCAGACAATCTGTGTGGGCACTTGTTGATTGACTTTATAAAAATGATTTAAATTATAAAAGTCTTAATAGGTGCAAACTAGAAATTCATAAAAGAATGACTATATGTCAGCTATTGAGCGATCGAACTTAAATTGAAGAGTTTGATCATGGCTCAGATTGA
>NZ_SLXI01000007.1:0-68908 GCF_004345785.1 Bisgaardia hudsonensis
GCCCACACAGATTGTCTGATTAATTGTTAAAGAACAAAAAACGACACGAGCATTTTCTTCTGACAACGTCGTGTCGTTGTGGGGCGTATTATAGACATCTCATCAAACTTTGCAAGTACTTTTTTTAATTTTTTTGAAAAACTAATTAAATGACTATTTATTAGCAAATAAATAGTTCTATATTAAACAAATATAGATAAATTCTTTATAACATAAAAATAAAATCACTAAAAATAAGCCTAGTTTATTTTAAATTCTCGATCGTGATCGCAATTTATTAAATAAAATATCTCCTTAACTCAATAAAAGGAGCAATCTTATGCTATAACAAAAATAAAAATATTATCTTTCATCAAAATCAGACTATTTAATCATAAGGAGCTAAATTATGAAAATCACTTTAAAATCCACAGAAGAAATTAGAAATTCATTGAATGAACTTATTGGTTCTGTTACCGCGAAAAACTTATTCACAGGTTATGGACTATTTAAAGATAACATAATGTTTGGACTTTACCAAAATGGAACTCTCTATATTAGAGCTGAAGATAAATTTGCAAAATATTTACAATATCAAGGTGCTGTATCCTATCTTACAGTATTACCGAAATCAAAATTAAATATCGGAAACTATTATCGACTACCTAAAATACTTATTGAAGATAAAATACTTTATAAAAAAATTCTTATTCAATCTATTGAACAAGCTAAAGCACAAAAAATTGCGATAGAAATTGCTAAAAAGAATAGAATAAAAGATTTATTTAATTTATCCATAAAACACGAAAGGTTATTAGCAAAAATAGATATTTATGACGTAAATACATTTAGAATGGTAGGAGATATAAACTGCTATATAAAACTAAAAAAACAAGGTATTTCCGTTAATCTCACTTTATTTTGGAACTTAAAAGCGGCTCTATTAAACAAAAATGTAAATTTATTAACTGAAAAAGAAAAAGAAAATGCATTAATCCAATTAAACCGCTCTCTCTTTGATGCAGGATTAAGGAAAATTAAAACAATTAATTAACTAAATTAAGTCAGTATTCTCAAATACCGTTTACTGACTTAAGCTAATCAAATCTCATTTTTTTCTTTTCATTATCCTATACACAACAAACTCAGATAAATTTTTAGGAGCAAACTTACTCAAAAAAACAGATAATCGATTGAATACACCTGTAATAATTTCTTTTTTATCTTGCTTTAACCCTATCAAGCCTAATTTCGCTACATCGCACGCACTCATCGTTTTTAAATTATAAAATAAACCCGAGTTTTCTAAGCTAGAAGATTTAATAAACTGCGTATTTGTTGGTCCTGGACATAATACTGAAATATGAATATTTTTATTGTTTCTATTTTCAAAAATAATTGCTCTAGTAAAAGATAACACATACGCCTTTGTAGCATAATATACAGACATCAAAGGACCTGACATATATGCTGCCACAGAAGCAACATTTAATAAATAACTATCCGCTTTGCTTTCTTTTGCTAGTTCTAAAAATAGTTTAGAAATATTAGTTAAAGCAACGATATTAAGATTAATCATCTTATTTTGTTTTTCAATGTCACATTCGCTAAATTCGGCAAAATCACCAAACCCTGCATTATTAATCACATATAATAGATTTTTCCCCCGCACTTTTTGCTT
Organism: Bisgaardia hudsonensis; assembly: GCF_004345785.1. Lineage (GTDB taxonomy): Bacteria > Pseudomonadota > Gammaproteobacteria > Enterobacterales > Pasteurellaceae > Bisgaardia > Bisgaardia hudsonensis. Next base: position 1,661 of record NZ_SLXI01000007.1, read on the forward strand.
AATTACCTCAATCCATTCATTTATATTTTCACTTAAATCAACGGCAATATAATCAATATTATTATTTGTTATTATCTCCAATTGTTGCTTTAAAGTAAGCAACTTCTGTTCATCTCTTGAAATTAACAATATGTTAGTGTTTTCTTTTGCTATTAGTTTAGCAAATTCCAATCCAATGCCACTGGTTGCTCCAGTTATGATAGATATTCTTTGCATATTAATAAAAAGTTAATAAAAATAAATTCATTATAAAAATGTTTCTAAAAAAATCAAAAGCCCACGCTTTTTATCCGCACTCAGTTGATCCAAATGAAATTCTAATCTAGATCTAATATTTTCCTCTGAAACAGGTATAAATTTACGCTTTCTATTTTCTGTTTGTTCGGAGACACAGTCAATAAAAAACCAACCAATATCTACATTTAAATAACTTGCAATTTCTACAAGATGCGAAATATTTATTTTATTTTCTCCGCGTTCATAACGAGAAAGCTGCTGTTGTGCAATACCTATTTTTTCTGACAATTCTGCTGCACTTAATCCAAATTCTTTACGTTTTTGCTGAATACGTTTTCCAACTAAACGATCAATCTCAGTTACTGCCAATTTAGACATTTTATATAACACCTATATTTATCATTTATAGGTATTTTCATTATGTTTTACTCCATTAAGAACATCTGTTATAGTATATTATTATTTACTTAATCTATTAAGGAGTAATCGTGAGTTCGCATAATACAATTATTATTAATTGGTCAGGCCCATTTACATATGAAGATCTAGAAAATAATCCAGATGAAAGTAATGGACTATACCTTGCTACAGGGAAACTAAAAAATCAAAGAAAAGAAGATGAAATAAAATACTGTGGCATCACAGAAGGTTCTTTTTTTAAGAGATTAAAAGAACACCATAAAATAGGAAAAATTACCCAAAATCAACAATTTTGGCTTGGAAAGGTTATTTTCCCTGAAAACGCTTCTCGTCATTACCTAGAAATAGCTGAATCACTCATTATTTATTTTTGGCAACCAGAACTAAACACTCGTAAAAAAGTATTTCCTCCAAAACCGACAACGGTGATCAATTATTGGTTTAAAAAAAATGGAGAGCCACGATTCAATCAAAAAGCTATTTATAAAGATCTTGATGATGTATTATCTTGGGATGGTGATTTATGGCGAACAGGTAATTTAACTGTTTATTCAAATGATTAATTGAATGTATTTTATATAAATTATGATAAATATTAATTACCTTATTAAAGCATTTGAACGGTTATATTGTTCATGTCACAAAGGTGACATTATTGATGAACTATGTTTTTCTAATAAAAATGCTAAAGAATTTTTACCCATTGCTCAAGCTTATCTATCAGGTTCTTTAGATGGAAGCATACCTGAAAATATTTTCTCAGAAATAGATAAAGAGCTTATAACTATCAGGGAAAATAAATTTATTCTTGACTCTGAATTTAGTTTTTTTATTCAAAAAAAGAAAGAAGTCGCCATTCAATTTCTAGTTCGTTCCGAAGAGAGAGAAAGTAATCCTTTAGTTGCATCACAAAATGAAGAAAAAATAAAAAAACTCATTAAACATAAGGGATTATCTCTACTTATTTTATTCGATTTTTCCGAACAACTTTCTTATAAACAAGTTAAAACAATAATCAATGAATACAGGAATATTCCATCTTTAGGTCGTGGAAATCATAATAAATCAGCATTTAATATTGCCTATTTTTATATTAATGAAGAAAACAAACTAGCAAGTGAAAAAGCTAACATTCGTGTATACCCGAAAAATAGAATAACAAACTCAAATTTAGAATCTGTAATGGAAAAAAACAATAAACTAGCGATAAATAAACCAAAAAATATCTCTAGAAAGGTATATTTTGGTAATGCACAAGAATATAAAGATGGTTTTTGTTCGGAATATTATGAATGTCAAATAAAACTAGATAACCAAAAACTATTTATAGAATATCAGTATGCAGATGATCCCTGCTACTACCAGTTATCAGGAGAAGAAATTGAACCCAATACTTATTATTTAAAAAGTAATGATAAATTCGGCACAACAGCTACTGTAAAAATAGATTTTGATGAAGATAATTTCGGTTTATTAGATGAAATAATCGGTGAAATAGTTTTCAAAGGTGAAAATATAGAATGGTTTATAGATAATATTGCCTTTGAAACCTTATTAAAAATAGCTGAAAATTATATCAAATCAACAAAAAATGATTCGCCATCTCAGCTATGTCGATAGCTTATCAGTGAACTAAATATAGAATCAAATAAAGGAATAGATATATCAATCGGAGATGAATTAATCAAAGAACTTAAAAAAAGAAAAGTTATTAATAACTAATTGTAAATAATAAGGGGACAGATCTATTTTTTTATCATTCATTCTCCCAAATATTTTCCAACTCGGCTACCCACAATTTAATTTTTATCTTACTATTCCTCTAATAATCCGATAAAATAATTAAAAATCAAATGATTGTATTGGATAACCTGAATGACTGTAGATGAGACTAATAAACAACATACCCCAATGATGCAACAATATTTGCGTTTGAAGGCAGAAAATCCTGATATTTTATTGCTTTATCGAATGGGGGATTTTTATGAACTGTTTTATGATGATGCCAAAAAAGCAGCAAAATTATTAGATATTTCTCTAACAAAAAGAGGGCAATCAGCAGGTCAACCTATTCCTATGGCTGGTGTACCTTATCATTCTATTGAAGGTTATCTAGCAAAATTAGTGCAACTAGGAGAAAGCGCCGCTATTTGTGAGCAAATTGGCGATCCCGCTACCTCAAAAGGTCCTGTTGAACGTCAAATTGTTCGTATTGTTACCCCTGGTACTATTAGTGATGAAGCATTATTACCAGAACGACAAGACAATTTAATCGCATCGGTTTATCAAGAAAAAGACCAATTTGGTTTAGCTACATTAGATATGACATCAGGCCGTTTTCAGCTTTCAGAACCCAATACCAAAGAGAGTTTGCAAGCAGAATTACAACGTATCCAACCTGTTGAATTACTTTATTGTGAAGATTTTGCAGAAATGCAAATTATAGCAAAAGCAAAAGGATTACGCCGTCGTCCTATTTGGGAGTTTGAATTAGGCACGGCAATTCAACAACTAAATCGTCAATTTGGCACCAAAGATTTACGTGCTTTTGGTGTTGAAAAAGCGATTTTAGGACTCTGTGCTGCAGGTTGTTTATTGCAGTACGCAAAAGAAACACAACGTACCGCATTACCCCATATTCAAAGTATTAGCTTTATCCAAAATAGCGATAATATTCAACTTGATGCGGCAACACGTCGTAACTTAGAACTCACTCAAAATATCGCTGGAGGGACAGAGCATACTTTATCTGCTATTTTAGATAAATGTGTTACGCCAATGGGTAGCCGTTTATTAAAACGTTGGATACATCAACCAATTAGAGATGTTCAAAAACTTCATCATCGTCAACAAATTATCGACAGTATCTTACAAGCTGATTTAGTGACAGAATTACAACCTTACTTGCAACAAGTTGGTGATATGGAGCGTATTTTAGCACGTGTTGCCTTACGTTCAGCGAGACCAAGAGATCTCACAAGATTGCGTACCGCTTTAGCACAATTACCTGATATCCAACATATTTTAAAAACTTCAAAAAACTTCACCGCACTTTCACAGCAAATTAGCGATTTTTCAATAGAATATGATCTATTACAACACGCAATTACGGATAATCCCCCACTACTAATTCGTGACGGTGGTGTCATTGCAGAAGGCTATAATCCTGAGCTTGATGAATGGCGAAAACTCTCAGCTGGGGCAACGCAATATTTAGAAGAGTTAGAACAACGTGAGCGAGAAAGCACAGGAATTGATACCTTAAAAATTGGTTTTAATGCGGTACACGGCTATTATATTCAAATCAGCCAAGGTCAAGCTCATAAAGCCCCAATCCACTACGTTCGCCGTCAAACATTAAAAAATGCGGAACGTTACATTATCCCTGAATTAAAAACTTATGAAGACAAAGTATTAAAAGCCAAAGGAGCCTCTCTCGCTTTAGAAAAACAGCTTTATGAAGAAATATTTGATAAATTACTACCGCACTTAGGGCAATTACAACTCGCAAGTCTAGCCTTGGCAGAACTTGATGTCCTAACCAATTTAGCAGAACGAGCCGAAACCCTAAACTACGTAAAACCAACATTTACTACGGACATTGGAATTACCATTCAAAATGGGCGACACCCTGTTGTAGAGCAAGTACAAAAAGATCCGTTTATCGCTAATCCTGTTCACTTAAACCAACAACGTCATTTATTAATTATTACTGGTCCGAATATGGGGGGTAAAAGTACCTATATGCGACAAACCGCCTTAATAACCTTAATGGCATATATTGGTAGTTTTGTACCAGCAGAAAGTGCTGAAATTGGTCCTATCGATCGTATTTTCACACGTATCGGTGCTTCTGATGATCTTGCTTCTGGACGTTCCACCTTTATGGTAGAGATGACAGAAATGGCAAATATTTTGCACCAAGCCACAAAAAATAGCCTAGTATTAATTGATGAAATTGGACGTGGCACATCAACCTATGATGGCTTGTCTCTTGCTTGGGCTTGTGCGGAATGGTTAGCGAATAAACTCCAATCTCTTACCCTATTTGCTACTCATTATTTTGAATTAACCGTTTTACCAGAACAAATTGTAGGCGTGGTAAACGTACATCTTGATGCTTTAGAGCATAAGGATACGATAGCCTTTATGCACACAGTCCAAGACGGTGCAGCAAGTAAAAGCTATGGACTGGCGGTTGCTGCACTAGCTGGCGTGCCTCAATCAGTCATCAAACTCGCTAAGCAAAAACTAAAACAACTTGAAAAACTTTCACAGCAAACAACAGGATTAAACCCACAGAAAGTTTTGCAACAAACACAAGGTGAATTGGCATTAATGGAACAAGATGAAACTAAAAATGCCATTTTAGATATGTTAGAAACTGTTGAGCCTGATGAAATGACCCCAAAACAAGCATTAGCTTATCTTTATCAGTTGAAAAAAATGTTATGAAGATCACATAATTAATTATTTGTACTTGATTTTTCGAGATATTTCATCAAAAATAAAACTAATCCGTATTATCTTTAATATATTTTAATGATTTTATCTCCCTACTCGCACAAATAACAAAAGAATGAGGTATGAAATGACCAGTGATAAAGTTAAACCAAAAATTTCAGATTTTTTAAAAGGGCAATATTTAAAAAAATCTGAACCAGATAGAAAAAAATTGGAAAAAGCAACTGATCTAAATGAGATATCAATATTAAAGGAAAGTATCCAACAGTTAAAAGAAAAATATAGTTTGAATAATTGGATAGATTATGCAGCTAATACTTATGCTAATCAGCTAAAATTTGGCACACATATCTCAAAAGGTATCCATCCTGATGCTAAGGGGGATAATGTTACTTTCCAATCATTAAACCAGTTAAAAAATAATCTTGTAGGCTCTCAAAGCATTCACAAATTAGAACTTGATGCAAATGGCAATGCCGCAGCACTTCCTTTAGCCAGTTTTTTCAACATTATTATTGATGAAGATAAACAAATTAAATTAAAAGATTTACTACTTAATAATGATCCTTCATTAGAAAAATGTTTTGCGAACGAAATTGAATTATCAGAAAAATATAAACAAATATTTCAAAATACCTTAAAAGGCAATTTAGATACCCCAATAACTCATGAACGAAACAAACAACTACTATGGGTAAATGACAAAGACGCTATAAAAAATAATGATTATACTTGTTTAATTCCACTTTACCCTTCTGCATTTACGAATATTGTCTATAATAAAATCAATCAATCTCGTTACTCAGAAGAAAACAAAGTAGCAAGAGAAAAACGATATAAAAATAAAAAAGATGATGTTCAGCAATCTTATATTTCTATAAATGATTTATCTACCGTAAAACTAGGGGGAACAAAACCACAAAATGTTAGCCTACTTACAAGCAGTCAAGGTGGACGTAATTATTTATTACCTTCACTTCCGCCGATTATATCATCGACAACAATGAGAATATCTTATTCACAAACAACAATTTTTACTGAGCGATTAGCTTATGTTTGCCGTTATGGCTTAAGAATGCTTTATGAAGTCATTAAAGAGAAAAAGAATATTTATACTGTTAGAGATGAGAGAATTGATGCTTTAAATATAATACTTCAAACCTTATTACGACAAGTAAACAACTTACAACAAAAAGAAGTTGCTTGGACAAAAGATTACCAGCTAGATTGGTGTGAAAAGTATTGGTTAGACCCTAATCGTTGGCAAAATGAAGAACAGCACTACGATATATACCAACGGCAAGACTGGATAAATGAAATTGATAGACGATTTGCATTATGGATTAACGATTGTCTCAAAAAACAATTTCCTAAAATAGCACATCAATTTAATAATCCAGAGTATGAAACTTGGCGTAAACAATTTAGACGAGCATTACGTCTTGCATTACGCAATAAGTAAGGAGGATATATGTCTACCCCTAATTATTATCTCTTATTTGATCACATAAAAGTTCAAAGTGCTAATGCAATATCCAGCCCAATTACCTATGGATTTCCAGCTATTTCAGGTTTTGTTGGTGCAATTCACGCATTAAGCCGTAAATTATCACATAAAAATGTAAAATTAGATGGAGTAATGATAGCTTGTCATAACTATCAGATACAAACCCATCAAAACTCTACATATTCTGACCGAACATTTAATCAAACTCGTAATCCATTAAAAAAGAATGGGGATACTGCATCAATTATTGAGGAAGGAAAAATCCACTTAGATATTTCACTTGTCGTTGAAATGTATGTAGATGATGAAGACTTAGATTTTTCTCTTAAACATATTAAAGATGATAATCAAAAAAGTGCGGTTGATTTTTTAGAAGAATGTAAAGAATTACTTTGGCAACAACGTGTTGCAGGTGGTTCAATCATTGATATTGAAAAAGTACATATTTTCAATAGGTCGGAAGAAGAACAAATCCCTTTTGCTCTAGTACCTGCTTTTGTATTAGTGGATGCTAGAGAAAAATTAAGTGAACTTACCCAACAATTACAAAAAGGAATATCCATCAATGAAACAGAAATTATTCCACCAAATGACGACATAACCACTTTGGATGTTTTACTAGAAACCGCCACAATACATCATATTCCTAATAGCCCAAATGCTCTAGCAAATGAATGGGAAACTTTTTCCATAAAACAGGGGCAAGGTTGGTTAGTTCCTATTCCTATTGGCTATCAAGGTATCTCCCCGATTTTTAAAGCGGGAGAAATGAAAAATTGTCGTACAAGTGAATATCCAAGTCAATATGTAGAAACAATATACAGTTTAGGTAAATGGGTATTCCCTTTTAATTTAACTAGCAATATAAATGAATATTTTTGGCGTTATACACAACCAGATAATAACCTATATTTATTTTCACAAGGAGAAAAATAATGAGTAAATTAACTACCGCAAGTGTACTAGCATTTGAACGTAATCTTGATATTTCTGATGCCGTTTTTAGTCAAAAAGATAGTCAATCTAAAGATATAAAAATCGTGGAAATTAGAGAAAAATCGGTAAGAGGAACCATATCAAATAGACTAAAAAAAGCAATTAGTGCAGACCCAGCAAAACTAGATGCTGAAATTGAAAAAGCTAATTTACAGCGCGTTGATGTGGCAGCTCTTGATAGTGATAAGGATACCCTTATTGCTCAATTTACCTTAAAAGTCTTGCCATTTGAAGGCAAACCTAATGTTTGTAATAACCAAGAATACCAAACTAAACTGACTGAAACAGTTCAACAATATTTACAAACACAAGGGATCACAGAACTTGCTAAACGCTATGCAACCAATATTGCTAATGCTCGTTGGTTATGGCGAAATAGAATGAATGCCGAACAAATAAAGGTAACAGTATCTATTGATAAAGATATTATTACTTTTGATAATGCAAAATTATTTTCACTCAATCATTTTGAAAACCAAGATGAAAAAATCAATAAAATTGCTAATTATATTGAACAAGGTTTGACTGGTAAAAAATTTATCATCCTTTCTGTTATGGCTGAAGCTAAAATGGGTTATGGTCAAGAAGTTTACCCGTCTCAAGAACTCGTGCTAGATACTGGTAAAACAAAAAGTAAAATTCTTTACCAAATCAACAATCAGGCGGGTATGCATTCTCAAAAAATAGGCAATGCCATTCGCACTATTGATACTTGGTATAATGAAAATGCACAATTCCCAATAGCCGTTGAGCCTTATGGTGCAGTGACAACATTAGGAACGGCATTTCGACAACCTAAAGAAAAAATGGACTTTTATAGTCTTTTTGACAACTGGATCCTAGAAGATAAAATACCATCTATAGAACAACAACATTATGTTATTGCTGTACTTATTCGTGGTGGTGTATTTGGTGCCAGTGGAAAGGAATAACATAATGGATCATCAAAGTCATTATATCGAACTAAAAGCTATACCACAGGTTGATATGCTACAAAGTGAAGTGGTTAGTTATGCAATGCAAATATTGCACAAATACCTACCGCACTTTGATGGTCGTATCGGTATCAGTTTTCCCGCCTATGGATTAGGAAGAACTTTAGGGGGAATTATTCGATTATTCGGTAATCAAGAGGATATTCAGGTATTACAAAATGCTTTAATGCAGAGTGATCTTGAGAATTATGTGCTTATTTCTGATGCAATAAAAACACCAGAGATTATCGAATATCGTTGTTATAGCCGTTTTCAAAGAAAAGGACAAAGTGCAATACGAAGAGCCAAAAAACGTTTAACTGAACAGCACAAATGGAGTGAACAAGTAGAACAAAATATGTTGAACAAACAGGAACAACAAGATTTTCTACCTCACATTCACTTAAAAAGTGCAACAACAAAACAAAATTTTATTTTGTCAGTTAAAGTAACAGTAAAACACAAAGCCTATATCGGTGAATTTAGTACTTATGGTTTAAGTAGCGAAGCAACGGTTCCACATTTCTAAAATAAAAAATAACCCTTTTTTTATCTAGAAAAATTTTCTCTGATAAATTAAAGGGTTATCTACATCATATAAAAAAAGGAATTTATAGAAAAAGTTCTTTAACAATTTGGAATATCAAATTTTTTTATTTATAATCCTTAGCTAACTGCCGCACAGGCAGCTTAGAAACATTGAAAACGCTTTGCGTTTCCAACAGGCTAGCTAACTGCCGCACAGGCAGCTTAGAAATTTTGGATTATTATGTAAAGAGTTTAGACCTGGCTAACTGCCGCACAGGCAGCTTAGAAAAATAAATTTATTAACAGTTGAATCAAAAGCCTGCTAACTGCCGCACAGGCAGCTTAGAAAATTGCATTTGTTTCCTCTTTAAAGATTTTTAAGCTAACTGCCGCACAGGCAGCTTAGAAATGGTTCTCCATTTGGCAAGCGTCCTGCTAAAAGCTAACTGCCGCACAGGCAGCTTAGAAATGTCTGATGATTAATACCTAGTCTTGGGAAAAGCTAACTGCCGCACAGGCAGCTTAGAAAATTTCCAATCCCTCTTTTAAGTGTATTTTTAAGCTAACTGCCGCACAGGCAGCTTAGAAATTTGTGGAGTATCTCAAGTTTCCGTTAGTTTTGCTAACTGCCGCACAGGCAGCTTAGAAATTAAGTTCACTTAAGTAAGCTAACGATTTCTAGCTAACTGCCGCACAGGCAGCTTAGAAAAAGGGCTTCGGATAATTGAACTAAATTACGAGGCTAACTGCCGCACAGGCAGCTTAGAAAACTAAGTTTGGACTTATCCGCTTTTTCTATTTGCTAACTGCCGCACAGGCAGCTTAGAAAACAAAATCTGCTTATTTTATTATTTATATCTTGCTAACTGCCGCACAGGCAGCTTAGAAAAACCTCGCTCAATCATAATCTCAATCACTTCAGCTAACTGCCGCACAGGCAGCTTAGAAATCTTTTTTTTGTCTCTTTTTCACTATATTGAAGCTAACTGCCGCACAGGCAGCTTAGAAATTTGACACAGTACCTAGTGAGAAAAAATTTAAGCTAACTGCCGCACAGGCAGCTTAGAAAAAAGTCGCGCGTGTTCGTGAGCTTGGTTAATTGCTAACTGCCGCACAGGCAGCTTAGAAATATAAAAAAACCAGTAATATTATAGCGAGAAAGCTAACTGCCGCACAGGCAGCTTAGAAATATTAATGCAAACCCAACTTCCGCTTCTTCTTGCTAACTGCCGCACAGGCAGCTTAGAAATATAAGTGTCCTAAGTGTGGAGCTGCTCTTTCGCTAACTGCCGCACAGGCAGCTTAGAAACATTTTGAATTCGATGAAATCAATTTCGTCGAGGCTAACTGCCGCACAGGCAGCTTAGAAACCAAGCCAGTGCGATTGCTTTAATATCGCCTTGCTAACTGCCGCACAGGCAGCTTAGAAATCTTAATCTTTGAATTTCCCAGCTTTCAGCCCGCTAACTGCCGCACAGGCAGCTTAGAAAAAACCATGTCATCACTTCAGGCTCATATTGATGCTAACTGCCGCACAGGCAGCTTAGAAAGTACTTCTGGAGTTTCTGTACGGGCTCTGATCGCTAACTGCCGCACAGGCAGCTTAGAAACGTTAAACACAGCATAGCTAAAAAAATAATATGCTAACTGCCGCACAGGCAGCTTAGAAAAATATAAAATCTTGTACTGTTTCAAAGTGGGAGCTAACTGCCGCACAGGCAGCTTAGAAATTTATGGAATCCCTGCTCATCTTCATACCAAAGCTAACTGCCGCACAGGCAGCTTAGAAAATTTTTCTGCCATAAATTGAACATATAGTGCCGCTAACTGCCGCACAGGCAGCTTAGAAACACCAAGACCAAAATGGAATGATGAAGGATTTGCTAACTGCCGCACAGGCAGCTTAGAAACGCATGAAGCAGCTAAAGCGTTAGAGCTCGCTCAGCTAACTGCCGCACAGGCAGCTTAGAAATTGTTGATGAAGCATTTCAATAATTCTTGGTTGCTAACTGCCGCATAGGCAGCTTAGAAAGCCGAACATAAAAACCCAGCTTGCGATGATGTGCTAACTGCCGCATAGGCAGCTTAGAAATGATGAAGTAATACCACATCTTGCGGAATCATGCTAACTGCCGCATAGGCAGCTTAGAAAGCTAAAACTAGCTGTTCTAAAATGAATATTAAGCTAACTGCCGCATAGGCAGCTTAGAAAATCTTCTAACTCAAAGAAACGTTTTAAATGCTTGCTAACTGCCGCATAGGCAGCTTAGAAAACTCTTTCAAACATTCATCAATAAGAGATTTAGCTAACTGCCACATAGGCAGCTTAGAAATTAATCCAGAGCGGAAATCCGCACCCGACAGCGCTAACTGCCGCATAGGTAGCTTAGAAAATTTGCTTGAGCAAACTCCCCTGCTCTAATATGCTAACTGCCGCATAGGTAGCTTAGAAAAGTCGGGATAATAGCATGGTGTGCTGAAATTTGCTAACTGCCGCATAGGTAGCTTAGAAAATTATTTGTTGTTCAGTAGCTTTGTTATTTACGCTAACTGCCGCATAGGTAGCTTAGAAAACTCCCCTCTATATTAATATTTTTCACTTCAAGCTAACTGCCGCATAGGTAGCTTAGAAAATCAGACAAAGAAGAAGAGGAATACTCATACTGCTAACTGCCGCATAGGTAGCTTAGAAATAAAAGTTGTGTCGTGAAATGACCGCTCTTTTGCTAACTGCCGCATAGGTAGCTTAGAAATTGTTTCTGTTGGTATCTCACCAGTTTCTAGCGCTAACTGCCGCACAGGCAGCTTAGAAAATAATCAACCGTTGCACCTGGTGTCGTTCTAAGCTAACTACCGCACAGGCAGCTTAGAAAACAAGCTGGTTCACTTAATGTAATAAATCCTTGCTAACTGCCGCACAGGCAGCTTAGAAAAAACGTCTTGCTATTGCTTGATCTCTTTCCTGGCTAACTGCCGCACAGGCAGCTTAGAAAGATAAACCCAGTCATTCCGCCGATAAATGTCGGCTAACTGCCGCATAGGCAGCTTAGAAAGCCCAAAAAGTTTTACGACTTTTTTTAAAGCGCTAACTGCCGCATAGGCAGCTTAGAAAACAGCTTCCGTCTCTGCTGGTGGAACAGAGGTGCTAACTGCCGCATAGGCAGCTTAGAAAATTCCCGAGAAAAGTGCTTAATCTTCAACTTTGCTAACTGCCGCATAGGTAGCTTAGAAAAACTTGCTATGCAATTTACGTCTTTATAACCTGCTAACTGCCGCATAGGTAGCTTAAAAATTACCATTTCTTGTGTTATATTATGGTTCATCACTAACTGCCGCGTAGGTAGCTTAGAAAGTATTATCTTTTATCATCCTCAAACTACTAACTGCCGTATAGGTAGCTCAAAAATAGAGAAAAATAAAAAACTCATCCGCTGCTCCAGATAAGCCTCGCCGAGAGTGGGATTTGATGTTCTAGCGGGACTGCCCTCTTGATACAAATTGGTTAGATAATAGGAGAAAATATAAACAACATCAATACCATAAGCACATACCGTAAAGTGATAATTATGATACCGATAATATATTAAGGGACTAAAGTAAATTAGCCCCAATATTTTAAGGTTATATAAAAAATTGGTTGCGCCTTAAAAATTATTTTAGTCCAATAAATAAGCCCCAAATAAAAGTCAAAGGGTATTTAAAGGCAAAGTATAAAAGTATAATGATGAAGTAAGACACACCAGCCCAAAACATAACTTGAAGAAGCGTAGCCTCACTGAAAATACAAAATAGCAACCCTATTTCATAAGGTAATAATGCAATAAACCAGACAAATAAGCTTGGATGCTTTTTACTCAAGTTTCCTTTATAAGTAGCCATTTAACTCTCCTATTAAAAATAGAAAATAGTTAAAAAATTTAGGGGATTATAAAATACTAAAAACTGTATTACAACATACTGGTAGATCATTACTTTTCCCAAAATCCTAACTCTTCATTAAAATTCCATTGATACATTTTATTTTGATATTCAGGCAAAGAAACTGAAGCATATTTTAATGCAACAGGAACAAGATCTGTTTCATCTAGATTTAATTGTGTCGCTAATTCTGTTAAAAGGGTATTTAAATCTAGTTTAAACCAAGGTTTAACTAAATTAGAAAGCAATAACTTTTCATACCTAATATCTACTGCAACATTTTGCGTATCATAGGGATTTTCATAAGCATTAATGGCTTCTTTGAATGAAAAATTCCAATTTTTTGCTTGTAGATCAGGTAAACAAATTAGATCTCTTCCCTTTATACCTTTTCTAAAAGGGGTTAATAATGCTAAGTGAGCATTCATACGATTCGCTAATTCATTATTCCAATAAGCATTGACTTGATTAATACCAGAATTATTTAATAAATCAGCAGTCACTTTATGTTCAAGATCAGACAAAGAATTTTCTGGTTTTAACTCTCCCTTCTTAGTAATACGAGAAGTTGCTTGAATATTATCTCTCTCCTCTTTTGAGATTAACTCATCTAATTTATGTGTTACTAATTGATTTTCTTTATTTTCAAATCCAGGATTTTTAAAAATGGCTTTATTTACCATATAGTTTGAGCTTTGCAATCCATGCCAATTTGTTGGTAAAAGATATAAATTAGGGTTTTCCGCTACTTTTTGTGGACGATGTCGCCAAATTCGTCCAGCAAGCTGAATAATAGAACGCATTGATGATGGATCAACAATTGCCCAATCATAATCATGATCTCGCCCAACTTCCGTAACGGGACTACCTAATACAATAAATAAATGTTGTTTCTCAGGAATGTCAGGATTGCTTAATTTTTGAGAAACCTCTAGATGATTAAAAACATTATTTTCAGAAGTGCGGTTTAAAATTTTATCTAATTTTTCCTCTAGTTTTGAACGTAATAATAAAATTTGATGAGAATGATAACAACATAAGTGAATGGCATAATCTTGAAATTCTTCTGTTTTTTCTAAAAGAAAGAGTTCCTTCGCCAAATAGATCATTGGGCTTATATTAGAAAAACGAATTAATCCAAAGCTGACATTTTTCTTGGATATTGGATCTTCATTTGCGTGATAATGATGCAATTTAATCGAATTTTTTAATAGTTCCTTTGCAAATAAAGGATAGTTCAAATTTTCACTTTTATCACCTTTTTCAGCATTATTGGTTAAATCAGGCAATTCAATAATTTGTGCTTTACGACGAACTGGTTGCTGAGATAAAAATCTTACTCGCTTTTCAATAAATTCTTTATGCTTATCAGAAAAATTATTGCTGTGGCATTTTTCAAGCATTTGTTTATTCTCATCAAACCAACCACATATAATATCAGTATTAATAGAAAGCCCTTTTTGTTGATTGTAAATCGCTCGCCCTGCTTGATAAGCCTTAAAAAGTCCCTCTATAAAATCAGGCGTTAATGTTGCAGAAGACAATAAAACACGACTACCAAATAACCCCGCTAGATGAACCAAACGACTTAATGCTGGTAAATCCTCTAGTCCAAAATCATCTGGTTCATCTAATACTAAATCAGCGGTTAATAATCTTAAAATAGGTAAAATATGCTTACCTCCACGAGTAATTTCGCTAGCAAGGACAATATGATCAATAGTACAACTGACTATGGGTGAAAATAACAATTTTCTTGCTTTATCATCAGCGAGTAATGTTTTCAACTCCGATAAATTAATAGCCGTATCAATAAAACTCGCACCATGAATTTCACCATCCATTTCATCTAACCAAGGAGTCGCACTTTCACTCCCAAGGGAGTTTTTTTGCTGTTTATGATTTTCTTGTTCATTATTTTGCAATTCAAACAATTTTTTGACCGCACTTCCACCAACTAAAATACCTAACATATCATCCGTTAAGCTCAACTTTTCTTTTAATGCTAGTCCAGTTTGTAAAGTTAGTACTCTTAAACCGAGTGCAACCGTAAATCTTGCGCCTTTTTTGGGATTGGCTAATCCATACATAATTTTGGCATTAGCTAAGGTTTTTCCACAACCTGTACTTGCCATATTGACGCCGAAAAAACCGACCTTTTCCGTTTCTTGCTGTACTGATTTAACTAGATCTATGGATTTATTTTGCCATTGAAAACGAGCGATTGCGGTACGTTGTGTAAACGCTCGATGTTTTTGAATACTCGGTAGTTCTTTTGGTAACTTAGGTAATAAATTGGCAAAACGAGTGGCGACTTTACACACACCAAGTAAATGTTCATCTAAAGCTTGTTTAGGTTTTTTATTAGCATCCGTATTCGCCACTAGTTTATTAATAAAACCTTTATCCCCCAAAGTTGGTTCTGAATTAGATGATGAATAATTATGATCGCCAAGAATTAAACATAATCTTGATAGTAATAAGAAAAAAGGTTCATTATTTTTCGCATTCTCAAATAATGATGGATGATTTAAAGCCTTTTGTGTCCAACGTGTTATAGCTTTTTGCCATTTTACACTATCGGTAGCAAGGTAATTAAACTCCCAAAAATTTTTTGGTTTTGGATGTGATGAATCATTTGCAACCCAACCCTTTTCGGGATAATAATTTTTATAAAAACGATCAATAGAAATATCAAAATGTTCATCTAAAATTCGATTATTTTTTGAATCCCAAGCATCCTGTGTAAAAGGTAGTTTATGATGAGAAGTAATTAACCAAATTAAATGTCTTGCTAAAGGGGGTAAATGAAAAAAACCTCTTTCTGATTTTTTATTATCTCGTTTTAACTTATTTAACCATTTAGGATTTTCTTTTACATATTCTTGCCATTGAGATAAACGAGTTAGCCATTTTTGATCCGTTTCACAACCTTGAATCATACATTCAAATAAACGAGCGGAAATCCATTCATGACGGTAACAATCTGGATAAAAATTCGCATTAGGTTTTAATTTCTCTTGAAAAGCAATAGAGGACTTTCCCAAATCATGTAACAATGCCGCAAGTGCGGTCATAATTTTAATAGAATAGGCTTGAGACCACTCACCCTCATCTTCGGTTCGTAAGATATCTCTTGTAGTACGATTAGTAGGTACTCGTCCTGCTTCGTTAAATTGGCTTTTATCCCCAACAACCCAAAGTAAATCAGTAAGATTTTTACCATGTGTCCAATAACAAGCCACCGCGGTATTTTTTCTTGCTGATTTGCGTAGCATTGTATAAAGGGTTTCTAATCCAACTTTGGTTATAGGTGTTTGCCAAACTCGATCTCCGCAACGTTCAGCAAATTGATCAAGAATACGGCGTGTTTCCGTTAAGGCATTTTTCTGACATTGACTTACCAATAAAATATTCATTATGCCTCCAAAGCAAGCTGTTTTAAGGTTTCAATGATAATATCAAGTGCTTCAAATTTAGTCAGATTATTAATACAAGCTGTCCTAAACTCCTTCTCTGAATCCCCATTTTGAGCAGAAATAAATGCTTGCGGTAAAATCATTCCATCTTTAATAATATCTGCGGCATCAAAAACTAATCCACCACGTCTTGTTTTACCATGTAATACCGCTAAACCATGTGGTAAACCTAACACCCAACAAGCCGTTGCACCTAATCCATACGCTAAGTAATTACCATGATCAAGAAATTGATTTGCAGGTGTTGTGCCACTTTCTCGTTTAAAAAATAAATCATTTTCAGTTGCTTGATTAGCCAAAGCATACAGTTTGGTTGTTAAACGCCCTTCTGTTGCCAATAATGCCATGCTATTTGGAGAGTTAAGAAATTCTTGCTCATATTGCTGCACAAGTGCGGTCAATTTTTCCTTTGAAAAATCCCAATCAAATTTATCCCAAGTCTGTTGCAATACTCGTAGCCGATAACATTGTAAATTTTTTGCTACTTGTAAACGTCTATCATCATCAAACCAAAATTGACACCATTTTTGTAAATATTCTACTGGTCGATATTCACTTTGTGGGCTAAAAAACTCGCAACCAATTTCTGCTTCAGTACCATTAAATAAAGGCGTTCCACCACCGCTACAAAACCCTACCATCACTCCTGCTTTAGCAAGTTCTCGCATTGCAGCTTGAGTTACTGATGTTCCACTTCCTAATAATAAACAGCTCGTATTTGCAATAGGAATATTCCAATACAAAGACTCTTTTCCTTGATCAGTAACATACTCAACACGCCCACCATTTAATAAAACTCGACAATGCTCCAAATAATAAATATTGGCACGCTTAGAATGTAAAATTGTTTTTAAATCAGAGGAAGGAATATAGTTTGCCATTTTTTAGTCTCTTATTTTTAATAAAAAATTAAGTCATTAAAATCTACTTATTCATCCATACTTGAAGTAACTTATTTATCCCTAACATAAGTTGTTCTTCTGATAAATCGCCAAAGCCAAGAGAAAATAATTTTCTATCTGTGTAATTAACGGAATAAACCTTAATGCTTGACTTGTTTGCCAAATTAATCAATTCTTCCATCGAATATTTTTTATTGACCACTTCAACTAACAAATAAAATCCTGAATCTTCACCATAATAACGAATATTTTGATGATAAGGTTGTAATACTTTACAGAGTAACTCCATTTTACGCCGATAAATTTTACGCATTCGGCTTATATGTTTTTCAAAATCGCCCTGTTGGATAAAATTAGCTAAACGCTGTTGTTCAAAACGAGAAACGGAGCAATTAAGAAAACCACAATGTTGTTGATATAACGCTAATAAATGATTAGGTAATACCATAAAAGACAATCTTATTGACGGCATTAATAATTTTGAAAATGATCCTAAATAAATAACAGAATCATTTTTATCTAAACTCTGTAAAGCTGGTATGGGCTTACCTTTATAACGAAATTCACTATCGTAATCATCTTCTATAATATAACGATTCGGCTTCTCTTTTGCCCAAGTTAATAATTGTTCACGTTGAGTCATTGATAACACGTGTCCAAAAGGGAACAAATGGGAGGGAGTAACACAAGCAATATTAACTTGACTATCGAATAAATATTTAAGATTTAGTTGCTGATTATCCTGATTTAAAGGAAGCTTAACTATTTTTTGTTGATATAACTTCAACAGTTTTTCGATAGTGGCGTAGCCATAAAATTCCATTCCATATTGAACGGGTTGATCTTGATAAAGTTGATTAAACAATAAAATTAATTGTTGAATACAAATCTCTAGCCCTGCACCAATGACTATCTGCTCTGGTTGACAGCTCACACCACGAGATGAAAACAAATAACGACAAATTTCATATCTTAATCCTATATCCCCTTGCTTACTCCCTAAACTCAATAAACTAGAATTAGTTTGAAATAATGTATTACCCGCTTTACGCCAACGATTTAAAGGAAAGTGGCGAGTGTCGATATAATGAGGATTAAAATCAAATGCAAATGAAGGCGAATTGTTAGGAACAATATTTGAAAGTGCAGTAGTATTTTTATTAAAAAAGAATTTAGGTTGAAAACAAACAAAAAAACCACGACGAGAAACAGATTCAATATACCCTTCTGCAATAAGTTGCCCATAAGCACTTTCTACAGTATTTTGACTAATATTTAAATAATCCGAAAGATAACGCTTTGAAGGTAATTTATCGCCTAATACCAATGCTTCTTGATAAATTAAATCTCGAATTTGTTGATAAAGCTGTAAATATAAAGGTGTATTTAAAGATTTATCTAAATGATAACTTAACCTTTCCATCTGACCCCATTAAGTAATTCAATATTGACACTTTTAATCATATCTAAATTTATTCACAATGGCTATAAATTAACATCATATTAAAGGAAAAAATAATGAGTACTATCTTAGGTTCAAATACAGTAAAACGTGGTATGGCACAAATGCAAAAAGGTGGCGTAATAATGGATGTAGTCAATGCTGAGCAAGCCCGCATTGCAGAAGCTGCTGGCGCTGTCGCTGTAATGGCATTAGAACGTGTACCCTCTGATATTCGTGCAGCAGGTGGTGTTGCAAGAATGGCAAACCCTAAAATTGTTAAAGAAGTGATGAATGCGGTATCTATTCCTGTTATGGCAAAAGCCAGAATTGGTCATATTACCGAAGCAAGAGTATTAGAAGCGATGGGCGTGGACTATATTGATGAAAGCGAAGTCTTAACCCCTGCTGATGAGGAATTTCACTTATTAAAAAGTAAATTTACCGTACCATTTGTTTGTGGCTGTCGTGACTTAGGCGAAGCATTACGCCGTATCGGTGAAGGTGCTTCAATGTTACGAACAAAAGGCGAACCCGGAACAGGAAATATTGTTGAAGCCGTACGCCATATGCGTAAAGTCAATAGCCAAGTGCGTAAAATCGTTGCAATGAACTACGATGAACTAATGACTGAAGCAAAAAACTTAGGTGCACCTTTTGAATTATTATTACAAATAAAACAACAAGGAAAATTACCTGTTGTTAATTTTGCAGCTGGTGGCGTAGCTACACCTGCCGATGCAGCACTAATGATGGAACTAGGGGCTGATGGTGTCTTTGTTGGTTCAGGGATTTTCAAATCAGATAATCCAGAAAAATTTGCAAAAGCAATCGTACAAGCCACCACCTATTTTCAAGATTACGATCTTATTGGTCGCTTATCAGAAGAATTAGGCGAGCCAATGAAAGGTATTGAAATCGCCTCATTAGCACAAAGTGAAAGAATGCAAGAACGTGGCTGGTAAGAATGAAAGATTATTCTCATTTACATATTGGCGTACTCGCACTACAAGGTGCAGTTAGTGAACATTTACAACAAATTGAACAGCTTGGTGCAAAGGCAAGTGCGGTCAAAAAAATAGCAGAATTAACTAATCTTGATGGTTTAGTTTTACCTGGCGGAGAAAGCACGGCTATCGGAAAATTAATGCATCAATATGGTTTTATTGAAGCAATCAAAGATTTTGCTAGTCAAGGTAAGGGACTATTTGGTACTTGTGCAGGTATGATCCTACTTGCTAAATCATTAGAAAATGATCCAAGGGTTCATTTAGGGTTAATGGATATTACTGTGCAACGCAATGCCTTCGGACGACAAGTGGACAGCTTTCAAACGACATTAGAAGTCGAAGGACTCGCCGAACCATACCCAGCAGTCTTTATCCGTGCTCCCTATATCAGAAATATAGATACGGCAAAAGTAACTAGCTTAGCAAGCTTTAATGGCAACATAGTACTTGCTAAACAAGAAAAGTTACTAGCCTGCTCATTTCACCCAGAACTGACTGGCGATAACCGCATTATGAAATTATTTTTGGAGATGTGTTAATGTATTTAATGGGTATATGTGAAAAAGAATATACCCATCTTCAACTTGTTTTAAATATTCTCATCAACCTTAATCGCTATCAATTTTTCCACATTTAAATCATTATGAATAAGCTCTACATTTGGCATTTGTTTATTCGCTTTGGCGGATAAGGTTTTAAAACGTTCGGCTTTTCCGATTAATCCTTGATTTCCAGCAAGAGCGGTTACCGTACTGTTGTAATGGGTGCTGACTGTTGAGAGCGTTGCACCCAGTTTAGCTAGGCGTTCAGCAACAAGGCAAATTTGATTATAAATTTCTCCCGCTCTTTCGCTAATTTCTCTTGCCTCTGTATTCCCTCGTTCAATACGCCATAAGTTAGCTACTGTGCGTAAAATGGGCATTAACGTGGTATGTGATACCAAAATAACATTTTTCTGATAACCATAATTAAATAGCCCAGTTTCCATTTTCATTGCTTCGATATAAGCAGGCTCAATGCCTACAAACATTAAAACAAAATTAGGACTTCGCATACCAATTAGATTGCTATAATCCTTGCTTGATAGCTCATCTATATGATTTTTTATCGCTTTAACGTGTTCTCTTAAGAATTGATTACGTTGAATTTCGTCTTCAGAATTGACCGCACTTTCATAAGCTACTAAGGACATTTTACTGTCGATAATTAAATGTTTATTATCAGGTAAATGCAAAATAAAATCAGGATACTTATTTTTTCCGTCTTGATCTTTAAAATGCTCTTGGGCGACATAATGCTCATTCTCTACCAAGCCTGCCAGTTGCAAAGCCCGTTCTAACTGCATTTCGCCCCAGTTACCTAAAGTTTTCTTTTCCCCTTTTAGTGCTGAAGTCAGATTATTGGCTTCTTGCGACATATTTAAGCCAATTTGTAACACCTTTTTAATCTCTGCTTCCAATCCCGCATTGCCTTTTAAGGATTCAGAATGAATTTCATTAACACGTTTTTGAAAACCTTCAATTTGCTCACGGAAAGGCTTTAATAAATTATCCAAAGATGCTTGATTAGTTTGGTTAAAACGTTGGCTTTTTTCTTCTAAAATACGATTGGCAAGATTTTGAAATTCTGTTTCCAAGTGTTTTTTCGTTTCAGCAAAATTTTGTTGTTGCTCTGCAAAATTCTTTTCTTTCTCTGATAATGTAGTTTTTAATTCGGTTAATTCTTGAGTAAGTGCGGTTGTTTTTTCTGTTAAATTTAAAAAATCTTGTTCCTTTCTTAAAATAGTTTGCTGACTTTCTTCTAGTTGCTTTTGCAAACTGCTCGCTTGTGCTGTCGCCACACCAAAATTTTCTTTTAATGCGGTAATATTACTGGCGATTGTTTGATGTCTGGCTTGTTCCTCATCAAGTTCCTTTTGTAAATAAGCGATTTTTTCATCTCGTTCATTAAGGCGGATTTGCAAGCCATCAGCTGTTGTTTGATATTTAACAACAAATTGATCTAACTGATTTTTTTCCTGTAACAAAATTTCGTGTTTTGCCACTAACTGATTAAAGTCTTGGATATTTTGATTAAGATCTTGGCGTAGCTCTTGTACATCACGTTGACGGCGAGTCAATATAAAAAATAGCAATAAACAAATAATTGCTAGAAAAAGTGCGGTCAAAAAATAAGGATTTTCGAATAACGGTTGCATAGTTTCTCCTTTAAAATAATAAAAGGATTATAAAATTAATCCATTACGAAATCTATCAACATCTCCGCCTTGTTTAATAGGTAAAGTTTATTACTAAGTTTTATTGATAACTGTAACTTAGCTAGGTAAACTAGTTCAATCAATCCGTTTAATTAACCGAATATATAAATTAACTAACCACAATGAACAAACAACTTTTTTCTCATACTAAAAATCAAGAACATTGCCCTAAATGTGGTGGTGAATTGCTGATGAAGCAAGGAAAAAAAGGGTTATTTTTAGGTTGTGCTAATTACCCTCATTGTGATTACTTAAAACCGCTACAAAGTCATTCTGAACATAAAATTATTAAAGAATTAAATGAGCATTGCCCTGATTGTGGCCATCAATTACAACTTAAACAAGGCAGTTACGGTATGTTTATTGGTTGTAGCAACTACCCTGATTGCCATTTTATTTTCCAAGAAGAAAATGAGGAAAAAGAACAAGAATTTCCTTGCCCTGAATGCAGAACAGGAAAATTAGTAGCAAGACGTGGTCGAACTGGAAAAACGTTTTATGGCTGTAATCGTTACCCAAAATGTAAATGTACGTTACCAACACAACCAGAATGGATTGATTGCCCTGAATGTAAGGGGAAATTAGCGATTCTTAAAAAATCCACAAAAAACCACCGCACTTGGCAATGTATTAATAAAAATTGCCGACATATTTTTGATATTGCCATTAATGAAGGCAATAACGATAGTAAATAAATGAAGTAATGACAATGAATATTCAACAAATTGTAGAAAAATTGAAACAAGATCAAGTGGTCGCCTATCCAACAGAAGCGGTTTTTGGTTTAGGTTGTAATCCGTTAAGTGAAAGTGCGGTTAAAAATTTATTAGTTTTAAAAAAACGCCCCATTGAAAAAGGATTAATCATTATCGCTCCCAAGCTAGATTATTTAATCCCTTTTATTGATGATCGACAATTTACTGAACAACATTGGCAACGCTTAACACAAAAATATGATCGACCAATGACTTGGGTTGTGCCAGCAAAAAACTATATACCTAAATTTTTAACGGGACAATTTTCTACAATAGCAGTGCGTTTGTGTGATCATTCTGCGGTAAAAATGCTTTGTGAACAAACTGGCTTTGCCTTAACATCAACCAGTGCTAATTTGACAGGATTACCGCCTTGCAAAACCGCTGAACAAGTTTTACAGCAATTTGGCGAAGATTTTCCCGTCTTAACGGCAGAAGTCGGTAAGGCAAAAAAAACCTCTGAAATTCGTGATATTTTAACCAATCAAATTTTTAGACAAGGATAATTTATGGATAAATATGCCGTTTGGGGTAATCCAATTGCACAAAGTAAGTCCCCACAAATTCACCGTCTTTTTGCAGAGCAAACCCAGCAATTAATGGAATATAAGGCAATACTTGGTGATGAACAACGATTTGAACAACAACTCTCTACCTTTTTCAAAAATGGTGGCAAAGGTTGTAATATTACCGCCCCATTCAAAGAGCGAGCCTTTAAAATTGCCAACCAATTTAGTGAACGTTGTTTAGTTGCCGAAGCCTGTAACACATTAAAAATCTTAGATGATGGTAGTTTATATGCGGATAACACAGACGGTATTGGACTTGTAAGTGATTTACAACGTTTAAATTGCTTAAAATCCAATCAATCCATTTTAATATTAGGGGCTGGCGGTGCAACTAAAGGTGTATTACTGCCATTATTGCAGGCACAACAAAATATCACCATAATCAACCGCACTTTTTCAAAAGCACAACAACTAGCAGAAAAATTTCAGCCCTACGGTAATATTCAAGCTGTTGATATAACTTATATTCCTAAGCAGTCATTTGACCTTGTAATTAACGCCACATCATTAGGACTACAAGGAAAAACACTTAATATTAATCCCCTTATATTACAACAAGCTCAAGCCGTTTATGATATGCAATACAGCAAAGGGCAGGATACCCCTTTTATTGCTTTATGCAAACAACTAGGGGTAAAAAACACAAATGATGGTTTTGGAATGCTAGTCGGTCAAGCAGCACATTCTTTTGAATTATGGCGTGGAATTAAGCCAAATATTGAACCTATTCTAGATTTAATAAAATAAGCTAATTAATATTTATTTAACTAGAGTAACAACTTATTTTAGTTAAGAATCTCTTTATTTAATTTGTTAGCTTTTTTAAGATTGATCACACCATCAAAAATAAGTAATAACATCGAAAATAACAAACATATAAATAATGGGTAGGTTTCTGTTGATATACGTTCTCCAACAATAAAAGCCACAAAGATCATCATAAATGGCTCAACATAGCCTAATAATCCTAATAGGTTGATTGGTAATATATTACTTGCGGCAATATAAAAAATAAATGCTGTTCCACTTAATAAGCCTAATAATAGCAATAAACCTAAAATATTAGGATTTACTACTTGAATTTGTTGTATATCTACTTGATATGCAAAGAAAATGGCTAAGGGTAGTAATAAACTAATTTCAATGGCAAAACTCGCAATATCAGCAATCTTAAACCATTTCCGAATAACAAAATAAATAGCATAAGCACCAACAGCAAGACTTGCCCAAGATAATCCCCCAGTAATTAGAATATTAATAGCTACCCCTAAAGTAGCAAAGATTATGGCAATAAATTTTAATTTAGAAATATGTTCTTTAAAAAAGAGTTTTCCAACGAGAACCATCAATAATGGTAGTAATAAATAACCGAGAGAAACACTCAAAGCATAACCGTGGCTAGGCGCCCATAAAAATAACCACATTTCAAATCCAATAATGGCAGAATTAAGCATAAAAGCTAAAATAAGAGAAGGATTTGATTGAATACGTTTTAAATGGGATACCAGCATATATTTTTGTTTAAATAAAAAAACCGCTAATAGCGAAAAAGGAATCGTAAAAATAACACGATAACCAAGAATATCTTCCCCTTTTAATGGTAGAAGCAATACAGAAAAGTAATAAATGTAGCCGAATAAGCAAGATGCTAACAAAGAAAAAGCAATACCTTTTAACATACAGCTATCCTGTTAAATTATATGTATAACAAACTTAATATATAAAATTACTCTAAAACTTGCCAAAAAGCACGTATCAGTGGTAACTCTAAATGTCTTTTTTGTACACAAATGCCTAACTCAAAAGGCTCGATGGGAATATCTAGTTTTAATCTAGAAACCTGATCATACATTGGGCTATTTTTAATGACGACATCTGGTAACATAGCTAATCCACAGCCTAATGCAACCATTGAAACAATTCCTTCGTGTCCTGATACCGTTGCATAAACTGCGGGTGACTTTATTTTATTTTTCTTAAACCATTGATCTATTCTCTGACGAGCTGAGCCTTCTACGGGCAGAATAAAAGGAATTTTTTGCCAATTAATTGGGATTTTTTGTAGTAATTTGGTAGAAATACAGGCTATTTTCGGTGCAATTAATGACAATGTTATATTATCTAAATAATGAAAAATAATATTACTTGGTAAACTACTCGGTTTACCTGCAATAGCTAGATCCGCTTGATTAGATTGTACAACCTTCACCGCTATTGCGGGATCACCAGTAATCAGCTGAATCTCAACCTTAGGATAAAGTTTTCTAAATTTTTCTAAGATTTTTGGTAAGTGGCTATAAGCCGCCGTTACTGAACAAAAAATACGTAATTCACCCGTTAAATCCTCAACATCAGTATGAATTTGTTGTTTGAAATATTGCCATTGTTGCCAATTTTGTTGCGCGAATTTTAAAAACTTTTCACCTGTTTCAGTAAGCGAAACTTGTCGATTATCTCTCAGAAATAAGGCTTGACCTATCTCATCTTCCATTCGTTTAATCTGGCGAGATAAAGTAGAAGGGGACATATGGTTCTGTATCGCCGTTTTACTAAAATTCTTCGTTTCCACAAGATGAAGAAAAAGTTTTAAATCTTTAAATTCCATATATCCTCATTTTTTTATAAAAAAAGTGCGGTTGAATTTTTTTAAATTTTCAACCGCACTTGTTTATCTATTTCAGTCTAATTAATTTATTTACTTAATATTGACAAGAATAACGCCATTATATGCTGGTAGAACATTGTTTTCGTTCTAATATTCTGAACCCTTTTATTAAATGGTGTCAACCAAGTTAATAAATAATTTTTAATGAAATCTTGTTGTTCATCAAGGCTAGACTCTTGAACTAATTTATCAAGTACCTCTAAATAAACGGCAAGATGATCACTTGGTTCTTTATTATTTCGGCTTACTTGTAAAGAGAAATCTTTTAATAACTGATCCATAAAATGAAGGTTATCATCTAAAGCTTTATCTTCAAGATAAGCTGAAGCATAAGGCAATGCACTTACCTGTCCATCAAGCAGAAATAGTTGTGTAAAATCAGCCGCCAATTCTAAGTGAGCATAAGGCATTTGATGTAATTGCCCTAGCTCATTTTTTATTTGTTTAACTTGCTCTGTAAACCCTTGCTCTGATAAAAAATCAAACAAAGAATCAAACAAGCCTTGCTGATATTGTTGTAACTGTTCTTCAGTTAATTCGTGGCTGAGAATATTCTCAAACCACGAAATAAGAAAAACTTTTTCTTCTTTATTTAAGTTAATCATAATGTTACTTCAATTGGACCTGTAAACCCATTTGCTGCAGGTGCCTCGCCTTGATATTTTTCGATATTAACTAAGCAAGTATTTGCAGATACTGCTTGTGCTAATGATGATGATCCAATATCTAAAGTCATTGTATTAGGGTCACCATAAGTATCAATAGAGCCAACCGTTTCATCTAATGGAGAGAACCATGCCCCTTCTTGTAAACGAAGGATACCAGCAGGGAAATTGTCAGAAACGTGTGCACCAACAATCGCTTGTCCACGATCATTATAAACACGAACTAAATCTCCATGAGCAATACCTGCATTTTTTGCATCTTCTGGGTTTATAAATAATGGCTCACGACCTTGAATTGTGTAGGTTTCACGCAATTCTTTTGATTCACAAAGTTGTGAATGTAAGCGTTTATCTGGGTGAACAGATTGCAGCCAGAAATGATATTTTTCTGATTTAGGGCCACCATGAGAGCGTTCTGCTTTTTCAAACCACATTGGATGGCCTTTACAATCTTCATAACCGTAACTTGCAATTTTATTACTAAAGATTTCAATTAAACCTGATGGTGTGCCTAACGCATTTAGTTCTGGATCTTCACGGAATTCAGCATGGCGAACCCAAGGTTTACCTTCAGGGAATAATACATAGCCTTTTTCCCAGAATTCAGCAAATGCTGGCATATCGAATTTACCTTGGTTAGCTTGACGACATTCTTCATATAATTGCTCAACCCATTGCATTTCATCCATTCCACGACTAAATTCTTTTTCTTTACCAAAACGGCTACAAAGATCACGGAAAATTTCAAAGTCAGAACGAGATTCAAACATTGGCTCAACTAATTTTTGCATTGCAATAACACCACGGTTACTATAAGAACCGTATGCATCAATATCATTACGTTCAAATGGTGTACAAGCTGGTAAAACAATATCAGAGAAACGACAAGTTGCAGTCCAACTATAATTAACAGAAACTATCGTTTCTAATTTTTGGAATGCCGCTTTCATCTTATTACGCTCTGATTGACGATGCCATTGATTACAACCTGTGAAAATAGCCATTTTTAATGGTGAATAAACCACTTTTTTACCATTAGCATCTATTGTTTCACCTGGATTAAGCAATGCGTCAGTTAAACGAGCCACAGGAATTGATGAACTATAACCTTTATAGTCTGTACTTGGATATTTTGGTGTTTGACCTTCATCTAAGTTAAGCGGGAATGAACCCGGCATTGCCGCACCAGACTCTGGAACACCAATAGAACTATAATGGTGAGCGTAACTAATACCACCACCAGGTAAACCAATTTGACCAAGCATAGAAGCTAACACCGCCCCCATCCAATATGGTTGCTCACCATGTTGCTGACGTTGAATCGCCCAACCAAAAATAAATTGCGTTCTTTTTCCTGCTAACATACGTGCAAATTCACGAATTTTATCCGCCGAAATACCACAAATTTTTTCTGCCCATTCTGGTGTTTTTGCAACTTTATCTTCTGATTCACCCAATAAGTATGGTAAGAATTTTTCAAACCCAATCGTGTAAGTATCTAAGAAATCCGCATCATATAATTTTTCAGTATAAAGAACATGAGCGAGAGCCAACATAAATGGTACATCAGTTTGTGGGTTAATGTATTGTTGTTCACAACCTAAGTAATTTTTTGTTTTACTTTTCACTGGATCAACACAAATTACATTCACACCTTTAGCCGCAACTTTCTCTTTTAGCTCTTCTAAATATTTGTAGGCTTCGTGAGTTTCACAGTTCCAACCTACTTGTAAATTTTTAACAGGATCACTTGCCCAGAAAATAATATTTTCACTGTCTTTTAAAATAATTTCCCAAGAGGTTCCTTGTGAATAAACTTCTGAACTTCCTAATACGTAAGGTAAAATAACTTGACCAGCACCTGTTGAATAGTCCCCAGTTGTTCCAACACTATTTCCGTGCATTGCAATCGCACGGATCATATGATTACCACAACTATGGAATTGTCCAGTAGTACGCCATCCAACTAAACCAGTATGCAATGCCCAAGGACCGTAATCTTTTTGTACTCTCTCTAACTCATCATAGAAAAGATCGATTGCTTGTTGCCAACTTACACGAACAAAACGGTTATCCCCACGTTTTGACTTATCACTATTCTGGCGATCTTTTAACCAATCTAAACGTACCATAGGGTAACGAATTCGAGATTCACTATAGATCAAACCCTTAATACCATTAATCATTTCTGTTGGGTATTTATCATATTCAAAAGCTTTGACATCTACTACTTTACCATTCTCAACTTTTGCTCTAATCGCTCCCCAATGAGAACCTGAAATTTTCCATGAACTTACATCTACGTTGCTTCCATTTGTTTCTTGTTTAGCAACAAGAAAACTAGGAATAGACAACGCCGCAGACATAATAGACATATTTTTTAAAAATTGGCGACGAGTTTGTCCCATAGTATTTCCCCTATATTTATTAGTGTTGTTTAAAATCTGATGAATGAAGTTGTAGGTAACGCAGTACCTCTTTACCAGTTTGTTCATCCATACTTGTAAATCCAATCATACCCTTAAACTGCCCAATCCAAGCGTTAGAATCGAAATGCGCTATATCTGGCTGTTTATGACAAGTACTACATTGAGTTTTATAAATAGACTCCATATTTGCCCAAATAGGTGCAACATCTTCAACTAACTGAGATTTAGCAATCCATACTTGCAGTTTTATATGTTTCCAATCTAATCCTGTCATTTCATCACTTACTGTTTCAATGACTTCAAATTTAGGCTTAGTTTTCACAAACTCTTTTGTTAATACCGCTTCAGAAATATTTTTACCTGCTGCATGAGATAAAATACGTGACAATCCTCTTCCCTTACGCCATGCCACTAATTCAACTAAATCCCCTTTATCATTTGATTTGATAAATGTAAGTGGTACAGCCGTTTCAATATAACCAATATTATCAGTTAGAGCCTCGTCTAAGAAAATATCTGTTTTAGCTTTTAAATAATATTGTTTTCCCTCAGTAAGTGTTTCTACTGAAGATACTTCTTTTGTCATTTTCGGTAAGTGATGTGCAATACCTTTATGACAATCAATACAACTTTGATCTGTTTTAGCTGCAGGAATCATCGCTTGACGTGCGGCTGGAGACATCTCATCGAATTTCATTCGATCATAACTATGACAGCCTTTACACTCTTGAGAACCATTAGCGGACATTCTCGCCCATTCTCTCTCTGCCATTTCTAAACGATGTTCTTCAAATTTTTCTTTTGTATCTATTTTTCCTGATGCTTCAGCAAAAATTTCTTTAATCGCTTCAATTTTTCGAATGTATTTGTCCAACTTACCATGAGGTAAATGGCAATCTGCACATTCTGCAGCTACCCCCATTTTATTTGACCAATGAGCCGTTTCTTTTAGCTCTGACAATGGTTGTTGCATAGAGTGGCAACTCACACAAAACTCTTCTTTACTTGTTTCGTCTAAAACAGTGTTAAATACAATCCAAGCAATCACTCCAATCATAGCTCCAAGAACTAATAAAACACCTAAGCCAAATTTAGCCGAAGGTTTGAAAAAAAATGACTTCAAAGAATTAATTATCTTCATTAAATTCTCCCAACATTAGAATATAAAAAATTTACCATATAAAAACAATAAGATATAAAATTTAACCAATATTAATAAATATAATAAGATCTACTAAATTATACGTATTTTTTTAAAATAAATCTAAAAAAACCAGAAAAAAACTTTATTTATGTGAACGCAATCGTTTGCTTTATTAAAAAATAAAAATAAAATGCAAAAAACGCAATATTAAATATCAATAATCTCAATTTACGCAATGATTAATTTATGTATAATTCCTTAAATATAAGAATTTTATAAACAAAACAATTACACAAGGAGTAAATATATGCTTAACTATTTCAACACCCTTAATTTAAGACAACAATTAGATCAGCTTGGTCGTTGCCGCTTTATGAATCGTGAAGAATTTTCCGATGAAGCAAATTATTTAAAAGGTAAAAAAATCGTTATTGTTGGTTGCGGTGCTCAAGGCCTTAATCAAGGATTAAATATGCGTGATTCAGGTCTAGATATTAGCTATGCGTTACGTGAACAAGCTATTGTAGATAAAAGAGCATCATTTCAACGAGCAACTGAAAATGGCTTTACAGTAGGTACTTACCAAGAATTAATTCCAACTGCTGATTTAGTTATTAATTTAACACCAGATAAACAACACGCTAAAGTTATTGATGATGTAATGCCTTTAATGAAACAAGGTTCAGCTTTAGGTTATTCTCATGGATTAAATATTGTTGAGCAAGGTCAACAAATCCGTAAAGATATTACTGTTGTAATGGTCGCCCCAAAATGTCCTGGCACAGAAGTTCGTGAAGAATATAAACGTGGATTTGGCGTACCAACTTTAATTGCTGTTCACCCAGAAAATGATCCTAAAGGTGAAGGTTTAGCTATTGCTAAAGCATGGGCTGCTGCAACGGGTGGACATAAAGCGGGCGTTTTAGAATCATCATTTGTTGCAGAGGTAAAATCTGATTTAATGGGAGAGCAAACAATACTTTGTGGTATGTTGCAAGCGGGTTCAATTCTTTGCTATGACAAATTAATTTCCGATGGTAAAGATCCTGCTTATGCTGGAAAACTAATTCAATATGGCTGGGAAACGATTACTGAATCATTAAAACACGGTGGAATCACTTTAATGATGGACCGTCTATCAAATTCAGCAAAACTTCGTGCTTTTGAGCTATCAGAAATAATTAAAGCTGAATTAACACCGCTCTTTGAAAAACATATGGATGATATTATTAGTGGTGAATTTTCCTCAACAATGATGAAAGATTGGGAAAATAATGACGTAAATTTATTAACATGGCGAGAAGAAACAGGAAAAACAGCATTTGAACAAGCACCACTTGCTCAAAATATTAATATTAATGAACAAGAGTATTTTGATAACGGTGTTTTAATGATAGCGATGGTAAAAGCTGGTGTTGAACTTGCATTTGAAACAATGGTTGCAAGCGGTATTTATGAAGAATCAGCTTATTATGAATCCCTACACGAACTACCATTAATTGCAAATACTATTGCCCGTAAACGTCTATATGAAATGAATGTGGTTATTTCCGACACGGCAGAATATGGTAACTATTTATTTGCTAACGTTGCAGCACCTATCCTTAAAGAGAAATTACTTCCTTTATTAAGAAACGGAGATTTAGGTGAAAAAACACCAGCATTTGAAATAGATAATATTTTATTAAGAGATGTCAACGAGGCAATTCGTAACCATCCTGTTGAATTAATTGGGCAAGAATTACGTGGTTATATGATTGATATGAAACGTATTTCATCTCAACAATAGTTGCTATAAAATTAAATCCGTCTTTTAATTAAATTTAAAAGACGGATTTTTTATATAAGTGAATTATATGGAGAAATAAAATGAAACTATGGTATTCCACAACAAGTCCTTTCGTACGTAAGACAACTGCTATTGCACATTATCATCATTTACAAGATAAAATAGAATTATTAAAAACATCAAGATCCTTTGACGCAAACTCACCCCACAATAAAGATAATCCTTTAGGGAAAATACCTGCATTACAACTAGATAACGGTGATTGGTTATACAACAGTAGCACTATTGCTGAATATCTTGATTCCATTGGTTCTGCGCCAAGTTTATTTAATAAAAATGAATCATATTGGAAAGTGCAAAGTTTATATGCTTTATCTGAAGGTATTTTAGAAAATTTGACGTCTTTAATGCTACCCGAACGAATGTTAAGACCTAAAGAAGAATGGTGGAATGCTCGACATACACAAATAATAGAAAGAACCGACCGCACTTTAAATGTAATTGCCGAAAAATTAAAATATTTTGGAACAGAATTAAATATAGGTACATTATACACAGTTTGTATGATTGATTTTTTAGTTTTTAGATCAAATGTAACAAGTGCTGAAAAATATTCTGTATTACCTAAATTGAAAGAATGGTCAGAAAAAATGAATACTCTGTATCCTTGCTTATCAGAAACCAAACCTTACATAGCATAGTTAATTTATAAAACATCAGATTTAATCTGATAGACAAACTATTTTAAATAGCACTACTAGGTTGAGTTTAATCTTCTACAAATAAAAAGACCTAAGTTTCAAAACTTAGGTCTTTTATGTTTTTATTATTCTATTAGAATTTAGCCTCTAAAGATAATACAAAGTTTCTACCTGGTGCAGCATAACGAGCATAATTATTCACATCATGATGTTGGTTAATTGAACCTTCTGTTGATTGACGGATAGATTCCCAAGTCAGATAGCGATAATTCATTAAATTATACACACCAGCTCTTAGAGTCGCATTCTTAAATAATGTAATATGTCCAACTACATCAATAGTGTACCAAGAACGTGTAGTACGTTTAGTATTAGATACAGTATTAACTGTACCACTACTATTATGAATTACTTGGACAAGCTCATTAGGATTTTTAGCTTTAGAATAAGTTAAAGTTGAATTTATTCCCCATTTATTCTCAGGATGTTCATAACCTAATCCTAAAATATAACGAGCAGGTTGCAGTGCATCAAAGGCATAAGTACTTACGTCAGTTAAACCAGAATTATAAGACACTTTTGTTGGTTTTACACGATTGTAGGCAAGAGTACTAAATAACCCTTCAGGGAGTTTATCATAAATACTATTCCAGTCTAATTTACCTACAATATTAATCCCCTCTATTTCCATTGATTGTGAATTATGATATTGAGGAAAAACTATACGGTGTTTTTCTGTTACTTCTTTACGTGCAACAGTAATTAAGTCATTATATTTATTTCTAAAATAACTTATTTCTAATGCACCAAAATTACCTTTAAAGCTAACCCCCAGTTCATTATTAAGTGATTTTTCTGGTTTAAGATCGCTTGCCTTGTAAATATAATCAGCTTCCCCCCTAATAATTCCAGGAACACGATAACCAAATAACTCTTGGAAACTTGGCACTCTAAAACCAGTTGATACACGATAAGAAAGCGCTATATTTTTTATAGGTTTAACAACAACCCCCATATTCCAAGAAGTAGTTCGATAATTTTTTACAGATACCCAAGGATCTTGAGAACGGAACTTATACTCATCTAAACGTATCCCTAAACCAAAATCAACGTATTTATTAATATTAATCTGATCATTTAAACTAACAAAACGGTTATTTCCTTTGATTGTTCTAGTATTACAATCTCTAAAAGCGGAAAGATTATCATTACAAAGTTGTTCTGTAATAACCTTACTGACAAAATGATCTCGATAAGGATTAGTTTTTGTTCCTAATACTTTACTTGCATCAGGTCTCTCATTAATAGGAATTGAAAGAAACTTTATTGCTGAAAATTGATTATAGTAATCAGAACGATCTAAATTAGACTTAAATAGGTCAAACCCAATAGTACTATTTATATGATGTTTTGTTTTATATAACTCAAATTTTTTATCTAAAGATAATTTAATTAAATGATGCTGTTCTGAATAAGTATTTCGCTCAGAACCATAAAAAGAATAAGGTTTATCGATAGTTGGACGACAATTTTTATTAACACTAGGATATTCAGAACAATGAGAATTATGAATTTGTGAATCTAAAATAATTTTTTGATTATCCCAACTCAGATCTAAATTATCAATCCAACTATTGTCATTTCCTTTAAAACGATATACTAAACCTGTACGTAATTTCTTATGATTTTCATCAAAAAATTGCGCTCTTGCCCAACGTAGTCCTATCCCCTTTTTAAAATCGTCATTACTATTTTCTTGTTCTCTATTCAATGATTCATTTAGTTGGATATATAAACCATCAAGTGGATTTCCATTTTTGCTGTATTTATGAACCCCTCTCTCAAAATCTTTTATTTCACTTAAATCATAATAGGCTTTAGTGGTCATATCTCTAATATCATAGCGTTGTTTAGTTTCTTCATAAACAAAACCTAAGTAATTTTTTTCATCAAAATGATAACCTAATTTAGTTAATAATGATCCTGTTTTATAACGCATTGGATCAGGAATAACTCGTTCATTTCCTGTATAATCTTCAGCTTTAATTTTTTCTACAATAAGATCATCTTTAGTTGTTTTTACTTCTGGTTGTGGGGCACAAGCCGACCAATCATTAGGACAATCATTTTTCAAAATAAACCAAGAACCATATCCATCTGATCCTTCACTTTCATTAAAATGATAACCTAAACGCCCTATTTCATAATTAATTGTATTAATAGCATCTTTATGAATTTTCGTTGATTTTCCCTTTTTATCGGTATATTGAATTAATGCTTCAAAGCCATTTTTTTGCCCAGCTAAAGCAATAGAATTAGTATATTGCTCATTTTTACTACTATACGCCGATTTAGCCGTAATTCCCCAGTTTTTCCCTTCGGGGATAATATCACTTGGTTCTTTTGTTCTAAAACCAATAGCCCCGCCTAATGAACCTGAACCATATTCTGAAGAGCTCGCACCTTTACTGATCTCGACTGATGCAATATTTTCATTTTCGACTTCATTGATTGAACCACCACCGTGTCTAGCACGGCGATGCTCGCCTTGCATTACATAAGATTGAGCTTGCGGAATACCATCTACAACAACAGCAACACGGTTTTTATCAACACCTCGAATAGAGTAGCCAGCCGATCCACCTCGTCCTTGTTCTACAATGGCAATACCTGGATCATAACGTACAAGATCTCGAATATTTAATACTTGTTCTCGATTAATGCTATCTGAATTTTTAACTATTTTACCTAAGCCAGTAACTTCATTATCTTTTCTGTTTGCTTTTTTCTTCTTACCAACAACTTGAACATCACTCAATTCTGTTGCTTGCTCCGCATAAACTTCTATTGAAGAAAAAGGGTATATAAAAAGTGCTAAATAAACACTGGAATATAAAAATTGTTTTTTAGTAAAATGAATCATAAACTTTCCTTATTATCTATGGTCAATGCTAGTTAATTTAATTTTCTAATGGGGTTTCCAAAACTTCAGAATTATCTTCCTCTATTGGAATTACTGTTCCTTTTTCAGGCTCCCCAACTCTCTTAGCACCAAATACCCCCATTCCTTTACTATTATTTTCTTTATAGTAAAAACTACCAGCTAATTCTTCAGCATGAGGTCCATAAAATTTTCCTGTTACAGGCGCATTTGTGAATTTAATTATTTTATCTTCCGTGATTTTTCCATTTTCTTTAGTTAATTTCAGATAATTTTTACTATCAGGATCAAGTCCACTAGAACTGGTATTTGCAACCCCATTAAATGATGTTCCATCTATCTTGGCATTAATTTGAACATACTGACTATCAAAACTTGAACCGCGTCCTAATTGCCCTTCTAGAAGTTTGTCATTAAAATCAACTGTAAATTTAGCTTTATTTTGATCCTTTTCACTTGAATTTGGTAAGTTAAACTCTGTTTGACCTTCTTTCCAGAAACTACCTTCCCAAGAACCATCATATTTAACGACTAATCCTTGTTCAATTTTTGGCATATTACCAACTTCGGTTGGAATTCCTTGAACGAAGAAATGTTTTCCAGATGGATCGATTGGTAATTTAAAATCATTAACCTCATTTCTAATTAATGTTAAATTTTCAAGATTAATCGTATCAAGATCTATATCCTTATATTTTCCATTAGATACTCCAATTTTCTCATCTAATGTATTTTGCTTGTTTTCTAATTCTCTTATTTCATTTTGAAGTTGAGCTAATGTTTTTCCTTCTTTATTTACAGCATCACTATTAAATTCATCTCTCAAATATTTCGCTTTTTTCAAATCATAATCAATTTTTTTTCTTTCATTATATTGAGCATCAAACTCTTTTTTAGTCTTTATAATACTATCTAACTCAGCAACAACACGTTTTTTATTAAGCTTATTATTTTTTGCTAATTTTTCTTTAAGATCTTGTTGAGAAATATTTATATTACGAGCAATTCCATCTTCTGCGTATATAAAATCATTCTCTTTCTTTTTATAAAAATCATTAATGTAATCTTGTTCATTTTTAGTTGTAGAAGAAGGAGTAAAGTTCCTAATATGTTCTTTCAGAGTCTGAAGAGGCTTTTTATAACCTTCAGTACTCTCATCTCCATTAAGGTCTTTCACTATATCAAGAACATATTCTTCATTATTATCTAAAAAATCTAAAATATATTTTGGATTAATTTTCTGATTGTTAATTTCATTATCAACATCAGTATAATCCTTTTCTTCTATATATTCTTCCGCACTTTCTTCAGTATCTTCTTCTATATATTCTTCAGTATCTTCTTCTATATTCATAACTAACCAATATAAAAGAGTATTATCTACAATACCCTTAATTTGTTCATTAATAATATCTTTTACATTAGGTTCATCTGTTTTCGATACATTTTCCTTAGCTTTATTCTCCATTTTATTATTTTGTTTTTTAGAATAACTATAACTTCCAAATGAAGTGTAATCTAACTGTGTTGAATGTCCCTGAATACTATCTCCCGAAGGTAGAGTACTTGATATATTATTTTCCAATGGTATTTCTTTACCATCTATAATTAATTTTGAAATATTGTGAAAACTCTCCAAATTTTCCACATTAGGAAAATTCTCATTATTTTCATAGTTGATTGTAAATGCATCAAAAAGATCTTTACCTTTATTTGAAGTATTTATATTTCCAGATGAAGCACCAAAAACAACAAAAATACTGCTATCATCTGCTAAAAAACTACCAGCAAGTTCTTCACCATTATCACCAAAAAAACCACCTATAACAGAATTTGAATCTGAACCAAAAAATTTACCAAAATCTTTATCATCTTTAGATAATGCTATTGCTTTACCATTAAAATGGTTTTTCTCTATCTTACTATCAATAGAATAGATTTCTCGGTTACCTTCTCTTGTTGTTTTATTAAGTTTTCCGGTTAATTTTTTATCATTAAAATTAGCTTCAAATTCACTATTATATATTACACCATTAGTACCAGCTGTACTTTGTTCTCTATTTGAAGTAGCGCTATATTTATCTCCAAATCCACCACCAATGGTATCAATTGCTGAACTAGTATTTGTATCTCTACCTTGTTTAGCATCTGTTGCAAAATGCCAAATTCCCTTATATGAAACATTTCCTTGGTTAGGAATAGTTTTTGATGCATTTTCTCCTTGATAATAAAGCGTTCCTGTTGGACCTGTTCTTAAAATATCTTCTTTCCCTTTAAGCCCCTTTTCCTCTGGTTCACCTAATTCATTATAATCTTCAAAACCTAAGCTAATATGTTTAAAACCTTGTTTTCTATCATCTCGAGTTAAAATGAATGCTTTACCTATTCTTCCTTGTCTATTTTGTAAAGATAGTTTTTGCTCATTCTGTGCAATTTCTTCCTCTAAAAAGAGTCCACTACCATTCTCTGTACCAGTGCGTACGTGGTAAACCTTAATTTTTTCCTCATTTAATTTACCATCTTTATGGGTGGCTATATTTCGTCTAACAAGAGAAACTTGATAACCTAAATAGAGATCTTCAACTTTCTTTGTAGATCCCTCTTTTATAATCTTTTTACTATCTTGAGATGATTCAGTATTTTTATTTATTTCAGGCACTATATTAGAATCAAAACTGCCACCACCAGCACAAGCTGTTAATAATACAGGAAATATTATGACTAATGCTTTCTTTTTAAATGGAATATTCACGAGATTAAAGCTCCTATAAAATGAGGGAAATTATTTTTCATTAACGGTTACAAAACCAATTTTTTTCAAACCTGAATTTTGGGCAGATTCTAATACTTTAACGATATTACGGTATTCCACTGCAACATCAGCAGAAATTGCCACAACCGTATCTTTATCTTGATTAAATTGTTGAACAAAATAGTCCTTTAACTCTTCATCAGTTACTATTTTTTCGCCAAGATAAGTACCAGATAAATTTATAGCCACTCTAGCAATATTTTTAGGCTCATCTTTCTGAGCCACATTTGCTGTAGGTAGTTCTAGTGGGATAGATTGAGTTAAAATCGGCATAGTGATCATAAAAACAATCAACAACACCAACATAACATCAACAAGAGGGGTAACATTAATTTCTGACATCACATTGTTATCAGAAGATTGATTAAATGAACCAAATGCCATTATTTATTCTCCTGATGATTTAATAAATAAATATATAAATCGTGAGCAAAAGAATCTAAATCTTGAGAGATATTACGATTTAAACGAGTTATTGCGTTATAAGCTAATACCGCAGGGATAGCAACGAATAAACCCATTGCTGTTGCAACTAAAGCCTCACCAATTGGTGCTGAAACAGTCGCTATACTTACTTGTCCTTGTTGACTAATATCCATTAATGCATTAAATATTCCCCAAACAGTACCAAATAAACCAATAAAGGGAGCAACTGCACCAATAGAGGCTAACGCAACTAATCCTGATTCAAAAGGACGAATTGTTTGTGTAATAGCATTGCTAATATTTAATGTAAGATAATCTTTGAGAGAGAGTTGAGCCTGTAAACCTACAACTGCGGTTTTATTTTGTTGATATTTTAAATAACTTGGTAATACTTTTCTTAAAACTGAAGATATAACAGAACGATCTTTATCAGCTTTTTCTTGTGCCTCTTTTATATTATTCGATTGCCAAAAAGCATTAAGCATTTTCTTATTTTTACCCTTCATACCTACTAATTTAAGTAAACGAATAAAAATAATGCTCCAAGATATAATACTCATCAAAATTAAAATAGAAAAAGAGATTCGTAATACCATATCTTGTTGTTCTAAAAGATGAAATAAATCCATAATAAGACCTCTAATAAATAAAATTAAGCGGCATTACCGCATTTAAAATTAATTGAAAATACCACATCAGCTACTACAGCTTTACCATTTAATTTTGCAGGGCTATAAGTGTGATTTGATGCTATACGTTTTGCTTGATTATCTAAGCGTTTAATACCTGATGATGATATAACTTGAACATTTTGAGCTTTACCATTTTCACTTATCGTTACCTTTAATTTGACTCGTCCTTCATCATCAGCTTCATCAGAAAGATCAGAACAAACTCCACGCATAGCATTTCCATATCCCGCTCCTAAGGAAGCATTTTTATTGCCATTCCCTTGTGTAGATTGACTACCCTTAACGCCATTTGCTTGTCCAACAGGTCCATTTGGGGCAGTTTGATTAACATTTGATTTTTCTACTTTTTTAACAATATCTTTTTTTATTGGCGCTTTAACTTTTTTTTCAACTTTTTTAGGCTTAGGTTTGGGCTTTGGTGGTTTTTTTTCTTCTTCGGGTTTTACTGGTTCTAGTTTATTTACTATATCAGCCTCTGTTTCAACTTTTGTCGCTATGACCTCTTGTTGAGGTTTAGGTAATTCAGGTTCTTCAATTTTTATTTCTTCTTCGATGATAGGAGAAGATTCAGGCACGCCTAAATTCACTTCTACCATCTGTAAAGTTTCCAAAAAATCATCAATTTTAACTTTTTGAAAAGATGCTTGTGCTAATAACCACCCCAAAATCAAATGAAGAAAAAGTACTACTAAAATAATAAAAAAAGAACTAATTCTACTCTCTTTCATTAACATTTAACCTTGTCTATTAAATATCATTTATAAAAAATAACGATCGAAACAAATAACAATCATTATCATTACTATAAATATTTTATAATTTAAATATTTATATGTAAAGTATGGTTTTTTATAAAATGAATTAAATATCGAATTATTTGTGGAAAAATGAAAAAATACTTTAAAACCATAGAAAAACATATATCTTTTTTCTATGGTTTTTATTATTTCTATAAATTTTTAAAACTGTTTGCTAAAATCAATAAATACTTTATGTTTGTCATAACTATAAAACGGATGATTTGCCCGAGTTTTATTAAAACTATAAGTTAAACGAGGGGTTATCCCCCAATAATGTACCGCTCGATGCCAAACAGACGCTTGAAATCCATATTCTTTACGTTGAATAACACCAAAAAATGGTATCGGTCCTTTGTGACGTTTTTGAGCAAGACTTGCAGAAAAACGAGTAGATAATCCTTTATTCCATTCTTCAAGCCAGCCCAATGTTATTCCTCGACGGAAAAAACTATCATCTTTATCACGAGCTGCATTTCTTTGATAATTTAAATTTGTAAATAAACGTCGTTGTGCATTAGCATAAAAAATTAAGCCAGTTGATATAGAATGATAATTACCATTTAAATGTTTGCGAGTAGAATAGCGTTGCTCTGCATATTCATAACTATTTGTAAATTGCCATTTTGGTGAAAGCCAATAATTAAAATTAAGTGTTATGCCTGTTGATTTAGAAAAACGTTTAAGCGTTTCACTATTTTTTGATCCTCCTCCATATAAAACTTGTGTCATAAATGGAGAAATAGAAAATAACATTTTACCATTTTGATATCCGATACCTAAACGACCACTAATTGAAACTTCGTTATATTTTTTATTATTCCAATAA
The DNA here is from genome assembly GCF_004345785.1 of Bisgaardia hudsonensis. Lineage (GTDB taxonomy): Bacteria > Pseudomonadota > Gammaproteobacteria > Enterobacterales > Pasteurellaceae > Bisgaardia > Bisgaardia hudsonensis. Next base: position 43,008 of record NZ_SLXI01000007.1, read on the forward strand.
TATTTTCCATCGGTACTCAAATTAAGATCATTAAAAAAACCATCTCTCCAAGACCATTTTTTACCAATATCAAAATTAAAACCAATTCCTTCCGCTGACTCGGCAGGCTCTGCTTTTAATATTCCAGAACCTTGATGAATAATTGTTGATTTAGGGGCATTATTGATATTTGGATCATTTAAATAAGTTACCCCTCCACTAAATGTCCAACGATCTCGTTGTTGAATAGCATTGAGATATTTTATAATCAATAATTGTAATTCATTCGGAATAGGTTCAGCACGTAACTTATAAAACTGATTTTCAGCTGCCTCTAACTCATTATTCTCAAATAGTACGATTGCTAACTGTAATTGTGCAGGTAAGATATGGGGAGTTGTAGATAGTAATTTACGGTACGAGCGAATTGATAAATCATAATTTTGTTCATTTTTTGCTAAAATAGCCTCAGCCCATTGAGTTAGAATTGTATCCTTAAATTTGCTTGGAAACTTTTGATAAATAGGAAAAAGTAGTGCAACATTATCTGTGTTTCCTTGTTTTACTGCAGCCAATAACCCTCTAATAACCAAGTCAGGACGAGTTGTAAGCTCCTCCTTTGATATTACAAGTCTATTCAAATTATTCGTATTCTTTTTAAATATATCTCTATTTATTGATGTTTTGAAATTATTTTGATGTTTAGGATAAAGTTCATCTTGAATACGTTGATCAGCTAGATGTTCATTGACTCGTTGTTGTTCTTGATTGGCAAATGCTGTACTAGCCATTGCTATTACTAAAGTTGAAAAGATAAATTTTTTTACATATTTTTTTGCCATCATAATAATTACTCAAAAAGAAAGCTATCAAAGATAGCTTATTTTAATAAATGAGAATAGTTTACATTTCTTTAAAAACACCTTCAAGTTAAATTACTTATTATAATAAAGATAGCTACAAATTTTCATTTTACTGATACAAACTAATATAAAAAATAATTAACTAACGATATTTATCTAAAAAATGATAATAATTAGTGCCTATAAATAGAGCTATTTTTTTTACTAATTTTCCACCGAAAATAGATGGAACTTTAAGTTTTTCAAAAATAGCTAATCGCTCATCATTACCTAATATAGCTTCAGCAATAATACGACCAGCTAATCCAGTTAATGCCACACCGTGTCCAGAGTAACCTTGAGCAAAATAAATATGTTTAGAAATACGCCCAAAATGAGGGTTAGCATTAATAGTCATATCAATTGGTCCTCCCCACCCATAATCTATTTTTATATTCTCTAGCTGAGGGAAAACTTTTAACATATTCTTTCGCATAATTTCTTTCATATTCTTATTAGAGCTGGAATCACTACCAAATAAAAGACGATTATCAGCACTTAATCGATAATAATCCAACAAATAATTACTATCACAAACAGACATTCCATTATTTATTAAACTATCTGCTAACTTTTGTTCCAATGGCTCAGTAGCAATAATAAAACTATCAACTGGCAGAATTTTTCTTTTGATACCTTTAGTAATTTTTTGTGGTAAATTAATAACATAAGCATTTGTTGCTATTACAACATCTTTAGCTATTACGGAAGAATTATCTGTTTGAATTTCCAAAGATGATGATTTTTCAATTAGATCAACAACGGGGGATTGTTCATAAATTTTTACACCGAGATCCAAACAAGCTTTTGCTAAACCAAGACAATAATTCAATGGATGTAAATGGCCTGAATTGCTATCAAATAATGCACCTTGATAAATTTTACTCCCTAAATGTTGCTCTAACTTAGCTTTATCCCATAATTGCATATTGGTATAACCAAAAGTTTCTCTTGTTGTTTTTTCTAATGCAATTAAATCGTCCATTCTACGAGAATTTAATGCTAACGTTGCATAACCTTTTTTCCAATCACATTCAATATTATATTTTTTTATTCGTTCATCTATAATATCAATGGCTTCTAAAGACATATCCCAAAGTTTTTTAGTATTTTCAAATCCTATTTGATCAATATATTCATCAATACTATCTTCAAAACCATTTATAGCTTGACCACCACTACGACCAGATGCACCAAATCCAATTCTAGCACCTTCTAACACTATAACCTTTTTACCTTGTTCTGCTAATTCAAGAGCTGTAGATAGTCCAAAAAATCCCGCACCAATGATACAAACATCAGCAGAATCTTTATTTAATAGAGAGGGTAATTTAAAATGAATATTTCTGGTATCTGAATAATAAGTTTTGATATGTTCTTGATGTGAAAAATTAAGCATAAAATCCGTTAAAAAAATTTTTTTGCGATATTACTCCCTTTATAAAAGATGTCAATTTTTTAAATCTATTTTTTTCTGCTATACTGCCCGAGAAGTTGATAATTCAACTTAGTATTTTTATATAATTAAATATATTATATAAAAATTTTTTACCGCACTTTACTGCCTATAAAAGGGCTTTGGAGAACAATAAATTGAAAAAAACGCTTTCTAATTTAATAAAATCATTTTCTATTCTTTCTATCCTTTCTTTTTCTTCTCTCAGTTTTGCAAACGAAAAACTTTATGTTTATAACTGGACGGACTATGTTCCCTCTGATGTTATAGCTGAGTTTACAAAAGAAACAGGGATAGAGGTTATTTATTCTACCTTTGAAAGTAATGAAGAAATGTATGCAAAACTAAAACTACTTTCAGAAGATGGCGGATATGATCTTATTTTTCCATCAAGTTATTATGTAAACAAGATGGCAAAAGAAGGAATGTTAAAAGAACTTGATCATAGTAAATTAACTAACTTCAAACAATTACCTGAACACTTATTAAATAAAGATTTCGATCCTAATAACAAATATTCTTTACCTTATGTTTATGGAATGACTGGACTTGCGGTAAATGCCGAAGAAATAGATACAACAAAAATTACAAGTTGGTCTGATTTATGGAAACCTGAATATAAAGGCAAAATATTACTGACTAATGATGCGAGAGAAGTATTTCATATTAGTCTATTGCTCAATGGAAAATCACCTAACACCACCAATGAGCAAGAAATAAAAGATGCTTATGAATCATTGATAAAACTCATTCCAAATGTACTAATTTTTAATTCTGATTCACCTGAAGTACCCTATGTACAAGGCGAAGTTGCTCTTGGAATGATTTGGAATGGATCTGCCTATCTTGCAGCAAAAGAAAATAAAAATATAAAATTTGTTTATCCTAAAGAGGGGGCTATTTTTTGGATGGATAGCTATGCTATTCCAAGCACGGCAAAAAATACTGAAAATGCCTATAAATTTATTGATTTCTTACTTCGACCTAAAAATGCAAAAATCGTTGTAGAACGAATGGGATTTTCAATGCCAAACAAAGGTGTCCAAGCATTATTATCACCTGAAATAGCAAATAATCCTGTTTTATTTCCACCATCAGACGAAATAGAAAAAGGTATTCTTCAAGGTGATGTAGGTAGTGCTATTGAAATTTACGAAAAATATTGGAATAAATTAAAAGCGAATTAGTTTTTATTTAGACACAATAAAAAACCACCTAATAGGTGGTTTTTTATTACATAAGAGCGGTCAAATTTTAGCGTTTATTTTTCACTAATTTTTCCGTCAACTCGTAAGCACGAAGTTTTGCTAATTCTCTTGAAAGTTTAGCTGCTAACATTTCATAATTAGCATCAACAACTTTAGTGGTAATATTTTCTTCAGCTCGGCGTTTAGCAGCTAAAATACGTTCACCATCAAGTTCTTCACCACGTATAGCAACATCAGCTAAAACAGTAACGATTGTCGGTTGAACTTCTAAAAAACCACCTGAAACATAGATAACTTCTTCGGTATTATCTTCAAGAGTCAATTTAACAATACCAGGTTTAATCGATGTAAGTAATGGAGTATGCCCTGGCAAAATACCAAGCTCACCTTCAATACCCGTCGCCTGAATACTTTTTACATTACCTGTAAAAATACTCTCTTCTGCACTTACTACTGTCAATTTTAATGTAGCCATTTTATTCTCCTTCAAGTTTGCTGTAAATCAGTCTTGAAGTGATTACATTTTTTTGGCTTTTTCTAGCACTTCATCAATTGAACCAACCATATAGAACGCTTGTTCTGGAATATGATCGTATTCACCATCTAAAATACCTTTGAAACCACGAATAGTATCTTTTAATGATACATATTTACCTGGCGATCCAGTAAAGACTTCTGCAACGAAGAATGGTTGTGATAAGAAACGCTCAATTTTACGTGCACGAGCTACCACTAATTTATCATCTTCTGAAAGTTCATCCATACCAAGAATTGCAATAATATCTTTTAATTCTTTATAGCGTTGCAAAATACCTTGAACACCACGAGCAACATCATAATGCTCTTGACCAACCACTAAAGGATCTAACTGGCGTGAAGTTGAATCTAATGGGTCAACTGCAGGATAAATCCCTAATGATGCAATCTGACGGCTTAATACTACAGTTGAATCTAAGTGAGCAAAAGTTGTTGCAGGAGATGGGTCAGTTAAGTCATCTGCTGGTACATAAACCGCTTGAACCGATGTAATAGATCCAGTCTTAGTTGAAGTAATACGCTCTTGAAGCGCGCCCATTTCTTCAGCAAGAGTTGGTTGATAACCTACTGCTGACGGCATACGACCTAATAAAGCTGATACTTCTGTCCCTGCTAAGGTATAACGATAAATATTATCCACAAAGAATAATACATCGCGACCCTCTTCACGGAATTTCTCCGCCATAGTCAAACCTGTTAATGCAACACGTAAACGGTTACCTGGTGGCTCATTCATTTGACCATATACTAGCGATACTTTATCAAGTACTTTAGAATCTGTCATTTCATGGTAGAAATCATTACCCTCACGAGTACGTTCACCAACACCAGCAAAAACAGAATAACCTGAGTGTTCTATTGCAATATTACGGATTAATTCCATCATATTAACGGTTTTACCAACACCAGCACCACCAAATAAACCAACTTTACCCCCTTTAGCAAACGGACAAATCAAGTCAATAACTTTGATACCTGTTTCTAAAAGTTCTGTACTATTTGATTGTTCTTCATAAGTAGGAGCTGCTCGGTGAATTGACCAATTTTCTTCAGCTCCAATTGGACCTAATTCATCTATTGGTTCACCCAATACATTCATAATACGACCAAGTGTTTTTGTTCCTACAGGAACAGAAATTGGGTTACCCGTATTAGTTACAGTTAATCCACGTTTTAAACCATCTGATGAACCCATTGCGATACAACGAACCATACCGCCACCTAATTGCTGTTGAACTTCAAGCACTAAGCCACCTTCAACATTGAGGGCATCATATACTCTTGGTACTGCATCTTGTGGAAATTCAACGTCAATAACCGCACCGATGATTTGTACAATTTTTCCAGTTGCCATTACCGATCCTCTATTTTGATTAAATTGCTGCAGCACCTGCAACAATTTCATTTAATTCATTTGTAATACTTGTTTGACGAGCTTTATTATACACCAACTGCAAGTCCTTAATTAAATTACCTGCATTGTCTGTTGCTGCTTTCATCGCCACCATTCGAGCTGCTTGCTCAGAAGCTAAATTTTCAACTACGGCTTGATAAACTTGAGATTCTAAATAACGAACTAATAAACTATCTAATAATACCTGTGGATCAGGCTCATAGATATAATCCCAAATATTTTTATTCTCACCTAAATTATCATTTGCCAATTCAGGTAAAGGAACTAGTTTTTCAAACGTAGGCTTTTGCGACATAGTATTAATAAACTTATTATAAACAATATAGATAGCATCTATTTCGCCTTTTTTATAAGCATCAAACATTTGATTCGCTAAACCGATAAGCTCTTCCACTTTTGGTGTATCACCCATTCCTGAATGTTGACCTTTTATATCAAGACCTAAAGAACGAAAGAAACTAATACCCTTAGAACCAATTAAACCAAGCGATACTTTAATATTTTTTTCTTTCATTTCCTTAACTTCATTTAGGGTTGTTTTAAAGAGATTTATATTTAAACCACCACATAAACCTCTATCGGTAGAAATAACAAGAACACCAACATTCTTAATTTCTCTCTCAACCAAAAACGGATGTTTATAACTCACATTAGCTTTTGAGATATGGCTAATTACAGCTCGTATTGCCTCAGAATACGGGCGCGAAGATGACATTCGATCTTGCGTTTTACGCATTTTCGATGCAGCAACCATTTCCATTGCTTTAGTAATTTTTTTAGTACTTTGCACACTGGAAATTTTGGTTTTTATCTCTTTTGCACCAGCCATTTTATTTCTCCATCAATTAACAATTAACCTACCAAGCACTATTTGCTTTAAAACTATCTACTATGCCTTTCAATGTATCTTTAATTTGATCATCATAAGCACCAGTTTTAGTTAATTCAGCCATAAATTCTGCATTGTTATGGTTAGCGTATTCTAAAAGAGCTGATTCAAAAGAACCTATTCTATTAAGTTCTACATCATCTAAATAACCAAATTCTACGGCAAACAATATTAATGCTTGTTGAGCAACACTTAATGGTGAATATTGTTTTTGTTTTAATAGTTCTGTTACTTTTTGACCATGAGATAATTGCTTACGTGTTGCTTCATCAAGATCTGAAGCAAATTGTGCAAAGGCAGCTAATTCACGATATTGTGCTAATGCAGTACGAATGCCACCAGCTAATTTTTTGATAATCTTAGTTTGAGCCGCCCCACCAACACGAGATACAGAAATACCTGGGTTTACCGCTGGACGAATACCAGAATTAAATAAATTAGATTCTAGGAATATCTGACCATCTGTAATAGAAATAACATTAGTCGGTACAAACGCTGAAACATCACCAGCTTGAGTTTCAATGATAGGAAGAGCAGTCAAAGAACCTGTTTTACCTTTCACTTCACCTTTAGTGAAACATTCAACATATTCTTCATTTACTCTAGATGCACGCTCTAATAAACGAGAATGTAAATAGAATACATCTCCCGGGAATGCTTCACGACCCGGTGGACGACGTAATAATAATGAAATTTGACGATATGCGACTGCTTGTTTTGATAGATCATCATAAACGATTAAAGCATCTTCACCACGGTCACGGAAATATTCACCCATAGCACAACCAGAATATGGCGCTAAATATTGTAAAGCCGCTGATTCTGATGCTGATGCCACAACAACAATTGTATTTTGTAATGCACCATGTTCTTCTAGTTTACGCACCACATTAGCTATTGTTGATGCTTTTTGACCAATGGCAACGTAGATACATTTAATACCTGAATCACGTTGATTAATAATCGCATCTATTGCTAATGCTGTTTTACCTGTTTGACGATCACCTATAATTAATTCACGTTGACCACGACCAATTGGAACCATTGAGTCAACGGCCTTATATCCTGTTTGTACTGGTTGATCTACTGATTTACGCTCAATAACACCTGGTGCAATAACTTCAATAGGGGAGAAACCATCATTATCAATTTCACCTTTTCCGTCAATAGGTTGCCCTAAAGTATTTACAACACGCCCTAATAATCCTTTTCCAACTGGAACTTCAAGAATACGACCTGTACATTGAACTTCCATACCTTCTGCTAAATCAGCATAAGGTCCCATAACTACCGCACCAACAGAATCTCTTTCTAAATTAAGTGCCATAGCATAACGATTACCAGGTAATGCAATCATTTCACCTTGCATTACATCGCTTAAACCGTGGATACGAATAATACCGTCACTAACAGAAACAATGGTTCCTGTATTACGAGCTTCGTTTACCACATTAAAATCGGCAATACGTTTTTTAATCAATTCACTAATTTCTGTAGAATTTAGTTGCATCTTCTATTCCTCTTATAATTGCAGCTCATTTGCAAGACGTGTAAGTTGTCCTTTACTACTTCCATCAATGACAAAATCATCAGTACGAATAATAGCGCCAGCAATTAATGAACTATCCACACTGCAATTTAATTTAACTTTACGAGTAAGTCTTTTTTCCATTGCATTTGCAATTTTTTGTTGTTGTTCATTGTTTAATGGTTGCGCTGAAATAACTTCAACTTCTGTTACAGATCGATATTCTTCGACATAATGTTGAAACTCTTCAAATACAGCAGGAACTACTGACAAACGCTTATTTTCTGCCATTAACCGAACAAGATTTTGCCCATATTGATCAAGTTGTTCGCCACAAATTGAAATGACAAAGTCAGCTAATTTACTTGCAGAGATAGAACTAGTTAAAAATATTTTTACATTCTCATCTTCAACAACAACAGATAAGAAATTTAACATTTCTGCCCATTTTTCTACCGCACTTTTGTCATTACTAGATTGTTCTACTGCAAAATTAAATGCTGCTTTAGCATAAGGACGAGCTATTGTAGTTAATTCTGACATAAGCCCAACCTTCCTTATAGTTCTGCAACTAATTTATCAATGATATCGCTATTTGCAGCTTCATCAACTGTGCGACCGACTATTTTCTCAGCACCAGCAACGGCAAGAGAGGCCACTTTAACTCGTAATTCTTCTTGAACACGTTTACGCTCACTTTCAATTTCAGCATAACCTTGTTCAATAATTTTAGCTTTTAGCCCTTCAGCTTCAGTTTTAACTTCATCTAAAATTTCATTACGACGTTTATTTGCTAAATCAATAATTTCTTGTGCTTTAACTTTTGCTTCAGTAATTGTTTGTTCTAATTGAGCCTGAGTTTCACTTTGCTCTTTTTTAGCCGCCTCTGCAGAAGCTAGAGCATTTGCTATTTGACTCTGACGTTCTTCAATAGCCTTGATAATTGGAGGCCAAACATATTTAATACAAAAAGCTACAAAAATAGCAAATGTAATAAGTTGACCAACAAGTGTTGCGTTTAAATTCACAACCCCTCCTTAATAATTATCGTCTAATACCCTATGATATAGAGTAATCTTAAAAAAATGGCTAATACCAACAATTATTGTAGTAATCCGATAAATGGATTAGCAAAAATAAATAATAGTGAAATACCAACAGCGATCATAGCAATAGCATCTAAAAGACCTGCTACGATAAACATTTTAGTCTGTAAACTATTTGCTAGCTCTGGTTGACGAGCTGATGACTCTAAAAACTTCCCACCAAGAATAGCAAAGCCTATAGCTGTACCTAAAGCGGCAAAAGCTAACAGGATTGATGCGCCAATAATAGTTGCTGTAATTACATTTTCCATAATATTCTCCAATTAAGGTTTTTAAAAGTAGCCAAGTGGCCGGTTAAAATAACTATATACCTATCAATAAAGTAAAAAACTTTATTAATAAATTATTAATGTTCACTCTTATTATAAGCAATACTCAAATAAACAATAGTCAACATCATAAAAATAAAAGCTTGCAAAGTAATAACTAAAATATGAAATACCGCCCAAGCAAAATGTAATGGGATACCTAATGTAGAGATAAACATATTCCCAGAATACATAACGGCAATTAAAATAAAGATTAATTCACCAGCATACATATTACCAAATAAACGAAATGCAAGAGAAATAGGTTTAGCTAACAATGTTACAAATTCTAAAATAAAATTGATAGGAATAAACAGCCAGTGATTAAAAGGATGTAATGTATATTCTTTTACAAAACCTTTAATCCCTTTTGATTTAATTGTATAAAAAATAATTAGAAAGAAAACACAAATAGACATACCTAATGTAGCACTTATATCTGCTGTCGGTACCGCCCTTAAATAATGAATACCAAATAAATTAGCAAACTGAGGTAAGAAATCCACAGGTACTAAATCTATTGCATTCATAACAAAAACCCAGCAAAAAATAGTTAATGCTAAAGGGGCTATAATATGGCGAGGACCATAAAAATTATCCTTTACTATTCCATCAACCCATTCAACTAAAATTTCAACTAAACATTGTAATTTACCAGGAACTCCCGAGGTTGACTTTTTAGCAACTCGGTAAAAAAAGAAAAGAAATAAAATTCCTGAAGCCAAAGAAAAGAATAGGGTATCAAGATTAACACTCCAAAAACTATCACCAGTAGAAAGGAATGTTAAATGATGACTAATATAATCAGCCGTTGTATAACCAGACATAGTTTATATCCTTTGCTATTTAAAACTAAACACTCAGTTTCTCTTTACCAAAAAAGGTAGTAGATTATTGAGTAATATACTTACTATATAACCCATAAAAAAAGTGATGGTATCTACCGAAAAAAACTTTAAGATAATTATAATTAATAAAATAGTAACAACAAACTTTATCAACTCACCTAAATATAGTTTTTTTAACGGATTTACCGTACTTTGTTTACTAAAAAAAACAAATAATACAAATAAACAATATGGCAAGAAAACAGATATTCCTCCTAAAAAAAACGAAAGAATTAAACTATTTTGCCAAAGAAAATATATTCCTAAAGTTATAACAAAAACAACAACCTGAAAAGTCAAAATTAACTTATATTTCTCTTGTGTTTTTTTTATTACTATGGACATATTAACCGTCTAAATTAATTTTGAATCAAAAAATTCAATTAATTATACGCTAGTTTTTTTGCTATTCAACTTAAAACAAGTTCAAAAGTGTTAAATAAATCACAATTTTAAAATAAATTTATAAAAAACTTTACTTTTTATTCACTTTTATTTAACAAAACTAAATAACGCTCACCTATAAGATCTGGTATATATAATTTAATTTGATCCTGTATTTTAAAAATTTTAGATATTTGACTAATTTCATCTAAATGAATTTGTCCTTTTAATGCATAAAATATGCCATTTTCATTAGGCAAATGTTGACATAAATCCGTCATATCTTTGAGAGAAGCAAAAGCACGGCTAATAATGCCATCAAATTGTTGTACTGTATATTCTTCTACTCGACTTAATACGGGTTTTACATTGGTTAATCCTAATTCACGAATAGCATTACGAATAAAACTGATTCTTTTCCCTAAACTATCTAACAAGACAAATTCTTTATCTGGATTGATAATAGCTAAAGGTAATCCTGGTAAACCAGGGCCTGTTCCTACATCAATAAAAGTTTTACCTTGTAAATAAGGACTAACAACAATGCTATCCAGAATATGCTTTACCAACATATCCATTGGGTCTCTAACCGATGTTAAGTTATAAGCTTTATTCCATTTATTCAATAATAAAACAAGTTTAACTAATTGTTCTTTTTGCTGATCGGTTATAGAAAGTGCGGTCTTATTTACTAAACTTTCTAATTTTTCAGTTAATTGATTTTCTAAGTTAGTCATTATTCACCACGTTTTAACATTCCTTGTTTTTTAAGATTGACTAATAATATTGAAATTGCAGCTGGTGTAACCCCTGAAATACGGCTTGCTTGCCCAATAGAAACTGGTTTATGTTCCATTAATTTAGCTCGCACTTCATTAGATAATCCTGAAACTAAAGCATAATCAAAATCACTTGGTATAGTTGTATTTTCGTGACGTTTATGACGTTCAATTTCTTCTTGTTGATGTTCTATATAACCTTGATACTTAATTGCTATCTCAACTTGTTCAACAGCTTCTTTATCTTCCATTGCTGGTTTAAAAGCTGTAAGTGCGGTCAAAATTTTATAATTAATTTCAGGACGTTTTAATAAATCTTCGCCACTTGCTTCTCGAGTTAATGGACTACTTAATACTTGATTAGTTTCTTGTAAATATTCAGAATTTGGGTGTATCCAAATTTGGCGTAAACGTTGTCTTTCTAATTCGATATTTTCCATTTTTTGATTAAAACGAGTCCAACGTTTTTCATCAATTAATCCTAATTGATGAGCTATTGGCGTTAAACGAATATCAGCATTATCTTCACGAAGTAATAAACGATATTCAGCACGAGAAGTAAAAACACGATAAGGTTCTTTTGTGCCAAGCGTACAGAGATCATCAACTAATACTCCCGTATAAGATTGATCACGACGTGGATACCAAGCCTCTTTTTCTTGTACAAATAATCCAGCATTAATTCCAGCAAGTAATCCTTGAGCTGCCGCTTCTTCATAACCTGTTGTACCATTTATTTGTCCTGCAAAAAATAAACCTCTAATTGATTTTGTTTCCAAAGTAGGTTTGAGATCTCTAGGATCAAAATAATCATATTCTATGGCGTAACCTGGTTTGATAATACGTGCATTTTCTAATCCTTTCATCGAATTTACTATTTTCATTTGCACATCAAAAGGTAAACTTGTTGAAATACCATTTGGGTAAATTTCATTACTAGTTAAACCTTCAGGTTCAAGATAAATTTGATGAGAATGACGATCAGCAAAACGCATTACTTTATCTTCGATAGAAGGACAATAACGTGGACCTATTCCTTCAATGATCCCTGTATACATTGGACTACGATCCAAATTATTACGGATCACATTATGAGTTTGATCATTGGTGTGTGTTATATAACAAGGGATCTGTTTTGGATGTTGATCCAGCGATCCCATAAATGAAAATACAGGTAATTCTTGATCGCCATATTGTTTAGCAAGAATATCAAAGTTAATAGTTCTTGCATCTAAACGTGGTGGCGTTCCTGTTTTTAAGCGGTTAACACGTAAATTAAGTTCTCTTAAACGAGTAGCTAGATTAACCGCGGCAGGATCACCGGCTCTCCCACCTGTATAATTTTCTAGCCCAATATGGATTTTACCCGCTAAAAAAGTACCTGCCGTTAGGATCACAGTTTTAGATCTAAATTTTAATCCCATTTTAGTTTCAACACCCGAAACACGATCTTGATCTAAAATAATATCGGTAACTTCTTGTTGAAAAATATCTAAATTTTGCTGGTTTTCTAAGGCTATTCTTATGGCTTGACGATATAAAACACGATCTGCTTGGGCTCTTGTTGCTCTTACCGCTGGTCCTTTGCTGCTATTTAATGTTCGAAATTGAATACCTGCTTGGTCAGTAGCCATAGCCATAATACCACCCATAGCATCAATTTCTTTTACCAAATGTCCCTTTCCTATACCACCAATTGCAGGATTACAAGACATTTGACCAAGGGTATCAATATTGTGTGTAAGTAATAATGTTTTTAATCCCATTCTTGCTGGTGCAAGTGCTGCTTCTGTTCCAGCATGTCCACCACCAATAACAATTACATCATAATTTTCGTTGTAAAACATAATAACCTTTTACTTTAGGATCTTTGTTAAATTTAATGTGATCATTTTACCTTAATTTTAGATGATCTTGAAATAAAGAATTTTCTGAAGATCATTTAGATCTTTAAAAAAGATCCTTACTTATTAATATAAGATCTTTTTCTATATATAGAGATCTATTATTGTTATTATTAGGATCACGATCTTTATGTATAAACTTAATTTTACTTTTTTTATTAAGATCTTAAGTGATCTTTTTAGTTGTTAATATCAGCCATTATATGATCTTTTTTGTTGTGGATAAATTGCTAAGTTATACACATATATAATTGATACTATTTTTATTATTATAATAAACATAGGTTACTAACAGTTAAATTAACTAGTTATCCACAAGTGAATTTTATTTTATTATTTTAGGAGGGGGTGAATTACAACCTATAATTGAGTGTTTATTCTTCTTTTAAATAAATTTATTACTATTTTAAGAGGGAATTAATTGAATAATTATTGAACTGAAAACTATTTTGGTTGTTTTTTATGTTCATTTTGTGCTAGTAGAATAGCACCTTTAGCAAGCATTTTTAGCTGTATGATAACTCTTTCTTTGAGTAATTCACGTTCTTTTTTGCTAAGATCTAATGCGGTTGCACCAGCTGTAAAAACAAGGGTAACTATACCTTCTGATTGAATATAAGCTATATGTTTAGAATAATTATTTTTATAAGATATGTATTCTGTAAGTTCATCAATAAAATGCTTAATTTCTCGAGCAACTGCAGTGCGAAATGCTTGCGAAGTGCCAGAACTTTCTCTTAATAATAGCCTAAATATATTCGGATTATTAGTAATAAATTCAAAAAATGTTTCAACAGATATATTGATAACGCTTCCACCATTTTCGATACGTTTTCTTGCTTGACGCATTAATTGACGAAGAGTGAGTCCTGCTTCATCAACCATTTCTAAGCCTAATTCATCCATATCTTTAAAATGTCTATAAAAGGATGTAGGAGCTATTCCTGCTTCTCTTGCTACCTCACGTAAACTTAAATTAGAAAAACTTTTTTCGGCAGTAAGTTGTTTAAAAGCGGCATTAACAACGGCCTTACGTGTTTTTTCTTTTTGAATAGCTCTAATTCCTACCATTTTAATTATTCTCTGATTCTTCAACTAAGTACTGGTTTTATTATTGCACTTATTGTTTTTGCTATACGTTCATAGCGACTTCTTAAAGGTGATCCTGGTCTATATACAAGAGAAATATTTCTTGATGGTTGTGGATCAGAACAAGGAATATATTTTACTCCTGTTCGTTCTTTTTCATTTAAAATTGCTAACTCGGGCATTAAGGTTATTCCTACATTTGTTGAAACCATATTACGCAGTGTTTCTAAACTAGTTGCCTTAAAATGAGGATTTTCTGTTGCTCCAGCAGCAAAACAATATCCTAATGCTTGACCTCTTAAACAATGTCCATCGTCTAACATTAATATTTCTTTGCCCTTAAGTCTTTCTAAAGGTATTGATTTTTCTTTTGACCAACGATGATTATCTGAAACAGCGATTAACATTTTTTCTTTAAAAATGGGTATTTCAATAAAAGATTCAGATTCTAATACTGAGGCTAGAATAGCGCAATCTAATTGCCCTGATTCAAGTTTTTCGAGTAATCTATTTGTTTGAGCTTCATATAAAAATAATTCAATACCTGGGAAATCTTTTTTTAAAATAGGTATGATATAAGGTAATAAATAAGGTCCTAAAGTAGGAATTATTCCTATATGTAAGGGACCTGTCATTTCTTTACCCTGATTACTTGCCATTTCTTTTAGTAATTTAACTTCACTTAAAATGGATTTGGCTTGATCAACTAGTAATAATCCTGATTGGGTAAATAGTACTTTTCTACTGGTTCTTTCAAGTAAAATTATACCAAGTTCATCTTCCAATTTACGAATTTGTCCACTTAATGTTGGTTGACTCACATTACAAGCATCAGCTGCCTTTCTAAAATGTTTATATTCAGATAGTGATACAAGATATTCTAAATCACGAATATTCATTTTTTATGTCTCTTTTTTGTTTAGGTATTTAAATTTAATCAATTAATTATTTTATAGAAAAAAATAATTAATTAAATAGTTTTAATTTTTGTAACTATAACATTTTTTTTTATATAATTAACAGGTGTTATGAGATATAACATTCTAATTTATTAAGATTATAGGAGAAAATAATATGATTACAATGGAAGGAAAGAAAGTTCCTCAAGTAACATTTCGTACTCGTCAAGGTGATGCTTGGGTAGATATAACTAGTGCAGAATTATTTGATAATAAGACAGTAGTTGTATTTTCATTACCAGGAGCGTTTACACCAACTTGTTCATCTACTCATTTACCACGTTATAATGAATTAGCTTGTGAATTTAAAGCATTAGGTGTTGATAATATTATTTGTATGTCTGTAAATGATACATTTGTTATGAATGCTTGGAAAGCAGATCAAGAAGCTGAAAATATTACAGTTATTCCTGATGGTAATGGTGAATTTACTGATGGTATGGGAATGCTTGTTGGTAAAGAAGATCTTGGTTTTGGTAAACGTTCATGGCGTTATTCTATGCTTGTTAAAAATGGTGTTGTAGAAAAAATGTTTGTTGAGCCACAAGAACCAGGCGATCCATTCAAAGTATCTGATGCCGATACGATGATTAGATATTTAAAACCAGATTGGAAAGCAAAACCTTCGGTAAGTATTATTACTAAACCTGGTTGTCCTTTCTGTGCTAAAGCAAAAGCATTATTAAAAGCAAAAGAATATACATTTGAAGAAATTGTTTTAGGTCGTGATGCAAGTACTATTTCCGTTCGTGCTATTACAGGTAAAACAAGTGTGCCACAAGTATTTATTGGTGGTGAATACATTGGTGGTAGCGAAGATTTAGAAAAATATTTCGCTTAATCATATTACTATTTATTTTTATAAGGGATATTCTAGGATATCCCTTTTTTATTTTTAATAATGTGGTGGTGGCGTTTCTTCTGATTGATTAGCTATATTAGAAGGTTGTAAATCTTTCATTTTTTTTGCTAAATAATGCAGTTGAGTTTGTAGCTTATCTACTATAAATTGTTGAGCAATTACAGATTGATTTAATTCATCTATTGTTTGTTCTTGAAAAGATATTTTCATTTCTAATTCTGCTATTCGTTGTTCTAAATCTTGAGTATTTTGCATTGATTATTCCTTATTAATTAAAAATAAAAGGTTGTATATTACTTAAATACAATTTAATCTATTTCATATTATTTTTTATTATAAAGTAAGGAAAGCAATAAATGTTAAAAATTAAAAAAATTTCTACTATGGCATTATTAATAAGTGCGGTTATTTCTCAAGGTGTTTTGGCGGATAAAAAATTCGATGATGAAGCCTCTTATACTTTAGGTTATGCGGCTGCAAAGAGTTTTTTCCAAGGGGTTATTGCTGAACACAAAGATGTAGTGAATTATAGTAATGATCGTATTTTGGCTGGTGTTAAAGATGCTTTAAATGGTAAACAAGATTTGACAGATGAACAAATTAAATCAGTATTAGATGAAATTGCATCAAAAGTAAAATCTGTTCAGGCTGAAAAAGTTAAAGCAAGTAATGAAAAATTAATCTCTGAATTTTCTAAGAAAAAAGGGGTAAAGAAAACCGCATCAGGTCTTTTATACCGTATTGAAAAAGAAGGAGAAGGTAATCCAATTAAAGCAACTGATATGGTGAAAGTTCATTATACAGGGAAATTTGCAGATGGAACGGTTTTTGATACTTCATTGAACCGTGATCCTGTGGAATTTAAACTCGATCAAGTTATTAAAGGTTGGACAGAAGGTCTGCAACTAGCTAAAAAAGGATCTAAAATTGAATTAGTTATTCCTGCTGATTTAGCTTATGGTGATCAAGATAATGGACCTATTCCTGCTAATTCAACTTTACATTTTGAAGTTGAAATTTTAGATGTAGTAACTGGTAAATAATAAGAAAAAATAACCGAACTTTTTTGTAATAAATAAGATTTTGTTCTTACATAGTAGGTAATTAAGTGAAAAAGTATTTAATTATTTTAGCTTTAATTTCTTTGCTGTTATCTTGCGATGCTAAAGATAGTTGTTTAGATAGCGGGGGATCTTATAATGATAAAACAGATTTATGTGAAAATGATCATTAATTATTTATTTTAAAAAGTGTGGTTATTTATAGGATAATTTTTATATAAATATGCGTTATGTTCTTGCTGTAAAATCACCTAGTTATGGTAAGCAAGGTAGTTTTCTTGCTTATCAGTTTGCTAAAACTCTTTTGGCAAAAGGTCATCAACTTACTCAAGTTTTTTTCTTTCAAGATGGCTCCTATAATGGAAATGCTTTTACTTATCCCGCTAATGATGAATTTAATTTGCTTAAACATTGGCAACAATTAAGCAAAGACTTTTCCATACCTTTACATTTATGTATTGCTGCTTCACAACGTCGAGGAATAGTTGATTCTTCTACATCATTTATTCCTAATCAAAATAATTTAGCAGAAGGTTTTGTATTCGCTGGATTAGGAGAATTTATGAAATCTATTTTAGAAGCAGATCGAGTAATTACATTATGATTAAACTCGCTTTTATTTTTCGTCAAGCGCCTTATGGGTCTTCTATTAGTAGAGAGGGGATTGATACTTTATTAGCAGCTACGGCATTTTGTAATGAAGATGAAATAGCAGTTTTTTTTATAGATGATGGTATTTTTAATTTAATAGCCAATCAAAATCCAACTCTTATTTTACAGAAAGACTTTACTCAATCACTAAAATTATTAGATTTATATGATATAGAAAATCGTTATATTTGTGAAAATACATTGCAGCAATATGGATTAGATGACACAGATTTTATTCTTTCTTGTAAAAAAATTGATCGTTCATCATTAATCAAAAAAGTTAAATTAGCAGAAAAAGTGCTTACATTCTAATATAAAGGTTTTATATGTTATATACATTTTCTCAAGCAAATTATTCTGAAAAAGAGTTAATTCATTTATTTAAAGAAATTAAATCTGATGATTATATTCTTTTTTGGCAAGATGGCGTTTTATTTCCTATTAAATATCAATCCTTTTTATTATCTTTAAACTGCAATATAGGCATTTTTAAAAATGATGTTGATGCAAGAAATTTGCGTTATTCAAAAGATTTATATTCTAATAAGCTAAAATTAGTTGCTTTAGATGATATTGTGGACATAACAATAAATTATTTTCCTCAAATTTGTTTATAAATGATAATTTGTTTAATTTTTGTTGTTTGTTATTTAAATTTTATTTAAATAATTTTCTTATTTGTTAATTTATTTTTAAATAAAATTAAATATTTTTATTATGTTATTAATATTTGATTTAAATCACAAATATGGTTTTTTTTTATTTAAAAGTAAGTTTTTTATTAAAATAGGCATTAAAAAAAATTTTTTTTTGATACAATGTAAATACTCAATTTTTACTATATTTATATTTATTAACTTTTAAGAGGTGAATTATGACTGATTTAAACAAATTAGTAAGTGAGTTAGGTGAACTAGGTATTACTGGTGTAACAGAAGTTGTTTACAACCCAACTTACGAAAAATTATTTGAAGAAGAAACAAAACCTGGTTTAGAAGGTTTTGAAAAAGGTACTGTAACTAAAGCTGGTGCTGTAGCGGTAGATACAGGTATTTTCACTGGTCGTTCTCCTAAAGATAAATATATTGTTTTAGATGATAAAACAAAAGACACAGTATGGTGGACTAGCGAAGCAGCTAAAAACGATAACAAACCAATGAACCAAGAAACTTGGAAAAGTTTAAAAGGTTTAGTGACTAAACAACTTTCTGGTAAACGTTTATTTGTTGTTGATGCTTTCTGTGGTGCTAACCCTGATACTCGTTTATCTGTTCGTATAGTAACTGAAGTAGCGTGGCAAGCACATTTTGTTAAAAATATGTTTGTTCGTCCATCTGATGCAGAATTACAAAACTTCAAACCTGATTTTGTTGTAATGAATGGTGCTAAAGTTACTAACCCTAACTGGAAAGAACAAGGTTTAAATTCAGAAAACTTCGTTGCATTTAACATTACTGAAGGTGTTCAATTAATTGGTGGTACTTGGTACGGCGGTGAAATGAAAAAAGGTATGTTCTCAATGATGAACTACTTCCTTCCATTAAAAGGCATCGCATCAATGCACTGTTCAGCTAACGTTGGTAAAGACGGCGATGTAGCGGTATTCTTCGGTTTATCAGGAACAGGTAAAACAACACTTTCAACAGATCCAAAACGTCAATTAATCGGTGATGATGAGCATGGTTGGGACGATGATGGTGTATTTAACTTCGAAGGTGGTTGCTATGCTAAAACTATCAACCTTTCTGAAGAAAATGAACCAGATATCTATCGTGCAATTAAACGTGATGCATTATTAGAAAACGTTGTAGTTCGTGCAGATAGCACAGTTGATTATGATGATGGTTCAAAAACAGAAAATACGCGTGTTTCTTACCCAATCTATCATATTGATAACATCGTTGCTCCAGTTTCAAAAGCTGGTCACGCTAAGAAAGTTATTTTCTTAACTGCTGATGCATTTGGTGTATTACCGCCGGTTTCTAAATTAACTCCAGAACAAACTAAATACTATTTCTTATCTGGTTTCACTGCTAAATTAGCTGGTACAGAACGTGGTATTACAGAACCAACACCTACATTCTCAGCTTGTTTCGGTGCTGCATTCTTATCTTTACACCCAACTCAATATGCTGAAGTGTTAGTTAAACGTATGGAAGCTGCTGGTGCAGAAGCATACTTAGTTAATACAGGTTGGAACGGTACTGGTAAACGTATTTCTATCAAAGATACTCGTGGTATCATTGATGCAATCTTAGATGGTTCAATCGAAAAAGCAGAAATGGGTTCATTACCAATCTTTGATTTAGCAATTCCTAAAGCATTACCAGGTGTTGATCCTGCAATTTTAGATCCACGTGATACTTATGCAGATAAAGCACAATGGCAAACAAAAGCTGAAGATTTAGCTAACCGTTTCGTTAAAAACTTTGAAAAATATGCAACTAATGAAGAAGGTAAAGCATTAATTAAAGCTGGTCCTAAAGCATAATTTGCATTAAAATTTAGTTAAATTTTGACCGCACTTTGAGATTGTTTTCAAAGTGCGGTTATTTTTTGAGAGTTTTTAATATTTTCTTGATAAGACTTTGGAAATTTTATTTTTTAAGCGTAAAATTTCTGAAATTTATTTTTATGGAAAATTTTTATGTTAGATATTGTTTTATATGAGCCAGAAATCCCACAAAATACAGGAAATATCATTCGTTTATGTGCAAATACTGGATTTCGTTTACATTTAATTGAGCCGTTAGGATTTACTTGGGATGATAAAAAACTACGCCGTTCAGGGTTAGATTATCACGAGTTTGCCGAAATTAAACGCCATAAAACTTATGAAATGTTTTTAGAATCAGAAAATCCAAAGCGATTATTTGCGTTGACAACAAAAGGAAGTCCTGCACATAGTCAAGTGCAGTTTGAATTAGGTGATTATTTAATGTTTGGTCCAGAAACCAGAGGTATTCCAATGGCTATTTTGGATAAAATGCCAATGGAACAAAAAATACGTATTCCTATGACCGAAAATAGCCGTAGTATGAATTTATCTAATTCGGTAGCGGTTACTATTTATGAGGCTTGGCGTCAATTAGGTTATCAGGGTGCCATTAATTTAAAGTAATATTAAATTTATCCTGACAATTTTAATGGCATATTTTCTTTATTGAGCATTGCTTGATGTTCTTTAATTAATAACATAAATGGTTGTGCGAAGCGTTCTAATTTTATTGCCCCTATACCATTTATTTCTAACATTTCTCTTGCTGTAGTTGGTTTATATTGTGCCATTTCTTGTAATGTCGCATCATTGAAGACTATATAAGGTGGGATATTTTCTTTATCGGCAATTTGTTTACGTAAAAATTTTAGTCTAGCAAATAGATCTTTATCATAATTGATAATAGCTGATTTGCTAGTTGCAGTTATATTAGTAATAGCTGAAATTCTTGGCATAGCTAATTTTAAAGTTTGCTCACCACGTAAAATTGGTCTAGCATTTTCGGTCAATTGTAATTTTGAACTAAAATCATCAATAACTTGTCGAATAAAACCTTGATGTACTAATTGACGAATAACAGATTGCCAATATTCATTGTTGCGATCTTTCCCTATGCCAAAAACGCTTAATGTATCATGATGATTATCCTTTATTTTTTGGTTTTGCATTCCTCTCAATACCGCAATAATATAATGCACCCCAAAAGATTGACCTACTCGATAAATGGTTGACATTACTTTTTGTGCATCAATTAGACCGTCATAGCTTTTTGGTGGATCAAGGCATATATCACAGTTATTACAAGGTTGATGTTTATTTTCACCGAAATAATTTAGTAATACTAAACGGCGACAAGTTTGGCTTTCTGCAAATTCACCAATCGCTTGTAGTTTATGTTGTTCTATTTGTCTCTGTTGTGTTTCTTGTTTTTCGAGTAGTATTTTTTGTAACCAAGCATAATCTGCAGGATCATAAAATAAAATAGCTTCTGCGGGCAAATCATCTCTTCCAGCCCGTCCTGTTTCTTGGTAATAGGATTCTATACTACGAGGTAAATCAAAATGAGCAACAAAACGTACATTTGACTTATTTATTCCCATACCAAAAGCAACTGTGGCGACAACTACTTGGATATTATCTCGTTGAAATGCCCTTTGAACTTGTTCACGTTGATTACTTTCCATTCCTGCGTGATAAGCTTCAGCCATTATGCCTTTATTGCGTAAACTCTCTGCAAGTCGTTCTACTTTATTGCGACTATTACAATAAACAATGCCACTTTTTCCTTTTTGTGATAGTACATATTTACAAAGTTGTTCAGTGGGTTTAAATTTTTCTACTAAAGTATAACGAATATTTGGGCGATCAAAACTGCCAATATGAATATAGGGATCGATAAGTTGTAGATTACGAAGAATATCTTTTCTTGTTGTTTCGTCTGCTGTTGCTGTTAGTGCCATAATCGGTACATTGGGAAAACAACTTTTTAAACCGCCTAGTTGTGAATATTCTGGTCTAAAATCATGTCCCCATTGGGAAATACAATGCGCTTCATCAATAGCAATAAAACTTAATTGGCAATGATTAATAAAATGAAAAAAACTCGTTGTCATTGATTTTTCAGGAGAGATATAAAGTAATTTTAATTTTCCTGATGTCGCTTTATTTTGAATTATTTGTTGTTCTTCAAATGTTTGCGTTGAATTAAGATAATCAGCTTCGATACCATTTGTTACTAATTGATCCACTTGATCTTTCATTAAAGAAATTAATGGGGAGATAACAAGGGTTAATCCAGAAAAATAAAGGGCAGGAATTTGATAGCAAAGGGATTTTCCATTACCTGTTGCCATAATAACTAGACTATCCTTTTTAGCTAGGGTAGCATTGATGATATCTTCTTGTCCTTTTCTAAAGGATTGATAACCAAATACGGAATGCAATATATTAAGTGCGGTATTATTTTGTGAAGAATTTTCAGAAAAATTAACCGCACTTTTTTTATTGTCTTGATTTGGCATAATATTGTTTGATCAACAAAATTGCTATTAACGAGAAAAATGAATTTGTTCGCCATAGTGCTGGCAAGCATCTTCTAAACAATCCCAAAATAATTTTCCATCATTGGTGATCCATTGATTATTTTTAAATGAAAAATGGTAACCACCTAATTTACTAGCAAGCCAAAGTTCAAATAATGGTTCTTGTTTATTGATAACGATTTGGTTGCGATTTTCAAAAGTAATAGTAAAAACAGAACCTTGAGTATCACAATCTACATCGGCACCATTTTTTTCTAATTGTTCTTCAATACTTAACCATATTTTTTCTATATTTTGATGATAATCAGTGATATTCATAAAATTCCTCAATTTATTTTACAATGAGAAAGAATTATAAAGATTTTCCTTAGATAGTGATAGCACAAAGCGTAATTTAATGGTAAAAATAAGATAATTTAATTTTTATAAGGGATCATATATGAAAAAGTTAATTTTAGTTTTTCTAATTAGTGCGGTTACTTTTTTGGTAAGTTCTTGTGGCGTAAAAGGACCACTTTATTTTCCTGAGCAAGAACAATCTGCTCAACAACAATAAATAGTAGGATCTACAATGGATTTCTTTCAATATAAAAATAATCAATTAATGGCTGAAAATTTATTGGTGAGCCAAATAGTTAAAGAATATGGTACGCCAGCTTATATTTATTCAAAAGCAACCTTAGTTCGCCATTGGAATGCTTTTAATGACGCTTTAGGTGAACATCCACATTTAATTTGTTTTGCGGTTAAGTCCAATCCTAACATTGCAATTTTAAATATTATGGCAACATTAGGATCGGGTTTTGATATAGTTTCTCAAGGTGAATTAGAGAGAGTCCTTGTGGCTGGAGGTGATCCTAAAAAAGTTGTTTTTTCAGGTGTGGCAAAATCTGTAACAGAAATTACTCGAGCATTAGAAGTGGGAATTCGTTGTTTTAATGTAGAAAGCCTTTCTGAGCTTTATCGTATTAATGACATAGCTAAAAAATTGGGAAAAAAAGCTCCTATTTCTTTAAGGGTTAATCCTGATGTTGATGCCCATACTCATCCTTATATTTCAACGGGTTTGAAAGAAAATAAATTTGGTGTTACCGTTGAAAGGGCGAGAGAAGTTTATAATATTGCAAAACAGTTAGAATATATTGAAATTGAAGGGCTAGATTGTCATATTGGTTCACAATTAACTGAATTACAACCATTTTTAGATGCTACCGATCGTTTAGTTATTTTAATTAAACAGTTAGAACAAGATGGAATTCAATTAAAACATTTAGATTTAGGTGGTGGTTTAGGTGTAACTTATACCGATGAAAAAGCACCATTACCTTCTGAATATGCAAAAACTATTTTTGAAAAGCTAAAAGGTTATGAAAATTTAGAAATTATTTTAGAGCCGGGTCGAGCGATTACAGCTAATGCGGGTATTTTAGTGACGAAAGTAGAATACCTAAAAACAAATGAAGAGCGCCATTTTGCTATTGTTGATGCGGGTATGAATGATATGCTTCGACCTGCTTTATATCAAGCTTATATGAATATTATTGAAGTTGATCGTTCTTTAGAGAGAGAAACCAGAATATATGATGTTGTTGGCCCTATTTGCGAAACTTCTGATTTTTTAGGAAAACAACGTCAATTAGCCATTGCTGAAGGTGATTTTATTGCACAACGTTCAGCAGGGGCTTATGGTGCAAGTATGGCATCAAATTATAATTCTCGTCCCTTAGCCATAGAAATTATGGTTGATGATGACAAATCTCATTTAATTAAACGCCGAGCTAGTTTTGAAGAATTGTGGCGATTGGAAGCTTTAGTTAAATAATATTTACATATACCCCACCTAATATTGATTAAGTGGGGTATATAAAATTAATCTTCTTTTTCAAACAGAGCTTCAATAAATTCTTCTGATTGGAAAGTGCGTAAATCTTCAATTTTTTCACCAATTCCTATATAACGTATTGGCAAATTAAATTGATCCGCTATGGCAAAAATAACGCCACCTTTTGCTGTTCCGTCCAATTTTGTTAAGCTAATTCCAGTTAAACCAACTGCTTCATTGAATAATTTTGCTTGGCTAATCGCATTTTGTCCTGTACCTGCATCAAGAGTGAGCATAATTTCGTGCGGTGCGGTTTCATCATATTTTTTCATTACACGGACGATTTTTTTCAATTCATCCATTAGATTATTTTTATTTTGTAAACGTCCAGCTGTGTCAGCTATAAGAATATCAATATTACGTGAAGCGGCAGATTGCATTGCATCAAAAATAACTGAGGCTGAATCGGAGCCTGTACTTTGTGCAATGACTGGAATGTGATTACGTTCTCCCCAAACTTGTAATTGTTCTACTGCAGCCGCTCGGAAAGTATCACCAGCAGCAAGCATTACTGATTTACCTTGTGCTTGAAATTGGCGAGCAAGTTTTCCTATTGTCGTGGTTTTTCCTACACCATTTACTCCCACCATTAAAATAACATAAGGTTTTTTAGTCGTATCTATTACTAAAGGTTGTTCAACAGGTTTTAAAATATTCGTCAATTCAACTTTTAATTGCTGATATAGCAATTCAGCGTCTTTTAATTGTTTTCTACTCGCGTGTTGTGTCAGGTTTGATATAATTTTTTGAGTGGTTGGTACACCGATATCTGCAATTAATAATTGTTCTTCTAATTCTTCAAAGAGATCATCATCAATTTTTTTACCTAAAAATAGGTTACTAAAACTAGCACCAATATTTTCTTTCGTTTTTAATAAACCTTTAACTAAACGGCTAAAAAAACCACCATCACTTGGTTTTTCTTGTTCTTTCGTGATTTCTTCTTTGATGTCAGTATTATTTATAATATTATTTTCTGTTTCTGTTTCTGTTTCTGTTTCTGTTTCTGTTTCTGTTTCTGTTTCTGTTTCTGTTTCTGTTTCTGTTTCTGTTTCTGTTTCTGTTTCTGTTTCTGT
>NZ_SLXI01000007.1:69004-77468 GCF_004345785.1 Bisgaardia hudsonensis
CTGTTTTATCTGATGTATTCGTAAAATCTTCTGGAATTTCTACCGCACTTTCAATAGGGGTTGTCTGATCTTCATTTATTAGCGGATTTTTAGGCGATATAGTTATTTGTTCTAAATCTTCTTTTTTTGTAATATCAGAGGGTGTTTTTTCTTCGTTCTCATTTTTTAATTTTTTATCTGATTTACCTAGACCAAGCCAAGACCAAAATCCACTTTTTTTTTCTTCTTTTGACATAATTTTTTCCTATTATTCTAAGGATTTTTCTATTTATTCATCACATTTATTGAAAAATAGACTAAACTAAACAACATATTGAAACAGTTTATCATATTTATAAATTACCTATGAAAAAAAATCGACAACAAAATAGTTTAAAGGCAACGGGTGAAGTAAGAATTATTGCAGGTAATTGGCGAGGAAGAAAATTACCTGTTCTATCTTTAGAAGGATTACGTCCGACAGGCGATAGGGTCAAAGAAATGGTCTTCAATTGGTTGATGCCTTATATTGTTGATTCGGTTTGTTTAGATTGTTTTGCTGGTAGTGGCTCACTTGGTTTTGAAGCGCTTTCTCGTCAAGCAAAGCAGGTTATTTTTTTAGAATTAGATAAAAAAGTAGCTAATCAGCTTAGCCACAATTTAAAAACATTAAAATGTTCATCAGAGAAGGCAAATGTAATTAATCAAAATAGTTTACTATTTTTAGCGACAATTCAATCAGAGCCTCAATTTGATTTGGTTTTTTTAGATCCGCCTTTTCATTTTGATTTGGTTGATCAGACTATCTTTTTATTACTAAAAAATAATTGGTTAAAACCGAATGCATTAATTTATATTGAAACAGAAAAAGGAAAGATTATTGATGTACCAAATGATTGGGTGTTACTTAAAGAAAAAAATACTGGTCAAGTAACTTCTCGTTTATTTCAACATCAAGACGTTTCAGTTTGTTAGATTAAGTTCGGCGATATAATCCCTGTTCTGTAATCACTAAATCTTGTAATTCCAATTCGAGTAGTTGGGTTAGTAATATATCTATTGATAACGATGTTTTTAGGGCTAAATCATCTAAACTAATAGGGGTATAACCTATATGTTGGTACAGTTCTGGATAGTTTGGTTCTTCTGGTGGCGTTGGTCCATCATAATCAATTAATAAATTTTGGGGTTTTTTAGGTAAATAGTTATTTACACCAAATAAAGAAAGATTTTCTAAAATATCTTCGGTGTTTTCTACCAACATTGCTCCTTGTTTAATTAATCTATGGCAACCTTCACTGTATTTATTTTGTATATTGCCTGGTAATGCAAAAATATCTCTATTTTGCTCTAGGGCATATCTTGCCGTTATGAGTGAACCACTTCGTTCGCTAGCTTCAATAATTAAGGTTGCAAGGGAGAGTCCGCTGATAATTCGATTTCTTTGAGGAAAATGTTGTGCTATTGGTGGCTGGTTAGGTAAAAATTCGGAAATAATGCAACCATTATGATCTATAATTTCTTGAGAAAGTTTCTTATGTTTTTTGGGATAAATATGTTCTAAACCACTTCCTAATACGGCAATAGTTTGTCCTTTTATATTAACTACGGCTTGATGACTAAAAGCGTCAATACCTAACGCTAAGCCACTGGTAATAATAAATCCTGCTAGACTTAGTTCTGTAGCAAAATATTTTGCCCAGTATTCTCCATAATTTGAACAGGAACGACTACCTACTATTGCGATTTGTTGTTGTTTTAAGGCATCTATATTTCCTTTAACAAATAATAATAGTGGTGGTGTAGCGATTTGTTTTAATAAATAGGGATAATTTTCATCATATAAATTAATAATAGTATGATTGTTTTCTTTAGCTTCCCATTCTAATGCTGGTTGAATATATCGCATTTCTGGATTAAACCAGCGATGGATTTGTGTTGTAGTCCATCCAATAGCTTTTAGTTTCTCTTGATCATATTGTATTAGCGTTTCTAATGTAATTTCATTGAGAATTTTATTAATGCTATTTACCCCCAATCTAGGAATTTGTTGTAATCGTAAAATAATTTCATTTGATTTATTCATTGAATATTCTCATAGGATAAATATACTTTTGTTTTATTAGCATATTGTTTTTTATGAGAATATAGTGAATGAACGATATTATTTTTGCGATTATGATCGCAAAAATAATTAAAAGAGAAGTATTTAAATACTAAGTATTTAAAAGAATATAATCAATATCTATATTTTTTCTATAAAATTAGGTAACCAACTTTCAGCACATTGATCGGGATCATCAACATTGGGCATATCAATTCTTAACGCATCACAAATTTCTACCGCACTTTTTGTTTTTAATATATTTTCAACGGTATTTACCGCATAACAAAAAGTATCATAATCAGAATTGCCTAAACCAATAACTGCAAAACGAATTGAAGATAAATCTAACGGCTGTAATTTTATAGATTCAAATAAAGGCTTTAAATTTTCAGGTAAATCCCCTGCTCCATGAGTGGAGGTAACAATTAACCAAATTTGCTGATCAATAATATCATTAATCATTGGTCCATGGTGTAAAGAGCTGGAGAACCCTTTTTCTTGTAATATTTCTTGAATATGTTCCGCTACATATTCTGCACTACCTAATGTACTACCTGTAATAAGGCATATTTTTTTACTCATTTTGAGTCCTAAAAAAGAAGGCTTAGATAATTATCCAAGCCTTCTTTCTATTAAAATTAAACGTTATCAATGCGACCAAGTAATGAACGTAAACGCTCTTGCCAATTATTATGCTCTGCTCTTAATTGCTCGTTTTCATTACGTAATTGTTCATTATTTTGTTGTTCTTTATTTTTTTCTTCTTTCAATTCTTCTATTTCTAATTGAAGTAATTGGATTGTTTCAACAGCTTGTTTAATTTTTTCTTCTAATTGATCTAATATTTCTAATGACATATTTTTTCCTTGTTAAGTAATTTATTATTCAGAGATAATTTCTTATTATTCTACCTTACTTAAAGTTTACTTCAAGTTGATTATTCAAGAAGAGCGATGAAAAAAACTAAAAATTTTTATTTATCATTACGCAAACGTTTACATAGTGATAGAATATTGCGATTTTTAATTATTTGCAGATGATGAAGAAAATTAAGGAGACATCAAAATGAATAGGGCGTTAGCAATTGAATTTTCAAGAGTAACTGAAGCTGCTGCATTGGCTGGATTTGCTTGGTTAGGTCGAGGAAATAAAAATGCTGCAGATGATGCAGCAGTGCAAGCAATGCGTTTAATGTTAAACCAAGTAGAGATGTCTGGCAAAGTGGTTATTGGTGAAGGTGAAATTGATGATGCACCAATGTTATATATTGGAGAGAAGCTTGGCACAGGAAAAGGTGCAGAGGTTTCGATTGCGGTAGATCCTATTGATGGAACAAGAATGACTGCAATGGGGCAGTCTAATGCTATTTCTGTTCTTGCTGCTGGTGGTAAAGACACGTTTTTACGTGCCCCTGATATGTATATGGAAAAATTAGTAGTCGGTCCTGAAGCAAAAGATATGATAGATTTAAATTTACCTTTAGAGCAAAATTTACGTCGTGTTGCATCGAAAATGGGTAAATTACTTTCTCAATTAACTGTGATTACTTTAGATAAGCCTCGTCATACAGATGTTATTAGAAAAATGCAGGATTTAGGCGTAAAAGTGATGGCTATTCCTGATGGTGATGTGGCGGCTTCTATTCTTTGTTGTTTACCTGATGGTGGGGCAGATATGCTTTATGGTATTGGTGGTGCACCTGAAGGTGTTGTTGCAGCGGCTGCTATTCGAGCTTTAGGTGGAGAAATGCAAGCTCGTTTATTACCAAGACATCTTGTAAAAGGAAATTCATCTGAAAATCAAGTGATTGCTGCAGATGAAATTCGTCGTTGTAAAGAAGTTAATATAGAAGTGAATACTGTTTTGAAATTAGAAGATTTAGTCAGAGATGATAATTTAGTTTTCTCTGCTACAGGAATTACAAATGGTGATTTATTAAAAGGGATCCATCGTCGAGGCAATCTTGCCACTACGGAAACTTTATTAATTCGTGGTCGCTCTCGAACAATTAGACGTATTCAGTCTGTTCATTATTTAGATAGAAAAGATACCGCTCTTTATCGTCTAATTGGTGCTTAATTTTCTTTTAATAAATTCTTTCCTTTTATGAGCCTAAAATTCTTTATTTTAGGCTTTTTTATTATCGTTAGATAGCGGGGAGCGTTCTTATAATAATTAGCCAAATAAGCAAATTTTTGCTATAATTTAACACAGTTTTTTTAATAATAAAAATAGAGAAATTTTATGTCAGAGAATACAAATGAAAGCTATGGAGCTGGGAGTATAAAAGTTCTAAAAGGACTTGATGCGGTGCGTAAACGCCCAGGAATGTACATCGGTGATACTGATGATGGTACTGGTTTACATCACATGGTTTTTGAAGTCGTGGATAATGCGATTGATGAAGCATTAGCTGGGCATTGTAAGGATATTATTGTTACTATTCATTCTGATAATTCAGTTTCGGTACAAGATGATGGACGTGGTATTCCTGTGGATATTCATCCAGAAGAAGGCGTATCCGCTGCACAAGTGATTATGACTGTTTTACATGCTGGTGGAAAATTTGATGATAATTCCTATAAAGTTTCTGGTGGACTACATGGTGTAGGTGTATCGGTAGTTAATGCTCTCTCTGATAAATTACAACTGACAGTTCGTCGTCAGGGTAAAGTATATGAACAATTTTATAATTTAGGTGAACCGCAAGCCCCTTTAAGTGCAATTGGTGATACCACACAAACTGGTACAACAGTACGTTTTTGGCCAAGTCCTAAAATTTTTACCAATATTGTATTTGAATATCAAATTCTTGCAAAACGTTTGCGAGAGTTATCATTTTTAAACTCTGGTGTTTCTATAAAATTATTTGATAAACGTGATGATAAACATGATCATTTTCATTATGAAGGTGGTATTCAAGCATTTGTCGAATATTTAAATAGAACAAAAACACCAATTCATCCAAAACCATTTTATTTTTCAATGGAAAAAGATGATATTGGTGTTGAAGTATCATTACAGTGGAATGATAGTTACCAAGAAAATGTATATTGCTTTACTAATAATATTCCACAACGTGATGGTGGTACCCATTTAGCTGGTTTTCGTAGTGCTTTAACGCGAGTTTTAAATAAATATGTTGATGAACATGCTAACAAGAAAGATAAGAAAAGTGTGGCAACTTCTGGTGATGATGCTCGTGAAGGTTTAGTGGGGATTGTTTCTGTTAAAGTACCAGATCCAAAATTTTCTTCGCAAACTAAAGATAAATTAGTGTCTTCTGAAGTGAAAAGTGCGGTCGAATCAGCAATGAATGAACGCCTACAAGAATACCTTGATGAAAATCCAAATGATGCAAAAATTATTGTAAGCAAAATTATGGATGCCGCAAGAGCTCGTGAAGCGGCTCGTAAAGCGCGTGAAATGACTCGTCGTAAAGGTGCATTGGATATAGCGGGATTGCCGGGTAAATTAGCTGATTGTCAAGAAAGAGATCCTGCTTTATCTGAATTATACTTAGTGGAGGGAGACTCTGCTGGTGGGTCAGCAAAACAAGGTCGTAATCGTAAGAATCAAGCGATTTTGCCATTAAAAGGGAAAATCTTAAATGTGGAAAAAGCCCGCTTTGATAAAATGCTTTCTTCGCAAGAAGTGGGAACTTTAATTACCGCATTAGGTTGTGGTATTGGTCGAGATGAATATAATCCAGATAAATTACGTTATCATAGTATTATTATTATGACCGATGCGGACGTTGATGGTTCACATATTCGTACATTATTGTTGACATTCTTCTATCGTCAAATGCCTGAATTAATAGAACGCGGTCATGTTTATATTGCTCAACCGCCACTTTATAAAGTGAAAAAAGGTAAAAATGAAGAATATATAAAAGATGATGAAGCGATGATGCAATATGAGTTAAATATTGCTTTAGATGGTGCGGCGTTGTACGTTAATGAAAATGCACCAGCTATGAAAGGGGAAGCATTAGAAAAATTAATTTCAGAATATAATGCAGTCAATAAAATGATTCACCGTACGCATCGTCAGTATCCTGAGGCTTTATTAAAAGAGTTGGTTTATCATCCAGTATTAACGGCTGAAATGATGAAAGATCAACATACAGTAGAACTTTGGGCGAGATCTTTAGTTACTTTATTAACTGAAAAAGAAGTCAATGCAAGCCAATACAGTTATCGTTTAACATTTAATACTGAGCGTCAGATTAATGAAGTTGTTTTGATTGTTCGTACTCATGGAGCAGATACAGAATATTTCTTAAATTTTGAATTTGTAAATGGTAATGAATATGGACGAATTATTAGTTTAGGAAACCAGCTACAAGGATTATTGGAAGAAGGGGCTTATGTTGCTCGTGGAGAGCGTCAATCTCCAGTGTCATCTTTTGAGCAAGCAGTAGAATGGCTAGTAAAAGAATCTCGTCGTGGTTTAATGGTTCAACGCTATAAAGGATTAGGTGAAATGAATCCAGAACAGCTTTGGGAAACGACTATGGATCCAAATGGAAGAACAATGTTACAAGTTTCGATCCGAGATGCGGTTGTTGCTGATCAGCTGTTTACTACCTTAATGGGTGATGAAGTTGAACCTCGTCGAGCATTTATCGAAGACAACGCATTAAGAGCGAATTTGGATATTTAGCTTTGTCAATATACATAAGGGCTGAAATCAATATTTCAGCCCTTTTTGTTTAGATAAATTAAAAGCAGAATAAAAGAGGGTTTTATAGAAATAATCTATGATTTATTTCTAAGTTTTGCTATGATTTTTACGGGTATTGTTACCAAAAAGCTATATCAAGATGAAATGATTGCAAAAGTAGCTAGTAAAAGGCTTGAACGAATGAATGGTTATGATTGATACAAGAATGAGCTTAGCTAAAATTGTAAAAAATTTATTATTTGTAACATTTTTTTGCAGTATTTTGTCTTCTTGTACTTCAGATAAAGATAGGTTACCTCCGTATAATATAAAATACTTAAAGTGTATATTTGAAGCACATACCTCTAAATCTAATGGTTTCGGTGGAACAGCTGTTATAGATCCAGCTCCTTGGGAAATAAAATATAATAGATGTAAACATGAAAAATTTTAATATAATGTTTTTCATCTATTTAGGATGAATAAAAGTTTTCTTCTTAAAATAAATTGTTGACAATGGTAATTTGGTGGGAAAATCTATTAAGAGTAGATAATGCTAATAATAACATTGATAGCATTTCTTAAAGATCATTTCTCTTTTTATGAGTGTTTTTGTATCCATAATGAAAAAAGTATTAATATTATCTGTAATATTGGGTTTAATTTTCTCAGTATTTTCTGGGTTTATATATCCTTTATTAAATCTTGAAGATAGTCGGGTTTATTTGGACCTAGCTTTAGTTTTTATTTTTTCTGTTATGTATAAATTTTTCAAAAAATGAATTAATAAATATTAGGAACTATTAAATTTCGGTTTAGTTTTTCATTCTTGTAATGTGTTATATTTATTGTTAGATAATACTATTTGCGATTTTTTCACTACATAAACAAAACTATTCCCCAAGTTACCACAACAGTTGTTAGTGCAATAAATACAGCAGCAGATCCCAAATCTTTTGCCCTGCCTGAAAGTTCGTGGTATTCCGTTCCTACTCGGTCAACAACGGCTTCAATGGCACTATCTTCATTCTGCCAACTTTTCCCAGCTAATTCCGCATCTCGAGAACGATGATAAATAGCCTGTTGAATACCTGAACTGATCCAACTTTCCGCATCTTGTAATGTCCAATTTCCATATAATTCAATTTGAATTTCTTTTTTATTCTTTAAATGGGGATTGAGCATATTGAACTCCTCTGCAACAGCTTGACAAGCTAATTTGGTTGCAGGATGAGCTGCAGCAGATACCGTTAACCAATCTGCTCCGGCTTCAAATGCCATTTTAGCTAAAACCCCGCCTGCATCAGTAGTTTTAAAATCACATACAATAATATGCTCTGGATATAATGATCGAATAATTGATATTGCTTTCATTCCTTCAGAACAAGCAAGAATTGTGCCAACTTCAATTACGTCCACAAAATTTGCTACTTGTCTTACATCCTGAATAGCTTTTTCTATGCTTAATGAATCAAGAGCTATTTGTAATAATGGTTTAGTCATAATTCCTCCTTTTTCATTCTACTGCCCATAGTAAGCATTCTTACCATGTTTACGCAAATAATGCTTATCCAACAAATCTTGTTGCATAGGCTGTAAATTAGGACGAAGTTGCCGTGTAAATAAATTCATATAAGCAATTTCTTCTAAAACCACTGCATTATGTACCGCATTATCCGCATCAGTTCCCCAAGAAAAAGGTCCGTGAGA
>NZ_SLXI01000008.1 GCF_004345785.1 Bisgaardia hudsonensis
ACTTTTTTATATTATGCTTTAATTGAATATATAAGCCACAGTAAGGAATAGATTATGAATAAGTATTGTTACCGAGTGATTTTTAGTAAAACTCAGCAACGTTTTATTGTGGTATCGGAATTAGCGAAAGTAGGTGGCAAAGCGAAAACAGAGAATACCACGTCTATTAACTCGGTATCAAAAACCTTTGAAAAAATGACCGCACTTTTAGGCCAAGGGAGTTACTTATTTAAACCGATTT
This sequence comes from Bisgaardia hudsonensis, assembly GCF_004345785.1. Lineage (GTDB taxonomy): Bacteria > Pseudomonadota > Gammaproteobacteria > Enterobacterales > Pasteurellaceae > Bisgaardia > Bisgaardia hudsonensis. Next base: position 242 of record NZ_SLXI01000008.1, read on the forward strand.
CTTTTGCGTTATGTTGTGCTTTAGGTTTTGTCAGCCTTATTCCACAGGTACAAGCCGAAAATGCCTCATTAATTATTAAAGCAGACCCTACTGCCAATGTTAATGAGCGTCCTCATGTTATAGAAACCGCCAATGGCATTCCCCAAGTTAATATTCAAACCCCAAATCCAAAAGGGCTTTCGTATAACCGTTATAGTCAATTTGATGTGAATATTCAAGGTAGCCAAATTGTGGCAGAAAATGATTTAGCTATTCAAGGAAAAAATATTACTATCAAAGAGGCTGAAAATCGTGCTTATTCAGAAGATTTTGAGCAAACTCGCCAGTCAGGGTTATTAACTGGAGGCGGTAAAATAGGTTTTACGATTGGTAGCCGTAAAGAAACCACTGAATCGGATAAAACTAAGTATTATGCAAAAGGTAGCCAAGTTGGCAGTTTGCAAGATAACGTTAATATTATTGCCGAAAATAATTATACACAACAAGCGAGTACCGTAACCTCTGCGAAGAAAGACGTTAATATTAAAGCCAAACAAGTTAATATTGTTGCTGGAGATGATAAATATGAAACCAACAGAAAACATACCTTTGAACAAAAAGGGCTTACAGTTGCTTTGAATATACCGGCAGTACAAGCTATTCAAGGTGCTCAATCAGCATATAAATCAATTAAACAAGTTGGTGATAGTAAAAATAACCGTATTAATGCAATGATGGCAACGAATGCTGCTTTTGATACTTTTAGAACGATAGATAGTGTTGGTGAAGCAGCACAGGCAACCCAAGCTTTAGCAAATGGAGATATGGCAAATGCGAATATCAGTGTGTCTATCGCCTATGGTGAACAGAAAAATACTCAACAAACTTCAACTAAAGGTAGCCTTGCTAATTCAAGCCAAGTAAATGCAGGGGGTAAGGCTAATATTATTGCTACAGGGGATAAAACATCAGATATCAATATTGTTGGTTCAGATGTAAGTGGTAAACAAGGGACCACCTTATTGGCAGATAATGATGTAAATATCAAAGCTAAATCCCAAACTCATCAGGAACGTAGTAGCAATAAATCACAGGGTTGGAATGCAGGAGTTGCAGTAAGCTATGGTCAAAATGGATTTTCTTTCGGCATTACGGCAGGAGGTAATTATGGTAAAGGCTATGGTAATGGTGATGAACAAAGTTGGGTAGCAAGTCGAGTAGGAGATAAAAATAGCCAAACCACTATAGTAAGTAAAAACAATACTTCCGTAATAGGTTCACAAGTGATAGGTAAAGGAGTAGATATTACTGCTCAAAACCTTAATATTGAAAGCCTACAAGATACGATGACTTATAAGGGTAAGCAAAAAAATATGAGTGGTCAGGTGACAGTGGGCTATGGTGTTTCAGGCAGTGCAAGCTATAGTCAATCTAAGGTTAATGCGGATTATGCCAGTGTAAATACGCAAGCGGGTGTATTTGCAGGGGATGATGGCTTTAAGGTTAATGTTAAAAAACATACAGATTTAAAAGGTGGCTTAATTACTTCAACAGAAAAAGCGGAACAAGAGGGTAAAAATAGTTTTACTACAGGAACAATTAGTTCGTCAGATATTCAAAATCATTCATCTTATTCAGCTAAAGGTTTTGGATTAAGTGGTGGAGTTAGTGTGGCAGGGGATTACCGTATTCCATTGGGTGGTACAAAATCCGCCCCTTCTACAAACGAAACAGAGACTACGCAAACCACAATATCTGAAACAGCAAATGATACGAAAATTGTTGATGTAATTAAAGGCATAGGTGGAATGGAAATTACACAACAAGCTCAAAATCAATCGGATGTTGATAAAACAAATGGACAAAAAGTTGAATTAAATGGTGTAGCAGGTATTTTCTCACAAGGGAATTGGGGAATAGCCAAAGGATTAGCCACAGGATTATTGGGACAAGTGAGTGATAAAGACAGCGATAGTAGTGTAACCACAAGTCGTATTAATACCAAAAATATTCAAATTGGTCAGTCTGAAAATGAATCTATCCAAGCTACCATAGCCACCTTAAATAAGGAGAATTTACACCGCACTTTAGCGAAAACAGATGTTGAAACTGTGAAGTCAAAAGTAGAAGGCGATTTACAAATTGCTCAACAATTTATTGATAATCTGCAAGATATTGGCGATAAATTACATTATAAAGTCGAGAAAAATGAAAAGAATATCGTGCTTGAATTTGTGCCAGAGAACTGTCATAAATTGGAAGACAATTGCGTTCGTGCTTTTGAACTGAATATGGAAAATATTCAAGTACCGAAAGATAAGCTAGAAGCAGAAATTCGTTCAAGAATGTATGTACATGGCATACTCAATACGTCCGATAAAGATCGAACAATTGGGGCAATCCAATATTCAGGAAGCAGTGCATTAGATAATGTCACAATGATCGTGCGAAAACCTTACGCAGGGTTAGCCGAAGAATTTGCCTTTACTATTTTTGAACGAGTAAGAGCGGGGTTAAATATGCCTTCTATCTTTGGTGCATCAAATGCCAGCCGAGACCAAGTGAAAAACTTTGAACAACTTAATGAGTATAATAAACGAGTGGGTGTAGAAGAACGAGTAAATCTAGACCATGTGGTACACAGTTTAGGGGCATCAAGTTCCCAAAACAGCTTTAACTGGGCGAAATCTCAAGGGTTAACTTTTGATCACCTCACATTCAACGGATACGGAGCAGGACCTTCCTACCCAATGCAATCAAACAGTTTAGTGAATAAATTAACCTTAGGACGAGTAGAAAAAAGCTATGTAGATAGTGCAACAGAATTATTTGGCAAAGGTCAGGTTTCTTACACGGCAGCTCCTGCGGATGTTGTCGCTACGGGCATAGGTTTACCATGGGTTGCAGGGCGATATGGTATAGGGATTGGTAATTCAGATTCTACCTCTGAGAAGAAATGGTATATCCCTGTATGGGATGCTTTGAGTGATCATACTAGAGCATATATTCGAGATGAACGAGCAGCGAAATTTCTTTTTGGTGATGATAGTGAAGACTTTAAAAAGTTGAAAACTTATCATCAAGAAAAATGGGGTGGGTTTGAGCCGAAGATTAAAACAATTCAATTTAATAATCATAAAGTGGAGGATCAATAATGAAAAATTGGTTACTAGTTTTATTAATATTAGGGCTTACGGGATGTAGCTATAGATTGTTCTCGTTAGGTTCTGCCCCTGTGAATAATCAATGGAAAAAGAATAGAGTTCATATCCAAGGGAAAGATTTTCGAGTATGTCAGGATAAAAAGGATAATGCAAAGACCGAAAGAGAGTTATATTTGCAAAATGCTTATTCTGAGAGGGAACTAACTCCTGAAGAAATGAAAGAGTGGGATTTAGCCATAGATAGATTTAGTAAAATATATTATGGCTGTGCTTTAGGTTATCGCTTTAAGCCTGATTTAGGTTGGTGTTGGGAAGGTAGTTTTAATATGAGAATGTGTGATAAATATAAAAAATACCGAAACTAGCCTTAACAGACAAGCGGTGAGTTGTTGCTGAAATTTTGTAAAAATAAAAGCGGAACTTACCGCTTTGTTGTATTAAGTTGAATGCAATCAAACAGTTTAATGAATAAATTAACCTTAGGGCGAGTAGAAAAAGCTATGTAGATAGCGCAGCATAATTATTTGGAAAAGGTCAGGTTTCTTACACGGCAGCTCCTGCCGATGTTGTCGCCACGGGGATAGGTTTACCATGGGTTGCAGGGCGATATGGCATAGGGATTGGTAATTCAGATTCTACCTCTGAGAAAAAATGGTATATTCCTGTATGGGATGCTTTGAGCGATCATACTAGAGCATATATTCGAGATGAACGAGCGGTAGAGTTTCTTTTTAGTGGTAGTGATCGTGTAGGCACGGTTAAATCATATCATCAAGATAGATGGGGTAGATTTGAGCCGAAGATTAAAACAATTCAATTTAATAATCATAAAGTGGAGGACCAATAATGAAAAACTGGTTACTAATATACTTAATTATTGGGTTAGTAGGTTGTAAAGCAATGTTTGTTGGTTCTGCTTCTGTTACCCAACAATGGAAAAAGGATGGTATTTCTCTTCAAGGGAAAGATTTTAGAAAGTGTTATGATAGGTCAGAAAATGCAAAGACAGATAGATCTAAGTATATAGAAAATAAAAAATATTCAGAGAGGACACCTGAAGAGCAGAATGAGTGGGATTTAGAAATTGATCGATTAATGGGAATATATTTTGATTGTGCTTATGAACTAGGTTATCGTTTTAAACCTGATTTAGGTTGGTGTTGGGAAGAAAGTCTTAATATGAAAAGATGTAGAGAATTAAAAAAATACCGAAACTAGCTTTGACAGACAAGCGGTGAGTTGTTGCTGAAATTTTGCAAAAATAAAATCGGAGCTTACCGCTTTGTTGTAGGTTTATCGCTTTAGTGTATTAATTTGAATGCAATCAAACAGTTTAGTGAATAAATTAACCTTAGGGCGAGTAGAGAAAAGTTATGTAGATAGAGCGGATACCTTAGAGAAAGTTGCATTTTATACCGATCTCGCATTGGGCGGTTTGTACGGTTATGGAAATAGTGATGCTTTAACTTATATGGGGGCAGCAACAACGGTTGATCCTGTTATTCGAGTAGCAAATACACCAGCACAAGTTTGGAAAGTAATCTGTAAGCAAGATAGCTTATATTGTTCAAATATGTCTAATGACGGTGAAACTGAGAGAAAAATATACGGAGATAAAGCAGAAATAGAAATAGGCGATAAAAGACAAATTTTTGATCTTTCAGAATTAACACCATCAACGACAACAGGTGTAATTACTGTATCAAATAATGGTATTTTAAATCCAAGAGATGATGCTTTAAAAAATGCTATTAAACAAAACAGTTGGGAAACCAACAAAGATGGTATAGCAGTTGTATATAACAGACCAACGAGTAATGCTGTTTCTGAATTAATTTATGCTCTTTATGATAAAACGAATGATTTAGTAGGTGGACGATTGCCTCTTACTTCGGCAGAAAAAATGAATATCAAAATTTATGATTATGCGAAGCAAAATAACTACCAGCTTGATCTTAATAATCATAGTCGAGGTGGTTTAACAGCGAGTGTCGCCTTACAGAGAGCGAATAGAGAAGGATTAACAGGGATACCTATTAGAGAGTCCCGTTTCTTCGGTACTGCAACACATGTACAAGATTATGCCGATCAACTAGCGAATAGAAATGGATTGTATAAATATACTGATATAAATGGAAAAGAATGGGAAGGTTTAAGTAAGGCAAAATCAGCAGTTCATCAAGCCGATTTTGTAGGTAATAAATGGAATTTGGGGTTAATGGGATTTAATAAAACAACTGGTGGAGCTTGTTTGTATTGTTATTCACATAGTAGTTATATGGGTGAAGTACCAATAGAAAATCTAATAGATGATGATGGTTATTACATAGATAAAAATGGAACTAGGATAACTGATCCAATTACCAATCCATATTTGAAAGAATTTAATGAAAAATGGGGAAATGATAAAAATAGTGGAAACCCATCATTACCTCTATTAATCACCCCTGAAATTCAAAAAAGTAGGGAGTAAAATTAGTATGAATATTTTTAGATTTATAACAATGATTTCTATAAGTGTTATTGGGTTATCTAGTTGCACACAACATTTTTGGAATTATGGTGGAGTAGTATCAGAGGAATACTCTAAACGTTTTGATGAGTGTTTTGATGAGGTTAAAAAACATTATTCTTTACCTGTTCATTCAACTGAACGTGAACGTCTTGAACTGTTAGTACTTATAAATAAATGTATGGACAAACAGAAGAATAAAAAATAATCATCTAAAATCTTAGATTTTATTTATATGAATATCAATATAAATGCCGACATTATCAATGATAGATAAAACTATATGAAAAAAAGATCTAAATAAAGATTATATTTCATTACTATGATATTTTTAAATAAGTGTTGTTTGATTATCATATTTATATAGTTGAGTAACAAAGTGCGGTTTAATTTTTGAAAGTTTTAAAACTTGAGGAAATAACCGCACTTTTAGTAAGTGGTGCTCTTTATGATAAAACGAATGATTTAGTAGGTGGACGATTGCCTCTTACTTCGGCAGAAAAAATGAATATCAAAATTTATGATTATGCGAAGCAAAATAACTATCAGCTTGATCTTAGCAATCATAGTCGAGGCGGTATAACAGCGAGTGTCGCCTTACAGAGAGCTAATAGAGAAGGATTAATAGGGATACCTATTAGGCAGTCCCGCTTCTTTGGTACTGCAACACACGTACAAGATTATGCCGATCAACTAGCGAAGGTAAATAAATATACCTATACAGTAAATAATGAGGACGGTACAACTTCGCAACAAGATAGCCAAGCCCTATTAGCCGTCCACTACACAGATTTTGTTGGTCGAACCCCACTTCTTGGGCTACGCAGTAAGTACATAGTAGGAGGAAATAAACCAACGGGTGGGGTTGAGGATAAATGGTTCTTATATTCTCATAGTAGCTATTTTGGCAAAGTTCCAGAAGAGTATCTTAAAGATGAAGAGGGTTATAATATTGATCAAAATGGGAATAGAGTGAGTAAGGCAGTTGAAAACCCGTATTTAGAGGATTTTGATGAAAAGTGGGATCCTAAGGGTATAAAAGATAATCCATCACTACCAATTTTAATTAAGCCAAATAAAAATTAAGGAGTTATGAAATGAAGCGTTTTTTTATTTTAGCAATATCTTTTTCCGTATTAAGTGGTTGTATGACTAGTAGAGATCCTCTTGTTTGGTTTTGGAATAATGGGTTTAAAATGTCGGATAAGGAAAGAGAAGTTTATAGAACTTGTCGTAAAGAAGCTAGTAAATTTTATAATGGGGAAACTCAAGGAGAATTATGGGCTGAATTTGCTCGTAACTGTAGAAAAGAAAAAGGTTATTAAGAAAATTAAAAATCCTTATTTTGATGATTATTCTAGTAAATGGAAAAAAGAGAAAACTGATGATCTAAATGAGAAGAGTCTTTCATTACCCGTGTTAGTCAATCCAACAATTAAAGAGGAATAAATGATGAAAATAATGCAAATGATCGCTGTACTAGCTTTAATGATACCTTTATCAGGTTGTATGGATACTTTTACAAAGTTTTGGAATAGTGCGGGTGCGGCTAATAATCTTTCTGACAAAGAAAAGGAGATTTATCGTGAATGTGATGAAATAGTAGAAAAACAAATGAGACCTAATCCAAATAAATGGGTGGGGGATAAGGAGCAACAAAAATGGCTTGCTGAATTCGCTAATCGAACAGGGCAATGTATCTATGAGAAAAAGAGAGCTAAATAAAAGTTATATTTAATTACCTGTATTAGTCAATCCAAAACTAAAGAGGAGTAAATAATGAAAAGGTACAGGTGGCAAGGCGAATACAATTGTGTTAGCCACAGGGAAATCCTCCTTGACTAAGGATATAGGGGTAGGAATTGGTCATGATAAAGAAAGCCAATCTAGCTTAACCAAAAGTGGTATTAACACAAAAAATATTGAAATTCGTAATGAAGATAAACAACTGTCTCAAACAGGAAAAACCGCGAATGAAACTATTAAATCAGTTAAAACAAAGCTAACCTTAGAAAATGCCGAAGCTCATTCAGGAAAATTGGCACAAAACTTTAATAAAGAAAAAGTATTAAAAGAGTTGAATATCCAAGTTAAAGTAACAAAGGACTTTAGAAAAAATGCTTTTTCTTCAATTAATAATTATGTTTTACCAAGACAAGCTGAATTAAGAGCTAAAATTAAGACGGCAAAAACAGAGGAAGAAAAAACAGCCATTTATAAGGAAATTTATAAATTACAATATCAAAAACGTTTATTGGAAACAGTCGTTGGTGTTGTTGCTGGTTCACCAGATGTAGCAATTACTCAGGGTACGTTACAATTAGCGAATACAAAAATGCGAGAAGAAACCCTTGCAAACTCCAGAAAATTTAAAGGAATTGTTGATGCAACAACAGGTAAAGTGTTACGTAATGATTCCTATGATAGTGGCTATTTTGATGGGGTAAAATTAGGTGGGGTGCGTATTGATGTAAATGCTATTTGTGGTGAGAATAGATGTGTTTTAAGCCCTGATGGGGCAGTTATTTATAATGGTGATGATAAATTACCAAGTTTATCTGATGCTATTAATCCTGAAATAAATGAATTTGTTAGAGATTCTTATGGTGCAACAGGTGGTTTTCAGCCTGTCGAAGGCGGGTGGTACTTTGACGGAAAGCCACTGATGCAATATAAAAAAGGTGATTTTTCTGACATATTAGTGGAATCTTTTGCGGGGCCTCATGATTTATTAGGTGGGCAAATATGGGGCTGGTATGATAAGCAAGGTAATACTTCCCAAAAGAATGGATTAGAGAGTAAAGCATCGGAAGTAACAACGGCAGTTGCTATTCCAGTTACAGTCCCTATTGCCTTAAGTGATTTAATCTCATCAGATTTTATGGAAGTATTGTATAAGTTGGGAGGAAATTAAAATGAAAAAGTTAATTTTGCTATTGAGTATATTTTTATTAAATGGCTGTTTATATTCTTTTGAAGATGAATGTTTCAGACCAATTATTCAGGTTGTATCTGCAAACTGTGAAGTTAAAAAAGGACCTACTTGGCCAGCAATAGCTCATTATCAAAAACCTAATATAATTGGTCATACGGATTCTGCACAACGTTTGAAAGATGCCTTAGCTTGTGGTGCAAAAGATAACACCCTTGTAGATGCTCCAAGTAATTACACTATAAATGGTAAGTTTTATAAAGTGCTAGAAAATTGTATGGCTGATAGAGGATATATTTACATCTCTTCTGAAGAATGTGGTTATATGAATCCTAAATGGGATAAAGGAAAATGTAATTTATAGGCTCCACTATGATTATAAGTAAAGTGCGGTAGGATTTTTGAAAGTTTTAAAACTTGAGGAAATAACAGTACTTTTAGTCAGTAGTTATTTTGCTGAAGTACCAGATCCTATATCAGAAAAAGAACAGTTTAAGAACTTTATAAAGGTCTGGGGAAAACCAATATTTTCAGGCAATAATCCATCTCAACCTAAATTAGTTAATCCAGTTAATAAGGAAGGAGTGAGTAATGATGAAAATCCATATTAAATTAATAGGTATCAGTATTTTATTTTTAACGGGGTGCTACCCTTGTCGACCTTTTGATTGGAATTGTAATCAGAGTACTAAAGATACTAGTTGGTATAAAGAGTCTGAAATATGTGATAGAACTCAAATGAAGTTAGCAAAAGAGAGATTGAATGAGTTGTATACAAAAGAAGTAATGGCCGATATCATGGCTGAATGTGTTCTTTCTAACGGGAAATACAAGTTTGATTCTGATCCAAAATATTCAAATATAAAGTAGATTTGTTTTTTAATAGTAAAGTGCGGTAGGATTTTTGAAAGTTTTAAAAACTTAAAAGAAACCCACCGCACTTTTAGTAAGTAGTGATATTTGCTTTGAGTGATTTAGTTTCATCAGATTTTATGGAAGTATTATTCCAATTTGGAGGTAATTAAATGAAAAAAAGAGTTTATTTATTCAGTTTTTTATTAACAAGTTGTTATTATCATGATGGATGTATGTATACACCTCAAATGGTTAATTGCTATGTTGATAAGGGTGAAACTTGGCCAGCAATAGCTCATTATCAAAAACCTAATACGATTGGTCATACGGATTCTGCACAACGCTGGAAAGATGCGGTGGCTTGTGGTGCAAAATATGGTGATATTAAGTTAAGACATAGTAGTCGTGACGATTTAGAAAAATTTCAATTATGTATGAAATCCAAAGGTTATCATAAATATTGGCCAGCAGAATGTGGTTATATGAACCCTAAATGGGATGAAGGGAAATGTAATTTATAGGCTCCACTATGATTATAAGTAAAGTGCGGTAGGATTTTTGAAAGTTTTAAAAACTTAGAAGAAACCCACCGCACTTTTGGTAAGTAGTGATATTTGCTTTGAGTGATTTAATTTCATCAGATTTAATGAAAGTGCTATCTCAATTTGGAGGTAATTAAATGAAAAAAACAGTGTTAATATTGAGTATATTTTTGTTAAATGGCTGTTTATATTCTTCTCAGGAAGAGTGTTTTATCCCAATTATTCAGGTAGTTCCTGCAGATTGTGTTGATAAAGGAGAAGAATGGCCAGCAATAGCTCATTATCAAAAACCTAATACAATTGGTCATACAGATTCAGAACAGCGTCTAAAAGACGCCTTAGCTTGTGGTGCAAAAGATAGCTCTCTTCAAAATAAACCAAGTCATTACACCATAAATGGTAAATTCTATGAATATTTTGAAGATTGTATGCAAGACAAAGGATACCGCCATTTATATCCAGCAGAATGTGGCTATATGAACCCTAAATGGGATAAGGGAAAGTGTAATTTATAGCCAAACTGTGATTACGGGAAAGTGCGGTAGGATTTTTAAAAGTTTTAAAAACTTAGAAGAAACCCACCGCACTTTTGGTAAGTGGTGGTATTTGCCTTAAGTGATTTAGTTTCATCAGATTTTATGGAAGTATTATTCCAATTGGGAGGTAATTAAATGAAAAAAATAGTGTTAATACTGAGTATATTTTTGTTAAATTGCTGTTTATATTCTTTTGAAGATGAATGTTTCAGACCAATTATTCAAGTTGTATCTGCAAACTGTGAAGCTAAAAAAGGACCTATTTGGCCAGCAATAGCTCATTATCAAAAACCAGATACAATTGGGCATACAAATTCGGAGCAACGTTTGAAAGATGCCTTAGCTTGTGGTGCAAAAGATAGTTCTCTTCAAAATCTCCCAAGTGATTATACGATAAATGGTAAATTTTATAAATATTTTGAAGACTGTATGCAAGACAAAGGATATCGCCATTTATACCCAGCAGAATGTGGTTATATGAACCCTAAATGGGATGAAGGAAAATGTAATTTATAGGCTACACTATGATTATAAGTAAAGTGCGGTAGGATTTTTGAAAGTTTTAAAAACTTAAAAGAAACCCACCGCACTTTTGGTAAGTAGTGATATTTGCTTTAAGTGATTTAATTTCATCAGATTTAATGAAAGTGCTATCTCAATTTGGAGGTAATTAAATGAAAAAAAGAGTTTATTTATTCAGTTTTTTATTAACAAGTTGTTATTATCATGATGGATGTATGTATACACCTTAAATGGTTAATTGCTATGTTGATAAAGGCGAAAATTGGCCAGCAATAGCGGCTTATCAAAAACCTAATACAATTGGTCATAGGGATTCAGAACAGCGTCTAAAAGACGCCTTAGCTTGTGGTGCAAAAGATAGCACTCTTGTTGATACACCAAATAATTACACTATAAATGGCAAGTTTTATAAAATGTTTAGAAATTGTATGGCAGATAGGGGGTATATTCGTTTTACTTCAGCAGAATGTGGTTATATGAACCCTAAATGGGATAAAGGGAAATGTAATTTATAGCCAAACCACCATTGTAAGTAAAAATGATACCACTTTAAAAGGGGCTCAAGTTGTAGGTAAAGGTGTTAGTATTGAGGCTCAAAACCTTAATATTGAAAGCTTACAAGACACGGTGACCTACAAAGGTAAGCAAAAAAATATGAGTGGTCAGGTGACAGTGGGCTACGGTGTTTCAGGCAGTGCAAGCTATAGTCAATCTAAGGTTAATGCGGATTATGCCAGTGTAAGTACGCAGGCGGGTGTATTTACAGGGGATGATGGCTTTAAGGTTAATGTTAAAAAACATACTAATCTTAAAGGTGGTTTAATTACTTCAATAGAAAAAGCCGAAGCGGACAATAAAAACCGCTTCTCAACAGGCACATTAAGCCATTCGGATATTCAAAATCATTCATCTTCAGCTAAAGGTTTTGGATTAAGTGGTGGATTTAGTGTGAGTGGCGGTAATGCACCTAAAGAAGTTGAAGGGGTAAAATTAAAACCAGTTGGTGAAAATCATTCAGATGGGAATTCAAAAGTTGAAATACAAGGTATTGCTGGTATAGGTAATCAAGGGAATTGGGGAATTGCAAAAGGTCTTGCTACTGCATTATTGGGGCAAATGAGTGATAAGGGAAGTGAGAATGGTGTAACTACGAGCCGAATCAATACATCTAATATTAAAATTACGGATTCTTCTGCACAGGAAAAGCTAACAGGGCAGGCAACCTCTCAGCTTATAGATACGCTAAATCAACGAAATCAAAACCAAAACCAAAGTGTAAGTAAGGTAGATATTCAGGCAATTAAAGAAGACCTTAGTCGTGATTTAGATATTGCTCAAAGTTTTATTAATAATGTTAGTCAAACAGGAGATGATATTTATTATAAAATGGAGAAGAATGAAGACTCTAGTTTTACTACATCTAAAGAAAGAGCGGACTGTGAACATATTTCATGTTTAAAAGTAAATGATCCATTAGTACTTAAAAAAGTCATTTATAGTGATAAAGTTCTTACAAGAGAGCAAGCTGAACTATTGAGTAAAACAGCAACAGCGGGAATGTTAAATTTAACGAGAGAAGATAAAATATCTAGTGCTATCTTGTATGAAAAGGAATTAAAATCTCTTGATGAATTGGGCGTTGTATTAAATAGAGGTAGTGCAGGAGTAGTAAATGAATTTATCTTCACTGGCTTTGAACGATTGAGGGCTTGGGCAAATAAACCTGCTATTTTTGGTGCTTCTAATGCAACAAGAGATACTGTCCAAATCTGGAAAAAGCTAGATGAATATAATGCTTATGCCAAAACTTATGGAGATCCTGTTTATAATTCTCATAATTTATCCCATAGTCTCGGAGTATCAGGAAATAAAAATGCTCTTAACTGGTCAGAACATTTAGGGCAAAAATATGAAAATACTAAAGTTGATTTTTTACATCTTGGTGGCTCATACCCTTCAAAAGATATTCATAATCAAGCAAAACCATTCTTTAAAGATGTCAAAACGCAATACAGTTGTGTTTCTGGAGATGTTGTTTGTCAGGGAATACCGATACTAAGAGGCGTTGGTTTAGGAATGATAGGTAATAATCCCACAACAGCAGATGGGAAAGGAATTAATTTTTTACAAGCTCATTCAGAGGCGAATTTTAATAGAAATAATCTAAATTATGGTTTTGATAAAAATGATGAAGATCGTTTTTTGCATAATTATAATAATGCCATTGATATATTGAATAAAGTATATGGTGAGGGTGGGAATTGTAATATCAAAAATATAGAAGAGGAAACAGTAAAATGAAAAAAATAATTATGTTAAGTGCAATAGGATTTATGCTATCGGGCTGTATTTGGGATCTATATCCTTCTTATGTAGTGAGTGATATGGGATATTTTGTAGATAAAAATGGCAATAAAGCTCCAATTGAAGATCGGCATGAATGCTCGAAAGGTATTGGTGATTTAGAATTTTATGCTGAATGTTTATATACCAAAGGTTATCGTTTTAGAACAGAGAGCTTTGCATATTGTTATCGTCGTCCAAAAAGCTGTGAAATTTACAATAAATATCGGTAAGTTAAACAGTAAAATGAAAAAAATTATGTTGAGTGCAATAGGTTTTATGCTATCAGGTTGTCTTTGGTATCCTTCATATTGATAATTTAAGGTTTGTTTATGATAAAGATGTAATAAAAGAAAAAATAAGAATTATCAATAATATTAGGAATTATCACTTTAATACAATAGAGGATAAATAAAATAAAAATACGAGTAGTAATTTTTGCTTCTTTATTTCTGTCAAGTTGTTCTGTAATAGATTTTTTAGCACAGAGAGATACATATGAATTTGAACATTATTGGCAACATGTTTCATCGAAAAAGAAGGCTGATATTGGATTAAGAAATCAATGTTGGGAAAAAACCGAACAGAAATATCAATTTGCAAGTGATAGGTATTATAATTCTTTTGGAAAATGTATGTATGAGCAGGGCTACCATTTTTATACAACTAGTTGGGTTTATTGTTATAGATATAATTTAAAATGTCAAATTTATAGTAAATATAGAAAATAATGTTCTTTCCGACTATGGACAATTTTATCTTTAATCAAATTGATTGTATTGCATCGAAAGAGCTTGATATAAATAATCTTGAAGTACCTAAAACCAGAGAAGAAGCAGAAAAGCTATCGAGAATGTATGCTCATGGAATAATGAATATGACAGACAATGATCGTTTGACAGGGGTAATTCAATATGGCGGTTCGGATTATTTAGATAATGATGTACTAGTAGTAAGAAAGCCTTATACATCGATAACATCTGAATTAACTTATACCGTATTTGAACGTTTGCGGGCAGGATTAGATATACCAAGTATTTTTGGTGCATCAAATGCCAGCCGTGAGCAGGCAAAAGTTTGGGGATTATTAGAAGAATATAATCGAAATAATCCTGATGATAAAGTTGATTTAAAGCACTTTTCTCATAGCTTAGGGGCTTCAAGTACAAAGAATGCAATGAACTGGGCAGATTACCAGGGAATACAGTTTGATAATACCAAATTAAAAGCCAATACTGTCGGCACATCTTATCCAATGCGTAATCATACCATAGCAGGTACATTATCAGGAGGCTTCTATGATCAAGGCTATACGGAAAAAGCAAGCAAATTGTTTAAAGAAGGAAGTGTTGAATATGCAGTAGCCCCAAGAGATATTGTTGCAACAGGAATAAACTTACCTTATGTTTCAGGTAAATTTAGTTTAGGTATAGGAAATACGGATACAACAGGAAGTAATTTTACAGGAATACCATTATGGGGAATTTTTTCAGGAGATCACACGATGGCATATTACAAAGATGAGGAAGTGATTAGTTTTCTTAATTCATTTAAAAAAGATAAGGGTAAAGCTTATTCAGGTATTATTAATTATCAAAAGAAAGAATGGGGTCAGATAGGACCAAGAACTAAAATAATTAATTTTAGTAAGGGTAATATTATTGAAAATAATCAAGAGGATAAATAATGAAACCATTATTGTTATTAAGTCTAATTTTAGTTTTATCTGGTTGTTATTTGGCTAATGGCTCACCACCAGAATATTCATTTTGGAAAAAAAATGGTATTGAGCTATCTGATATTGATGCAGAAAATTGTTATCAAAGAGCAAAATATTCCTCTTTAAATGAAGAAGAAAAAGAAAGGTTCGACTTTTTGGAAAAAATAGCAGTTAATTCTCTAGCAAAAATGGCTTTTTATCATGAATCCGAATATAAAGAATATTTAAATTTTTTAAATAAACTTGATGTTTTAAAAAATCAATGTCTTTATGATTTAGGATATCGCTTTCAAGCTCCACTTTATTGGTGTTTAGCTCAAGATGGAGATAATACACAAACCTGTATAGAAAATATGAAATATAGAAAGTAATGTCACAATGATCGTGCGAAAACCTTACGCAGGGTTAGCCGAAGAATTTACCTTTACTATTTTTGAACGAGTAAGAGCGGGGTTAAATATGCCTTCTATCTTTGGTGCATCAAATGCTAGCCGAGACCAAGTGAAAAACTTTGAACAACTGAATGAGTATAATAAACGAGTGGGTGTAGAAGAACGAGTAAACCTAGACCATGTGGTACACAGTTTAGGTGCATCAAGTTCCCAAAACAGCTTTAGCTGGGCGAAATCTCAAGGGTTAACTTTTGATCACCTCACATTCAACGGATACGGAGCAGGACCTTCCTACCCAATGCAATCAAACAGTTTAGTGAATAAATTAACCTTAGGACGAGTAGAAAAAAGCTATGTAGATAGTGCAACAGAATTATTTGGCAAAGGTCAGGTTTCTTACACGGCAGCTCCTGCGGATGTTGTCGCCACGGGGATAGGTTTACCATGGGTTGCAGGGCGATATGGTATAGGGATTGGTAATTCAGATTCCACCTCTGAGAAGAAATGGTATATCCCAATAATTGATATGGTTAAAGGTGATCATACAACGATATATACTAGGGATGAACGAGCAGCAGACTTTCTTCTTCGGTATGGTGAAAATTTAGAAGAAATCAACTCTTACCATCAAGATAGATGGGGTAGTTTTGAGCCAAAGACTAAAACAATTCAATTTAATAATCATAAAGTGGAGAATCAGTAATGAAAAATTGGTTATTAGGATATTTAATATTAGGATTAGTCGGTTGCAAAGCAATGTTTGTCGGTTCTTCTCCTGTTATCAATCAATGGAAAAAAAATGGAATTCATATTCAAGGGAGAGATTTTCGAATATGTGAAGATAGAACTAATAAATCAATGAGTGAAAGAGAAAAGTACTTGAAAAATAAAAATTATTCTGAACTTACACCAGAAGAAATAGATGAGCGAAGCTTATCTTTATCTAGGCTTGATTTAATATATTATGGATGTGCTTATGAACTCGGTTATCGTTTTAAACCTGATTTAGGTTGGTGTTGGGAAGGTAGTTTTAATATGAGAATGTGTGATAAATATAAAAAATACCGAAACTAGCCTTGACAGACAAGCGGTGAGTTGTTGCTGAAATTTTGTAAAAATAAAAGCGGAACTTACCGCTTTGTTGTATTAAGTTGAATGCAATCAAACAGTTTAGTGAATAAATTGACCTTAGGGCGAGTAGAGAAAAGCTATGTAGATAGAGCGGAAGAATTATTTGGCAAAGGTCAGGTTTCTTACACGGCAGCTCCTGCCGATGTTGTCGCTACAGGAATAGGTTTACCATGGGTTGCAGGGCGATATGGTATAGGGATTGGTAATTCAGATTCCACCTCTGAGAAAAAATGGTATATTCCAATAATTGATATGCTCAAAGGTGATCATACAGATGCCTATATTCGAGATGAACGAGTTGCAAGATTTCTAACAGATATGAACGAGGATGAGTTTAAAATAATAGAGTCTTATCATCAAGGTCTATGGAATGGTCATTTTGAACCAAAGGTTAAAACTATTCGATTTAACGATCACGAAGTGGAGAAATAGCGATGAGAAATTGGTTATTAATATTCTTAATTATTGGGTTAGCAGGTTGTAGAGCAACGTTTGTTGGTAGTGAGACAGTAGAAAAACAATGGAAAAAGAATGGTGTTCATCTGCAAGGGAAGGATTTTGGAATATGCTTTGACAGGAAAGAAAGTGTAAAGACAGCTAGAGATAAGTATCTGCAAAATAAAAAATATTCAGAGAGGACACCTGAAGAGCAGAATGAGTGGGATTTAGAAATTGATCGATTAATGGGAATATATTTTGATTGTGCTTATGAACTAGGTTATCGTTTTAAACCTGATTTAGGTTGGTGTTGGGAAGAAAGTCTTAATATGAAAAGATGTAGAGAATTAAAAAAATACCGAAACTAGCTTTGACAGACAAGCGGTGAGTTGTTGCTGAAATTTTGCAAAAATAAAAGCGGAACTGACCGCTTTGTTGTAGGTTTATCGCTTTAGTGTATTAATTTGAATGCAATCAAACAGTTTAGTGAATAAATTGACCTTAGGGCGAGTAGAGAAAAGTTATGTAGATAGTGCAGCAGAATTATTTGGCAAAGGTCAGGTTTCTTACACAGCAGCTCCTGCCGATGTTGTCGCTACGGGCATAGGTTTACCATGGGTTGCAGGGCGATATGGCATAGGGATTGGTAATTCAGATTCCACCTCCGAGAAAAAATGGTATATTCCTGTATGGGATGCTTTGAAAGATCATACAGAGGCCTATATTAGGGATGAAAGAGCGGCGAAATTTCTTATTGGTAATAAGGATGAATTTAAAAAGTTGAAAACTTATCATCAAGAGAAATGGGGTAGTTTTGAGCCGAAGATTAAAACAATTCAATTTAATAATCATAAAGAGGAGAATCAATAATGAAAAATTGGTTACTAGTTTTATTAATATTAGGGCTTACGGGATGTAGCTACAGATTGTTCTCTTTAGGTTCTGCCCCTGTCAATAATCAATGGAAAAAGAATGGAGTTCATATCCAAGGGAAAGATTTTCGAATATGTCAGAATAAAATGGAAAATGTGATGACTGAAAGAGATAAATATTTGGAAAATAAAAAGTATGGAGATCTTACACCTGAAGAAATCAAAGAATGGGATGTCTCTATAGATAGACTTGATAAGATATTTAATGAATGTGCTTATGAATTAGGTTATCGCTTTAAGCCTGATTTAGGTTGGTGTTGGGAAGGTAGTTTTAATATGAGAATGTGTGATAAATATAAAAAATACCGAAACTAGCCTTGATAGACAAGCAGTGAGTTGTTGCTGAAATTTTGTAAAAATAAGAGGGGAGCTTACCGCTTTATTGTAGGTTTATTGCTTTGCTTTATTAAGTTGAATGCAATCAAACAGTTTAGTGAATAAATTGACCTTAGGGCGAGTAGAGAAAAGTTATGTAGATAGTGCAGCAGAATTATTTGGCAAAGGTCAGGTTTCTTACACAGCAGCTCCTGCCGATGTTGTTGCTACGGGCATAGGTTTACCCTATGTTTCAGGTAAGTTTAGTTTAGGTATAGGAAATACGGATACGACAGGAAGTAACGCTACAGGAATACCATTATGGGGAATTTTTTCAGGAGATCATACAACCGCATATTATAAAGATAAGGATGTTATTGATTTCCTCAAGATTGAGGATAAGGATAGAAAAAAAATTAAGAACTATCAAAACAAAGTATGGAGACAAATGGGACCAAAGACAAAAGTTATTAATTTCAGTAATAGTAAAATTATTGAAAGCAATCAAGAGGATAAATAATGAAACCATTATTGTTATTAAGCTTAACTTTAGTTTTATCTGGTTGTTATTTAGCAAATGGATCACCATCTCAAACTAATTTCTGGATAAAAAATGGGAAAGTAGTTCCTTATACTGATATAAATACTTGCAAGATAAATGCCAATAATATTTTGGGTGAACGATATATTTATTTATTAGATAAATTTGACAATGACTATATGGTATTCAGAAATAATACCCAAGAATATCAAGAGTTTTCAAAATATACAGAAAAACAGTCGATTTTAATTAATGAATGTTTATACCAAAAAGGATATAGGTTTAATGCGCCACTTTATTGGTGTTTAGCTCAAGATGGCGATAATACAAGAACCTGTATAGAAAATATGAAATATAGAAAGTAATGTCACAATGATCGTGCGAAAACCTTACGCAGGGTTAGCCGAAGAATTTACCTTTACTGTTTTTGAACGTTTGCGGGCAGGATTAGATATATACCAAGTATTTTTGGTACATCAAATGCCAGCCGTGAGCAGGCAAAAGTTTGGGGATTATTAGAAGAATATAATCGAAATAATCCTGATGATAAAGTTGATTTAAAGCACTTTTCTCATAGCTTAGGGGCTTCAAGTACAAAGAATGCAATGAACTGGGCAGATTACCAGGGAATACAGTATTGATAATACCAAATTAAAAGCCAATACTGTCGGCACATCTTATTCAATGCGTAATCATACCATAGCTGGTACATTATCAGGAGGCTTCCATGATCAAGGCTATACGGAAAAAGCAAGCAAACTATTTAATGAAGGAAGTATAGAGTATGCAGTTGCACCAAGGGATATTGTTGCAACGGGAATAGGTTTACCCTATGTTTCAGGTAAGTTTAGTTTAGGTATAGGAAATACGGATACGACAGGAAGTAACGCTACAGGAATACCATTATGGGGAATTTTTTCAGGAGATCACACGATAGCATATTACAAAGATGAGGAAGTGATTAGTTTTCTTAAGCCTCCGAAAGAAGATGATGGGAAAGCAAGGTTAGATATTATTAATTATCAAAATAAAGTATGGGGACAAATAGGACCCAAAACAAAAATAATTAATTTTGGTAATGGTAGTATTATTGAAAATAATCAGGGGAATGAATGATGAAAAAGATTTTTTTATTTAGTGTGGTTGTTGTTCTGTCTGGGTGTTATTTGGCTAATGGATCCCCAAGTGCCTTTAATTATTGGTTAAAAAATAATAAGAATATTTCATTTAATGATTTAGAAAAATGTTCTCAAATATCGAATAAATATGTATTGAAGACTAAAAAGGATCAAGAAGTATATAATTATTTGAGAGCTAAGTTTAATAAAGATCCTATAAAAATGATTAATTCTTACAAAGAAGAGTATGAACAATATAGATATATTATACGTAAACTTGGAGAATTTCGTGACAAATGCTATTACGATTTAGGATATCGCTTTCAAGCTCCACTTTCTTGGTGTTTAGCTCAAGATAGTGATAATACACAAACCTGTATAGAAAATATGAAATATAGAAAGTAAATGATGTATTTAATCAGAAATTAGAAGAATAATTTACACTAGATTTAGCTTTATTTTTTTATTTGATAGAAACTTGTCTATGCCTTTCTCTATAAAATATTATTTGGGGAATAGTTATAATGTCTTTTTTATTACTCTTTATTATTCATTAGAAACAGGTTTTTAAAAGCTAGCCAGCAGGACTGCTTCTACATATTGGTTATGTAGCGAGTGAGTCAATTTTAGGTATAAAAAAAGTCGCTAACGCGACTATCTTTTATTTTGTACCATTATTCTAAAATGGTGCCCGAGGGCGGACTTGAACCGCCACGACTCGAAAGTCGAGGGATTTTAAATCCCTTGTGTCTACCGATTTCACCACTCGGGCTTGGAGCGGGAAACGAGGCTCGAACTCGCGACCCCGACCTTGGCAAGGTCGTGCTCTACCAACTGAGCTATTCCCGCATTTTAAGAACTTCAATGTTCCCAAACAACGATGTGCATTTTACTTATTTCTGTATTACTGTCAAATATATTTTTGAAAAAATATTTTCGTTTGCTTAAAAATAGATCAATCTTCCAATGTTCATAATATTTTGATTATTTTATGTTATAAATTAGATGATTAAATATCATCACTAATTATACGCTATAATCTTACTTAAGATTTACCTTTATGATATTCCGACAATAAATATTAGAAATACGTTAATCTGTGGTATCGTTTAATAAGGAGTCTTTTGCAATTGCTAAATATTGAAGCATTGACCAAACAGTCAAAATTGCAGCAATATAAAGACATATGATTGCAGCTATTTCCATTAGTACGTTATAACGCCATAATAATCCGCCAAGAGCAAGCATTTGTGAAGTGGTTTTTATTTTTCCTAACCAAGATACTGCAACTTTTCCTCGACTACCAATTTCAGCCATCCATTCTCTTAATGCGGAGATAATAATTTCTCGGGAAATCATTATAATTGCAGGAAGGGTTACCCAAAAAGAATGTTGATATTCGACAACCAATACTAATGCAGCAACAACCATCACTTTATCTGCAACAGGATCTAAAAATGCACCAAAAGGAGTTGTTTGATTCCATTTTCTAGCGAGATAACCATCAAACCAATCGGTGATAGCGGCAATAAAAAATATTAAGGTTGTTAAAAAAGGTGCCCAAGAAAAAGGTAAGTAAAACGCAACCACAAAAAATGGGATTAAAATAGCTCGAAAAATAGTTAAGATCGTGGGTATATTTAATTTCATGGAAATATTGGCAGTTAAATAGTAAATTCCTAGTTATTCTAAAGCATATTTGCTTATTTTTAAATGATTTTTCAACAAATTGATAAAAAATAACCGCACTTTTATTTTTTAGAAAGTAAATTTTTTATGACATAAAGTGCGCTTATTTATTTTATGTATTTTTCGTTTATATATTTGGCTGACTAGTTTATTTTTTCAGTGGTGGCGTGTAACGAATTAGCCCTTCCTGTTGGGTTGTGGCAATTAATCGCCCTTGTTGATCAAATAGTTGTCCACGAGATAATCCTCTGGCTCCAAAAGCATTATTACTTTCTATTGCGTATAACAACCAATTATTTAAATCTAGTGAGCGATGAAACCAAATTGAATGATCAATGGTTGCAACTTTCATTCCCTGTTCTAGCAATCCTTTCTGATGAGGATGAAGTGCGGTTAATAAAATATGAAAATCTGAAAAATAAGCCAGTAAACATTGTTGTATTGCTTGGTCAAGCGGTGCTTTACCATTTGCTTTAAACCAAACATATTGCTCTGGAGGTAATTCACTGCCTTGAAATGGATTGTTGATATATTTACTATGAATATTAAAAGGACGTTCTGCAGTAAATTTATCACGAATTGTTTCAGGTATATAAGAGGCAAGCTTATTGATGATCGTTTTTTCAGAGATAAAATCTTCAGGTTGTCCTACATTTGGCATCATTGATTGATGTTCGAATCCATTTTCTTCTAACTGAAAAGAAATTGTAATATGACATAGGGATTGATTATGTTGTATTGCGTTTACTCTTACTGCCGTAAAGCTACGTCCTTCACGTAATATTTGTACATCATAAATTATTGGTAATTGGCTATCTCCCGCACTAAGAAAATAAGCGTGACAAGAATGTAATTTTCTTTCCTTTGGGACGACTTGTATTGCTGCTGAAAGTGCTTGAGCGATGACTTGTCCACCAAATACTTGACGTAATCCTAAATCTTGACTTTCACCTCTAAAGAGTAAATCATCTAGTTTTTCAAGTTTCAGTAGGTTAATTAAATTATCGAGTACTTTGGACATAATTTTTATCTCTTATATTGTAAAATGAGGACGAATGCTGGTGCTTTAATTTTATGATGAGGCGAAGTATAGCAGAAATTACCAGCAATCAATAAGTAAACATTTGCAAAATGCAAAGTCTTATTGCATAATACTGGCTCTTGATTATTCTAGTTTAGGTGATCAATCCTATGGAAACCTTTTCGGTTCCTCGCAATAGTGTCTGGTTTACTCGGTCAGGTTCGGAAGAAAGCAGCCAAAGTCAGAATTTCTGTGTGCCGAGATCAAGCTGGGAAGGTTTCCACCCAACTCAATCTTTCTTATCTAAATTCTTTCTAGTAACCGTTTGAAGAAACCTTGTGGCTTATTGATTAATTCTGAATAAGATCCTTTTTCAATCAGTTTAGCATTATCAATAATACAAATTTGATCGAATTTTTCAATTGATGTTAAACGGTGTGTTATCATAATCAAGGTTTTCTGTTGGCAATGTTGTAATATTAACGCAAGTATATTGCGTTCTGTTTCACGATCTAGCCCTTCTGTTGGTTCATCAAGTAGTACTATTGGTGCTTCATTTAATAATACTCTTGCTAGCCCTAGACGGCGTTGTTCTCCACCAGAAAGTGGGCGACCACCATCACCTAACCATAAATCCAAACCTTGTTCTTGTTCTAATAATTTACTTAAGCCTACTTTTTGTAAAATATCAATAAATTGTGTATCTTTTATTTTAGTGGTTGAGGCTATTTGTAAGTTATTACGCAATGTATCACTAAAAATATGAACACGTTGTGTTAAAAAGCAAATATGCTGACGTAAACTACTTTCGGTATATGAGCGAATATCTTTGCCAGCTAACTGTAACTGACCTTGTTGTGCATCATAATGACGGACTAATAATTGTAAAAGAGTGGATTTACCACTACCTGTTTTTCCTAAAATAGCAACTTTTTGTTGAGCGAGTATTGATAAATTAAGATGATCAATAGCCAGTTCTTTTTTTTCTGGATAGTGGAATAGCAGATCTTGAATCTCAATGATTGGTTGATTTGGCGTAATTTGAATTGTATTAGTTCCATTAAATTGTACTAACGGCTGCTGTGAAGTTATTTCATTAACACGCTCTGCTGAAGCAACAATTTGTCCGATATGTAAAAATGCGGCTCCGATTGGCATTAATATTTCAAAGCTTGCTAAAGCCGCAAGTGCAAATAAGCCAATTAAGGCTTTAGGATAATCCCAATCACCAAAATCAGCATTGGCAGCAACCCAAAGGGTCGTGGATAAAATCAGACCATTAATAAATAATAAAAGTGCGGTAGAAAATCCTGATAGATTAGCTTCTTGCTGCTGGTAAGCTTGCCATTGTTGTTCTGTTTCATTTAATTGTTGTTTTAGTGGTTGTGCCGCATTGAAAAGTAATAATTCTGCTTGAGCTTGGATAAACTCGAGAAATTGAGTGCGATAATTGGCACGAGATTGTGTGAGAGCCAATCCAAATTTGTTACCTAAATGATAAAAAATAGTTGGAATAACAATTAGTAATATTAATAAGGTAAATCCGATACCTAACGCAATTTTTAGATTAAAGAAGCTTAGGGTTATCGTCATCGCTATAATAACAACGATTGCACTAATAAAAGGTGCAATAAGACGTAAATAAAGATTATCAAGGGTATCCACATCTGCAACTAATCGGTTAAGTAAATCTGTATTACGATAACGATTTAATACTGATGGGCTTAGAGGAATAATTTTACTAAAAACTTGCACACGTAATTTGGCTAGAATACGAAAAGTGGCATCATGAGTCACGATTTTTTCAAAATAGCGTGCAACCGTTCTACCTATAGCAAAGCCTCGAACACTAGCTGAAGGATAGAAAAAATTAAATAGGGTATGTATTCCTACAATAGCGGTAGCGGCAAGAAACCAGCCAGAAAGGGTTAATAAGCTGATACTGGCAGCGAGTCCCGTAATCATTAAAATAATGCCAATAAATAAAGGAAATTTAGCGTATTTAAATAAACGAATAAAAGGTAATAATGAACGCATTAGTTAATATCCTGTTGTCTTTGAGCAAGAAGTTCGGCAAAAAAGCCTTCATTTTTAAGTTGATCAAAATGTCCTTGTTGAATAATTTCACCTTCTCGCATTACTAGAATATTGTCACATTGTTTGAGATCTTCAATTCTATGGGTAATCATTAGTGTCGTTTGCGATTGGCTAATTTGTTGTAAGGCGGCTAGTACCAAATTTTCTGATTGAGCATCAAGGCTTGCAGTTGGTTCATCAAGTAGGAGTAAATTACCTTGTCGTAACAAGGCTCTAGCAACTGCAAGGCGTTGTGCTTGACCTACGGAAAGTCCAATATTACCTTCTTTAATTTTAGTTTCTAAGCCTATTTTATTGATAAATTCACTAGCTTGGGATTGCTCTAAGGCCGTTGTAATTTCTTGTTCTGTTGCTTGAATATCACCAAGTAATAAATTTTCTCTGACGGTGGCTTCTAACAGTAATGGATTTTGCCCTACCCAAGCAATTTGTTTACGCCATTGTGCTAGATTTAATGTGTTTAATTCAATATTATTAATAGTTAAACTGCCTTTGTAAGCTAAGAAACCTAATAATGTATTAATAATTGAAGTTTTCCCCGCACCACTTTGTCCAACTAATGCTGTGTGAGTTTTAGCTGATAAACGGAAATTTAATGGTTTTGTGAGAGCCTTGCCTTGTGGGGATAATATTACAAGATCCTGAGCGATAATTTCTATTGGCGGTACCACTGAATTTTCCATTTCACTTTGTGTAACTTGATCGTTTTGTTGTGATTGACTGGTTAAATAATCGGTTTCTAAGAAATCAACAATAGCATCTGCTGCACCAATACCCGCTGCACGATCGTGGTAATACGTCCCTAGATCTCGCAATGGTTGATAAAACTCAGGGGCAAGAATTAAGCAGAAGAACCCAACAAATAAGGTTAAACTGGTATTATAGGTACCAAAGTTAAGTTCACCGAGATAGCTAAATCCAAAATAAACTGCCATTAATGCAATAGAGATTGATGTAAAAAACTCTAAAACAGCCGAAGATAAAAATGCCATTTTTAGCACGTCCATTGTAGTTTCTCGATAGTCTTCGGTAGTTTCTTCAATATGTATGGTTTGTTCTTCTGTTTTGTTAAAGAGACGTAGTGTTTCTAAGCCTTTTAGGCGATCGAGAAATTGTCCACTTAGGCGTGCCAATATATTCATATTTTTTTGATTGCTATCAGCGGCTGCCATACCCACTAATATCATAAATAAAGGAATAAGGGGGGCGGTTAATAAGAGTATCAGTCCCGCTGCCCAGTTTAGTGGAAAAATGACGATTAAAATAACAATAGGGGTAATCGCTGATAGGCTTTGTTGTGGAATATAACGAGCATAGAAATTATGTAGGTTTTCTACTTGTTCTAACATAATGGTAGCCCAACTTCCTGCTGGTTTATTATTAATGGTTGCAGGACCTACAAGATGAATTTTATCAAAAATTTGTTGGCGAATAATATTTCTTAATTTTTGACCGCACTTAAAACCAATTTTTTCCCTAATGTAGAGAATAATTGCACGCAATGTAAAACAGAGGATAAGACCAATAAAATAGATGATTAATTGTTCTCGTGGCTTACCTTCAATAATTAAATTATGTAGAAGTGTTGCAAGGCAATAAGTTTGAATGACTAAAATTATTGATGAAATACTGGCAAAAATGATATTTAAATTTAATTGTTTTTTGATTGATTTTTGTTGATTATTAAGCCATTTTTGTAAATATTTCTGTCTTATTTTATCCATATGATCATCTTTTGTATTTTTTTGCGTATGATTAAAAAATAAAGCTAAAGACGTTTGAATACGCCCTTAGCTTTTTGAAGTTAAAACATTATTTTTCAGCATCTAAAAAGCGTTCGGCATCTAGTGCTGCCATACAACCAGTACCTGCTGAGGTAATCGCTTGACGATAAATATGATCCATTACATCACCAGCCGCAAAAACACCTTCAACTGATGTGGCTGTAGCATTACCACTGAGTCCAGATTTGACTACAATGTAACCATTATTTAGTTCTAATTGATCCGCAAAAATTTCGGTATTTGGTGAGTGACCGATAGCTACAAAAATACCATCTAATAAAAGTTCTTCTGTGGCATTTGATTTAGTATCTTTTAAACGTAAACCTGTTACACCCATTTCGTTCCCTAATACTTCATCTAAAGTACGATCGGTGTGTAAAATAATTTTGCCTTCTTCTACTTTTTTATATAAACGATCAATTAAGATTTTTTCCGCTCTAAAACTATCACGGCGATGAATTAAATGTACTTCAGCTGCAATATTGGCTAGATAAAGTGCTTCTTCTACGGCAGTGTTACCACCACCAATCACTGCAACAGGTTTATTACGATAAAAGAAACCATCGCAAGTAGCACAAGCTGAAACCCCACGTCCTTTAAAAGCGTCTTCTGATGGTAATCCTAAATAGCGAGCAGAAGCACCAGTTGCAATAATTAACGCATCACAAGTGAAAGTATGGCTATCACCATAGAGAGTAAATGGACGTTTTGATAAATCCACTTTATGAATATGATCAAACACAATCTCAGTTTCAAATTTTTCAGCGTGTTCAAGCATTCGTTGCATTAATTCTGAACCTGTGGTTTCTTTAAAATCACCTGGCCAATTCTCAATTTCTGATGTGGTAGTGAGTTGTCCACCTTGTTGTAGTCCTGTTACTAATACTGGATTTAAATTTGCTCTTGCTGCATAAATTGCAGCAGTATAACCAGCAGGACCTGAGCCTAAAATAAGTAATTTGCAATGCTTGTTATCAGACATAGTAATTCCTTTCTTGCGTGATCTTGTTAATTTACTAATAATTTTCTTTGTCATTATAGAGATTTCAAGAATTAAATCTAGATTTATGGGTAATTTAGTATTTATCTTTAAGAATTTCTTTATCTGTTTTTATAAATCAATTATTCTTAATACTGTACAAAAATTAATATTTAATGAATGTAAACATAGGGTTAAAAGGTAGTAATATGAATTTACATGAGTATCAAAGTAAAGCAATTTTTTCTGAATACGGCGTGCCTGTTAGTTCGGGGATATTATGTCATCATATTGATGAGGGATTAGCGGCGATTAGTAAACTAGGTGGTCAAAAATGGGTAGCGAAATGCCAAGTACACGCAGGGGGAAGAGGTAAAGCAGGTGGTGTTAAGGTTTGTAAATCTGCACAAGAAGTGCGGTCGTTTTTTGATACTTTTTTAGGAAAACCTTTGGTTACAGCACAAACGAATCATTTAGGTAATCCCGTTCACAGTATTTATATTGAGCCTTATATTGCTATAAAAAAAGAACTTTATTTAAGTTTGATTGTTGATCGTAGCTTGCAACGAGTGGTTGTCATTGCCTCAGCAGAAGGTGGTGTTGATATTGAAACTGTTGCTCAAAAAACACCGCACTTATTACATAAAGTGGTGCTTGATCCCCTAGTAGGAGCAATGCCATATCAAGGTCGAGCGTTAGCTTTTAAGCTTGGTTTGCAAGGTGCTCAAGTCTCAGAGTTTAGCGAATTATTTTGTAAACTCGGTAAACTATTTAAGGAAAAAGATTTAGCGTTAGTAGAAATTAATCCACTGATTATTCAAGAAGATAACCATTTACATTGCCTTGATGCTAAGATTGTCGTGGATAATAACGCATTATTTCGTCATTCAGATTTATTAGCAATGCGTGATTCCAGTCAAGAAGATCCTAGAGAGGCGGAAGCTGAAAAATATAATTTGAGTTATGTTGCTTTGGAAGGAAATATTGGCTGTGTTGTCAATGGGGCTGGTTTGGCAATGGGGACAATGGATACCATTAATTTTTATGGCGGAAAACCAGCTAATTTTTTAGATATTGGTGGTGGGGCAACGAAAGAAAGAATGATAAAAGCCTTTAATATTATTTTTACGGATCATTCAGTAAAAGCAGTAATAGTGAATATTTTTGGTGGTATTGTTCGTTGTGATCTTATTGCAGAAGCGATTATTAGTGCGGTAAATGAAATTGGTGTAAAAGTTCCTGTGGTGGTGAGATTAGAAGGAACCAATGCTGAACAAGGACATCAAATTTTATCTCAGAGTAATATAAATATTATTGCAGTGAATAGTCTAGCTGAAGCTGCAAAAAAAGTGGTGCAATTAGCGGAGGGTAAATAATGTCAATTTTAATTAATAAACATACCAAAGTTATTTGTCAGGGATTTACAGGAAGTCAAGGGACATATCATTCAGAACAAGCCTTACAATATGGCACTAAATTAGTAGCGGGCGTATCGCCTAATAAAGGCGGAACCTATCATTTAGGTTTGCCTGTCTTTAATACTGTAAAAGAAGCTGTGGATTATACAAAAGCGACCGCAACAGTAATTTATGTACCTGCACCATTTTGTAAAGATGCAATTTTTGAAGCCATTGATGCGGGGATTAAACTGATTGTTTGTATTACAGAAGGTATTCCCGTTTTAGATATGATAGAAATAAAAGTTAAATTAGATGCCACAGGAACAATAATGGTTGGACCCAATTCACCAGGGATTATCACACCTGATGAGTGTAAGGTCGGTATTATGCCAGCAAATATTCATCGAAAAGGGCGAGTAGGGATTGTTTCTCGTTCAGGCACATTAACCTATGAAGCGGTTAAACAAGTTAGCGATGAAGGGCTAGGACAATCTACGTGCGTAGGGATTGGGGGAGATCCTATTTCTGGTTCAAGTTTTGTGGATATTTTACGCCAATTTGAAGCTGATCCTGAAACGGATGTAATTATTATGATTGGGGAAATAGGTGGTACTTCCGAAGAAGTGGCTGCAGAATTTATTAAAAATCATATGAGTAAACCTGTTATTGCTTACATTGCGGGTATGACTGCACCAATAGGAAAACGAATGGGACACGCAGGAGCGATTGTTAGTAATGGAAAAGGAACAGTTAATGAGAAAATTACCGCACTCGAAAAAGCGGGCGTTAAAATTGTTCGTAGTTTAACGGATATTGGCACAATGTTAAGGTCAATATCTTAATTTTATTATTATAGAGTTAAATAACAAGGTTTATTACCAGTTGTTGTATTAAGGGTAATAAACCTTGAGTTTTTTCTTTTCTAATTTAGTATTTATATTCTAAATTAAGCTTTAAATTCATCTCTATGATTAACTAAATCTGTTTTTGTTAGTGCAAATACGCCTACGCCACCATTTTTCAATTCTTGCCATTTAAATGGTACATCAGGATATTGTTCGGTTAAATGAATCATACTGTTGCCTACTTCACATACTAATACACCATTGTCAGAGAGATAATCAGCTGCAGCATAAAGAATTTGTTTGGTGATGGCTAATCCATCAGTACCTGAACCTAGAGCCATTTCTGGTTCATAATGATATTCTTCGGGCATTTCGGCGAGATCTTCGCTATCCACATAAGGTGGGTTGGCAATAATAAGATCATATTTATCTTCAGGTAGGCTAGAGAATAAATCAGAGCGAATTGGGAAAACACGATGTAATAAATTATGGCGTTCAATATTAATTTCAGCCACATTGAGTGCATCAATAGATAAATCAACGGCATCAATTTCTGCATAAGGAAATTGTTCTGCACAAGCAATCGCAATACAACCACTTCCTGTACACATATCAAGAATTCTGGTCGGTGCTGATTGTAATACTGATGAAAAATTATCTTGAATAAGGGCACTGATTGGTGAACGAGGAATAATTACTCTTTCATCAACATAAAACTCTATGCCACAGAACCATGCACTGTTAGTGAGATAAGCTACGGGGATTCGCTCAGAAATTCGAGTTACAACTAATTTAATAATATGATTTTTTTCAGATTGAGTAAGGCGTGAGTTATATAAATCATTTGGTAGGTCAATTGGTAATTGTAATGCTGATAATACCAGTTGTACCGTTTCGTCCCAAGCATTATCATAACCATGTCCATAATAAATATCAGAGCGATTGAAAGTACTGTAAGTCCAACGTAAAAAATCTTTGATAGTATGCAGATCTTGTTGCACATTATCAGAGATGATATTGTGGATAAGATCTTGATTGAAATTTATGGTAGTCATTATGATTTCCTTTGAGCTGTGTCATCTGTTTACTAGTTATATCATAATTATATGCTATCATTAAGTAAAAGTTATGGGTTATTGGGATAATTATGCGAGAGAATGACGATTTAAGTTTATTCCGAGAGATAGTCAAGGATGTTAAGCCATTGGAACAGAATGTATTTGTTCCAGAAAGGAAAAACTTAAAGAAAAAATTAGCGATTAAAGAGATTAGAGAAAAAGAAGATACATTATTCTTTTTTTCAGATGAATACGAACCTTTGTTAAATGAAGAAAGTGCGGTTAAATATTTAAGAGAAGGGGAAGATTCTTATTTATTAAAGCAGTTAAGACGTGGTGATTTTTCGCCAGAATTATTTTTAGATTTACATGGTTTAAAAAAACAAGAGGCTAAAATTGAATTGGCGAGTTTAATTCAAGCCTGTGAAAAAGAACATATATGCTGTGCTAGTGTGATGACAGGATATGGTACTTTTACCTTAAAACGACAAGTTCCTCGATGGCTAGTTCAGCATCCTAGAGTGAGAGCATTACATCAAGCTCCAAGAGAATGGGGCGGTGATGCAGCCATTCTAATGTTACTTGATGTTTAATTCCGCTAATAATTTTATTTTTTTATGATAGTACTTTATTGTCTATTTACTTATTAGCAATTTAGCAGTTAATTGTTTGTTTTGTGTTCTATTCTATGATAGGAATTATATAGTGCAGGCAGTATCTGACAAATTAAGTTTATTTGTTGTAAAGGGATACTTAATTTTGTATCGTTATTTAAGTTATTATTTTCGTTATTTAATTTTTTTAAAGCATATTCTACCTTTAAAATTTGATCATTAAATATAGTTGGTTCTAATTGATCAATATTTTCTAAAATATTTATTAACTTTTTACTTACAGGGTAAAAACCTGCTAAAAATGTAATATTTTGCTTTATTTCTTGCATATTTTTACGATAAGCACCTAACGCGGAAATGTAACTGAGTAACGAATAGTTAAGTTTTAACAGCTCAAAACTATCTTGTAAGTAATGTTGATATTTTTGGGGCTCGTTATTCATGTTAGATATTGTTGTACTGAGAGCAGTGGCTGTTTCATGAGCCTTCCTTCTCGCTATTCGGTATTTCAATGGATCGCCTTTACCAAATTGTAATTGTCCAATAATGTAAACAAAATATTTTGCATTTGCTTTCATTGTTTGATGAATTACTTTTTTTATCGTGAGATATTTCCAATCTGGCCATAAATAAGATACCGCAAACCAAGCAATACTCGTACCAATTAGAGTATCTAATAATCGAGAGAATGTAGCATTACTGACATCAAATCCCATTATATTAAAGCTAATAATAACTTGTAATGTAATAAAAAATGTTGAGAAGCTATAATTATTGACTCTGAAAAAGAAAAACAAACTACTGGTGGCGACAATTAATCCTAATTGCAATTCTAATGTAGGTTGTATATAAGGTATGAGGGAAGCTACTATCACACCTAATATGGTACCGACAACCCGTTGTTTTAAGCGTACTTTAGTTGATGAATAGTTAGGTTGACAAACAAGAATAGCAGTAAGGAGTATCCAGTAACCTAAACTTAAATCAAGTAGCTCCACAATCATACAACAAGTAAAAACAACGATAGAAAGTCTTACTGCATGGCGAAATAGTTGTGATTCAAAAGTGAAATGACTATAAATAGTCAAAAACATATTTTTTACACCTGTTATTTGATCGGTATGAATAAGTGCCGTTTTATATTCATCTTCTTGATCGGTTTGAGTTTGATCAATATGTTTAAGTTGCCAAGCAACAAATTGTAAATTTTCAACTAATGTTTTAATTGTTAGTTGTTGTTTCTGGTCAATAATATTTGCGTTTAAATAGAGTTCTAGTGATTGGGTTAAACCAGTAATTGCTTGATCTAATCGTTGATTATAGCAATATTTTTGATTGTTTTGTAAGCTATAGGCAATGTTACGACAAGATTGAGCTTCAATTTCTAGCAATCTTAAAATACGAAAAACCAAGTCTGTATTTTTAAGCTGTTCAAGTAATTGTAGGTGATCAAGATGACTAGAATTAATTCTTTCGTGAATTTCTTGAGCAACAAAGTAATATTTTATCATCTTTGCTGTTCTTGCATGTCTATGTTGTCCGCTTATTCGGTTAAATAATATGGTTCTCGTGTTATTGAAAGCGTCAATCAGGTTACCATTTTTGATGGCGAGTGATATATGTTTATTCTCTAAATCTGCAATATCATCAGGATCAAAAAAATGGGATTTTTTTTCTAAATATTCAGCTAATGCAAGAAAAGATACCGCAACGCTTTCTTGTACTGGTCGATTCGGAAAAATGATGTGTATCGTGAGAGAGCATAAGCTATAAATAATTGTTCCACATAAAATCAGAATTGGATTTACATACCAAGCAGTGCTTGGGATATAAGCTAGTGTTGTGTAAAGGGCAACAATTAATGTACCAAATGCAATTGTACTATAACGTTGCCCTAAGGCTCCAATCATTGTGAAAATAAAGGTGATTAACATCATTAGTAAACTGAAACTAATCCCTTTACCAATCATAAGTTGAGTAGCAACAGAAGATATTGAGAAGGCAATTAATGTATAAAAGACATTTTTTAAGCGACCAGTTAAACGATTATCAAGATCGGTTAATCCTCCTGCAATAATTCCCAAAATAAGAGGCATTGTTTGTTGAGATATATCTAGTTGCCAAACAATAATTGCCACTATATTAACGGCAATAAAGATCGGCAGAGTGGCAACTATTTTTGCATTTAACCAATTATTCATCATTTTAATTAATATTATTATTTTAGTCTTTCATTTAAGTAATTTTGATAATCGGGAATTTGGATATCAATTTTTTCTTGGAATGCAGGCGAACTAATTAGAAAATCGGCAGTGGATATATTCATTGCTACAGGGATATTCCATACTGTCGCAATACGCATCAACGCTTTTACATCTGGATCATGTGGTACTGCATTCATTGGATCCCAAAAGAAAATGAGTAAATCAATTTTATTTTCAGCAATTAATGCACCTAATTGCTGATCACCACCCATTGGACCGCTAAGCAGGCTTTGAACAGTAAGCCCCGTTTCTTTATTAATTAAATGGCCTGTTGTTCCCGTGGCGTACAAAATGTGTTTTGAAAGGGATAAGGTGTGTGATTTACACCAATTAACTAAATCGAATTTACAGTGATCATGGGCAACAAGTGCGACAGATTTTTTATTTGAAAGGGTACGAGTCGTAAATTTCATCATATCTTCCTTAGCGATAAAAAGTGAGCTATTTATCGCTCACTTTTAGGTGTTATCTTTATTACTGTCATAATCTTTAATTTATTATTAAAGATTACTACAATATTATTTTTGTTTCTTTGCCCAATTTATAAAACGAGTTTGGGTTTCTTTATCTGCTTGTTGGAACCAGTATTGTAATTGTTGTTCTGCGATATTTTCACCTTGAACAACAATTTTATCCTTTTGTGTTTTTGCAAAACCAGGCATTGCAGTAGGAAGTGAACTGGTCGCAAAACCAGAAACAGAGGCAATAGAATTAGAAGCATTATATTCAGAAAGATTACCAATTAAATTAACCCCAGGCAAAAAGCCTTCTTGCTTTAAAATCTCTTGCTTTGTATCAATAGGATTACCTGATTTTGTTGTTAATGTAATTTTAGGATTGGCCTTAAAATTATTGACATCATTTTCATTTTCAATTTTAGGCGCTACAATCATAAGATCTTCATTGGTATTTTTAAAGGTAACAATAATTGGATCTGATTCATAAAGAGAACGATCAGAACCGTATCTAACAATTTCTGAAACTCGAACAACAAGTTGATGAAGTTGGTTGTCAGTAATTTCAAAACTGCTTTTTGATTTAAATAATGATTTATTTGCTTTTTGACCATCAACAGCTAAAACATCAATATTTGATGAACTATTAATCATACTTGCAAAACTTGTGGTACTACTAATTAATGCTACAATCGCTAATGCATTAACACGAAATTTCATAATTGCTCCTAATTATTTTTTAAATAATAGATTTAAATTTTAGCTAACTTTAACTAGTTAAAGTATAGAGCTATGCTAGTCTAATTTCAAACAAATGAAAATAGAAAAATTGATTTTAATAAAATATTTATTAAATAAGTTATTATAGAATAATATGAGTTTATTATTTATACTAATTAAATAATATTGATTTTTGATATATAGTGAATTTCACCTATATTTTATGAGAAAAACAATAATGGAGATATCTAAGATATTTATTATTTATGGAAGAGTACAGGGGGTAGGCTTTCGTTATTTCACTTGGAAGGAAGCGATTAGATTAGGGATTAAGGGGAGCGTAAAGAACCTATCTGATGGGAGTGTACAAGTGATTGTTCAAGGTAATAAGGATAATATTGATTTATTTAGAGAATGGCTAAAACAAGGTCCAAGAACTGCCAGTGTAAAGCAAGTCCTTGAACAAGATTATGATAAAACGACACAGTATATTGAATTTTCTATATTGCGCTAAGATTGCTGGTGCATTTTTAATTTAGTATAAATCAGTACTAATAAGAATAGTGCTGCTTGTAATAAAATAATACAAGGTCCTGTTGCACCATCTATGTGAAAACTGATGATGGTACCAAATATACTTGTTGATATAGAAATAATAGTAGCAATAATTAACATTCTGTCAAATCGTTTGGTTAGCATATAAGCTGTTATTCCTGGAGAAATAAGCATTGCAACAACAAGAATTACGCCAACAACTTGCATAGCCGTAACAATCGTGAGAGCTAGTAATATTAATAAGGTGTAATGAAGTAGTCTGGGAGAAGCACCTATAACTCTGGTATGGCTAGGATCGAAACAATAGAGTAAAAAATCTTTTCTTTTTAGTAAAATAACAAATAATATAATTGCTGATACAATCAAAGTTTGAATGAGTTCAGATGTTGATACGCCGAGTAAATTACCAAAAAGAATATGAGTTAAATGTTGTTCTGTTTCAACTTTGGTAAACATCACAAGACCAATAGCAAACATACCAGAGAATACGATTCCCATTACCGTATCTTCTTTTATGCGGCTATTCTCTTTTAAATAACCGACACTTAAAGAACAAAATAGACCAGATCCGAATGCACCAACGGATAGTGGTAATCCAGCTAAATAGGCAAGGACAATCCCCGGTAATACGGCATGAGAAATTGCATCTCCCATTAATGCCCAGCCTTTTAAAATAAGGTAGCAAGATAATACTGCACAAATAATTGCAACAACTAATGCAGTAAGTAACGCATTTTGCATAAAAGGATAAATAAAAGGCTCTGTTATCCAGCTAATAATACTATTCATTGGTTATCTCCAGCTTTTTATTTTTTCTTTGCGCTAGTAATCCATATTTAGGTGAAAACAAGAAGGCTAGCAAGAAGAATGCAGTTTGTAAGCAGACGATAATCCCACCGGTAGCACCGTCCAAGTAATAGCTAATATAAACTCCTACGGCACTAGTAATTGTCCCTAAAAATGTAGCAATAATTGCTAATGTTTTAAAACGATCCGTGA
Source organism: Bisgaardia hudsonensis (assembly GCF_004345785.1). Taxonomy (GTDB): domain Bacteria; phylum Pseudomonadota; class Gammaproteobacteria; order Enterobacterales; family Pasteurellaceae; genus Bisgaardia; species Bisgaardia hudsonensis. Next base: position 36,694 of record NZ_SLXI01000008.1, read on the forward strand.
GGAGATAGGCTGTTGCTCCTGGTGTAATTACCATTGCAATGACAAGAATAGCGCCAACTGTTTGTAAAGCAGCAACGACACAAGCACTTAATAATGTAAAGAAAAGTACTTTATAATAATAGACTTTTAAACCCACCGCGGTTGCTTGAATTTCATCAAAAAAAACCAGTAGCAAATCTTTCCAAAAAATTAATAGCAGAATAAGACAAATACCTGCAATAACTCCCACCTGAATCATATCATCATCTGAAATACCTAAGATATTTCCTAAAATAATTTCTTGAACATTAATTGATGTTGGATTAAGTGAAATAATTAATAGTCCTGAAGCAAAAAAAGTGGTAAAAATAAAGCCAATAATCGCATCTTCTCTTAATTTTGATACCGACTTAATCCATAGAATAGAAAGTGCGGCAAGAATTCCAGAGAAAAAGGCTCCTAAGGCATAGGGAAGACCTAGGATATAAGCAATAGCAACCCCAGGAACAACGGAATGAGAGAGTGCGTCACCAATTAGCGACCAGCCCTTAAGCATTAAGTAGGCGGATAAAAAAGCACATATCCCACCGACAAAGGTACTAATGACAATGGCTTTCACCATATATTCATAAGTAAAAGGTTCAAGTAAAAGATCAAGCATTTTATTTCGTTACATCCTTGTCGTCATCAGTACATTTATCATTTTCAAGGCATTTTTTTACCACTTTTGCTGGTGGATCATTTTTAGTTCGACCATAGAAAACAGCTGGGCGTTCATCATCAGTAAGTACCGTAACTGAACGGCTATCTTCATCATCATGTAACTCAGAACCTTCTAGTTTAATATGACGGAGAACGCCACCGAAAACAATTTCAAGGTTTTCTTGGGTAAAGGTTGATTTAGTATCACCTGTGGCTAGAACAGTACGATTAATCATTACTACTTGATCGCAAAAATCAGGTACAGACCCAAGGTTATGTGTAGAAACAAGAATTAGATGTCCTTCTTGACGTAATTGTCCTAATAGGTCAACAATGGCATTTTCTGTTTTTACGTCAACACCAGTAAAAGGCTCATCAAGTAAAATAATACGGCTTTGTTGTGCTAATGCTCGTGCGAGGAAAACCCGTTTCTTTTGACCTCCAGAAAGCTCACCAATTTGACGATCAGCAAGATGTTGAATATTTACACGTTCCATTGCTTCTTCGACCATTTTTTTGTCTTCTGCTTTTGGAATACGTAAAAAATTCATATAGCCATAGCGTCCCATCATGACAACATCATAAACAGACACGGGAAATTGCCAGTCTACATCTTCACTTTGGGGGACATAAGAAACGAGATTTCGTTTTAAGGCTTCAGATATAGGCAAGCCACACAATTGAATTTCTCCTTGTTGTGGCTTGACTAGACCCATTAGGCTTTTGAATAATGTTGATTTACCACTACCATTAACTCCTACTAAAGCACAGGTTGTCCCACCTTCTAGTTTAAAGCTAACATCATAAATTGCCGTATGTCCATTATTATAACGAACGGTAATATCTTTAATATTAATAGAGCTAATAGTAGCGGTAGTCATTATTTTTCAAATCCTTTTACAATAGTTGTTACAGTTGTTTTTAATAGGTCAATATAAGTTGGGACTGGACCATCAGCAGTAGATAGTGAATCTACATAAAGTACACCACCGTATTTAGCTCCACTTTCTTTAGCCACTTGTTTTGCTGGTTTATCAGAAATGGTACTTTCACTGAATACAACAGGGATATTATTATCACGAATAAGATCGATTAATTTACGAACTTGTTGTGGAGTACCTTGTTGCTCAACATTAATTGCCCATAAATATGCTTCTTTTAGATTATAGTCTTTAGCAAGATAACCAAAAGCCCCTTCACTTGTTGCTAACCAACGTTGTTTTTCAGGGATTTGAGATAATTTATTACGTAAAGGCGTATCTAAATCTTTAATTTTTTGTGCGTAAGTTGCTGCATTCTTGCGGTAAGTTTCAGCATTTTGGGGATCATATTTTACAAACGCATTTTTAATATTTTCAATATAAGTAAGAGCATTGGTTGGCGACATCCAAGCATGCGGATTTGGTTTACCTTCATAAGGACCTTCATAGATCGAAACAGGAGTGATACCTTCTGTTACCACAACAGATGGCCTATCTTTAATATTTTGGAAGAAGCGTTCAAACCATGTTTCTAGGTTCATACCATTCCATAAAATTAAATCAGCAGATTGTGCTTTTACAATATCTTGTGGAGTTGGTTCATATTCATGAATTTCTGCACCTGGTTTAGTGATTGACTCAACAATCGCTGCATCACCAGCAACATTTTGTGCAATATCTTGAATAATTGTAAAGGTTGTAACAACCTTAAATTTTGCAAAGCTAGATGTACTAAATAAAGCAAGTACAGCGCAGCTTATAGCCATAAATATACGTAACATAATAAATCCTCTTTTATTTAGTTAATAACTATTTTGCAATTTATCTATTAATAATAAATTGTCCGACGATTATATAGCCTATATTAATTTATGTAAATACTAATGATTATCAATAATTATAGCGCTATAGGCATTTTGCTGGCTTTGGTAATCCCGCTAATTTCGTGGCTTGTTTTGCTGGACCATCAGGGAACAAGCGTTGTAAATAACGGCTATTTCCCTTATCTTCACCTAGCTTTTGTGCTATCGCTTTTACTAGCATTCTAATTGCTGGTGAGGTTTTATATTCTTCATAAAAACTACGAACAAAATAAATCACTTCCCAATGTGCTTCAGTTAAAATTAGTTGTTCTTGTTGTGCTATTGCTAAGGCAACGTCCTTATTCCACTGATTTAGATTGAGTAAATAACCCTCAGAGTCGGTTTCAATTTCTATATTATTTATATTCAACATACTTTAGCCTACTTATATGTATACCATTATACAAAAAAGCCCCTATAAAAGGGGCGTGTATTTACCTATCAATTCAATTACTAATCGTTACTATTAAATATACCGAGTAAATTTAATAAACTGAGAAATAAGTTATATAAAGAAACATATAAACTCACAGTTGCACGAATATAATTAGTTTCACCACCATGAATAATATTACTGGTTTCATACAAAATCCCCATTGTAGAGAATACGATAAACAATGAACTTAATGCAACATGGAAACCAGGCATATTAAAGAAGAAACTTGCAATCATACCTACTACTAGTACGATGAATAATGCAAACATCATACCTGATAGAAACGACATATCTTTTTTAGTCGTTAATACATAGGTTGAGCAAGTGAAAAATACTGCAGCAGTACCAGCTAATGCAAAGAAAACAAGATCGCCAAGCCCTGCACCAATATAAGCATTAAGCAATGGTCCAATTGAATAGCCTAAGAATCCTGTTAGTGCAAAGGTAGAAAGAATACCCCAAGCACTATTGGCAAGTGCATTATTTAAAAATAATAAACCATAGAAACCCACCAAAAGAATACCAAAATGTAAAGGTGGAAGATTTAAGCTCATTGCCACATAAGCAACGACAGCTGAAAATGTTAAGGTTAATGCTAATAAAAAGTAGGTGTTACGTAGCACTTTATGAGTACTTAGTAACGATTCTTGTTTAGCATCAATAATAATACGAGATTGCATAAAAACTCCCTTTATAGTGAGATTATAGTAAAATGAATGTATATTGATAAAGTAATGGTTACGCAATAAAAAGTCAATGAAAAGAGTGATAACAAAATACATAAATTTTTTATTTTTAGTTATAAAATGTACTCGAATGATTAAATCTTCAGCTTTTAAATTTAATTAAGCAATTTTTAATTTACAGCTAACATAATCTATATTATATTACGCATCATCAAAACGGAGGAATGGTCGAGTGGTTGAAGGCACCGGTCTTGAAAACCGGCGAGGGTTTACGCCCTCCGTGAGTTCGAATCTCACTTCCTCCGCCAATTTTCTTATGAATTATTTACTTTTCAATAATTTGCATTTATTTCTAACAAATTACCTCTTTAAATATCCCTTATTTCTAGTGCTATAAAGATATTATTTATGATAAATAAATATTTTAGTCTTGAGCTATTGTAAACTTTACAAAAGTATAAATAAGAGCAATTAAATAGTAAGTATTAAAATGGTATTATTTGGAGTTGACCCAAAACCTAAGATGTACTTTTCTTTATTATTTAAACAGCTAAATCTCAATAAATTACCATATGTAATTATGTGAAAGTAACCTATTACATATTATATATTTGATTTGTTTAACAGGTGTAAATATTGGGTAATATTTGATTTTTGACCTAAATTATTCTTTTTCAAATAGATAAAATTTAATAATTAATTGCGAGCTAGGTTATTTTATCTTCAAAAACTTCTCTTAATAAATGCCTTTTCAATACAGAATTTCTATAATAGTTCTTTTATTTTTTTATTTAAAATAATATCAAATGTATATGATTATTGAATATAAATATTGATAAATAAATGTATTTAAAATAGACTGCAAAAATATTGGATTTTATGTCTTAATAAATACAAGGACTATGTTATGAGATATTTTATTATATTTCTTTTCTTATTTACGTTTACTATTACCACTTCAGCCAATAGATTAAGTTCTTATATTGAGCAAGAAACCATTCAAAAAATAGACAGCCAAAATCAACAACGTCAGCAACAGCGGGACAAAATTCGGGAAGCACAGTTGAATACCGAGAAAGAGGTTAAATTTCAGATTAGATCTTCTCGATTATATTTACCCCAGGAAGAAACGCCCTGCTATCCAATCCAGAAAATCACCTTGAAAGACTACAATTCATCTAATCAAAAGTCCCAATTCAAACCTCTATTACAAGAAACCTTTAAAGAATTAAATTTAACCTTTCCACATTGTTTAGGTGGTGAAGGATTGAATATTGTAATGAAGCAACTTCAAAATAATATTATTAAACAAGGTTTTGTTACTTCAAGAGTTGTGGCAAGTCCTCAAGATCTCCATTCAGGTATATTAGAGCTAACTGTTATAAAAGGCAGAGTTCGTCATTTTATTGTTGCAGATAGTTCTAATATTCCTCGTTTTTCATCATTGTCAGCGTGGACAGCAATGGCATTAAAGTCAGGTGATGTTTTAAATGTTCGAGATATTGAGCAATCCCTTGAAAATTTAAAACGAGTACCGACAGCAGAAGCGAATATTGAAATTTTACCTGCACAAGGTAATGGTATTCAAGTGGGTGAAAGTGATTTAAAAATCAGCTATACACAAGCCTTTCCTATTCGTTTAACTCTTGGTTTAGATGATAGTGGATCACGCTCAACAGGCAAATTTCAAGGTTCAGCAACACTTTCTTTTGATAATTTACTTACTGGAAACGATCTTTTTTATGCCAGCTATACTCATAGTTTAAAGACTAAAGAAGATGATAAGGGAAAGCGTGGTACTCATAATTTAAGTTTGCACTATTCTTTTCCTGTAGGGTATTGGCTATTTAGTTTAGATCATTCACAAAATCAATATTATCAAGAAGTCTTCGGGGCTTTCCAAAATTACATTTATTCAGGTAAAAGCAAAACTGAAAAGGTCAATGCTTCTTATACTTTGTATAGAGATAATAAACGCAAAACATCTTTATGGGGCGGTGTTTGGGTAAGAAATTCAAATTCCTTTATTGATCATGAAAAAATTGATGTACAACATCGTCATACTGGCGGTTGGCAAGTAGGAATTAAATATCAGCACGTCTTTGAAAATACTACATTAAATTTAGGATTAAGTTATAAACGAGGGACAGGTGCATTTGGTGCAATATCTGCACCTGAAGAGTTATTTAATGAAGGTACTTCTCGCTTTAAATTAATTTTTGCCAATTTATCTTTAACAACACCTTTTAAGGTAGCAGAGAGTCATTGGCAACACAGTTTAAGATTTAATGGACAATATAATCGTACGCCTTTAACCTCACAAGACCGTTTCAGCATTGGTGGGCGTTATAGTGTTCGAGGTTTTAATGGAGAATTGACTTTATCAGGAAACAAAGGTTGGACAGTTCAAAATGATATTACATGGATAATTAATCCAACCAGACAATTTTACTTAGGCATTGATTATGGCAAGGTTTATCAGCAACAGTCAGATTCTCTAGGTAATGAATTAATGGGAATGGCATTGGGCTTAAAAGGTATGCAATGGGGAATAAATTATGATGTATTCTTCGGTGTGCCATTGTATAAACCAAAGGGATTTAGAACTTCTGATGTAGTAACAGCATTTAATATCAGCTATCAATTTTAACTTGTATTAGATCAGCAAATATAAGTAAGCGGCAAGATCATTTAATCTTTTTGCATAATATCAAATTAAAGAAAGGAACGCATTATGAATAAGCATTGTTATCGAGTAATTTTTAGTAAAACGTTAAACCGTTTAATTGTGGTATCTGAGCTTAGCAAGGCGGAAGGTAAGCATTCTGGAAGTAGCTCAAAATTTGCAAATTTTGTTGGTAATGTGATCGCTTGTATTAAGCCACTTTGTTTTAGTATATTCTGTGCATTAGGTTTTGTGTCTTCTTCTTTTGCTGATACGTTAATTATAAAAGCAGATGCTACCGCACCTAAATCTACCCAGCCAATTGTGTTACAAACAGCTAACGGTATTCCGCAAGTAAATATCCAAACCCCTAATAGTAAAGGACTTTCTCATAATAAATATTCAAAATTTGATGTGGATACCAAAGGGGCGATTTTAAATAACAGCAGTAAAACGGCGAAAACGCAATTAGGTGGTTATGTGCAAGGTAATCCTTATTTGGCTCGTGGTGAGGCAAAAGTTATTTTAAATGAAGTTAATTCGACTGACCCAAGCTTAATGAAAGGCTATGTGGAAGTAGCAGGTAAAAAGGCGGAAGTGATTATTGCTAATCCGTCTGGGATTTCGTGTCAAGGTTGTGGGGTTATTAATTCTAACCGTGTTACTATTACTACAGGGCAACCTAAAATAGCTGATGGAAAGATTGAAAGTATTACTGTTGAAAAAGGAACTATCTCGGTTTCAGGTAAAGGCTTAGATAATAGCCAAGTGGATTATACAGAAATTCTTTCACAAAAAGCAAAAATTAATGCAGGGATTTGGAGTGATAAAAAGCTATCTATTGTTACAGGTCAAAACACTATTAAACGGTCAGATGCGGATAAAAATTTGCAAATTACTCATACTAAGAAACAGCTTAGTTCGTCAAGTCCTTCTCAATACGCGGTTGATGTGAGTGAGTTAGGGGGAATGTATTCAGGGAAAATCCACTTAGTGGGAACTGAGCAAGGGCTCGGTGTACATAATGCGGGTCATATTGGTGCAGGTGTTGGTGAAGCGATTATTGATGTTAATGGAAAAATTATCAATTCAGGTGTTATCAATGCCAGCCAACAGATTAAGGTTAGTACAAATTTTGATATTGAAAATACAGGAAAAATTGAAGCCAAACAAAGCGATATTCAGATTAAAACCAAAGGTAATCTTAAACAAGATGGCTCAGTGATTGCGCAAAAAGGCAATATTAAAATTAAAGCAGATAAAAACATTACTCAACAAGGTGAAACCGTCGCTAAGAAACAAATTGATTACACTGCTCAAAATGTGAATGCAAGCACTTCGTCTATTATTGCCTCAGGGGTCGAAATTACTCAAACAGAGAAAGGTGAAAATCGTCATTTAGAAACACAAAGTGAAGTAGGTAAAAATATTACCGTTCACACGACAGAATCAACCACTTTACAGGGTAAAAATATTGCTTCTGGAAAATTAGAGGTTAATGCAACGACGGTTAATTTAGATAATAGCCAAAGTAGTGGTTATGATGTAAAAGTGACCGCACTAGAAGGAGATATTACAACAAACTCTGCCAAAATTACCGCAAAAAATAGGTTGGATTTAACTACACCCAAAACACTTTTTACTCAAAACAGTAATTTAAAAGCTGAAAAAATAACTACGAAGCAACAAAATCTGAACACCAGAAATACCACTTGGGAGCAAACAGGAAAAGCGGATTTTAATTTAACTGCGGACAGTATTAAAAACAGTGGTGGACAGATTAGTACGCAGGGTAATTTCGATATTAAAACTAAAGTGTTAGAAAATACCAAAGGGGTATTATTAAGTGGTCAAATTCTTGATATTAAGGTTTCTGATAAACTGACATCTACAGAAGGTATTATCTCTTCAAAAGACAATTTAACTATTAATTCAGGTGAATTAAATAATGATAAAGGGTTAATTCAAACAGGAAAAAATTTAGAGATTGATACTAATGGAAAACTCTTTAGCAATAACGAAACCTTAGAAAACGGAATAGTGGCACAAGGTTTAATTAACCTAAAAACAGCGAAAATAGATAATCAACAAGGGCGTATTGCGAGTAAAGACAAACAAGAAATTACGGCTACGGATATTAATAATACTCAGGGTAAAATTCAAACTGAAACGAGCCTTGAGGTTAAAGCAACGAATATTACTAATAATCAAGGTGAAATTAATGCAAACCAAGAGGCAAAATTAACTCTTTCAAATGATTTATTGCAACAAAAAGGGGTAATAAAAGCTAGTGAATTAACTGTTAGAGCGAATCAAATACAGTCTGAAAATAGCAGTCAAATTTTAGCGAATACACTTGATATTTTAACTGAACAAAATTTATCAAATAAATCAAGTACGATTTTAGCCAATAAAGGTATTACACTCTCTTCACTGCGATTAGATAATACGAAAGGTGTGATTAGCAGTGAAACGCAAAGCATCAATATAAATACGCATAAAGAAGCATTAAATAATACGCAGGGGCAAATTGGAGCAAAAACTGATTTAACCGTAGATAGTGGTGTTATTAATAACTATCAAGGTACAGTTTATGGGAAAACTGTTGTTATTGATACTCATCACCAAGATTTAATTAATACGCAAACTAAACAAACCAAAGCAGAAAAAGAGAAAGGGATTACAGCATTAGAAACATTAACCTTAAAAACAAAAGATATTGAGAATACAACAGGACGAATTGCTAGTGGGCAGGATTTATCTATTACGGCTCAAAATATCACCAATACACAAGGGGAAATTCAAACTAATAGCAACTTTGATTTAAATGCACAAAATATTGGAAATAATCAAGGGAAAGTGACCGCTATAAAACAGCTTAATATTGATTTAATAGGTAATTTAACTCAATCTCAAGGCGTAGTCAGTGCAACAAAATTGGCGTTGTCTTTGAGTGCGTTAACTAGTACCAATAACAGTGTGATTACAGGTAATACCACAGCAATCACAGCAACAAAAAACATCAATAATAGTGAAAGTGAGATTTCAGCAACTAATAATTTAACCATAGATAGCCAATCGTTAAATAATACTAAAGGCATATTGCTTTCTGAAACGGCAAATATCAAACTAGATACTCATCAACGACAATTAACTAACACGGAAGGAAAAGTCATTGCAGGTAATCAGTTAGATTTAAAGACAGGAAACATTGAAAGCATCAAAGGTTTAATTCAATCTAAAAACAACTTAAGTTTAGATACAAATGAAACAGCAATTGATAATACACAAGGTAAAATTATTACCGATGGTGAATTAGCTCTTTCTACTGGTGAAATAAATAACGCTCAAGGCGTGATCCAAACTAGTAAAACCGCGAAAGTAGATACTCATCAACAAAATATTAATAACACAAAAGGCAAAGTAGTTTCAGGGGCAAATCTGAGTATTAATGCAGGTGAAATCACTAATAATAGTGGTGCGATTGCGGGAGAAAATACCACCATTAATACAACTGATTTAGTTCAAGATAAAGGTATTATTCAAGCAACGAAAAATCTTATTGTTACTTCTCATAAAACGATTACCAGTAATAACCAAAGTAATATCAATGGACAAAAAGTTGTTTTAACCGCTCAAGAAACGTTAAGTAATGAAGAAAGCCAAATTGCAGCACAAAATAGTATCGATATTACCGCAACAGGTATGGATAATGAAAAAGGGCTAATAGTTTCAGAGGGCAGTGCGGTTATAAATACCCATGAGCAAAAATTGAATAATTTGCAAGGAAAAATTGGGGCAAAAACAGATTTAACGGTTACCAGTGGTGAATTAGATAATACACAAGGTTTATTACAAAGCCAAGATGGTTTAGCGGTAAATACCCATCAAGGAAATTTAATTAATAAAAATACTCAAGTTACCGACCCAACTAAATCGAAAGGAATTATTGCACAGGGTGAACTAATTGTTACTACACAAGGTTTGGCGAACCAACGAGGTGTCATTGCCAGTGGTAAAACACAGCAAATTACCGCAGAAAATATTGATAATTCCAAAGGGATTATTACAGGACAGCAAAATCAAACCCTTAAAATTAAAGATAATATTAATAACCAAGCAGGTCGAATTAGTGCGAATGGGGTACAGGTGTCTGCAAATACCTTTGATAATTCTCAACAAGGTAAAGTATTATCCACTTCTCATCTTGCATTAACCATTATTGAAAATATTAATAATTTAATAGGTGCAATTAAAGGAAATAACGATGTTACTTTAACTTCAAAATTGATTAATAACCAACAGGGGTATATTGGCTCTGTCAATCAAAATGTAAATATCAATACACAAGGTGAATTTAATAATACCAAAGGTGGTATTGAAGCAAAAAATAATATTAACCTATCAGCAAAAGGCATAAATAACCAGTTAGGTATAATTTATACTCAACAGGGCAATATTGACTTAAACGCTCAATCTCAAGTCTTAAATAACCAGCAAGGTGAGGTAGTTGCAGGAAAAAATCTTAACCTCAATAGTGGCAATATTACCAATACTCAAGGTAAATTATTTGCAAATAATGATAATAATATTACCGCTATTAATGCAGTTATTGATAATCAAAAAGATGGGAAAATACAGGCAGTAGGTCGTCTTTCAGTTAAAGCGAAACAACTGGATAACCAAGCTGGATTTGTGCAATCAGGGAAAGATAGCACTCTAACCATTCAAGACAGTATCGCTAATCAAAAAGTGGCTGATACAGATTCTTTAATTGAGGCTGGTAAAACCTTAACTATTACCACTAAGAATTTAAACAACCAAAATACCGTTTCAACGGTAGCTGAATTAGCACAAGGAATTGTAGCTGAAAATCTGAATTTACACACATCAATATTAAACAACAATAAAGGTGGCATTTATGTTCAAAAACAAGGGACATTAACTATCGCTAAACGCCTTAATAACCAATCAGGGGAAATATTGGATTGGGGTAATTTGGCAATTAATGGTTTTAAAACGGATTTAACCATCAATAATGAAAAAGGCAAAATACAGGCACAACAAGACCTTGATATTAATGCAAAATCCCTTTCAATGAATGGGCATTTGGAAGCGGATAATCTTAAGTTAAAGCTCAAAGATGATGTTGTTACAGAGCAAGATATCAATGCTAAAACCAGTCTAAGCATTGATACAAAAGGTAATATTAAAAATAGTAAAAATTTATCCGCAAATGAACGCTTAACTTTAAAGGCAACAAATATTGAAAACACCAAAGAGGGGAAACTCAGCAGTGCAGAAACCAGAGTAACGGCAAAAGAAACTATTACTAACAGAGGGCTAATCAATAGCTTTGCGGAAAATAATCAATCTAAAACGGTTATAGAAGCAAAAGCAATCAATAATTTAGGTACAGGTCGAATTTATGGCGATTATGTGGCGTTGGAGGTGGAAAATATTTTAAACCAAGATGAACATGTTAATGGTGAAGATAAATCAGCGACTATTGCTGCCAGAAAGCGTTTAGATTTGGCTGGTAAAGAGATTATTAATGATACCACTATTTACAATCCTGATAAAAAAGGTGGCTCAACGCTCTATAGTGAAGGTGATATTATTTTTGGTAGAACTTTAAATAGTAATGATCAAGCCGAAGGTAAAGCAGAGCATCTTTACAATAAGAGTAGTATTATTGAGGCAAATGGCTCGATTGGGTTGAATGTTAAGGAAGTGGTGAATAGTAATGAGCACTTTGAAGCAATGGATAAAGAGTTTCCTGAAGAGGGGGATCATAATCAAACGGAATACCTAATTATTAATACAACGAATAATGATCTTAACTCAGGTAAAAGAGTAAAAATGGATAGATTTTATCGTGATTATATTGAAGATGGTGCTTATGATCATGCATGGAGACATTATTTAGATCGAAGATTGGCGTTAGATGAATTAGAAATCGGATATATCCCAGAAGTAGCTGCTAAAAAATGTGAAAAAGGAGCGAATATTTGTTATCACCCATATTCAAATATTTATGATAAAGATTATATTATTTGGGACTATTTTGGTATTAAAAAGCCAGATGAACTACCGATAGTCGAAACATTACCCCTAATAAGAAAAATGCCTAAACATCCATTTTTATTTTTGACTCTTTTCAATGACAGTGACAGTCGTAGGGAAGCATATGAAAAGTATTATACAGAAATACAAAATTATAGAAATGATGTTAAGTTATATAATTTAGCCTTTAAACCGTATCAAGAATGGATTGATAGAAATAAAGATAAAATTGATGCTTTAAATGCCAAAATTAAAGCACATAATTCAAACTATCCAAGTTATTATTCTAAACGTTGGGGATTGAGAGTAAAAGAGCATAAAGTATTTAGAACTGTTGTTAAAAATTCGTTAGCAGGGCAAATATTAGCGGGTCAAAATATTGAGATGAATGGCAATTCATTAATAAATGATAAAAGTGTGATTATTGCAGGTAAATCACTTAACTCATCTAGTGGATTACAGCTCAAAAATATTGATGAAAAAGGTTTTAAAACAGATAAACATATTGGTATTAAGCATTGGTATGCTAGTTATTGGGATGGAAAATGGTATGGTGGTGAGCGAAAATGGGAAAATTCACAAGAAGGAGAATTTGCATATATTGACAAAGAATCGTTTGATATGAATCTTTTCCTAACAAAAGAGCATACAAATCCAACCACTTATAAAGATTACATTAATGTTAAGCAACAAAATAATATTAAAAAACAACAAACAAATGTTGAGTTAAATCATTTATCTGCATTTGATATCACAAAAGTCAAAGAAGCATTAGGGCGTAATATTGAAAGTGTTTATTTTGATACTAAAAAGCATCAAAAATTAACCCCAGAAGTGTCAAAAATTGATACCGATAACTTAACTTCAGCAAAACAACAGCAAATAGAGGCAAATAACGGCTTAAGTGAACTAGCTATTCATAAAGTGGCATTAGATAACACACAAGTTGCACAAAATACGGATTTAGAAATTCGTAGTATTGCAGTGGATATACGTTTGCCTAATCAAGGCTTGTATATTATCAATCCAAAATCAGACAGTCATTATGTAATTGAAACAGATCCTGAATTTACCAATCACCAAAAATGGTTAAGTAGTGATTATATGTTTAATCAGTTACGCTACGATCATAATAAAGTGCTTAAACGTTTGGGTGATGGTTTCTATGAACAAAAATTAGTGAGAGAACAAATTAACCGCCTAACTGGTCGCCAGTTCTTAGGTGAGTATTCTAATTTTGAAAACCAATATAAAGCTTTAATGAATCATGGTGTTACCTTTGCGAAAAAATTCAATTTAACACCGGGTATTTCATTAAGTGAAGGGCAGATTGCCCAGCTTACCTCTGATATTGTATGGTTTGAAAGTCAAACTATCACCTTGCCAAATGGTAAAGTAGAAAAAGTATTAGTGCCGAAAGTGTATGTTATGGTACGTAAAGGGGATATAACAGGTAATGGCACTTTGATCTCAGGTAAGCAACTCAATATTAATGCTGATGAAATACTCAATCAAGGCACGATTGCAGGACGTGATTTTATGCAGCTAAATGCTAACAGGCTAAAAAACAGTGGCAAACTCACTGCGGATAGATTGGGTGCAAATATCAAGGGAGATATTGAAAATATCGGCGGCATAATGGAAGCAGACAGTGCCTTACTGCTGAATGTAGCAGGAGATTTAACCCACCGCTCTACAACACAAACCACAAATGTTGATTTATACGATTTTAAACGTAAACAAACCACTCTTGACCGTAAAGCCCTACTTTACGTGAAAGGCAAAAACGGCAAGTTACAAATCAATGCTAATAATGTCAATATCACTGGAGCCGATATTATCAATGATGGTCAAGGGCAAAGTTACATTTCTGCAAAAAATAACATAAATCTAACCGCTGTAGAGGTTGGATTTGATGAGAAGATGGGTAGCGGTAACCATTATCGTAACGAAAAAGTCCAAGATGTCGAAGTCAGTCATATCAAAACTAAAGGCGATGTAGTATTAAAAGCGAAAAATATTACTTCAGAGGGGGCAGAGCTTGAATCTCAAGCAAAATTAATGGCACTAGCCGAAAATGATTTAGTGCTAAACAGTGCTACTCGTACAGGGGATTATGATGAGTACCATTATTCATCACATAGCTCAACATTTAGTAAAAAAACTAAAACCACTTATGATGCGAAACACAACATCAGCAAACAAGGTACGCAAATTAATGCAGAAAATATCGCATTATTATCAGGCAATAATATAGAAGCCAAAGGGGTGGAAATTGTAGCAGATAAAAATATTGATATAGTGGCAAAAAA
>NZ_SLXI01000009.1 GCF_004345785.1 Bisgaardia hudsonensis
GATTATATTCGCTACTACAATGAAAAACGGATACAATTAAGATTAAAAGGACTGAGTCCAATACAATATCGGATACAGTCCCTAAAATAACAGTCCAACTTTTTTGGGTCAGATCAAGAATACCTCACTTTTTAAGAATAGGGCTAAGGCTTGTAAATAATTTCCACCCCTTCCTCATCTTCCTCTGACCAATCATCCCAATCGTCATCTTCCTCAATGATATTTTCAGAAAGTTGTTCTTGATGATAATCATCCCATTTAAATTTAACTTCTTCAGGTGCTTTTTCTATAACCTCTTCAGTTTCTCTTGGCTGGGACTCTATAAAATCCATTACAATCTTACAAAGATTAGCAACATTTTTACCTGTTACCGCAGAGATTAAATAATATTCATCTTCCCAGCCTAAACGTTCTACAATTTCGGTGGCTTTCTCTTGAGCCTCTTCTTCAGAAATAGTATCAATCTTATTGAACACCAACCAACGAGGCTTATCTGCTAATTTTTCACTATATTGGAAAAGCTCACTTTCTATAATCGCAATATTATCCGCAGGATCACTTCCATCAATAGGCATAATATCGACTAAATGAATCAAAATGCGACAACGCTCTAAGTGCTTTAAAAAACGAATACCTAAGCCAGCCCCATCAGCCGCCCCTTCAATTAAACCTGGAATATCAGCAATAACAAAGCTACGATTAGCATCTATTCTCGCAACACCTAAACTCGGTACTAATGTAGTAAAAGGATAATCAGCGACTTTTGGCTTTGCTGCCGATACCGCACGAATAAAAGTTGATTTACCTGCGTTTGGTAACCCTAGCATTCCAACATCAGCTAAAAGCATAAGTTCTAATTGAATATCACGTTTTTCGCCTGGAGTGCCCATTGTTTTTTGACGAGGAGCTTGATTAACTGAAGATTTAAAACGTGTATTTCCTAGTCCGTGATAACCACCTTTAGCAATCAACATTTTCGATCCATGTTGAGTTAAATCGCCTAATACTTCTTTAGTATCATTATCAATGGCTCTTGTCCCTACTGGTACTCTTAAAGTAATATCTTTACCACGATGACCTGTACAATTAGCACTACGTCCATTTTGCCCTCGTTCTGCAGCAAAACGCTTCTCAAAACGATAATCGATCAATGTATTCAAATTTTCATCAGCAATTAAATAAACATCACCACCGTCTCCACCATCTCCACCATCAGGTCCCCCTTTAGGTATGTATTTTTCTCGGCGGAAGCTAACACAACCATTACCACCATCTCCAGCCTCAATTCTAATTAAAGCTTCATCAATAAATTTCATTGTTTCTCCTAATTTTTATTCTTTATAAACTTATGACCTATTGCTGAAAGCAAAGCACCAGATACAACGATAATCGCACCTGCATAGCTTATCCAATTTAAATCATCTATTGTAAAATATTGAGGGGCAACCCAAACCAATATATGCGAAATAACTAGTGTAAAAATAGGTATTTGTGTTGTAATTGCACTTACTTTTGCAACATCCCAACAATTTAATGATTCAGCATAAGCACCATAAGCAATTAATGTGTTCGCACAGCAATATAACAAGCATAATCCTTGAAATAAATTTAAATTCATTACTTGTGTCGGTGCTGCGGTGGGGGTAAAAACAGCAAAACAACCGATGTAAATCATAAATAAAACCTGCTGTGAAGAAAACTTAATTAATAACATTTTCTGTGCAATACCATAAGCTACCCAAATAAGTGAAGCACAAAAGCCTAAAAATACACCTTTAAAATATAAATTAAACTGTAAAAAATCACTAAAACGATCATTAAAGAATAAAAGAAGTCCAATAACTAAAAGTATAAATCCTATTTTTTGATGAATCCCCAATTTTTCCTTAAATAATAGGACACCAAATAATAACATCATAAAAGAAGAGAAAGGGCTCAATATCTGGCTTGTAGTGGGCGGTATAAACTTTAATGCATAATTAAATAAAAAGAAATTAGCGGCTAAACCGATTACGCCTAATAATAGAAACCACCAATAGCGACGATGTATATTGTTCAATTTAGGTAATTTTTTAGAGCATATCAATAAAAGAAATAATCCCAATGTAGCAGCAGAAAAACGATACCAAACTATCGTTTCAACATTCATTGCGGGTAACACTTGCTGAATAGCAATCGGCAACGAACCCCACATTACAGCGGCAGTTAAAGCATAGAAAAATCCAAGTATTGGTTTCTGTTGCATAGGATTATTACCTTTTAAAAAACTAATACACTAAAAAACAATATATTTTATAAAAATTTTTTAGTTATAATTTACTACTGTTTAGAAAGACAAAAAGCCCCACAAGATTTGCGGGGCATAATATTCGTTGTTAAAGAAGATTACTCTGCGTCAATACTTACGTATTTACGATTTTTATCGCCTTTTACTTCAAATTTTACTTTACCATCTGCAGTTGCAAATAAGGTATGATCTTTACCCATTCCAACGTTAGTTCCTGCGTGGAATTTAGTACCACGTTGACGAACAATAATGCTACCCGCTAATACAGACTCGCCACCGAAACGTTTAACACCAAGGCGTTTAGCTTCAGAATCACGACCGTTACGAGTTGAACCACCAGCTTTTTTAGTTGCCATCTACTTGATCTCCTCTGAAATTATGCTTGAATCCCAGTGATTTTCACTTCTGTGAACCACTGACGATGACCTTGTTGTTTACGACTGTGTTTACGACGACGGAATTTAACGATTTTAATTTTATCGCCTCTACCGTGAGCAACTACTTCAGCCACTACTTTGCTACCAGCAACTACTGGTGCGCCAATTTTAACATCTTCACCATTAACGACCATTAACACTGAGTCAAATTCTACTGTCTCACCAGTTGCGACTTCAAGTTTTTCTAAACGAACCACTTGTCCTTCGCTTACTCGGTGTTGTTTACCGCCACTTTGGAAAACTGCGTACATAAATACTCCGCTATATATCGTGCATATAATCTAAAACCATTGCACATAAAAATTCATATAAATAGGTCGCAAATTCTACGTAAAAATTAACCCAATAGCAAGTATTTCTTTAGCATAAAATAAAAAAATTCTAAATTTATCTGCTTTAATTTCATAAACAGATAAAATCAAGTACAATCTAATTACTTTCGGTTTTATGATGAACATTCACTATGATAGAAAAGATGAACCTTATAGATATGAATGCAATCCAATCTCTTATAAAAGCAGATATGGACAAAGTGAATAACGAGATTTTATCACAGCTAAACTCTAATGTGGCATTGATAAATCAACTTGGTTATTACATTATCCAAAGTGGTGGAAAACGAATTCGCCCAATGATTGCATTACTTGCAGCTCGAGCATTAAGCAATAATACAGATAAGACGGTAACTTGTGCTGCATTTATTGAATTTATCCATACAGCAACGTTGTTACACGATGATGTAGTAGATGAATCTGATATGCGTCGAGGTAATCCAACCGCAAATGCTGAATTTGGTAATGCGGCGAGTGTTCTTGTAGGTGATTTCATCTACACCAGAGCCTTTCAATTAATGACTAAATTAAATTCATTGAAAATTTTGCAAGTTATGTCTGACGCAACCAATGTCATTGCCGAAGGTGAAGTGCAACAACTAATGAATATCCATGATCCTGAAACAAGTGAAGAAAACTATATGCAAGTAATTTATAGTAAAACTGCTCGTTTATTTGAAGTTTCAACACAATGTGCAGCGATTTTATCTGGTGCAAATGAACAACAAGAAAAGGCTTTACAAGATTATGGGCGTTACTTAGGTACGGCATTTCAATTAGTTGATGATATTTTAGATTATAGTGCTAATGCACAGGCATTAGGTAAAAATGTAGGTGATGACTTAGCAGAAGGCAAACCTACATTACCATTATTACACGCTATGCATAATGGTAATCCACAACAAGCTGCTCTTATTCGCTCTGCAATTGAAGAAGGTGGCAAGCGTGATATTTTAGAGAATGTACTTGCTATAATGGCTGAACATAAATCATTAGATTACGCTATGGAACGAGCCAAAAAAGAAGCCCAAAAAGCCATTGATGCCATTACTATTTTACCTGAAAATGAATATAAAAAAGCGCTAGTTTCTCTTGCACATATATCAGTAGATAGAAACTATTAATAACTTAAACAATTTAATTTACGCTATAAAAATGACTGAACAAACTAATCAACCTAACACTCATAGAAAAAAAGAAAAGAAAGATCCGAATGCACCTTTTGTGCGTCCCCAATTAACATTACCAAATGGACATAATAAGCTATTACTTCACTCTTGTTGTGCCCCTTGCTCTGGAGAAGTGATGGAAGCTATTCACGCCTCAGGCATCGATTTTACAATCTTTTTCTACAATCCAAACATTCATCCATTAAAAGAATATTTAATTCGTAAAGAAGAGAATATTCGCTTTGCTGAAAAATGGGGGATTCCTTTTATTGATGCCGATTATGATCGTCAAAACTGGTTTGATCGTGCCAAAGGTATGGAAGATGAGCCAGAAAGAGGTATCCGTTGCACAATGTGTTTTGATATGCGTTTTGAAAAAGCGGCTGAATATGCACACGAAAATGGTTTTCCAGTCTTTACAAGTTGCTTAGGTATTTCTCGTTGGAAAGATATGAACCAAATAAATGGTTGCGGACATCGTGCGGCTGAAAAATATGATGATGTGGTTTACTGGGATTATAACTGGCGAAAAGGTGGTGGTTCGCAACGTATGATTGAAATCAGTAAACGAGAACATTTTTATCAACAAGAATATTGTGGCTGTGTTTATTCTTTACGAGATACTAATAAGTGGCGTGAAGCAAACGGTCGCCAAAAAATTGAAATTGGTAAACTCTATTATAGTGCAGATTAAGATTAGCAAACTGGCAAATAGCTAAAAAACTTACAAAAAACAACCGCACTTTAACTACAGACCATTGAAGAAGGCATAGTAAGATAATCCTCTATGCCTTTATTATTAAACCTTACGATTCTACCACTTCAATTTCTGCTGTACTTTGTAAACCTCTTGGTAATTGCGACCCTTTACGACCTCGTTCGGCTCTAAATTTTTGTAAATCCGCTGATTTAATGGTAATTTTTCGCTTTCCAGAATGGAAAATAATATTAGAATTTTCGTTAATTAATAATAAACGAACTAATAATTCAGACCGATCTTTAGCATTTTTTGCTGGAATAGTGATAATTTTGTTCCCTTTCCCCTTAGAAAGTTCCGGCAAATCTTTTACTGGGAAAATTAACATTCTATTGGCTGATGTTAATGCAACTAATAAAGCATTGGGATCATCAATTCTTAATGGCGGTAATACTCTTGCATTTTCAGGTAAAGAGATAATTGCTTTCCCAGCTTTGTTACGAGCCACTAACGCATCAAATTGGCAAATAAACCCATAACCTGCATCAGATGATAACAATAATTGCTGATTATCTGCTTCCATTAGCACTTGCTCTACCGTCGCCCCAACTGGCAAATTAAGTTTTCCAGTCAATGGTTCACCTTGTGAACGTGCAGAAGGTAAAGACTGCGTATCTAATGCATAACTTCGCCCTGTGCTATCAATAAAAATAACAGGCTGATTGCTCTTACCACAAGCATGAGCAAGATATTTATCCCCCGCCTTATAATTTAGCCCTTGTACATCAACATCATGCCCTTTAGCACAACGAACCCAGCCCATTTCAGATAAAATAACTGTAACAGGCTCTGCTGGTAACATTTCATTTTCAGAAATCGCCTTTGCTTCGGCTCGTTCAACAATTGGTGATAAACGAGGGCTTGCAAAAGTTTTGGCATCTTGTTGAATTTCTTTTTTAATTAAACTATTTAAACGGCGTTCAGAATTCAAAATTAATGCTAATTGATCACGTTCTTCCGATAATTTATCTTTTTCTGCTTGAAGCTCATGCTCTTCCAGTTTAGCTAATTGGCGTAAACGTAAATTTAAAATGGCTTCCGCTTGCTCATCAGTTAAAGCAAAACGTTCCATTAAAACTAGTTTAGGTTTATCTTCATTACGAATAATTGCAATTACTTCATCAATATTTAAGAAAGCAATCATTAACCCTTCCAAAATATGCAAACGGCTTAATACTTTATCAAGACGATGTTGCAAACGGCGAGTAACTGTTGTACGGCGGAAAATCAACCATTCAGAAATAATTTCCAGAAGATTTTTAACCATTGGTTTATTGTCTAAACCAATCATATTCATATTCACACGATAACTTTTTTCTAAATCAGTAGTCGCAAATAAATGAGCCATTAGCATTTCTACATCCACACGATTAGAACGTGGCACAATCACAATACGAATAGGATTTTCATGATCCGCTTCATCACGAATATCATCGACCATTGGTAATTTCTTCGCCGTCATTTGATCGGCTATTTGAGCAATCACTTTTGAAGGCGAAGCTTGGTGTGGAAGTGCGGTAATAATAATCTCACCATCTTCTTTTTTCCAAACTGCACGCATACGAATTGAACCACGTCCTTGTTCGTAAATTTTTCGTATATCATCTTTTGAAGAGATAATTTCAGCTTCTGTCGGGTAATCAGGACCTTGCACAACCGTCATTAAATCATCAAGAGTTGCTTTCGGATTATCAATCAACATCACCGCCGCATCAGCAATTTCATTAATATTATGTGGCGGAATATCCGTTGCCATACCTACCGCAATCCCAGTCGTTCCGTTTAATAAAATATGCGGTAAACGTGCTGGCAAATACAACGGTTCATCTAAGGTACCATCAAAGTTAGGTTGATATTCAACAGTTCCTTGCCCTAATTCAGAAAGTAAAACTTCGGCAATTTTAGCTAAACGAGATTCTGTATAACGCATTGCTGCAAAAGATTTTGGATCATCTGTTGCCCCCCAGTTCCCTTGCCCATCAATTAATGGGTAACGATAAGAAAAGGGCTGGGCCATTAATACCATCGCTTCGTAACATGCACTATCTCCGTGAGGATGAAACTTACCTAACACATCTCCCACAGTACGAGCCGATTTTTTATATTTTGCCGTTGCATTTAAACCTAATTCTGACATCGCATAAATGATACGACGTTGTACAGGTTTTAGACCGTCGCCAATAAAAGGCAAAGCACGATCCATAATCACATACATCGAATAATTTAAATAGGCACTTTCAGTAAAGTCACGAAGTGGCATCTGTTCAATGCCTTCATAATTAATTTGATTTTCCATTGTCTTATTTATTCAGTTGTTAAAAACTTGCGGAAAAATAACCGCACTTTTACTGGTTTTTAAAATAAAAATAGCTTATTTAAGATATTCCCAAGCCTTTTTATACCACTAATTCAGCATGATCGCCTTTTGTTTGTAACCAAGTTTTTCGATCTTCAGAACGTTTTTTGGCAAGTAACATATCCATTAATTCTAATGTTTCTGTACCATTCCCATTCGTTGAATCATAAGTAAGTTGCACAAGACGGCGGGTATTTGGATCCATTGTCGTTTCTCTTAATTGACTTGGGTTCATTTCTCCAAGACCTTTGAAACGCTGAACATTAATCTTACCTTTTCTATTTTTTAAGCGATCTAAAATCCCTTCTTTTTCACTTTCATCTAAGGCATAAAAAACATCGTTACCTAAATCAATACGGTACAGTGGCGGCATTGCCACATAAACATGTCCATTTTCAACTAATTTAGAAAAATGACGTAAAAATAAAGCACAAAGTAAAGTTGCGATATGCAATCCGTCAGAGTCTGCATCGGCAAGAATGCACACCTTACCATAACGCAACTGTGATAAATCATCTGTATCAGGATCTATTCCTAAAGCAACAGCAATATCATGCACTTCGCTTGACCCCAAAACTTGATCTGCCGACACTTCCCAAGTATTAAGAATTTTACCACGTAAAGGTAAAATCGCTTGAAATTCACGATCACGAGCTTGTTTTGCTGATCCCCCCGCGGAATCCCCTTCTACTAAAAATAATTCTGTTTTCGCTAAATCTTGTTGACTACAATCTGCCAATTTACCTGGTAATGCTGGTCCACTGACTAATTTTTTACGTACCACTTTTTTTGAGGCTCGCAAACGACGTTCTGCTGAACTGATCGCCATTTTTGCAATTTCCTCACCTTCTTGGACATTTTGATTTAACCATAAACTGAAGGTATCTTTTACTACTCCGCTAACAAATACAGCACTTTGACGAGAAGATAAGCGTTCTTTCGTTTGACCTGCAAATTGTGGATCTTGCATTTTTATAGATAACACATAGGCACAACGATCCCAAAGATCATCAGCGGTTAATTTTAAATTTTTAGGTAATAAATTACGAAACTCACAAAATTCCCTAATAGCATCAAGTAATCCTTGGCGTAATCCATTAACGTGGGTTCCGCCTTGTACCGTAGGAATTAAATTGACATAACTTTCACCAATTAATTCACCACCTTCAGGTAACCAAACCAATGCCCAACTTGCCGCCTCTTTTTCACCTTTAAAATCGCCAACAAATGGCGTTAAAGGTAATGTAATATAGCCATTTACTGCTTCCGTAAGATAATCAGAAAGTCCATCTTGATATAGCCAGCTTTCCTCTGTTCCATTAATTTTATCGATAAACTTAATTTCTAACCCAGAACAAAGTACAGCTTTGGCTCGTAATAAATGACGTAATTTAGAAACAGAGAAATTGCTACTATCAAAATATGTTGGATTAGGTTTGAAATGAACCGTAGTTCCTGTATTACGGCGACCACAAGTACCAACAACACTCAACTCTTCGACTTTCGCTCCATTTTCAAAAGCTATTTTATGAATCTGTCCATCTCGTTTTACAGTAACATCTACGCGTGCTGAAAGGGCATTTACCACCGATATTCCCACGCCATGTAACCCACCAGAAAATTCATAGTTTTTATTAGAAAATTTTCCACCAGCATGAAGTTTGGTTAAAATTACTTCAACACCTGAAACTTTCTCAATAGGATGAATATCAACAGGCATACCACGTCCATTATCAATGACTTCAAGAGATTGATCTTTATGTAAAATAACCTCTATTTTATTTGCATAACCAGCCAATGCCTCATCAACGCTATTATCAATGACTTCTTGTCCCAAGTGATTTGGTCTTGTTGTGTCTGTGTACATACCAGGACGAAGTTGAACAGGTTCCAGATCCTTTAATACAGTAATTTCATTTGCAGAGTAATTATTAGCCATAGTGTTTTCTAAAGTAATGTCGTTTAAAAATAGTATCTTTTAAAATAATTCGTTCAAAAGAAAATATATAAAAAATAATTGGGGATTCTAACAAAAAAGCAAAAAAACTTCATCTTTGAGAGTAATTTAATCTTATTCACAATAGTTAGCCTCATACAATTTTGTATGAGGCTAACGCATTATATTAATAAAAATAGATAATAATTAATAAGTTATGACAACTTTGCCATTTCAAACTCAATTAACATCATTAAAATATGAATAACTTTGATATGAATTTCTTGAATACGATCAGCATAGCGGAAATGAGGAACTCGAATTTCAACATCAGCAAGTCCCGCCATTTTTCCGCCGTCTTTTCCTGTCATCGCAATCACTTTCATACCTTTTTCTTTGGCAGCTTGAATCGCATTTAAAATATTTTTTGAATTACCTGAAGTGGATAAACCAAATAACACATCGCCTTTTTGACCAACTGCCTCAACATAACGAGAAAATACATATTCATAACCAAAATCATTACTAACGCAACTTAAATGGCTCACATCAGAAATCGCAATTGCAGGATAACCGGGGCGATTTTCACGATAACGTCCTGTTAATTCTTCAGCAAAATGCATCGCATCACAATGTGAGCCACCATTACCACAGGATAATACTTTACCGCCTTGTTTAAAGCTATCTGAAATTAAAAGGGCGGCTTGTTGAATTAATTTAATATTATTCTCATCATTAACAAATTTATCCAAAACATCTTGTGCCTCTAAAAGCTCTGCTTTAATTTGTTCTAAATACATCGGATTGTCTCCTTTATTCTTTTAAAAGAATATCAATAAGTTAAATAATCTACCTAGTAAATCTATATTTCTAGGGTAAAGTCATTCTACCTTATCAAAAATGCTTAATCCATTAAAGATTGTAGTAAATTCATCACAAAATCCAACCGCACTTTATACTCAATTAATTCCGTTACAAATCTAAATTTAGTCGGACCATCAAAGCGATAAATATTAGGTTGTTGTTGAATTAATTGAATAAACTTAACGGGATCAATATCTGCACTTGGTGAAAATTCAATAAAGCCCCCTTGACTTGTACCATCAATTTTAATAATTTTAAGTTGTTTTGCTTGTAAACGCATTTCTGCAATTTGTATTAAATTTTGAGTGGCACTTGGTAATAAGCCAAAACGATCGATCAGTTCGACTTTTAACTCATCTAACTCATGTTTATTTTCTGCGCTGGCAATGCGTTTATAAAAAGATAAACGCATATTCACATCACCTAAATAATCTTCAGGCAATAATGCAGGTAAACGTAAATCAATTTCTACCTGTTGTTGTGTCAATTCATCTAATGAAGGCTCTCGACCTTCTTTTAATGCAGTCACTGCACTTTCTAATAATTCCATATACAAAGTGAAACCAAGACTTTCTATTTGCCCACTTTGCTCATTACCTAATAATTCTCCCGCACCACGAATTTCTAAATCATGAGTGGCTAACATAAACCCAGCACCTAAATTATCCAAACTTTCTAAAGCTTCTAAACGTTTTAAAGCATCTTTAGTCATCGCTTTTGGATGTGGTGTTAATAAATACGCATAAGCTTGATGATGAGAACGACCTACACGCCCTCGTAATTGATGTAGTTGAGCCAAACCAAAATGATCCGCTCGTTCGATAATAATCGTATTTGCCGTTGGCACATCAATACCGGTTTCAATAATAGTTGAACAAACCAATACATTAAAACGCTGATGATAAAAATCAGACATCACTCGCTCAAGATCTCGCTCTCGCATTTGCCCGTGCCCAATAATAATCCTTGCTTCAGGCACTAATTCCGCTAGCTTCTCCGCACAATTTTCAATACTTGCCACATCATTATGTAAATAATAAACCTGCCCACCACGCAATATTTCACGCAGAATAGCCTCACGGATAACGAGATCATCAGCTTGTCTAACAAAAGTCTTTATAGTTAAACGACGGGCTGGCGGTGTTGCGATAATAGAAAGATCTCGAATACCATTCATCGCCATATTTAGTGTTCTAGGAATTGGCGTGGCAGTTAAAGTTAAAATATCAATATTGGCACGTAGCTGTTTAATTTTTTCTTTTTGACTCACTCCAAAACGATGTTCTTCGTCAATAATCAATAAACCAAGATCGTTAAATTTAACATCAGATTGAATCAGTTTATGTGTACCAATAAGAATATCTATTTTCCCTTCCGCAAGTTGTAGTAAAATTTGCTTTTGTTCTTTCGCCGTTTTAAAACGAGATAATACTTCCACATTGACAGGCAAATTAGCAAAACGATCCGTAAAGTTTTCATAATGTTGTTGTGCAAGCAAGGTAGTAGGTACTAAAACCGCGACTTGTTTATGATTCATTACGGCTAAAAATGCCGCTCGCATTGCAACTTCTGTTTTTCCAAAACCCACATCGCCACAAACAAGGCGATCCATTGCTTTTGCTTGACACATATCAGAAATAACGGCATTGATCGCCATTTCTTGATCAAGGGTCTCCTCAAAAGGAAAGGTTGCTGCAAACTGCTGATATTCTTCCCGATCATATTTAAAAGCAAAACCTTTTTTTGCTTCACGTTGAGCATAAATATCAAGCAATTCTGCCGCCACATCTCGCACTTTTTCAGCTGCCTTATGGCGAGCTTTTGCCCAAGCATCATTGCCTAATTTGTGTAATGGTGCTGTTTCATCAGATCCTCCTACATAACGACTAATTAAATGTAATGAAGAAACTGGCACATAAAGCTTTGAAGCATTCGCATATTCTAAAAGTAAGAATTCAGCAGTAATACCTGCATTTTCTAACGTAATTAATCCGCCATAACGACCAATACCATGTTCTAAATGCACCACAGGTTGACCTATTTTTAGCTCAGCTAAATTACGAATTAACGTATCAGGATTAACTGTTTTACGCTTATCTCGATGACGCTGTTGTACCTTTTGCCCCAATAACTCCGTTTCACAAATAATCGCAACATCTTCATCGCAGTGGGTAATAAAACCATTTTCTAAGCCACTTATATATAAACTTTGTGGTTCAGCATCTGCTATTTGATGCAAAGACTGAATTTGCTTTGGTTTAATTTTCAATGGACTTAATAAATCAAATAAGGTTTCACGACGTCCTTCGGTTTCTACCGAAAAGATAATTTTACCTTTAAAATGCTCAATAAATTGACGTAATTGTTGTAACGGCTCTTTTTGTTGTGAATTAATTGTCAATTCAGGCAAAGGTTCAACAGGTAAATTTTTCTGACGAGCAGAAGAACGTGCCACTTTCTCTGTTTTTAAACTAATTCTAGGATAATTTTTTAATTTTTGATTTACTTCATCAATACGCAACCATAGTGCTGAAGGAGCTAATAATGGTCGCATTGGATCAACTCGATGACTTTCATAGCGTTGTTGTGCATCTTGATAGAAACGCTCCGCTTGTAACTGATTATCTTCAAAATCAATAAACAACGTATTATTTGGTAAATAATCAAAGATTGTCGCCATTGTTTCAAAAAATAGCGGTTGCCAATATTCAATCCCTGAAACGAGAGTACCTTTACTCACTTGTTGATAAATATGCTCAGGATCTAAACGAATTTCACTAAATTGTTCTCTAAATTGTGTACGAAAGAACTCAATACCACGATCATCAGTAGGAAATTCATGAGCGGGTAATAAATTAATTAATTGAATATCTGCTAGAGTACGTTGCGTATCCACATTAAAGGTACGAATACTATCAATCTCGTCATCAAGAAAATCTAATCGAAAAGGTACCGCACTTCCCATAGGAAAGAGATCTAATAAGGCTCCCCTTACCGCATATTCGCCGTGTTCTAACACTTGTTCAACTGCTCGATAACCTGCATTTTCCAGTTGCAAACGTAACTTATCAATGACTAACTGATCCCCTTTCTTAATTAACAACACATTATGTTGTAAAAATTCGGGTGGACACACAACTTGCATTAATGTGGTGATAGGAAAAATAAAAATTCCTTTTTTACTATTTTGCAAGTGGAATAACACACTCAAACGTGCTGAAATAATATCTTGATGTGGCGAAAAATTATCATAAGGTAATGTTTCCCAATCAGGGAAAAAGGTAACTGATTCAGAAGTTAATTCTTTTAAGACTTTTTCTAAACGCATTGCATTTCTTGTATCAGATGTTACAACAACAGTTATCCCTTTATGTTGCTGTGCAATTTCTTCAATAACTAAACTATCTGAACCAGCAATAACATTAGCGAGAATTTTGTGATCATTACTTTTAGTGGGTATATCAAGATTAAAATACATCATACGTGCAGTTGCTTTTTCTTAAATTTTTATAAAATTGTGCAATAGTTTATCTTAAATTAAAGGGATTGCAATAAAAGCACTGTTTTTTTACACAGTATAAATTTTTGAATAATAAACAAAATACAAATAAAAAAACAAGTGAGCCAAATATGACTTGACCATATCTGACTCACTCCACTAATAGATTATTATTTTATTAATAAGATAATTGACTTTTTATTCCTCTTCATCGTTAAATTCATCTTTAAACGAATCTTTTAATCTTTCACTTGCTCGGCGAGATTCACCTTTATGTTGCAATTTATTTAATTGTCGTTCTAATTTTTCTTCTACTTCATTAATTGCTTTATACATATCATCAGATGTACTACTTGCAAATAAATCACCTAATGGTGTTCCCATTGAAGCTTCAACAGAAAATCCTTTTGGTACTTTATTTAAAATGAAATGAGGGTTGATTAATTGAGTTTGCCATTTGCCTAATTTAGCAAGTCTTTCTTCTATATGAGTACGGATTGCTGGAGTAATATCCATTTGTTTACTTGTTATATTTACGGTCATAGCATCTACCTCTTTTGTTTACTAATGAGTATCACTACTCGGTTTAAATCTTTAATAACAACATAGTCCCTACCTAGGAACTTTTCAAGAGATTTAGGGCAATAAAATAGAGAAAAATCATAAAATATGATCTATATAGAATAATCAAAAAAATGTACTTTTCTTTTTTTGAAAGATTGTTATTATTGATAAGTTGAGTAATAAAAAAGTTGTATTTAGAAATAAACACAACTTTTTATTTATTAAAATAGTAACAAGCTAGAAATTAACGATGATCTTAACATTTAAGCCACATCATCTTGATCACGATGTGTTTGCTTTATTCTCTCAAAGTAATCTCTGGTTTCTTCAATCACAACTTTACGCAAACCAATTAAGGCAATTAAATTAGGGAATGCCATTAAACCATTCACAATATCAGCTAAGATCCAAATTAAATCTAAATGAATAAATGCCCCACAGCCCACTAAAATAATAAATAAAGTGCGGTAGATTTTTATTGCTTTTATTCCCATAAGGTAAACAACACAGCGTTCGCCGTAATAACACCAGCCTAAAATTGTAGTAAATGCGAAGAAAAGTAAACCAACGGTAACGATTGTTGCTCCGATACTTGTGCCTAGTCCTTTTGAATAAGCAAAGTTTGTCAATGCCGCCCCTGCAACATCAGAAGATTGCCACGCTCCTGTTAATACCAACACGATTCCCGTCATTGTACAAACAATGATGGTATCTAAAAATGTACCTGTCATCGAGATTAAGCCTTGTCGCACAGGCTCTTTAGTTTGTGCAGCCGCCGCTGCAATAGGTGCACTTCCTAAGCCAGATTCATTAGAGAAAATCCCTCTTGCAACACCAGATTGTATTGCTTTTAATACGGTATAACCCACCGCGCCACCAAGTGCGGCTTTTGGATCAAAAGCACTATGAATGATTAATGCGATCGTATCTGGAATCAAATGCCAATTTAGGATAATAACGACTGCTGATGTAACCACATAAAGCACTGCCATAAATGGCACCATAATTGAGGCAACGCTTGCAATACGTTTTACGCCACCTAATATAATCAATGCGACTAACGTAGTTACAATAGCAGCACTTACAATAACAGGAACAGAAAAAGTATCTTCCATAGCATGAGTAATTGCATTAATTTGTGGGAAAGTACCGATACCAAAAAATGCTACTAAAATCCCAAATACTGCAAATAACTGAGCGAGCCATTTAATACCTAGACCTCGCTCAATATAGTACATTGGTCCACCCGCCATAAAACCATTTTTGTCTTTTACTCTAAATTTTAAGGCTAATAGACACTCGGCATACTTGGTCGCCATACCAAATAAAGCGACTATCCACATCCAAAAAATTGCTCCAGGTCCACCTGCTTGCACAGCCGTTGCCACCCCCACAATATTACCTGTTCCGATTGTAGCCGCAAGTGCAGTACAAAGTGCCGCAAAAGCGGAAACATCGCCTTTCTTCTTTGAACCACGTTCTTTGTTAAATAAATAATATAAGGCTCTTGGTAGTTGAACGATTTGAATAAAACCAAGACGAAAAGTGAGATAAATCCCTGTTCCAGATAACAAAATTAATAAAGGGGGTCCCCAAATAAAATTATCCGCAGTAGATAAAATTGATTGTAATGACATTGTGAATTCCTCGTAATAAAAAAACATTTACAAGGCAGTGAAAAGAGTTTTAGTGAAAGGTAAAATAACGTCTAAAGTATAAACGTTAATTCGCTAAATAATCTCTTGCCCCTGTCCTTTTGCCTGAGCGTTTGAAAAACGATAGAAAAAACTACCGCTCTTTTGCGCCTTCGGCGTCCATTTTGTGCATTGGCACATTTGGATCTCTCCAAGGGTTCGTCCAGTAACAGTCCTTGCGAATTAATCGCACCTGAAAGATTTTACCTCGTCGGTGTAGGGTTAATTCCCTACTCTCCAGCTACCTTCATCCGAACAGCTTTTAAAAAAAGTGTTGCGGATTTTAACAAGATACAATTTAATTTTCTAGTAAAAAATCACAATAAACAAAGAGAAGATAATAAGTACCATATTTTGATACGGATCACTCTGATAATCTGTATAAATAATTTTAGGATTTAAGCTACGCATAAATTAAATAAAAATGATTAATTTCAGCCACATTTTCTTATTGTTTTTTCTATTTTTATCCCTATACTTATTGCCCTTTTGAAAAATAAGATATAGGTATGAACAAATGCGATTAAAGAAAAATCAAATTACTTTGATACTATTTGGTAGTTTTTATTTATCCACCATAGCTTATGCACAGCAGACAATATTAGAAGAAATTTCTGTTGTAGCTAAACAAGAAAAATTTGCTGGTTCTACATTACAAGATTATCTAAAAGTTAATGATCATATTGTAAAAAAAGAAAAACTACAGATGAATTCTGCTACTTTAGGAAATGCACTTTCAGGAGAATTAGGCGTGCATTCTAATCCATTTGGTGGTGGAGCAAGTACACCTGTTATTCGGGGACAAGAAGGTGTAAGAGTAAAAATCTTACAAAATGCTTCTGATGCTATTGATATGTCAACCCTATCACCAGATCACGCCGTTGTGGTTGATACTTTATTAGCACAACGTGTTGAATTAGTCCGTGGTTCATCAACGTTACTTTATTCTACTGCATCTCCTGCTGGTGTAGTAAACATTGTTGATCAACGCATACCAACACAAATTCCTGAAAAAGGTTATAAAGGTGAAATAAATACCCGTGTTGATACAGCAAGTAAGGAGAGATCCGCAACAGTAGGTCTTACGTTTGGATTAACGGATCATATTGCTTTACGTTTGGAAGGACTACAACGTCATTCTGATAATTATCAAGTAAGAGGTATTCATTTAGGTGATACATTAAAGTATGTTCCTGATACTCACAATCGCTCTAAAGTGGGAACAGTCGGTTTATCCTTTATTGATGATAAAGGTTATTTAGGTATTTCTTATAATTACCGTAAAGATAAATATGGCTTACCTGGACATAATCATAAATTTGATACTTGTACTGGACATATTATTGATCCAAACCATTCTACTTTAAAACCGACCCATTATTATTTAGATCCCTACCCACATTTAATGAATGATAGCGATCTACTTGATATCGTTCACTTTCATTGTGGCACTGATTATGATTTAGATCCAAAACATAGTCATGATCATCCCTATGGGCATGAACACGATCACTCACATACAGGTCCTTGGGTAGATTTAGAATCTAAACGAGTAGATGTACGAGGTGAAATTAATCAACCATTTTTAGGAATTGAAAAAGCAAGATTAACTTTAGCATTTGCAGACTATTATCATGATGAAAAAGATGCGGGGAAATCTGGTGATACACTCTATCCAAATAGAGGTAATCCTCAAGCAAATTTTGGTAAAGCAAATGCAAAATTTAAAAATAAAGGTTTTAACTCTCGGTTAGAATTTGAGCATACGCCTATTGGTAAGCTAACTGGAACCTTTGGTATTCAATATCAACAACAAAAGAGTAGTGCAACAACACCACCAGAATTTTCTCGTGATGGGATTAAATCGCTTAATCCATTAATCGAAAACACTAATAAACAAATTGGTGTATTTGCGGTAGAACAGTATCGTACTGATAATTGGTTTTTTGAAATTGGAGCAAGATTTGAAAATCAGCGAACGCCTATTTATTATGATCATCAATTATTAGAAAGATTCCGAAATAAATATAAAAAGCAGAGAAATACTATTGAAGAAACTAATTTCTCTACTCGTAGTGAAAATGCTTTTTCCTATACTGGTACAGCAGAGTGGTATTTCAGCGATAATGATCGACTTTCTGCAACTTTATCTCATAATGAGCGTTTTCCAACACCAATGGAACTCTATTATCATGGTAAGCATTTAGCAACCAATTCCTTTGAATATGGTAATCGTGATTTAACAAAAGAGAAGTCTAATAATATTGAAATTGGTATTGCTCGAGAAAATAGCTTTATTGATTATAGAATTAATGCTTATTACAACCATTTTAAAAACTATATTCATAACGAGAATCTGTTCCGTTCAGGTAACCTATTTATGCGTCGCTATAATCAAGCAAAAGCAAGGTTTTATGGATTTGAAGGTGAGTTAACAGTAAATTTTACGCCTGAACATAAAATGACAATATTTGGTGATTATATTACGGGTAAGTTAAAAAATTTGGGTACCATTTATGGTGATAATATTTATCAACCTTATACTTGTATTGATGAGTATGATGGTTGGGAAGATACATGTTATAAAGTAATTGGTATAGAGCAAATACATAAACCGGATCGTAATGCGGCAAGAGTACCGCCTTCTCGTCTAGGTATTCGCTTTAATAATCAATTTGGAGAACATTGGTCAACATTAGTTGAATATACCCATGTATTTTCACAAAAGAAAACCTCTGTTGCTATTCATGGACGTAGACCACCAAAAGATGACGATGATGATCCAACGCCACCTTTAGAAGCAGTTTATGTGAAAGAAGATGTAACAATGAGATATGATTTGCTCAATTTAGGTATAACTTATGCTAATAAAGTAGGGAATGTAAATTATAAAGTAATTTTAAATGCAAATAATTTACTTAATGAAAAAATATATATTCACAATTCTTACTTACCTTATGTGCCTCAAATGGGGCGTAATTTTGTACTAGGCTTGAATCTAACATTCTAAAATAGTAAACAAAATTGATTTAAAAATAGAAATAACCTAAAGGGTTGAAAATGATGTAACATCAAATTCAACCCTTTTTATTTTTGCTAAAATATTTTTATCAAAATACTAAAATAAATTACAATAACATTGTTATCTAATACGAGTGAAACACTATCTATTTTCCTTCTCCCATTTCTTTGCAATATAACTACAACTAGGAATTAAATTAAGTTGATTTTGTTCTACAAACTCTACTAATGCCAGATATAACCTAGCTGCAACACCTTGTCCTCTAAGTTTGTCTGACACATAAGTATGATTGGCATTAATTGTGTTTTCATTCTCAAAAAAATAAGTTAATTCAGCAATTTTATTACCTTGCTCATCTAATAAGAAAAATTCACCATTTCCTTCATCTTGTATGTGCTGAATATTCATAAATTATCTCCAGTCTTCATCAAAATTTTCATTTGTTGCAAAATCTGCTGTGTCACTTGGAATTGCTTTTTCTTCTGCTGCCCATTCCCCTAAATCAATCAGTTGGCAACGCTTACTGCAAAAAGGTCGGTACAAACTTTCTTTTGACCAAATAACTGGCTTTTTACAAATAGGGCAAGGGACTTCAAAAATTTCATTATTCATTAAATTTATTCTCTTTGTTATAACTCATTAAAAAACTTTTATATGTACAAATAAATGAAATAGAGAATAGCATAAATCATCATTTGTTTGCCAAAATAACCGCTCTTTTCGGTGCTGGATAGCCTTCAATTGTTTTATTGTGATCATTTGGATCTAAGAAATCAATCAAACTCTCATTTTCTAACCATTCTGTTTTTCGCTGTTCTTCTAAACTGGTGACCTCAACATCGACACAACGTACATTTTTAAATCCAACTTTCTCTAACCAATTAATAAGCGCAGAAACAGACGGAATAAAATAAACATTTTTCATTTTTGCATAACGATCGGTAGGTACCAACACAGTATTGATATCCCCATCAACAACTAATGTTTCTAATACTAACTCGCCACCAATCAATAATTGGTTTTTAAGCTGTGTTAAATGATCTAAAGGGGATTTTCGATGATAAAGCACCCCCATTGAAAACACGGTATCAAAAGCGGCAAGAGGTTGCATTTCTTCAATACCTAGCGGAATTAGATTCGCACGATTGTCATTATTTAATAATTTTCTCACGGCTTCAAATTGACAGAGGAATAATTCCGTAGGATCAATACCTACAACCATTTTTGCCCCTTCCCCTACCATACGCCACATATGATAACCGCTACCACAGCCCACATCTAAAACTGTACGATCTTTTAAAGGAGCAAGATGTGGCAAAACACGTTCCCATTTAAAATCTGATCGCCATTCACAATCAATATGCACGTCATACAAATGATAAGGCCCTTTACGCCATGGCATAAGTTGCTTCAAATGATGAGTTAAACGTTGTTGTTCCCCAGTTGATAGGGGAAAATCTCTCGTCGATTTGACCGCACTTTTAAGATCAATATGATCAGCCATCAAGTGCGGTAAGAAATCCACAATTTTTACCCATTTACTATAATCTCCGTGAGTTTGCTTTTCCCACTGACTAAGTTGTAATGGAAGGGTTTCTAACCAATGTGACAAATTACTACAAGCAATTTGTTGATAAAATGGACGAAAATCAATTTTGTTATTTTTAATCATATGAATTAGTTATATCGCTATCAGTCTATGGAATAGTTATTTTTAGAAAAGTTATCTAAAAATTTGATTAAGCTCGCATTTTACCTTAATTATTACTGTTATTCTATTTCCCTTTTCGTTAGACTAAGCAAAAATTTAATTAGATAAATTGGTCTTATTATGGATGCAGTAGAATTATTAGTAAATGTTACACCAAATGAAACAAGAATAGCTCTTGTTGATACTGGTGTATTAAAAGAAGTTCATATTGAACGCAATGCAAAACGCGGTATTGTTGGTAATATTTATAAGGGGCGAGTAACAAGAGTGCTCCCTGGTATGCAATCGGCTTTTGTGGATATTGGATTGGAAAAGGCTGCCTTTCTTCATGCTTCAGATATTGTTTCTCATACCGAATGTGTTGATGAAAATGAACAAAAACAGTTTATTGTAAAAGATATTGCGGAGTTAGTGCGTGAAGGACAAGATATTGTCGTGCAAGTTGTTAAAGATCCTTTAGGAACAAAAGGCGCAAGACTAACAACCGATATTACCCTCCCTTCTCGCTATTTAGTATTTATGCCTGAAAATAGCCATGTGGGTGTTTCTCAACGAATTGAAAGTGAAGAAGAAAGAGCAAGATTAAAAGAATTAGTATTGCCATTATGCGATGAACTCGGTGGCTTTATTATTCGTACCGCAGCCGAAGGGGCAACAGAAGAAGAACTTTTACAAGATGCTGAATTTTTAAAACGATTATGGCGAAAGGTGCTTGAACGCCGAGCAAAATATAAAACTCGCTCAATGCTTTATGGCGAGTTAGCAATGACTCAACGTATATTACGCGATTTTATCGGTGCAAAATTCAACAAAATCTATATTGACTCTAAACTCTGTTTCAATGAAGTAAAAGAATTTACCAAAGAATTTATGCCAGCCTTAACAGATAAACTAGCAATTTATTCGGGAAATCAACCGCTCTTTGATGTCTATGGTGTAGAGTCGGCTATCCAAACCGCACTAGATTGTCGAGTAAACCTTAAATCAGGTGGTTATTTAATTATTGAGCAAACAGAAGCAATGACTACTATTGATATCAATACAGGTGCATTTGTAGGACATCGTAATCTCGAAGAGACTATCTTTAATACAAATATTGAAGCCACGAAAGCAATCGCTCAACAATTACAATTACGTAATCTTGGCGGTATGATTATTATTGATTTTATCGATATGCAAACTGAGGAACATCGTAACCGAGTATTAGAATCATTGCAGGAAGCATTATCAAAAGATCGAGTAAAAACCAATGTTAATGGTTTTACGCAACTCGGTTTAGTGGAGATGACAAGAAAAAGAACAAGAGAAAGTTTAGAACACGTACTTTGTACAGAATGCCCTGCTTGTAAAGGGCGTGGTAAAGTGAAAACCGTAGAAACTATCTGTTATGAGATAATGCGAGAAATTATCCGAGTACATCATTTATTTTCAAGTGAGCAATTTGTAGTTTATGCTTCACGAGCTGTTGCAGATTACTTAATTAATGAAGAAAGCCACGGATTACTCGCAGAATTAGAAGTATTTATCGGTAAACAAATTCAAATAAAGACCGAAGTCTTTTATAATCAAGAACAATTTGATGTAGTTGTGATGTAAAAAAGACTATGATACAGTCGGTAAATGTCTAATTAACCATAAAAACAATAAAATAAGTATATGTCATATCGCTTATATTTATTCAATAAATAGGAACAAAATGTTAAATAAAGTAACACAATCATTATTGGGACAAAGTAATCTATCAATAACCGATCTGTCCAATGTATTTGATGTATTATCTCATCGTAATCTGGATTATGCGGATTTATATTTTCAGCTCAGTCAAGATGAAATTTGGATATTAGAAGACAGTATCATAAAAGAAGGTGCTTTTCATATTGATCGTGGCGTTGGCGTTCGTGCGGTTAGCGGAGAAAAAACAGGGTTTGCTTATTCCGATCAAATTAATTTAGATAATCTAAAACAATGTGCAACGGCAGCCAAAGGTATTGCTCAAATTAAGCAAGGTAATATTATTACCCCTGCTAGCTTTAATCAAGTTAATGCGCCTTTACGTTATGCTTCGCTTAATCCTTTAGAAAGCCTAAATAAAGAACAAAAAATCGAATTACTACATCTTATTGATCGTACTGCTCGTAACGAAAGCCCATTAGTAACACAAGTATCCGCCACTCTTAGTTCAATTTATGAAGAAGTATTAGTTGTGGCAACTGACGGTACACTTGCTGCTGA
Organism: Bisgaardia hudsonensis; assembly: GCF_004345785.1. Lineage (GTDB taxonomy): Bacteria > Pseudomonadota > Gammaproteobacteria > Enterobacterales > Pasteurellaceae > Bisgaardia > Bisgaardia hudsonensis. Next base: position 22,861 of record NZ_SLXI01000009.1, read on the forward strand.
TATTCGCCCATTGATTCGTTTATCTATTTCAGTATTGGTTGAAAAAGATGGAAAACGTGAACGAGGTGGGGCTGGTGTTGGAGCAAGAGTTGCCTTAAATTATTTCCTAGAAGATTATCAAGGTGAAACAAGAGCAACTTATTATGCCAAAGAAGCCGTTAGACAAGCACTCGTTAATCTTAGTGCTAAACCAGCACCAGCGGGACTTATGCCTGTAATTTTAGGTTCAGGTTGGCCTGGCGTACTTTTACACGAAGCGGTTGGTCATGGATTGGAGGGGGATTTTAATCGAAAAGAAAGTTCATTATTTACAGGTAAGATTGGCGAATTAGTTACTTCCCCTCTTTGTACCATTGTTGATGATGGTACATTACAAAACCGACGTGGTTCATTAACTATTGATGATGAAGGTGTGCCTAGCAAATGTAATACTCTGATTAAAGATGGGATATTACAAGGCTATATGCAAGATAAAATGAATGCTAAATTAATGGGCGTTAAACCGACTGGAAATGGACGTCGAGAAAGTTATGCCCATTTACCAATGCCAAGAATGACCAATACTTATATGCTTGCAGGGAAAAGTAAATTTGATGATCTAATTAGTTCCGTAGATTATGGTATTTTTGCACCGCACTTTGGTGGCGGACAAGTGGATATTACCTCAGGTAAATTTACTTTCTCAACCTCCGAAGCTTATTTAATTGAAAAAGGAAAAATTACTACACCAATAAAAGGCGCAACATTAATTGGCTCAGGTATAGAAGTGATGCAAAATATATCTATGGTATCCGATAAAGTAGAATTAGACGATGGCATTGGTGTCTGTGGAAAAGAGGGACAAAGTGTACCAGTCGGAGTGGGGCAACCTGCACTAAAAATAGATAAAATCACTGTGGGTGGAACAAATTAACATACGTTAAAATACAACGTAATATCAATATGTTATAAAAGGTTTATATTATGCAAATTACAATTTCTTTAACTCCAGCGAATGATAATTGGGGTAAAAAAGCATTACTTAGTTTTAATGATAATCAAGCAATCATTCATTTATCCAAAAAATCTGACCGCACTTTAATTCAAAAAGCGGCAAGAAAATTACGCAATCAAGGTATTAATGACGTGGAATTACTGGGCGATGAATGGGATATGGAAAATTGCTGGGCATTTTATCAAGGTTTTTATACCGCAAAACAAGATTATGCTATTGAGTTTCCTCACTTAGAAGATGAATATCAAGATGAGTTATTCGCAAGAATACAATGTGGTGACTTTGTAAGAGAAATCATTAATTTATCTTCATCAATTATTACTCCATTAGAACTAGCCAAACGGGCTATTGAATTTATTTCTGAACAAATAACAATGTATTCAGAAGTTAATGGCTGGAATGAAGATGTGCTGACAACAAAAATTATTTCTGGCGAAGAATTATTAACACAAGGTTATTTAGGTATTTGGAATGTTGGTAAAGGATCAATTAATTCTCCTGCACTTTTAGAGCTGGATTTTAATCCAACGGGCGATAAAAATGCACCTATCCTAGCTTGCTTAGTCGGTAAAGGTATTACTTTTGATAGTGGCGGTTACAGTATTAAACCAAGTGATGGTATGAGTACAATGCGTACTGATATGGGGGGAGCAGCATTATTAACGGGTTCATTAGGTATGGCGATTGCTGGAGGGCTTAATAAACGAGTTAAATTAATCCTATGCTGTGCAGAAAATATGGTAAGTAGTAATGCTTTCAAACTCGGAGATATTATTCACTATCGTAATGGTGTAACTGCCGAAGTATTAAATACTGATGCGGAAGGTCGTTTGGTATTAGCCGATGGCTTAATTAATGCTTCACAAGAAAAACCACAATTTATTATTGATTGTGCCACTTTAACAGGAGCAGCTAAAGTCGCCGTAGGTAACGATTACCATTCTATATTATCAATGGATGATAACCTTATTAACGAATTAGTTAATACTGCAAAAATAACGCAAGAGCCATTTTGGCGTTTACCATTTGAAGAATTTCATCGTTCACAAATAAGTTCATCATTTGCTGATATCGCCAATATAGGCACAGTACCGGTTGGTGCGGGAGCAAGTACAGCAACAGCATTCTTATCTTACTTTGTAGAAAATTATCAACAAAATTGGTTACATATTGATTGTTCTGCAACTTACCGTAAATCAGCAAGTGATTTATGGGCAACAGGTGCAACAGGAATTGGAGTACAAACAATCGCAAACCTATTGTTAAAAAAAGCAACTATACAAGGAGAATGATATGTTACAAAAAACATTATCAATAATTAAACCAGATGCAGTAAAACGTAATCTAATCGGTAGAATATTTACACGTTTAGAAGATAACGGTTTTCAAATTGTTGCCACAAAAATGCTACACTTGACAAAAGAACAAGCCGAAGGCTTTTATGCAGAGCATAAAGAGAGAGAATTTTTTAATGATCTTGTTGATTATATGATTTCGGCTCCTGTCGTTGTCTCTGTATTAGAAAGAGAAAATGCGATAAAAAACTACCGCACTTTAATGGGGACAACAAATCCTGCAGAAGCAGAGGTTGGTACGATTAGAGGTGAGTTTGGATTAAGTTTAAGACATAATTCTGTTCATGGCTCTGACAGTCTTGAAAGTGCAGAACGTGAAATCGCTTTCTTTTTTAGTGAAGCTGAAATTTTAAATCGATAATTCTATTTATCTCATTAATTTAGATGGGCGATATTTATATCGCCTAAATTTTATCCCTTTCATTTACTTATCACAAAACAGAAATATTATTTTGTGATAAACCTCTCAAATTCAAAGAAAAAAATAACTATTAATTGACTAAGTAATTTCTTTAGATTAGAAATGTGGTGTTATTTTTTAAATTATCCCGTAATTTGGTCATAAATTGAAAATAACTATATAACCGTCAAAATAGGAGCAAAAAATGAAAATCAAAAACATTGTATTAGGACTAGGGCTTAGTTTTGTCATCGCAATGAGTTCCGCTGCGGCAGACAAGCCTAGTGTTGGTGTTGTAATGAAATCACTTGCCAATGAATTTTGGAAAACTGTTGAGTTAGGCGCTAGAGAATATGCTGATAACAATAAAGATAAATTCTCTATGGAAGCTATCGGATTAAAAGATGAAAGTGATGTTGATACTCAAATAAATGCAATGGAAAGCTTTATTACTAAACAAGTGGATATTATCGCTGTAGCACCTGCCAATTCTGTCGCTCTTATTCCCTCAATTAAAAGAGCATTAGATGCAGGCATTATTGTTGTTAATTTTGATGTTCGCTTAGATGCTAAAGCGGCAAAACAAATGGGGCTACCAGAAGATTTTTTATTTGTTGGTCCAGATAATGAACAAGGTGCTTACGAAGTTGGTAATTTTTTAGGAAAAAATCTTAAAGAAAACGCTAAAGTATTTATTATTGAAGGTAATCCAGGCGCAGAAAACGCTATCGAGCGTAAACGTGGATTTATGAAAGCGGTAGAAGAGAATAAACTAAATCTTCTTGCTTCAAGAACTGCTCATTGGGAAACAGAAGAAGCAAATACATTAATGACAAATTTACTGACAAAATATCCTGATGTCGAAGGCGTTATGTGTGCTAATGACTCCATGGTACTAGGCGTTGTTAAAGCAATTGAAGCAGCAGGAAAGTCAGGTCAAATCAAAGTTGTTGGATTTGATAATATCGCACCAGTACAAGATTTAATGCGTAAAAATAAAGTAATGGCTAGTGAAGATTTCTTTGGAAAAGATTTAGCTGTTAATGCAATTAAAACTGGTTTAAGAATCTATAATGGTGAAAAATTATCAGGTTGGGTAAAAACACCAGTAAAACTAGTTACAGCTGAGGAATTGTCTAAAAAGTAATACTACTCGCTAATTTATCCGATCATTGAGATCGGATAAATTAGTTACAAAAAATTATCATTAATTATTACCTATTTGTCAGGAGCTGTAATATGACATCTTCGTTACTAACCATCAAAAATTTAAGTAAAAATTTCTCAGGAATTACAGTATTAGAAAATATAAATTTAACCATAGAAACTGGTAGTTGTCATATTCTAGCTGGGGAAAATGGTGCAGGGAAAAGTACTTTAATTAAAATCATTTGCGGTTATTACGCATTATCATCTGGGGAAATGCTATTTGAAGAACAGCCCTATCTACCACAATCTCCTCAAGATAGTATTAAAAAAGGTATTCGAGCCGTTTATCAAGAACTAAATCTACTTCCTCATTTAACAGTAGCTGAAAATATATTTTTTGATAAATTACCAAAAAACCGCTTAGGTCTAGTAAATAAAAAGATCTTATATCAAAAAACAGAAGAAGCTTTAGCTCGATTTGGATTGGACATATCCCCTGAGGCAACAGTTTCGCAGTTAGGTATAGCGCATATGCAATTAGTAGAAATTGCAAAAGCTTTATCTAGAGAAGCAAAACTACTTATATTAGATGAACCTACCGCCACCTTAACACCAAAAGAAATTGATAAATTATTTGCGATAATAAAAAAATTAAAAGCACAAGGTGTAACGATCATTTATATTTCTCATAGACTTAATGAATTAAAAGAGATTGGAGATAATATAAGTATATTACGTAATGGTACTATTGCTAAAACTTGCCCTATCAGTGAACTCACTACGGACGAAATTATTGAACATATGATAGGAAGATCTATAGATAAAGAATATCCATTTGATAGTAATATTCCAATTGGTAAAATATTACTTAAGGTAAAGAATATAACAACAAATAAAATTAAAAATATTAATTTTTCTACTCGACAAGGAGAAATTGTAGGGCTTGCAGGTTTAGTTGGCTCAGGACGAACAGAATTACTAAGAGCTATATTTGGTGCAGATAAAATAAAGCAAGGTGAAATTTTTATTAAAGATAAATTACAAGTAATAAACACTCCTAAAGAAGCGGTAAAAAAAGGAATGAGTTTTATCACTGAAGATCGTAAAAATCAGGGATTAATTCTTGATTTAGAAATTTATAAAAATATCAGTTTAACAACTATCGCTAGATATACTAATTATGGATTTTTAAAAAAGAATGAAGAGATTACATTAAGTGAAAAAAGTCGCTCTAATTTGCAAATAAAATCGGCATCTAATAACCAACATGCTCGTTTTCTATCTGGAGGAAATCAACAAAAAGTTATCTTTGCCAAATGGTTAAATACAGAAAGTGACATAATACTGCTTGATGAACCAACTAGGGGAATTGATGTTGGTGCTAAATACGAGATTTATTTATTGTTAAATGAACTTGCAAAAGACAATAAAACTATTCTTGTTGCTTCATCAGACATTCACGAATTAATAGGCATTTGTCATCGAATAATTGTTATGAGTAATGGTTCAATCAGCGGGGAAGTTTCTCGAGAAAATTTCGATCCAACTCATATCTTATCGCTATCTTATAAAAATTATTTATCTTAAAATTAGGTGAGCTTATGAATACAAAATCCATCTCTAGAGCCTTACTGAAAGAAGCAGGCATAGGTATTGCATTAATTATTTTAATAATATTCTTTGGAATATCTCATGAAAAATTTATCAGTATTAATAATATCTCTAATATTTTAACTCAAATCAGTATCAACACAATTATTGCGGCAGGAATGACTTTTGTAATACTACTTGGCGGTATTGATCTTAGTGTTGGCAGTGTTCTCGCTCTATGCGCCGTAGTTAGTGCAAAAATTTTAACATTGGAGGGACTATCAGATTTTTCAGCTATATCACTTGCAATTATAGCAAGCATTGTCTGTGGCACAGCCTGTGGCACAATCACTGGCTCTATTTGTGAAAAATGGCGTATACATTCCTTTATAGTAACATTAGGCATGCTAAATATTGCTAGAGGAGCAGCTCTCCAAATATCTGATGCAAGAACAATTTTTGGTTTCCCTATGAGCTTTAATAGTTTTGGAGCCACTAATATTTTTCATATTCCAGTAATATTTATAGTAGCTATTATCGTAGTTGTTATTGGCTCAATTACATTAAATAGAACAATTTTTGGTCGAATGATTTATGCGATAGGTAATAATGAAGAAAGCGTTCGTTTATCTGGACATAATCCTGTCAGTTACAAAATAATTGCTTTTGCAATTTGTGGAGCAGCTACTGGACTAGCGGCGATCATGTACATGCTGAGACTAAATATTGCAAATCCTATATTAGGTACAGGATTTGAATTAAATGCTATTGCTGCAGTTGTTATTGGTGGTACCTCATTATTCGGAGGGAAAGGTTCAATGCTAGGTACATTCTTAGGTGCATGTATCATGGGAGTACTAAGCAATGGTCTATTGTTAATGGGATTAGGAGACTTTACTCGACAAATCATAACTGGAGTTGTAATAATATTAGCTGTAATCTTAGATACTTACAGAAGTCGAATAGAAAAACAATTGGCTGATACTTAAAAAGACATTAAGTAAAAATACAACAAAATAACAATCCGCACGTGAAATGTGCGGTTTTTCGGCTACTCTATTGAGACAATTGTGTAATTACAAAAATGTTGAAATGATAGAAGCCTATACAATGAAATAGCATATTCATATGTTATTGAAAATCCCACCAAAACTATCGGTGTCGAGTTTTATGGAATATTTAAAAGGAAAATACTTCATTCATGATTTTTGAAAGGCATGCCAATCTAAAATATAAGTATGGAAACCAAAATTTTTCGGTCGAGAATATATTACGTAAGCACGATAGGTTTAAATATAAAAGTTGAGGAGGAATATATTAGAAATCAGGAAAAAGAAGATATGATTCAAGATAATTTATCGAAGAGAGAATATGTAGACCCCTTTAAGGTATAAGCAATAGAGTTATAATACAGTTGTTACGTGCCCTTTGAGGGATATGTGAAGTTCTAGCCCCTTATAGGCTACCTCTCAATTTTCCATAAATTACCTTTCATCTCGAATCTAGGCATAAAGACTATATGATACTTACCGTTCCATCTTGTGTATGATAAACTTGAATCGTCATTGGATTTATTTGCCATTGGCACATCCTCCTATATTTTGAATTTGGTTGTCAGCCTTCTTCATTATATCGGAGGATTTTTTC
>NZ_SLXI01000010.1 GCF_004345785.1 Bisgaardia hudsonensis
GTGGGGATTCCCCATGTGAGAGTAGGTCACCGCCAGGTTACTAATTAAGAGAAGAGAGAGCCATAAGTTGAGAGACTTGTGGCTTTTTTGTTTTGAGGAAAATCAAAATCAAAAAAATTATCAAAAATTAAACTAGCTAAGTTAAGAATAGCGAGTATTGTAGGAATAAGAATATATTTATGACAAAATATTCTTAACATTTTAAACAACAAGTTCTTGATTTCTACTTAGCCAATCAAAAAAATAGGACATCGTCATCATTTCAAACGCGCGAACAGTACATTAAATTGCTGGATTGCTCAATATCAGTATTCAAGGTCAGCTGTCTTACAATTTTCATCAGATTCAATTTTTAAATAATGAGTAATAGACTGATGTATTTTATGATAAAAAAGAATAGCAGAATTAGCTTGAATGCCTAATATATTTGCAATGGAATGAGTTGTCATTTCTAGTACAAAAATCAAGAGCTTTTTCTGTATTGATTTCTTTAATTTACAATGTGTTATCTTCATTTTTATAGAAAAAATATTTGCTAATCTACTTCATTTTCTTAATTTATTATTTAGAGAAATATTTAATAATATTTGTGAATAGTCATTTTATGACAAAAGGATAAGCTTTTTATTCGTTTTCAAGAAATGGGTTAAAGCACTAAAATACAATACAAGACTTTAACCCTTTTTTACGAACTATTTACTCTATTCTATACTAATTGTTTGTTTTCATATCAAATTTATATGATACAAATCCATATAATGTCCAACCAAGAAACGTTGCAATTGAACCATACAACATTGCTTCTTCACCAGCGGCATAAAGTGCATAAAGGCTATATATTGACCCAATAAAGGCAACAAATGAGGTTATTTTAGCTTTATTTTTAGGGACATTTTCCATTTTTTGTAGAACTATTAAGGCTGCCATTGAAAGTAAGTAAGGAATAACATTTGTTACTACCGCAAGATCAACTAATACATTAAATTGTTTGTTGAGTGAAGGGCTTATGGTCATTAAAGAAAGTAAGCTTTGAATAACAGTAATGGTAACCATTCCGATAATTGGAGCTTCTTTATTAGTAACTTTTTTAAAGAATGCAGGGAAATATCCTTCTTCCGCAGAGCTTTTGAACACTTGGGCAATCGTAAATTGCCAACCAAGAAGTGAACCAAAACAGGACATTACCATTAGCACCATTACAATTTTACCTGTACTTTCATTGAACATATGAGCAAATGCTAATCCAAAAGGAGCGGTAGAATTCGCTAATTCCATATTTGGAACTATACCTGCAATAACGTTAGTTGAAACAATATAAATTGCTGCGGCGCCTAATGTTCCACCGAGTACTGCAATTGGTACATTGCGTTCTGGATTTTCTACAGCATCGGTATTGGCACAGGCTGACTCTAATCCAAGGAATGCCCATAATGTCATTGATATAGATACTCCAATAGCTTCAAATGTTGGTACACTATGTGGATTCCAAGCATTGACGTACATTTCACCATCAAACCATTTCCAACCAATAATTGATATTCCAACAACAGGTATGATTACTCCCCAAATGGTAAATGAACTTATATTACCTGTAATGCGAGCACCACCAAAATTTAAAACTGTAGCAAGCCATAAAGTAAAAATAGTCCAACCGGCTATGGCTACTGGAGATAAGCTAGCTTCTAATAATTCTGAACCATAACCTACTGCTGAAATTGCAATTGCAACATTAGCAATAACTAATGATACGCCGTAAGTATAGTTTGCCATAAAATTACCAGCTTTACCAAAAGAGTATTCCGCATAGCCTCCCATACCACCAGATTTTTTACTAAACATACCGCATTGTGCAAATGCATAAGCAAGTGCAGTAGAACCAACAGCAGTAACTAACCATGATAAGATTGAGATTGTACCTATTTCTGCTAATTTAGTTGGAAGCATGATAATCCCTGAGCCCATCATATTTACCATTGTTAAAATAGTAAGTTGAACAACACCAATTTTATTACTTTTTGTAGTCATAATTTAAACCCTCCGTATTAAAGTGCATCCTTGATACAAGTACTGCACTTATTCCTAATCATTTTTTAATTTTTTGTTAATACATATCCATATGCACGAGTACGTCCATCAGGATCTTTTTGGAGGTAGACTCCTTGAATTTCTGGTGCAAAACCAGGTAAAACATTAATACCTTCTTCTAATGCAAGGAAATATTCTTGCGCAGTTTTACTCCATTTCTCTCCAGGCACGACACAGAGGACTCCTGGTGGATATGGTAAAGCCCCTTCAGCTGCTATACGTCCTGCAATCTCAGTTAATGAGACTAGTTCGACTTTGTTACGAATAAATTCAAGATTAGCTTCATGTGGATTCATTGCACATTCAGGTAATGTTGCTTTTCTGAATAGGTTTCTTTGTAAAGTTTTCACATCACGGCTTACATAAAGATCATGCATTTCCTGGCAAAGACGACGAATCGTATATCCTTGATAGCGGTCTTCATTATTTTTATAAACAGTTGGTAAAACGTCTTTTAACAATGAGTCTTTTTTGATGTGTTGTTCAAATGCTGCGATTTGAGCAACTAAAGTTTGCATTTTTGTCAGCGTTTCAGCTGGAGTTAATAAGAAGAGGATTGAATTCAAGTCACATTTTTCAGGGATAATTCCATTTTCTCTTAAATAGTTTGCCAAGATTGTTGCTGGAACCCCAAAACTTTCATATTCCCCTGTTTCAATATCAATCCCTGGTGTTGTTAGCATAAATTTACAAGGATCAACAAAATATTGGTTATCAACATAGCCTTCAAATTTATGCCATTTGTCTTCCGCATGGAATTTGAAAAACTCCAAGTTATTTGCCATTTCTTCGGTATCATATTCTTGCCATTTTTTACCATTTACATATGGCGGGATAAATGGTTTGATAAGATCACAGCTATTTAATAACATTTTACGTGCTTCAATACCAACTTTGACACAGTCATGCCATAAGCGGATACCAGCAGGCGTTCCTTGAATTTTGGCATTGACATCCAATGTTGCAAATAGTGGGTAGAATGGGCTTGTTGACGCGTGTAACATAAAGGCATTATTAAAATGTTTATGATTACAATAACGTGCTTGTCCTTTGATATGCTTATCTTTTTTGTGTATTTGTGAGGCTTGTGAGAAACCAGCTTGTTGTTTATGAACTGATTGAGTAACAAAAATACCAGGATCATTTTCATTTAATTCTAGCAACAATGGCGTACAATCTTTCATCATTGGAATGAATTGTTCATAACCTACCCATGCTGAATCAAATAAAATGTAATCACAAAGATGACCAATTTTATCAACGACTTGGCGAGCATTATAGATAGTACCATCATAGGTACCTAGTTGGATTACTGCGAGTCGGAACGGACGTTGTTGAGCTAATTTTTCTGGCGCAACTTCCTTGATCAGTGATTTTAAATAATCTTCATCAAAACAATGACTATCAATACCGCCAATAAACCCAAATGGGTTACGTGCGGTTTCTAAGTAGATTGGTGTTGCACCAGCTTGTATTAACGCACCATGATGGATTGATTTATGGTTATTACGGTCAAACAGTACTAGGTCGCCCGGAGTTAATAATGCATTTGTTACAACTTTGTTTGCAGAAGATGTGCCGTTTAATACGAAGTACGTTTTGTCTGCATTAAATACAGATGCTGCGTGTTTTTGGGCATCACAAGCTGCTCCTTCATGGATTAGTAAGTCCCCTAATTTCACATCTGCATTACAGATATCTGAACGGAAAATATTTTCACCATAAAAATCGTATAAGTAGCGACCAGCTGGATGTTTTCTGAAATATTGACCACCTTGATGTCCTGGACAATCAAAGGCAGAGTTACCCATTTCAACATATTCACTTAACATTTTGAAAAATGGTGGGAGCATTTTTTCTTCATAAAGTCGAGCTGCCGTTTCAATTTGTCGACTATATAAGTTAATATCATAGTTATTTAAATCTTGGACATGGTAAACTTTATTAAAGAATTCAGGTGATAGTAATTGACCTTCTTGTACAGCAACAAAAACAGGTATATTAAATTCTGTTTTTTGTATGGCATGAATGTAATTACCTACATCTTCAACACTAAGAACAATAGCACCTACATCAGTAAAATCTGTTTCTTGAATAGAAACTAGCGTTCTTGTCGTATAAAAGTAAGGTTGTATTAAAGGACTATGTGCGATTTTTAGATTTAACATAAATAACTCCTTATTTATTTTAGATAAAGCAACCCCCTCCATTATTAATTAAAATAATAGATCAGGTTTTAGCTTAGAATTTAATTAAGACTGAGCTCTCTTTGTACTTAAAGAGGAGTCAGCTTAAGAATTTCTTAAACTTTATTTTTAAAAATATTTCGTGTTGATATAGTGAATAGAACACGGTATTTAACAGCACGTAATCACTTGTACGCCTAGTCACTAGTCATACAAAAGTTACATTGTTATGTTAAATAACGTACTCAGTTACATATTTGGATTTGATATTTGAGAGTTGAAAATAGAATAAGAAAAACAAGAGCGATATGAAGGCATCATAATATGTCTTGTTCTACGTATATGAGCCATAATGGAACGACCTTTGTCAGGAGTATATTCTTGGTAATAATCATGTATTAACATAACAACACCTCTAGCTATATTTATCTAACATCAGATTGTTTGATTCTTATCAATAAAACTTTATGCTTTGATTGTATGCTGTATGCTGTATGCTGTATGCTGTATGCTGGTCAAAGAGATGATTGTAAATTTGTGAGGCTGATCACGAATTTTTTGTTGCTACCACTTTTTCTGTTCTGTTACGTAGAATAAATGGTATGAATGTAGATAGCGTATAAATATTAAAGGGGCTGACATAGATTAGCAGTATGATAAACTATGTCAGCCCCAATTTTTTATATAATGCTACTGCATATTTAAAATACAAAAATAGCTAGGACATATACCCTAGCTATTTATTTTTCATTATTTATTACTTAATTTTTCTCATCTATAAATCCTGATTTAACTTCTCTCATATCAGGTAACTGATGGGCTATACCTTTATGACAATCAATACAGGTTTTTCCTTTTTCTATTGCCATTCTATGCATTTTTTCTGCAACGGTTTTTTGTTGAGTAAAATCCATATCATCAAAATTATGACAGTTTCTACATTCTTGAGAATTATTTTCTTTCATTCTTGCCCATTCTCTTTCTGCCATTTCTAAGCGTGCAGCATTGAATTTCTCTTTGGTATCAACTTTTCCCATAAAATGTGCATAAACTTCACGTGCTGCTTTAATTTTACGTACCCATTTAGGAATAAACTCATGAGGTAAATGGCAATCTGCACAATCTGCTTTCACTCCACTACGATTCATATAATGAACCGAATTATGATATTCAGGCACGACATCATTCATGTGACAACTTGAGCAAAACTCTTCAGTACTTGTTTTCTCTAGTGCAGTATTTAAGCCGCCCCAAAAAATAATACCTGCGATAAATGATAAAGTAATTAATGTACCTATCGCAATATGGCTTGGTCTACGAAACCAATTCCAGAACTTCTTGATTAATTTAAACATATTCATTTGTATCTCTCCTATTTCCCATAGCCTTTCATTGGTTTGAATTGGTTAGGTATAATAGGTTCAACATCTGATTGTGTTACGTGACATTGTAAACAAAAATAACGACGAGGTGAGGCATCTCCGTTAATATTGCCATTTCTATCCATAAAATGTGTTGGGCTAATCCGTGTAGCACCAGTTACTCTTGAGTTTTCAGGGCTATGGCAGTTTAAACATTGATTATTGTTTTTAGTTACTTGATAACCTTTAACACTATGTGGAATCATTGGTGGCTGATTAACATAATTTAATGCTGGAACATCCACTTCTTTAGGTGGATTGTGGAATGCTGGTGCAACATTTTCTGGTGATTCATTTAGGTTATTTCCTATAAGATCAGTGTTATTAGTCAATGCACTAGTACTATAAAGTGCGGTTAAAATTAATAGTGTTTTTTTCATCATTGTGATCACTCCCCCGAATGATTAAATCTATTACTAAATATAAATACTTTTTCAGCACAAACATCGATACAACGCCCGCAACTGATACAATCTTTTGAAAGCACAAATTGACTTTCATCTTTTTTTCCATGCAAAGGTGCTCGTAATACTTGTGGTTCTGGACAGATGTTGTAACAATCCATACAGTTATCACATTTATTTTTATCAATAACTTTTATTCGTAATAGGCTTTTACTGCCTATTACTCCATAAGTAGCCCCTATAGGACAAATATGTCCACACCAACCATGTTCTACGATAAATAAATCAAATAAAAAAACAGATAATATTAGCCAAGTTGTTGAGCTTAAACCATAAATTAATGCTCTACCAAAGGCACTAACAGGATTAATCCATTCCCAAAGTAAAAAACCAGTTATAGCGCTACCGATTAAAATCATTAATAAAATTGCATAACGTAATGTTCTAGGTATTTTGGCAGTTTGTCGAATACCTAATTTACGTCTTAGCCAAGCAGCACTATCTGTGACCAGATTAAGTGGACAAACCCAACCGCAAAAAATTTTACTTCCTAATATGGCGTAGAATATTATAACAATAGCAACACCTAATAAGGTTGTTGTATTAGGTATATAACCTGTTGCTAAGCTTTCAGCTACGATTAATGGATCACTAAGTGGAATAAGATCCAGTAATAAACTACCTGAGTAATTTCCTTTTAAAATCCAAAAACCGAAGTAAGGACCAGACAGAAACATGGCTAAAATACTTAATTGGGTCAACCTTCGCCAAAATAAAAAGCGATTCGCGTACCACCAGCCTAGTTTTTGACGAGCTTCTCTTCCAGCATATTTAGGTTGGTTTGCCATCATAAACCTCTATTTTCCATACCACGAATAGGTAAGGTTATAATGTTGTTTGGCGCTAAAGAATGCCCTGCTTTTTCTTTCTCTTCCCAGCCTAAACGATAATGTTTTCCTAACATACCTTTTGCTAAGTCCATAGGTAACACTTTGATTGCCGCTTCTTCTAGTACACAAGCCTCTTCACATTTCCCACAACCAGTACAGGCTTCGGAATGGACTGTTGGAATAAATACAGCGTGCTTACCTGTTCTTTCATTGCGATGGGTTTCTAGTGTTATCGCTTTATCAATGACAGGACAAACCCTATAACATACATCACAACGTAGTCCTTGCCAGTTTAAACAAGTTTCGTGATCTAAAAGTACTGCTAATCCCATTTTTGCTTGGTTTATATCTTCAGCATTTTTATCTAAAGCACTAGTTGGACAAGCTTTTGCACAAGGAATATCCTCACACATTTCACAGGACTTATCTCTAGCCACGAAATAAGGTGTGCCAGCCTCTAAAGGAGAAAGTAATGAGGCTAGATGTAACATATCATAAGGGCATGCTTGAACACATTGACCACAACGAATACAGGCTGCTGCAAATTCTTTATTTTCCTCTAATGCGAAAGGTGGGCGTAATGCTACGCCTTCTCTTGCTAAACTTTGCTTTTGTTGTAATCCCAATAGCATACCAAGTCCAGCTAATCCACCAAGCGTTCGAGCGGTATCTTTAAAAAATTTTCGACGTTCTGGTGTTACATCCATTTTTTTCATTTTTTTCTACCGCACTTTTATGAAAGCACGGTATTCTCCTTTTGGTACTACTTATGCTTTTTCTACCTTAACTGCACATTTTTTAAAGTCGGTTTCTTTGGAAATAGGATCTGTTGCATCCAAAGTTAATTTATTTGCTAATTGTCCCGCATCAAAGAATGTTGTATAAACTAAGCCTTCAGGTACTTTATTTCGACCTCGAGTATCTAAATAAGAGATCATTTCTCCACGTCTTGATGATATTTTGATTTTATCCCCATGACGGAGTCCGCGTTTTTTAGCATCATTTGGGTGCATCCAAACTAGGTTATTTGGGAATGAACGATGCAATTCTGGAACTCGGCGAGTCATACTTCCCGTATGCCAATGTTCTAACACTCGACCTGTTGATAACCATAAATCATATTCTTCATTTGGTAATTCAGCAGCTGGTTCATAAGGTACGGCTAAGATAATTGCTTTACCATCAGGCTTACCATAAAACTTAACTTCTTCTCCTGCTTTGACATAAGGGTCATAGCCTTCACGATAACGCCATAAAGTTTCTTTCCCATCAACAACTGGCCAACGTAAACCACGAGCCTTATGATATGTGTCGAATGAGGCTAAATCATGACCATGTCCACGACCGAATGAAGCATATTCTTCAAATAAACCTTTCTGAATATAGAAACCAAAATCGTAAGATTCATCATTTAGACGATTATCTAATTCACTTAATGGGTATTTATCAACTTGACCATTAACATAAAGGACATCGTATAATTTTTTTCCTTTATATTCTGGATTGGCATCTAAAATTTCTGTAGGCCACATTTCATCTGTTGTGAAATATTTTGATAATTCAACAAGTTGCCATAAATCTGATTTTGCATTTCCAGGTGCTTTCACTTGTTGACGCCAAAATTGCGTACGTCGTTCAGCATTACCATAAGCACCTTCTTTTTCTACCCACATTGCCGTTGGTAAAATGAGATCGGCTGAAAGTGCGGATACCGTAGGATATGGATCTGAAACAACAATGAAATTTTCTTCTGCACGCCACCCTGGTAAACGTTCTTCATTAATATTTGGACCAGCTTGCATATTATTATTGCACATTACCCAAAGGAAATTGAGTTTTCCATCTTTTAATGCTCTATCTTGAGCTACGGCATGATATCCTGGTTTTTCAGGAATAACACCAGCAGGTAATTTCCAAATTTTTTCAGCTATTTTGCGGTGTTCAGGTTTTGTTACTACTAAATCAGCTGGTAAACGGTGAACGAACGTACCTACTTCACGAGCAGTACCACAAGCTGATGGCTGACCAGTTAATGAGAATGGTCCACAACCTGGTAGAGAGATTTTACCCGTTAATAAATGGATATTATAGATTAAGTGGTTTGCCCAAACGCCACGAGTATGTTGGTTGAAACCCATTGTCCAAAATGACACAATTTTCTTGTTTGGATCGGCATATAATTTAGCTAAACGTTCAAGTTGATCTTTAGGTACACCCGATATTTCATGGGCTTTTTCTAATGTATAAGGGGCAACTAATTTTTTAAATTCCTCAAAATTACTGTCATACATTTTACCCGCAGTTTTAACATTTTTAGCTTTTTTCTCTAATTCATGTGTTGGACGTAGTCCATAACCAATATCGGTTTCACCACGTTTAAAATTAGTATGCTTAGTGATAAAGTCATGATTTATAGCATTATTTTCAATAAGATAATTAATAATATAATTCATTATTGCTAAATCACTTTGTGGTTTAAATACAATACCTAAATCAGCTAATTCAAAAGATCGATGTTCAAAAGTGGAAAGTACATTTACAGTAACATTATCTGGATTAGCTAAACGACGATCGGAAATACGAGACCATAAAATAGGGTGCATTTCAGCCATATTGGAGCCCCAAAGTACAAAAGCATCGGCGTGTTCAATATCGTCATAACAACCCATAGGCTCATCAATACCGAAAGTTCTTAAAAATGCAACAGCGGCGGAAGCCATACAATGACGAGCATTTGGATCAATCGTGTTTGAGCGTAAACCTGCTTTCCATAATTTTGATTTAGCATAACCTTCAAAAATAGTTGATTGTCCAGAAGTAAACATGCCAACGGCATTTGGTCCATTCTTTTTGATGGTTGATTTTATTTTTTCTGCCATTGTTTTAAATGCAACGTCCCAACTTACAGGGGTAAAATCACCATTTTTGTCATATTTACCATCTTTCATACGTAACATTGGTTCTGTTACGCGATCTTTACCATACATAATTTTTGGTAAAAAATAACCTTTAATACAATTTAATCCACGATTTACTTCTGCATCAGGGTCACCTTGAGATGCGACAACACGACCATTTTGAGTACCAACTAAAACGGCACAACCTGTGCCACAAAAACGGCAAACTGCTTTATCCCATTTGATACTATTATCTGCGGCTTCAATATTTTTTACTGGAATAGTCAGTCCAGCTGCTGTTGCTGCTGCGAAGGCAGCATTGGTTTTCATGAAATCTCGACGACTTAAATTCATTCTATCCCCCACACTTATTTTAAAATTGAATTAATTTGGCTGGTTCTCATCTTGCTGATGATAGACGAGTGATACTGTTATTACCCCATCAATATCCCTTGCTTTTTCCATATTTTCTAACAAATTTTTTGATGAGTTAGATTGCATTACAACGACAATTTTGCCTTTTTCTTTATCCATGGTAGGCACCTCTGTATCTGGTATTGCTAGAAGTGCGGTCTTAATTTTCTCAATTTTTTGAGGATTAACTTGCACCACTAATCCACAAACGTGCCAATCGTTTGCTTTTTCTGTTGCCGTTGTCATTGCTTTTTCTTGCCTTGTCATTTTTATTCCTGCCACAAAATTACGTTAATATCTGAATAATTAAGTTCATCTAAATAGATCATTTCTTAGATTTATTCGTAATTTTTGATTAAAGACATTGTTATCGGTTGTATTGTCAACACCTTTGGTCGAAATTTTAATTACCCAAAATGTGTATTTAAGGATTTGAATCAGATTTTATTGTTTTAGATCAATTTTATTTTTAGGATTGAGATGAGATAAAATCAATTAAATTTACTAATCATTATGATAAACTGATTGAAATTGATTGGGTTATCTGTGAGCTAATACATCAGTGAAAAGATATAGTATAAAATATAAAAAACGATCTGTTTTAACTAAAATTGCTAATTATTTACTGCTTATTATTATTTTTGCAGGGATTATTAGCTCATTGAGTTTGGCAATTATGTTGGGGAATAAATCTGATGCTGAGTTAATCAATATTGCAGGTTCTTTGCGTATGCAAAGTTATCGCTTAATTTATGAAATGGATTATGCGCCTGATCAAATTGATATAAATTTAAAGAAATATCGTTTGAGTTTGCATTCGAGTGCACTAAATGAAATTAATACTAAGTTTTTTATTTCAGATGAGGCAAAAGTTGCTTATAAAAATCTAATAAAGCGTTGGGAGTTAATGGAACATTATGTTTATAGCAATAATGGACAAGCTTATCGTCAGAATATTCATAATTATGTCGATCAAGTTGATAAATTTGTTTCCATTTTACAATATGTTGCAGAAAAGAAATTATATATTGCGATTGTGTGTATTTTTATTTCTATGTTATCGATTATTGCTATGGTGTCTTATGTTATTTGGTTCACTAAAAAAGAAGTTGTATCCCCTTTAGAAAAGCTAGCATTGGCTAGCACCCAAGTGCAAATTGGCCAGTTTAATCACCTACCTTTAGATATTCATAAAAATAATGAGATAGGTCGTTTATCTGAAGTGTTTACTCAGATGTCAAGTGAGCTTCAAAAACTATATGCAAAGCTTGAAGAGAAAGTAAATGAAAAAACCATAAAATTACGCCAAGTAAATCATTCTTTAACAATGCTTTATCATTGTTCTCAACTTGCAACAACATCATCAATTTCTCCTAAATTGTTGCAACAAATATTAAAGCAAGTATTAATTAATGAGCATTTACGCTATATTGAACTGATTGTTCATGGGGCAGAGCATTGGAATATTCAATTAGGCGAAAAACAAGATCATTTTAGTTGTCAGCAAACATTGCTGACTATTGAAGGTCAAGAGTTAGGGGTTATCGCTTGGCAAGCGGGGTTACCTTGCCCTGATCTCAGAACGATGCATAGTGTTTCACAAATGTTGAGCCGTACCCTTTATTTTTATAATATGCAACGACAACAACAGCATTTATTATTAATGGAAGAGCGTTCTATTATAGCGAGGGAATTACATGACTCTTTGGCTCAGGTATTATCCTATTTAAAAATTCAATTGAAATTGCTGAAACATACTATAAATAAAAATAATTTAGAATATAAAGATAAAGAAAATAGTTTATTAATTATTCATGATTTTGAACAGGCACTTACTGCAGGATATCAACAATTAAGAGAATTGTTAGCAACCTTTAGGCTCAATGTTCAAGAGGCTAATTTACAAATCGCTTTAGAACAAGTTATTGATTCCTTAAGAAATCAAACTGATATAAAAATGAAAGTTCACTGTGCTTTGCCATCACAAACATTTAGTGCGCAACAATTAGTTCATGTATTACAAATAGTGAGAGAGGCAACGTTAAATGCAATTAAGCACTCTCAAGCAAGTTTAATTGAAGTCGTTGCTGATATAAATGATGATGGTGAATATCAGTTATTGGTAAGAGATAATGGTATTGGTATTTCTAGTTTAGAAGAGCCAGAAGGGCACTATGGATTGAACATTATGCAGGAACGAGCTCAAAAATTAAATGCAAAATTAATGATCAAACGTCGTGATATTGGCGGTACGGAAGTTCAAATGGTATTTCCGATTACATTACAATAAGGAGTAGAATTAGTGCAAGATATAAAAGAATTTCACACATTTTCTGTGGTATGTAAAGCAAAAAATGTTATAAAAATTACCGCACTTGAGCAACTAAAAGAACAATGGCAACAAGCAAAGATTGAAGATAATTCAATATTAATTGTTGGGCAGGGGAGTAATTTATTATTTTTAGATGATTTTGAAGGGACTATTTTTTTAAATCGTTTAGTTGGAATCACACATACAGAAAATGAACAATATCATTATCTTCATGTAGAGGGCGGTGAAATCTGGCACGATCTTGTAAAATGGTCATTAGAAAATCATATTTATGGTTTAGAAAATTTAGCTCTTATTCCGGGCTGTGTTGGTTCTGCGCCAATTCAAAATATAGGTGCTTATGGGGTAGAATTTAAAGATGTCTGCGATTATGTTGATGTCATGCAACTAGATAGCGGTGAAGTCTTTAGACTTAATTGTAATGAATGTCAGTTTGGTTATCGTGAAAGTATTTTTAAACATCAGTACAAAGATAATTACATGATTATTTCTGTGGGATTAAAATTAGCTAAAAACTGGGAACCTGTTTTAAAGTATGGATCTTTAGCTGGTTTTGATAAAAATACAGTAACGGCACAACAAATTTTTGATGAAGTTTGCTCTATTCGTCAAACTAAGTTGCCCGATCCAAATGTTTTTGGTAATGCGGGTAGTTTTTTTAAAAATCCTACTGTAGCAAAAAATATTGCAGATGAATTAAAAAATGAATATCCTGATATGCCTTATTTCTTGCAAGAAGATGGTTCAGTAAAGTTAGCAGCAGGCTGGCTTATTGAGCAATGTGGGTTAAAAGGTTATCAAATCGGTGGTGCCGCAGTACACCAAAACCAAGCATTAGTCATTCTTAATAAAGAAAATGCAACGAGTTCTGATATTGTAGAGCTTGCACATCATATTCGTCAATCTGTTGCAATAAAGTTTGATGTTTATTTGCAACCTGAAGTAAGATTTATTGGTAAGTATGGTGAAGTTAATGCTGAGGCAACTATTTCATAATATAATGGAGACAATAAAAATGGAATTTAAAGATAAATTAATAGAATTACCTACAATCGAGCATTTACAAGGTATAAATATACAACTAGGTGATCAGCTTATTCATCATATCCCTGCGGTTCAAGGTAAGTTAGGGTCATTAAAAGTCTATAATGCACTTGCACAAGAATTTGATGGTATTTTGGATATGAAAACAGCTAAAAAAGGATTAATGCTTTTTTGTGAACATACGGAAGACGCAAAATTAAATCCTGGAAAACATCCTAATATTGATTTTTTAATAGAGGTTATTAAACAGGATAGAACTTATAAAATAATTCCTGTTATAATAGAAACGAATAAGCAATAAGTTTATTTTATTTGTCAAAGATAAATGGAACTTTTAGAATGTAAAAACACTCTAAAGAGAGTGAAAAGGTAATATAATTAATTGCTGAAATCAATTGATCTTATCATCAATTGTGTTATAACTAATGTTATGAATAGATAAACTAAGAAGGAACATAATGAACAAAGATACTCAAACTATGATGCTTGTTCCCCAAGGCAGTATTGAAGGATATATTCGTGCAGCAAATGAATATCCAATGTTGACTGCGGATGAAGAAAAGGAATTGGCGGAGCGTTTGTACTACTACGAAGATATTGAAGCAGCAAAAAGACTGATTCTCTCCCATCTTCGCTTTGTTATCCACGTTGTTCGTGGTTATTCTGGTTATGGTTTACCACAAGCAGATTTAATTCAAGAAGGTAATATTGGATTAATGAAAGCTGTAAAACGTTTTAATCCTGAGGTTGGTGTTCGTCTAGTTTCTTTTGCTGTTCATTGGATTAAAGCTGAAATTCATGAGTATGTTTTAAGAAATTGGCGAATTGTGAAAGTGGCAACCACAAAATCTCAGCGTAAATTATTTTTCAATCTACGTAAAACTAAGCAACGTTTAGGCTGGTTTAACGAAAATGAAGTTGATATGGTTGCAAATGAGTTGGGCGTTTCTAAACAAGATGTGATTGAAATGGAAAGTCGTATGACAGGCGCTGATGTTGGCTTTGATTTAAGTTCGGATGATAATGAAGATGCCGTAGCTTATTCACCTTCACTTTATTTAGAAGACAAAAACTCTAACTTTGCAGCTGAATTAGAAAGTGAAAATTATGAAACTCAAGCTACTGATAAAGTGACCGTTGCTTTGGCTCAATTAGATGAACGTAGTCAAGATATTATAAAATCACGTTGGTTAGATGAACCTAAAGCTACATTGCAAGATTTGGCGGCCAAGTACAGTATTTCTGCGGAACGAGTCCGTCAACTTGAAACTAATGCATTAAAAAAATTAAAAAGTGCGGTCAGTTTTTAGGTTGTAATACAATATTGGTTTTATCTATCAATAGTTAAAAGAATTGGCACTACTAAGTAGTTATATTGATTTTAGTAGTGCCAATGCGTTTGGATATGATAATACTGATTTACTTATTAGTTTTGAATGATTCTAGCTAACAAGTATTTTTGTATCGTGTTTACTCTTTTTTTATCCCACCCAATTCCTTTGTTATATCCAGTGCTGTTTGGTATATTTCTTTCAGAAAAGTATTAATTCCCATTTGACGAATTTTATATACAGACATTGATACTGATACAGAATAGTTTACTTTCCCATAAAAATCGAAAATTGGGTAAGCTATGCATACAACACCTAATTCATTCTCTTCTCTGTCCATAGCAAATTGCTCACGACGAATATCTTCAAGCTCGGCTGTCATCTTATCAATATTAGTTATTGTATTATTAGTTAAGGATTGAATAATATCTTGATGGCTATTCCAATATTCTGCTAAGTAATTTTGATCTTGCTCATAAGCAAGGTAAATTTTACCCATAGCAGAACAGTAAAGCGGTAATTGTTGTCCTATATAGGATCTAGTTTTCATCATTCCCATCGTTGGTTCTAGTTTATAGATCATAATAGCATGATCATTCTCTCTTTTTGAGAGATTAACTGTCTCACCCAAAGCTAGGTTAAGACGTTCTAAATGAGGTGCCGCTAGATGGATAATATTCATTGAAACTAATGTTTTCTGTCCTAGACTTAAACATTTAGTTGTTAATCGATAACTTCCAATCGTACTTGTCGGTTGTATGTATCCTTCACTTTGTAGTCCTTGTAGTAAACGGTGAACTGTACTTTTATTTAAATTAGCCAATTCTGATAATTTAGCCAAAGGGCAACCATTTGGAAAATTACTTAGTAAGTCAAGTAAACGTAGCCCTCTAATGAGGCTCTGGTTTCCCACACTTTTTTCTGTCATTTTTATCCTTTTTACAATTTATTTGCATTAATTTTGTTTCATATTATGAAACAATCTTTCATATAAATGAGATCTAGCTCACAATTTTAACATAAAAAATATAACTTGTTGATTTTTAATTATTTTAATTTTATCAATTATATTGATATTTTAATTCCTTAATGTTAATTTATGGAACATCATTTTACAATATGAAATGTCTTGTGAAGAATAATTACTTAGAGGTGTTAAATGAAAGTTTCTTATGAACAATTAAAATCAGAATTTAAAAGAGTGTTATTGTCTCGTAAAGTGCGGGAGGATCTTGCTGAAGATTGTGCTACTTTATTCGCAGATACTACACAAGCGGGAGCCTACTCTCATGGAATAAACCGTTTTCCTCGTTTTATTCAGCAATTAGAAAATGGTGATATTGTACCTGAAGCAGAGCCGACAAAAGAGTTATCTTTAGGAGCTATTGAACAATGGGATGCGCATCAATCTATTGGTAATTTAACGGCACAAAAGATGATGGATCGAGCAATGGAGATTGCAGATCAGTTTGGTATTGGTGTGGTAGCTCTAAAAAATGCAAATCATTGGATGCGTGGTGGAGGTTATGGTTGGCAAGCTGCAGAGAAAGGCTATATTGGTATTTGCTGGACAAATGCTTTAGCAGTGATGCCACCTTGGGGAGCGAAAGAATGTCGCATAGGAACAAACCCATTAATTATTGCCGTGCCGAGTAACCCTATTACGATGGTAGATATGTCTTGTTCAATGTATTCTTACGGTATGCTAGAAGTTAATCGTTTAGCTGGTCGTCAAACTTTAGTTGATGCAGGTTTTGATGATGAGGGTAATTTAACAAAAGACCCTGCAACAGTTGAAAAAAATCGTCGCTTATTACCAATGGGATTTTGGAAAGGATCAGGTCTTTCTATCGTTTTAGATATGATCGCAACATTACTTTCTAATGGGTTATCAACCGCTGCTGTTACAGAAGATAAAGATGATGAATATTGTATTTCACAAGTGTTTATTGCTATTGAGGTAGATCGTTTAATTGATGGTAAAACGAAAGATGAAAAACTTCAGCGTATTATTGATTATGTAAAAACGGCAGAGCGTGCAGATCCTAATGTAGATGTTCGTTTACCTGGACATGAATTTACAACTATTCTTGCTGATAACAAGGCTCATGGTATTCCAGTTGATGATTCTGTTTGGGAAAAATTAAAGTCCCTTTAATTTACTAATTGTTAAGGTTTGAAAAGAAATTGCTATTAATAAATTATTGTTTTGCAATTTCTTTTTCAAAGAGTTGAACTAGGAATATTAGAGGTGAGCTATTATGTTTTTTGGACATATTAACACGGTTAATTTTAAACAATACCCTCAAGCGATACAAATAGCTTTGAGATATTTAAAAAATACTGATTTTGATGTTATTGCAGCTGGTCGTTATGAAATTAAAGGTGATTTAATTTATGCTCAAGTTCTTGATTTAGATACTCAAGATAAATCATTACTTTTACCCGAAGTTCATCGTCATTATTTAGATGTACAGTACCTACATTCTGGTACAGAAAAAATAGGTGTAGCTATAGATCTAGGTAATAACATTATAGCAGAAGATTATGATTCAGTTCGTGATATACAATTTTACTCAGGTGTTCAAAATGAGTCTGAACTTGTGATGCGAGTAGGTAATTTTGTGGTATTTTTTCCAGAGGATATTCACCGACCAGGATGTATTAATATCCAAACAAATAAAATTCGTAAAGTTGTTGTTAAAGTTGCAATGAGTGAATTGGGGTAATGCTTTATGGAAAAACTGCTTCATTCATTAAGTAAAATATTGGAAATTTTTGTTATTGCCATTCTTGCAACGATGTCTTGTTTAGTCTTTCTTAATGTTGTCTTACGCTATGGATTTAACAGTAGTATAAATGTGACTGAAGAAGTTTCTCGTTATTTATTTGTTTGGTTAACATTTTTAGGGGCTATTTTAGCATTTAATGAAAATTTGCATGTTAATGTATCGATTCTAACTCATCATCTATCAATTGTTAAAAAAAGATTACTTAGTATATTTACCGATGCTTCAATTCTTTTTTGTTGTTATTTGATTATTAAAGGAAGTTGGGTTCAGTTTCAATTAAATTTGCATAATCTTTCTCCTATTTCTGAGATTCCTACCGCCATTACTTATCTTGCGAGCATTATATCAGGAGCTGCAATTGGACTATTAGTATCTATTAGAATTATTTGTACGATACGTACTGTAATGAAAGGAGAAAATCTATGACAGTTATTATTTTCCTTTCTGTTTTATTAATTTCGATTTTACTTGGCATTCCTGTTGCTTTCGCTTTATTGGTATGCGGGATTGCATTGATGTTACATTTAGACTTATTTGATGCCCAAATCCTAGCTCAACAGTTAGTGAGTGGTGCTGATAGTTTTTCTTTAATGGCTATTCCATTCTTTATTCTTGCTGGCGAAATTATGAATGAAGGTGGATTATCAAAAAGAATTATTGACTTACCTATGAAACTTGTTGGGCACAAAAGAGGCGGTTTAGGATTCGTTGCTATTCTTGCGGCAATGATTATGGCAAGTCTTTCTGGCTCTGCTGTTGCTGATACTGCGGCAGTTGCAGCGATGTTACTTCCGATGATGAAAACAACAGGATATCCACTTGAGCGTTCTGCTGGTTTAATTGGAACTGCAGGGATTATTGCACCTATTATTCCTCCTTCAATTCCTTTCATTGTGTTTGGTGTTGCAAGCGGTGTTTCGATTACCAAATTATTTCTCGCTGGTATTTTCCCTGGTATTTTAATGGGATGTTGTTTAGCGACACTTTGGTGGTGGCAAGCAAAGCGTTTGAATTTGATGACTTTTTCAAAAGCAACGAAAGAAGAACTCTGTATTTCATTTAAAAATAGTATTTGGGCATTAATGTTACCAGTGATTATTATTGGTGGATTTCGTTTGGGTATATTTACTCCCACTGAAGCAGGAGCTGTTGCTACATTTTATGCATTGATTGTTGCGCTATTTGTTTATCGCGAATTGAAATTCAAAGATTTGTATAAGGTTTTACTTACTGCGGGAAAAACTACAGCAGTTGTTATGTTTTTGGTTGCAGCCGCAAATGTAACAGGTTGGCTAATTACAATTGCCGAGCTTCCACAAATGATGACTGAGTTGCTTGAGCCATTGATTGAATCACCAACTATATTATTAATTGTCATTATGCTTGCTGTTTTTACTGTTGGTATGGTGATGGATTTGACACCAACAGTCTTGATTTTAACACCTGTACTTATGCCGCTAGTAGAGGAAGCTGGGATTGATCCAGTATATTTTGGTGTGTTATTTATACTTAATACCTCCATTGGTTTGATCACTCCACCAGTTGGTAATGTGTTAAATGTTATTGTTGGTGTATCAAAACTACCTTTCGATAAAGCAGCAAAGGGCATACTTCCTTATATGTTAATGATGGTTGTATTACTGTTTGCATTTATATTCTTTCCATCGTTAATTTTAACGCCACTCTCGTGGTTACAACCTTAATTTCAGGAGACTATTATGAAGATTTTTAATCTTAAAACGCTAGTTACATTTATTGCAAGTGTGAGTTTATTTTCTGCTACCGCAGTTGCTCAGACATCACTACGCTTTGGTTATGAGGCTCCTCGTAGTGATACCCAGCATTTAGCAGCTAAAAAATTTAATGACTTACTTAAACAGAAAACAAAAGGTGAGATTAAATTAAGCCTTTTTCCGGATAGTACATTAGGTAATGCTCAGACAATGATAGGTGCTGTTCGTGGTGGGACAATTGACTTAGAAATGTCGGGTTCACCTAATTTTTCAGGTTTAGTTTCAAAGTTAAATGTTATTGATATTCCGTTTATTTTTAAAGATCGTGAGCATGCTTATGCGGTATTAGATGGGGAAATCGGTCAAGGTTTATTAAAAGAGCTCGAAGCTCAAGGTCTTAAAGGATTAGCATTTTGGGAAGTCGGTTTTCGCTCATTCACTAACTCTAAACGACCGATTACAGGTCCAGACGATATTAAAGGTTTAAAAGTACGAACAAACCAAAATCCTATGTATATTGAAGCATTTAGTTTACTTGGCGCTAACCCAGTGCCGATGCCATTGTCAGAATTATATACTGCACTTGAAACCAAAGCTGTTGATGCTCAAGAACATCCTGTCGGTATTTTTTGGTCAGCAAAACTTTATGAGGTTCAAAAATACTTAAGTTTGACTAATCATGGCTATACACCATTGATTGTTGTGATGAATAAAGCAAAATTTGATTCTTTTTCTCCTGAATTACAACAAGCGATAATTGAGAGTGCTCAAGAAGCAGGAAAATACCAACGTCAACTTAATTTTGATAATGAGAAAGGTATCATTGATAAATTACAAAAGGCTGGTATTGAAGTTATTGAAACCATAGATAATAAGCCATTTAAAGCAGTAATTGAAGCAGATGTACGTAAAGCATTTATTGAAAAAAATGGAGATGATCTAGTTAAACAGATTGATTCATTAGCGAAGTAATAGCAAGAGGTAAGATTTATTGGTGTATTTTATCTTACCTCATTATTCAATTTTCCTTGATAATTAGGAATATATTATGACAACAAATCAGCCTGTTTTAAGATTGCAGCATATTATTAAGAAATTTGGTAATCATATTGCAGTCAATGACGTAAGCCTTGATATCTACTCCGGAGAAATTGTCGCTCTACTTGGTGAAAATGGAGCAGGAAAATCAACATTGATTAAAATTCTTGCTGGAATTTATAGTAAAGATGGGGGGGATATATTTTTTCATCATCAAAAAATTCAGTCTGCAACTGCTATTGAAAAAGGGAATAAAAAGCCTATTGCTTTTATCCATCAAGATCTAGGATTGATTGAATGGATGACTATTGCTGAAAATATGGCATTTGTAATGGGATTTCCTCGTCGTTTTGGTTTAATTGATTGGAACAAGATTCAAGAACAAGCCCAAAAAGCATTGGACTATGTAGGGATTCAGTTATCCGCTGAGACTCGAGTATTTGATCTTAGTAGGACAGAAAAAGCATTGTTGGCTATCGCAAGAGCAATAGCTATTAATGCGGAAATATTAGTATTAGATGAGCCAACAGCTTCTTTACCTGCAAGTGATGTAAAACATTTATTTACAGTACTAAATCGTTTACGTTCTGAAGGGGTTGGTATGATTTATGTTACTCATCGCCTTGATGAAGTAATCGCCATATCCGATCGTATTTTAGTTATGCGAGATGGTTTCCCTGTCGCAGAAGGCGATACAAAACTTTATGATGTTAAAGGGCTTGTTAAGGCTATTGTTGGTGAAGAAACGAGAGGAAGACAAAGAAAACCTTTACCTAAAAACACTCCTGAAATACTAAAATTAGATCAAGTGACCATTGGAGATACTGGTCCAGTATCTTTCACTTTAAACAAAGGTGAAATGATTGCTCTTGCAGGTTTAAGAGGTGCTGGGCAAGAAGAGGTTGGTAGATTACTGTTTGGTTTATCTGGTTTAGATAGTGGTTCAATGTATTTAGGTGGTAATCCGTACATTGCTCATTCTCCGCAAGAAGCTATTCAAAAAGGAATTTCTTTCGTGGCAGGTGACCGAACAAAAGAAAGTCTTGTGATGTCGATGACAACGACTGAGAATTTATTCTTGAATCCAACTTTGAGTGGACATAGTCCATTTAAATATTATGCAAAGCGAGAAGAGTGGAAGGAAAGTTGGTTTAAGTTTCAGCTATTTGATATTCGCCCTAAAAATTTATTTATTGATGTTAGTGCGTTATCTGGAGGTAACCAGCAAAAAATAGTTGTTGCTCGTTGGATGCATTTGAATACACCTATTTTGATTTTAGAAGATCCTACTGCTGGTGTTGATGTTGGTGCAAGAGCAGAAATATATGATTTACTAAATAAAGCACTAGGAGAAGGAACGGCAATTATTGTTATTTCTACTGATTTTGAAGAAATTGCTCATCTATGTAATAGAGCCATTGTATTTAATAGAGGGGAAATAGCAGGTGAATTGATTAACGAAAATGTTACATTTGCTAACTTATTAGCGTTGGCATCAGATAGCCAATCTAAATCAGTTTGTTAATTTTTAATAATTTATCTGCTTATCGGTAAGTAGATGATGAGGAATAATATATGGCTCAAACAAATATAAAATCGACCGCACTTGAGCAACCGGTATCAATTGCTCGTGATGGTTTCTTCGGATGGTTTTCTCAAATGCTAACAAGATATGGGTTACTTTGGCTATGTGTCTTATTGGTTGTTATTTTCTCCCTTACTACAGATTCTTTTGCATCAATGTTAACTCTAAATGCAATTTTGGAAAGTAAATCCAAAATCGCATTACTTGCTTTGGCTGCAAC
Source organism: Bisgaardia hudsonensis (assembly GCF_004345785.1). Taxonomy (GTDB): domain Bacteria; phylum Pseudomonadota; class Gammaproteobacteria; order Enterobacterales; family Pasteurellaceae; genus Bisgaardia; species Bisgaardia hudsonensis. The sequence goes on from NZ_SLXI01000010.1 coordinate 22,373, forward strand.
AACAACGATGATTGTTGGAAAAATAGATCTTAATGTTGGATTTGGTATTGTTTTATGGCATATCCTAGCGATCACATTGCAAGTCCAGTATGGGTTTTCTTGGCAAATGGCAATTCTAACTGTCTTAGTTATTGCTGCTCTATATGGTTTGTTAAATGGTATTTTGGTAGCTCTTGCTGATATTGATAGTTTTGTTGCGACTCTAGGATCTGGAACCGTTCTTTATGCTGTTGCATTGTGGCATTCAGGTGGGCGTCAAATTGTTGGTGATTTACCTGATGGCTTTATTGCTATCAACAGTACGGAGATTTTTGGATTACCTATTTCTGCTTTTTATGTCCTTATTATTGCAATAGTTATGTGGCTAGTCACAGAACATACGCCAGCTGGTCGATGTATGTATGCAGTTGGAGGAAATCCTGTTGCGGCTCGATTAAATGGTATTAATATTAAAAAATATACGATAGTTCCTTTTGTTGTTTCCAGTGTTATTACTGCATTTACAGGGATATTAATTTCAGCTCAGCAAGGGGTTGGCCAAGCTAGTGTAGGAATGGATTACCTTCTTCCCGCACTTGTAGGAGCGTTTTTAGGTAGTACAACTATTAGACCTGGAAGAATTAATGTATGGGGTACAGTCGTAGGTATTGCAATATTGGCAATTGGTATATCCGGCATTCAACAGTTTGGTGGTGCATTCTGGGTAGAACCGCTGTTTAATGGTACTACTTTATTACTTTCCATCACTATTGCGGGGTATGCACAACGTAAACGTTTATTAAATCAAAAAGCAGTACACAAAAAAACTCACTAACCTATAAGAGGAATTAATTATGAAACATTATTTTTATAAAACCCTTACAACTGTTGCAAAGATAGTTGTACTCTCTACAGTAGTAAGCAGTGTTTATGCTAATGATCCATTCGTTGATGAAGCTAAGCAACAAGTTGCGGCGGCTACTGCTAAGCAAGAGAAATGGGATGGTCCAGTTTCAGGTCCAGTGTTACAACAAAATAAAACCGTTATTTTTATTGCCTCGGATATGAAAAATGGTGGTGTTCTCGGTGTTATTGATGGAATGAAAGAGGCTGTTGGAGCTACTGGCTGGAAATTAGATGTGTTAGATGGTGCGGGATCTGTAAATAATCAATTATCGGCATTAAACCAAGCTATTGCTCGTCAACCTGATGCAATTGTAATTGGTGGTTGGAATCCAAATGTTGCTAAAATTCCACTAAAGAAAGCAGCTAAATATGGTATTAATTTAGTTTCTTGGCATGCAACACCAGAACCTGGACCAATTGATAAATATGGTATCTATTATAATGTAACGTCAGATTCAAATGAAATTGCAAAACTTTCTGCGATGCTCGCAATAGCAGAGTCTAATGGAAAAGCTAAAGTTGTCATTTTAACAGATTCTCTTTATGAAATTGCTTTAAAGAAAGCAAATGTAATGAGAGAGGTTATTGAAAAATGTAAAGAATGTAAGGTACTCGAATTTATTGATACGCCATTAGCTGATACTTCAAGCCGTATGCCGAATCTTACTTTTAATTTGCTACAGAAATACGGTGATGATTTACAGTATGCCTTAGCAATAAATGATTTATATTTTGATTTTATGGCACCTTCTTTACGTTCTGCTAATAAAGATAGACCTTATAATATTTCAGCTGGAGATGGATCTGTTACCGCATATCAGCGTATTCGTAATAATGATAAACAGTTTGCAACTGTTCCAGAACCTCTAAATTTACATGGTTGGCAACTAGTAGATGAGTTAAATCGTGCATTTGCTAAAGAAAAACCATCTGGTTATGTAACACCCGCTCATCTTGTTACAAAAGAAAATGTCGCTTTTGATGGAGGTGAAAATAATCTTTATGATCCTCAAAATGGTTATAAAGAGCAATACAAAACTATTTGGGGTATAAAATAATAATATGCCGAGCGGCTGAATATAAAATGATTTAGCCGCCTTCTCTGGTTTTATATTTGATGAGTATGCTATGAATAATCTTAATATTGAAGTTTATGATGACCGTTTTTATCAGTTAGTAGGTAACAATTTTAAGCTAGATGAGTTATATGATCAGGTTATATGGGCAGAGGGACCTGTATGGCAACAGGATACAGGTTTTTTAATTTTTAGTGATGTTAAAGGCAATAGAATGTATCGTTGGTCTGAATCTGAAGGGACACAAGTTTTTAGAGACCCATCTTATTTTTCAAATGGAAATAGCATTGATACACAAGGTAATTTAGTTACTTGCGAACATGGTCGCCGTTGTATTAGCCGTACTAATAAAGATGGTGAGATTGTTGTTTTAGTTGATAATATTGAAGGAAAAAAGTTAAATTCCCCAAATGATGTGGTCGTTAAATCAGATGGATCTATTTGGTTTACCGATCCTCCTTATGGCATATTGAGTAATGATGAAGGGCAGAAAGCTCCTAGTGAAATCATAGGTTGTTATGTTTATCGCTTTGATCCTATAACACAAGAAATTAATATTGCTACTTTTAATACTATGCGACCGAATGGCTTAGCATTCTCCCCTGATGAAAAGACACTTTTTGTTGCGGATATGTCAGTTGTTGAATTTCAAAAAAATGGATTACATCATCTTGTTGCTTTTGATGTAAATGGAAAATATTTGGAAAATCGTCGAACTGTTTCCGAAATTAATCCAGGAATTCCAGATGGATTTAGAATTAGTCAAAATGGTTTGATTTTTTGTAGCTGTGGCACAGGAATTATTGTGTTATTAACTGATGGAACAAAATTGGGGCAGTTCGTATTGAATAAAACAACCTCTAATTGTGCTTTTGGTAGCAATGAACAAACACTTTTTATAACTGCGACAAATAGTTTGTATCGTCTAACAATGAACTAAGGATTTACCATGAATTACTATTTAGGCATTGATTGCGGTGGTACGTTTATTAAAGCGGCGTTGTTTTCTGAAAACACTGAAATGATTGCTTGTGTTAGAGAAAATGTCGTCGTTATTAGTGAACAATCGGGTTATGCAGAACGAGATATGCTATCACTGTGGCAAATTTGTGCTAGCGTAATCCATAAAACTATCCAAAAAAGTGGTATTTCGGCTACTTTAATTAAAGGTGTTAGTATCTCTGCACAGGGTAAAGGTATCTTTTTATTAGATAAACAAAAGAACCCTTTAGGTCGAGCGATTCTTTCATCAGATCAACGCTCATTGAATATTGTAAAAAACTGGCAAGATGAAAATATACCTGAAAAGCTTTACCCTATTACTCGTCAAACTTTATGGACAGGACACCCTGTGTCTATTTTACGTTGGATCAAGGAATATCAGCCAGAACGGTATGATGATATAGGTTTCGTATTAATGTCTCATGATTATTTAAGATTCTGTTTAACTAACGAATTATATTGTGAAGAAACAAATATTTCTGAATCCAATCTTTATAATATGGAATTAGGAAAATATGATGCGAAATTAGCTGAATTATTGGGCTTAGATGGAATTTTAGAAAAGTTACCACCAGTTATCCAATCTAATAAAATTGCAGGATATGTTACCAAAGAAGCGGCTAAGCAGTCAGGTCTTGCTATAGGAACACCTGTTGTAGGTGGAATATTTGACGTTGTTTCTACCGCACTTTGTGCTGATCTTGATGATGATACAAAACTTAATGTTGTTTTAGGTACTTGGACGGTTGTTAGTGGTATTACAGATTATATAGATCCTAAACAAAAGTTGCCTTTTGTGTATGGACGTATTCCAGAAGCCAATAAATTTATTGTTCATGAGGCAAGTCCTACTTCAGCTGGTAATTTAGAATGGTTTACAAAACAATGGGCTAGCTTGAATTATGATGATATTAATCAAGGGATTGCATCATTACCACCAGCAACAAGTTCAGTATTATTTGTACCCTTCCTTTACGGTTCGAATGCAGGGTTAGGAATGCAAGCTGGTTTTTATGGATTACAAGCGCATCATACTCAAATACACCTATTACAGGCTGTGTATGAAGGTGTATTGTTTAGCTTAATGCACCACTTAACCAGAATGTTACAGCGATTTCCCAAGACAAAAATTTTGAGAGTGACAGGCGGTCCGACAAAATCAGCAATATGGATGCAAATGTTAGCTGATCTTACAGGTATACCGGTAGAAGTACCAAATATAGAAGAAACGGGTTGTTTGGGGGCTGCACTAATGGCAATACAGGGGGTTAATTTAGAAAAGGGTATTGTGAATATAGAAAAAAGAATGCAAATTTTTAAACCTAATCCTGATAACTTTGTACTTTATCAAAAAAAATATGGACGTTATCAGAATTTAGTTAAAGCATTACAGTCACTAAATTAATTAATAATATCAGATTATTTTATAACTTTATTTAGGTAATTATATGAGAAAACATAAACTGGGCATTTATGAAAAAGCCTTACCCAAAAATATCAGTTGGCAAGATAGATTGTCTATTGCCAAAGCCTGTGGCTTTGA
>NZ_SLXI01000011.1 GCF_004345785.1 Bisgaardia hudsonensis
AGCGTATTACTATTATATTTTTTACATTCATTCAAAAAAGCCACTTAAATCCTGATTTTGTAAGGTTTCAAACAACTTTTTATCATTCTTTCTTTTCTTTATGCCAAAGATTAGTTAAATTTAGTCATTGCTTATACAATGATAAGTGAAATCAATCAAAATTGGGAAGTGGTGCCGACTATCGGAATCGAACTGATGACCTACTGATTACAAGTCAGTTGCTCTACCTACTGAGCTAAGTCGGCATTGATAGGAATGTTGTTTCAACAGGTCGCTATTTTAATGATTTTGATTCAGTTGACAAGTATGAAAATAAAAAAAATTTACTGTTCGATTAATTTTTATCTTGTTACAGTTCAATTTTTAAATCGCTTTCTACTTGGCAACAGCAAAGTAAGATTTCATTTGGGTTTATAAAGGCTAATGGTGCTTCTTTATAAGATACTTTTCCTGATATAAGTTTGGTTCTACAAGAGCCACAATAACCGGAACGACATTGATATTCAGGGTGTATGCCCTGTATTTCTAAATTTTTCAAAAGAGAAATATTATTTTGGTGAGTGATGGTTTGTTTGCTTCTTAATAGTGAAATTTTGTATTTTTTCATAGGTAAAAGCTAAATGTTGAGATCATAAAAGTGCGGTTGTTTTTTTGAAAGTTTTAAATTTTTCAAAATACTACCGCACTTTTATTTTTAGTCAGATAACAATAATTGATAAAGATTACAGATCAAAATCACCAAAGTCGCTAGAATCAACTTTTGAGTCGATTTGTCCGACTAAGTATGAGCTAACTTCTACTTCTTGTGGGGCAACCTGTACATTATCAGATACTAACCAAGCGTTGATCCAAGGAATTGGATTTGAACGCGTTTTAAATGGTAATGGTAATCCTACGGCTTGCATACGAATGTTTGTGATGTATTCTACGTATTGTTCTAGAATATCTTTATTTAAGCCAATCATTGAACCATCTCTAAATAAATAGCTTGCCCATTCTTTTTCTTGCTCTGCAGCAGCTAAGAATAAATCATAAGCTTCTTCTTTACATTCTTCAGCAATTTGTGCCATTTCTGGATCATCATGACCTGATGCCATAATATTTAAAATATGTTGTGTTCCAGTTAAATGTAATGCTTCATCACGAGCAATGAACTTGATAATTTTTGCATTGCCTTCCATTAAATTTCGCTCTGCAAATGCAAATGAGCAGGCGAAAGAAACATAAAAGCGAATAGCTTCTAAAGCATTAACGCTCATTAAGCACAAGTAAAGCTGACGTTTTAAGCTATGTAGCGTAACTTTACATTCTTTATCGTCAACGGTGTAAGTGCCTTCTCCGTATAGGCTATAAAGTTGGCTATCACGAATTAGATCATCATAGTAGGAGGAAATATCTTTTGCTCGTTTGATGATTTCTTCGTTAGTAACTATATCATCAAATACCACAGAAGGATCATTAACGATGTTACGAATAATATGTGTGTAAGAGCGTGAGTGGATTGTTTCAGAGAATGTCCAAGTTTCAATCCAAGTTTCTAATTCAGGAATAGATACCAATGGTAATAACGCTACATTTGGGCTACGTCCTTGAATAGAATCCAAAAGTGTTTGATATTTTAAATTACTGATAAAAATATGTTTTTCGTGTTCTGGTAGTGCTTGATAGTCAATACGATCTTGTGATACATCTACCTCTTCAGGTCGCCAGAAAAATGAAAGTTGTTTTTCAATCAGTTTTTCAAATGTTTCATATTTTTGTTGATCATAGCGAGCAACGTTTACATTTTGACCAAAGAACATTGGTTCTAATAATTGGTCATTTTTATTTTGTGAAAAAGTAGTGTATGCCATTAATAATCCTTATTTATTAAAGGGAAAATAATTTATAAAAATAGGGAAATGTTAATTCCCTATTTGTTATATTAAATTTTGCAAGCGCCGCCTGCACAACCATCATCAAGATCTTCTTGTACGTCTTCCGCACCATCTCTTGTATTTTGATAATATAATGTTTTTAGTCCGTATTTGTAGGCGGTGAGTAAATCAGCCAATAAGCGTTTCATTGGTACTTTACCACCTTCAAAACGTTGTGGATCATAATTGGTATTTGCTGATATTGCTTGATCCACAAACTTTTGCATAATACCGACAAGGCTTAAATAACCCTCGTTATTTGGTATATCCCAAAGTAATTCGTAGTTATCCGTTAAGTTTTCATAATCAGGTACAACTTGTTTTAAAATGCCGTCTTTTGATGCTTTTACACTAACATAGCCACGTGGTGGTTCGATACCATTTGTAGCGTTAGATATTTGTGATGAAGTTTCTGATGGCATTAGTGCAGTTAGTGTTGAGTTGCGTAACCCAAATTCTTGAATATCTTTTCTTAAACTTTCCCAATCATAATGCAATGGCTCTTTTGTTAAGTTATCTAAATCTTTTTTGTAGGTGTCAATTGGTAAAATACCTTTTGCATAATTGGTTTCGTTAAATAATTCACAAGCGCCAATTTCTTTAGCTAAATTCATTGAGGCTTTAAGTACATAATATTGAATTGCTTCAAAGACACGATGAGTTAAATCATTTGCACTACCATCTGAATAACGAACGCCATTTTTTGCCAAGTAATAAGCATAATTAATAACGCCAATACCCAGTGGACGACGTTTTAATGAGCTATTTTCTGCCGCTTTAACAGGGTAGTCTTGATAATCAAGTAAGGCATCTAATGCTCGTACTGTTAAATTAGCTAATTCTTCTAATTCATCAAGATTTTTAATTGCACCAAGATTAAATGCCGACAAAGTACAAAGTGCAATTTCACCTTTTTCATCGTGAAAATGTTGTAATGGTTTTGTTGGTAATGCAATTTCTAAGCATAAATTAGATTGGCGAATTGGTGCTACTTTCGGATCGAATGGCGAGTGAGTATTACAATGATCTACATTTTGAATATAGATACGACCAGTAGAAGCACGTTCTTGCATTAATAATGAAAATAATTCTATTGCTTTAATACTACGTTTGCGTATATTTGGATCTTGTTCGTATTGAGCATAAAGCTGTTCAAATTTTGGTTGATCTGCAAAAAACGCTTCATATAATCCTGGCACATCAGATGGACTAAATAAAGTAATGTTTTCACCCTTAATTAAGCGTTGGTACATAAGTTTATTTAATTGTACGCCATAGTCCATATGACGAACGCGGTTATCTTCAACACCACGATTATTTTTTAATACTAATAAACTTTCAACTTCTAAATGCCAAATTGGGTAGTAAACGGTTGCCGCACCTCCACGAACACCACCTTGCGAGCAAGATTTTACTGCACTTTGGAAGTGTTTGTAAAATGGAATACAACCCGTATGAAATGCTTCTCCACCACGAATTGGGCTTCCTAAAGCACGAATAGCACCTGCATTAATGCCTATTCCTGCTCGTTGTGAAACATATTTTACGACAGCAGAAGAGGTTGCATTAATAGAATCAAGGCTATCATCACATTCGATGAGTACACAAGAACTAAATTGACGAGTCGGTGTTCTTACTCCCGACATTATTGGAGTAGGAAGTGAGATTTTAAATGTGGAGGTTGCGTCATAAAAACGACGGACATAATCTAAACGAGTTTCTGCTGGATAGTTAGAGAATAAGCTTGCGGCAACCAGTAAATAAAGGAATTGAGCTGATTCATAAATTTCACCCGTTACTCTATTTTGTACTAGATATTTTCCTTCTAATTGTTTGACTGCTGCATAGGAGAAATTCATATCTCGCCAATGGTCTAAGAAACCGTCCATTTCGTCCCATTCTTCACGAGTATAATCGGTTAATAATGATTTATCATATTTTCCCATACGCACTAATGTTTTAACGTGATCATATAAGCGTGGTGGATCAAAATGACCATAGGCTTTTTTGCGTAAATGAAATACTGCAAGACGAGCGGCTAAGTATTGATAATCTGGTGTATCTTTACTGATTAGATCAGCGGCAGCTTTAATGATGGTTTCGTGAATATCAGAGGTTCGGATACCTTCATAAAATTGGATATGGGAACGTAGTTCAACTTGAGATACGGAAACATTTTCTAAACCTTCGGCTGCCCAAGTTATCACACGGTGGATCTTATCAAGATTAATTGGCTCTTGCGTACCGTCACGTTTTGTGACCATTAATGATTTATTCATAGTCTTTTCCAATTTAAAAGAAACACAATATATAGTTGTATGGTTTAAAATTTAGCACAAGATAATGTGTTATCTAAAAAAGATCAAGTGGTAAATTTTATCTATTATTCTTGACATAAAATAACTTATTTATAAATAAGACAAAATTATTCTAATTAAAATAATACTTATAAATAGGTATTAATGTTGTTATTTTGAGTGTTGCTGAGAGAGTAGAAAAGTAGGGAGTAAAATCTTTACTCCCTATTGTAAAATTAATTTTTTCGTTAGCGTTAGATTAAAGTTTTGTTAAATCAACGAGAGCTTCAGATGTAATATCTGCAATACATTTATTACTTGTTAATGTCATTGCTACTTTCATTTCTTTTTGGAAAATATCAAGCATATTTTCAACACCACGTTGACCATCAGCACCTAAGGCATAGACAAATGATCGACCTAACATACAAGCATCTGCACCTAAGGCTATCATTCGCACGATATCTAAGCCACTACGTACTCCTGAATCAGCTAAGATTTTAATATCACCTTTAACGGCTTCAGCAATTGGAGGAAGGGCTTTAGCACTTGATAATACACCATCTAATTGGCGACCACCATGATTTGATACTACAATACCATCGGCTCCAAAACGTACTGCATCTTTGGCATCTTCAGGATCTAGAATACCTTTGATTACCATTGGACCGTCCCAAAATTCACGAATCCATTCTAGATCTTTCCAAGAAATTGAAGGATCAAAGTTTTCGGTTAACCATCCAATATAGTCGTCTAGACCAATTTGTTTACCCATATAGTTAGAAACGTTACCTAATGTATGTGGTTTACCTTTGATACCTACATCCCAAGCCCAGAATGGGTGAGTTGCACCTTGAATTACACGACGAATTTCTTTGTATGGACCACTCATTCCAGAGTGCATATCACGGTATCTTGCTCCTGGTGTTGGCATATCAACAGTAAATACTAATGTTGAACAACCAGCAGCTTTTGCACGTTCTAGTGCATTTTTCATAAATCCACGATCTTTTAATACATAGAGCTGAAACCACATTGGTCTTTTAATTTCAGGGGTAACTTCTTCAATTGGACAAATTGATACGGTTGATAAGGTAAAAGGAATGCCTTTATTATCTGCTGCTTTTGCTGCTTGAACTTCGCCACGTCTTGCATACATACCCAATGCACCTACTGGAGCAAGAATCGCTGGAATAGAAAGTTTTTCTCCAAATAATTCAATTTCAGTATCTAATTCCGACATATCTTTGAGAACACGTTGTCTTAATGCTATATCAGCAAGATCGGTAACGTTTCGTTCTAAAGTTCTCTCAGAGTAAGAACCACCATCGGCATAGTGAAACATAAATGGTGGAACTTTACGTTTTGCTGCTTTTCGATAATCAGTAGCTGATGAAATAATCATAAATACCTCTTTTTATTTTCATTATTTGTAATTTTTGTTTTCGCTAATATTGTTGAAATTTTGTTATGATAATCAACAAAATGGCAATAATTATTTAACGTTGCTCATACTAATCTAAACGAGACTAAAAATGTACTTAGTATTTAATTTTTTTATAAAACTGTGGAATGGATCACAAAAATTAATATTGAGTTTAATGATTACCTAAATTTTGTATGAAAAAAGTCGAATGTATTTCGTACAATTAGCTATTAAATGTTGTTTTTTTGTGATCTAATTCATAGAAATAAAAAATTCTTGTTACAAATTAGTTACAATAATAATAACATAGTTGTCGGTATGATTTCTCTGTCTATTTTTAAGTTTAATAATTATTTATTTTATAAATATTAATATATAACAGAAGTGATAATACTATTTTAGTATATAGTTTATTCATTTATTTATTTAAAAAGGAATTCTTTATGGCTCTTTTTCTCAGTATATTTCCTATTATATTGCTGATTTATTTGATGGTGAAACGTAATGCCTTACCATCTTATGTTGCATTACCTTGGATTGCAGCAGTTGTTCTTATTATACAATTAATTTTCTTTGAAACAGATATTCAAACAGTCAGTGCAAATATTGTGTCAGCGATTATTGCTGTGCAAACGCCGATTACTGTTATTTTTGGTGCAATATTATTTAATCGTTTTTCTGAAATTTCAGGAGCAACAAATATATTACGTAAATGGCTAGGGACAATTAGTCCAAATCCTGTTGCACAATTAATGATTATTGGTTGGGCATTTGCGTTTATGATTGAAGGTGCAAGTGGTTTTGGTACGCCAGCAGCGATTGCAGCACCTATTCTTGTTGGACTAGGATTTCCTGCATTAAGAGTGGCAATGTTAGCATTGGTGATGAACTCTGTGCCAGTTTCTTTCGGTGCAGTAGGTACACCGACTTGGTTTGGTTTTGGTCCTTTACGATTAGCTGAAGCACAAATATTAGAAATTGGCTCAATGTCTGCATTAATCCATTCTTTTGCGGCATTAATTATTCCATTAATGGCATTAAAATTAGTTGTGGGCTGGAAAGAGATTAAAAATAATTTAGTCTTTGTTTATATTAGTATCGCTGCTTGTGTTATACCTTATGCTTTAATTGCTCAAGTAAATTATGAATTTCCTTCTTTATTAGGCGGTGCGATTGGTTTATTAGTGTCGGTATTGGTGGCTAAACGTGGTATCGGATTGGCTAAAAATAAAGATGAAGATACATTAGATAATCAGCCTGTTCCTACAAGTCAAGTGGTAAAAGCATTGTTCCCGACGGGATTATTGATTGTCATTTTGATTGTTACAAGACTTCAACAGTTACCATTCAAAGCAATGATGAATGATGCAACTACTTGGATTTCTTTCCAGTTAGGTTCACTTGGTATGTTTGATATTAGTTACGGTTTGGTGTTTACATTGAAGTCTATTTTTGCGACATCAATTAATGCGAGCTATAAATTATTATATGTGCCTGCGTTAATTCCATTTGTAATCACTGTATTAATTGCATTGCCTGTATTTGCAGTATCTGGAAGTAAAACAAAAGATATTTTTGTTGGTAGCTTCAAACAAACCCGTAATCCGTTCTTGGCTCTTGTTGGTGCATTAATTATGGTTAAATTAATGCTAGTTGGTGGCGATGATTCAATGGTGAAAATCATTGGTAAGAGCTTTGCGGCGGCAACAGGCGAATATTGGACGTTATTTGCATCTTATCTAGGTGCGGTTGGAGCGTTTTTCTCTGGCTCAAATACGGTATCTAACTTGACCTTTGGTAGCGTTCAATTATCTACGGCAGAGATTAGTGGCATTTCTGCAACCCTTGTTTTAGCATTACAATCTGTTGGTGGTGCGATGGGTAATATGGTGTGTATCAATAATATTGTTGCGGTAAGCTCAGTATTAAAAATTGATAACCAAGAAGGTACGATCCTTAAAGAGACCGTTATCCCAATGATATTATATGGTATTATTGCTGCATTAGTTGCAATGTTCCTTATTCCAATTTTATATTAATTCTTTATGAATAGAAATGGCTCGCCTAGGCGAGCCATTTTTTACTAGAGCGTTTTTATTATTTCTTCTATTTTTTTCAGTCCGTTTAATCTCGTGGTACTTAATTTTTGTGTGATGTGTAGTTCATCAAAATAGTTATTTAGATTAAAGGATTGTAGTTGTTTCGCATTTTTACCATTTATTTCTTGTAATATTATCCATAGTAGTCCATTAATAATTCTTGCTTCACTGTATGCTTGAAATATAAAAGTGCGGTCATTTTTTTCGATAATTTTAAACCAAACACCAGCTTCGCAACCCTTTATTATTTGCATATCCGCTAATTCTTCTTCGGTTGGTCTAGAGAGATTTTTTCCATATTGTATAATTAAGCGGTAGCGATCTTCCCAGCTTTTTGCTTGTTGTAATTTTTCTTTCATTCTATGTCCAATAATTCTAAACTTTTATCAAGTGCTTGAAAAAATTTATCCACATCCTCTTGGTTATTATAAGGCGCAAAGGATAAACGTAAAGTCGTTGAAGTATTTAGGTTTGCTAAATAAGGTTGTGCACAATGTTCACCTACTCGTAATGCAATATTTTGCTCTGCAAGTAGTGTTGATAAATCAGATGAGGCAATTCCTTTAAAAACAAAACTAAATAGGGTGCTAGGATTTGATGAGCTAAATATTTTGCAATGCTTATATTGAGATAGTCTTACTTTTGCCTGTTCTGTAAGTTGGCTTGTCCATTTTTCAGCCGCTATTCTATCCCATTTATTTAGCCATTTTAGTACCGAATAGAAACCAATAACACCAGCAATATTAGGCGTTCCTGCTTCTAAACGGTAAGGAAGTGATGAAAATGAGGTATTTTCTAGTGATACTTGATCAACCATTTTTCCACCAAATAATAAAGGTGTTAGTTTTTCTAGGGATACTTTTTTTCCTGATAATACGCCAATACCAGTAGGACCATACATTTTGTGAGCGGAGAAAACCAAAAAATCTGTATCCAGCTCTTTTATGTCTATTTTGATATGATTAATTGCTTGTGCCGCATCTATTAATACCATTGCGTTACTGTATTGACGAATAAGACTAATTAATTTTTTTATTGCTTGAGTTGCACCAGTTACATTGGATATGAAATTTAATGCGACTAATTTAGTATTGTTATTGAGAGAATGAATTAATTGTTGTTCATTAATAAGCCAATTATCAGATAAGGATAAAACTCGTAATTTTGCACCGCTCTTTTTGGCTATTTGTTGCCAAGTAACAAAGTTAGCGTGGTGTTCCGCTTCACTAATAATAATTTCATCTTGAGAGGATAGGTGTGGTAAAAGACCATAAGCGACAGTATTAATGCTATGAGTTGTGCCTGATGTCCAAATTATACAGTTTTCATTTTCAGCATTAATAAGTTGTTTTACTTCTGTTCTGGCTTTCTCGTAAATATAAGTATTCTGCTCATCATATTGACTTCGATGGACAGAGCCTGCTGAACGATAAAATTGGTTTGTGCTATCAAGTAATACTTGAGGTTTTAATGTTGTTGCAGCATTGTCTAAATATACGATATTAGGATTCTCAATAAAAAAAGGAAATTGTTGTCGAAATAACGCTGGATTGAATGTCATTAATAATACCTTTTGGATATTGTTGACATAATAAAAATGTCATTAAGTAAATTTTGTTGCTAAGGATAAACTAAATTTTATTAATTTTAAATTTATATTAAATTAACGGAGTAATAAATATTATTTTATCTTTGGGGAATTAATAAAATATTAGTTAAGCAAATTTTTATAAAAGCTATAACAAGAGAGAAGAAAGGAGTAAAATATTTTATATTGTGAATTGTATATATAAGTTTATGAAATTATTTATTGATGTTATACGTTCTTTTAGTATTTTATATGTAGCATTATTTCTTGGTAGTTTTGTTGGGGATTTTATTCCTGTCAATATTCCATCAAGTATTTGGGGGTTGTTATTACTCTTTATCGGATTAGTTTTAAAATTAATTAAAGTAGAATGGATAAAGTTCGGTGCTAATTTACTTATTCGTTATATGGCAATTTTATTTATTCCTATTAGCGTTGGAATTATTAAGTATTATAGCCTATTGATTAATAATGCAACTGCTTTGCTTATACCTAATATCATTAGTACATTATTGAGCCTTGTATTTGCTGGTTATCTTAGCCATTATTTGTTCTCTCGAAAATCTTTTTCTCAAATACGAAAGAAATTAATAAAGAAACGTACGTTAGGAAAATAATAATGATATATTTTTATTCTATTTTGACATTACTAGCATTTTATATAGGGATAAGGATTGATCAATATTGGAAATCAGTGATATTCAGTCCTTTTGTGCTAAGTTTAATTATTTTAGTCATTATTTTATTAATAGGGAAAATTCCCTTCGAGATGTATTATAAAGGGAATGAGCCAATTAATGATCTATTACCCTTGAGTATTGTTGCATTAGCATTACCATTGTATGAGCAACTTCGACAAATTCGTCGCCATTGGCAGATTATTTTGACCGTTACAACGCTAACATCAATTTTGTCTATGGGGTTAGGTGTTGGTCTATCTATTATCTTTGGTGGAACACCTGAAATCGTTGCTTCTATTTTACCTAAGTCAATTACTACGGCAATGGCAACTGTTATTGCAGATCATTTAGGGGGAATTCCATCAATTACTGCTGTTAGCGTGGTTCTTGCAGGTTTACAAGGTGCTATTTTAGGTTATATTATTCTAAGAAAACTCGGGATTAATGACGCTGAATCTCAAGGTTTAGCTATTGGTGGAGTTTCTCATGCTTTGGGTACGGTTAGTTGTATGAATAGAAATGTAGAAGCGGGGAGTTACAGTTCTATTGCTTTAGTACTTTGTGGCATTATTAGTTCAGTACTAGCACCAATTATATATAAATTAGTTTATTTTTTTATTAATTAGGAAATGATTAAATGAGAATGCACATCGATCCAATTTGGCAAGGACGTTTTTTGGTTGATAAACCAAGAGAAAAAGATCATCGACCTTCCTTTAGACGTGATAGGGGGCGAATTTTACATAGTGCGGCATTTCGTTGCTTACAAGCAAAAACACAAATACATGCAATTGGCGAAAATGATTTTTATAGAACTCGATTAACGCATTCTTTAGAGGTGGCTCAAATTGGTAGTAGTATTGCCTCTCAGATGAAATTATCAGAAACTTTTGCTGATTTATATGAATCTGTCAATATTGATAAAAGTGAATTGAAAAATAAACTTGTTGCTTTGCTACCTTCTAATGATCTTATTGAAAGTCTATGTTTTGCTCATGATATAGGTCATCCACCTTTTGGACATGGTGGAGAGGTTGCATTAAATTATATGATGAGAAATGATGGTGGTTTTGAGGGGAATGCGCAAACATTTCGGATTTTAACAAAGTTAGAGCCTTATACATTTGATGCGGGAATGAATTTAACACGTAGAACATTACTTGGAATTATTAAATATCCTACACTCTTAGATGTATCTTCACCGCAATACCATTTGTTTTTAGATTCAACAACCAATCATTCTTACGTTAATCTTAATGATTGGCGTCCAGGTAAAGGATTATTTAGAGACGATTGGACTATGTTTGAATGGGTATTATCTCCTTTATCTAAAAAAGATATAGCATTATTTGGTCAATATAAAACAATAAGAACATCACCTAGAGATAGTTTGAAAACTGCTTATAAATCTTTGGATTGTAGTATTATGGAGCTTGCGGATGATATTGCTTATGGTGTACATGATTTAGAGGATGCTATCGTTGTTGGTGTTGTTCATTTACATCAGTGGCAAGAGGCATTGACTGAGTTAAAGCAAAGTTCGTCTTCGTGGATTTGTGAACATATTGATGAGTTATCAAATAAGTTATTTTCTGAACAGCCTTATGAACGCAAGAATGCGATTGGAGCATTAGTAAATTATTTTATCACCAGTATAAAATGGACAATTACCGCTGAATTTGATGAGCCATTATTACGTTATAATGCAAAATTGCCAGAAGATGTACTTGCAGTACTAAAAGTATTTAAAAATTTTGTATTAAAATACGTGATTAATAATGTAGAAACTCAGCGTATTGAATATAAAGGGCAAAGAATATTAACAGAAATGTTCCATATTTTTGAAAGTAATCCTGAAAGATTATTACCTTACAATATAGCGAATCGTTGGCGAGAATCCATTGATGTAGCTAAAAAGAGAGTAATTTGTGATTATATTGCGAGTATGTCAGATGCTTATGCATTAAAGCTCTATCAGCAACTTTAATGCAGTTATTGATTTGTTATAGAAACGTTGTCGAATATTGATATTATCTTGACCTAAAAATCAACTTTATGTTAAAAAACAATAATCGGTAATATATATTGAGGTGAGAATGGTAAAATATATTCGTTATTTTATGAAACTTGAGGCATCAAGTGGATTATTGTTGTTAGCTTCGGCGTTAGTGGCACTTTTTTTTGCTAATATTCCCTTCTTAAAAGAGTGTTATTTTGGCTTTCTTGAAATGCCAGTTGTTATTCAAATTGGTGCATTAGTCCATATTCATAAGCCGTTGTTAATGTGGGTAAATGATGGATTGATGGCAATCTTTTTTGTCCTTGTTGGACTGGAAGTAAAAAGAGAATTATTAGTTGGTTCTCTTTCTAGTTATCAACAAGCGATATTTCCAGCTATCGGTGCTATTGGTGGGATGGTTGTACCTGTCTTTACCTTTTGGTTAATCACACAAAATGTGCCTGAGTATCATAATGGTTGGGCAATACCTATGGCAACGGATATTGCTTTTGCCTTAGGTGTTCTTGCATTATTGGGTAATAGAGTGCCTTTTGCATTAAAAATATTTTTACTTGCGTTAGCTATTATTGATGATTTAGGGGCTATTGTTATTATTGCGTTATTTTTCTCTCATGAGCTTAGTAATAGTGCCTTAATGATTGCTACTGTTGCCATTGTTGGTTTAATTTTATTAAATCGTTTTAAAGTATCGAATTTAATTGCTTATGTGATAGTGGGA
This sequence comes from Bisgaardia hudsonensis, assembly GCF_004345785.1. Lineage (GTDB taxonomy): Bacteria > Pseudomonadota > Gammaproteobacteria > Enterobacterales > Pasteurellaceae > Bisgaardia > Bisgaardia hudsonensis. Next base: position 12,745 of record NZ_SLXI01000011.1, read on the forward strand.
TTAATTCTGTGGGTATCAGTATTAAAATCTGGTGTTCATGCAACTTTAGCTGGTGTTATTATTGGATTTTGTGTGCCATTGAAAGGCAAAAGGGGTAAAGAGCCTTTACGAGAAATGGAACACGCTCTTGCACCTTGGTGTTCATTTTTAATACTTCCATTATTTGCTTTTACGAATGCTGGCGTTTCTTTATCTGGAATGGGAATAGAGAGCTTTACTTCGCCTTTAGTGTTAGGCGTAACTTTAGGATTGGTATTGGGAAAATCTATAGGTGTATTTTTATTCACTTATATTGCGGTTAAACTAAAAATAGCGAAATTATCTGATGATATTAATTTTAAGCAGATATTTGGTGTTGCTGTTTTATGTGGTATCGGCTTTACAATGTCTATGTTCTTAGCGGGGCTAGCATTTAATTCTGATCAAAAAGATTTGATAGCTCTTTCCAGATTAGGTATTTTATCGGGATCAGCTATTTCGGCAGTTATTGGTTATTGGCTTTTAAATAAGTCAATCGTTAAGAAATCAAATTAATGTTTATTGAGAGATATGCCCCTAGTTAAACTAGGGGCTATTTTTATTTGAGACTTTGAAAAGCAATATCTGCTGCTTGTAGGGTCTTTTCTATATCTTCCTCTGTATGTGCTAATGACATAAAGACTGATTCAAAGGATGACGGGGCAAGGTAGATTCCTTGTTCTAACATTTTATGGAAAAATAATTTAAATTTTTCTGAATCACATAAAGTGGATTGTTTATAAGTAGTGACTTCTTTCTGATCGGTAAAGAATAAGCCAAACATACCTCCTACACGATTAATAACCAATGGAATATTGTGTTTTGCTGCCAATGATTTTAATCCATCAGATAATTTTATGGTTAATTCTGATAAATGTTTTTCATTACCTTCTTTTTTTAATTCATTTAAACAAGCTAAACCAGCCGCCATTGCAATTGGGTTACCTGCGAGTGTACCTGCTTGATAAACTGGACCCAGTGGTGCTATATACTCCATAATTTCTTTTTTACCACCAAAAGCACCTACTGGCATTCCTCCACCAATGACTTTACCAAGTGTAGTTAAATCAGGAGTAACACCATAATAACTTTGGGCACCACCAAGAGCTACTCTAAATCCTGTCATTACTTCGTCAATAATAAATACCGCACCATATTTATCACATAATTCTCTTAATCCTTGTAAGAATCCTTCCTTTGGTGGAACACAGTTCATATTTCCCGCGACAGGTTCAACAATTAAGCAAGCTATTTCATTAGGATATTTTTCAAAGGTTGCTTTTACTGAATCAAGATTATTATATTCACAAGTTAAAGTGTGTTTCGCAAAATCTTCTGGAATACCTGGGGTTCCTAATTTTTCTGATTTAGATATATCAGCACTTGCATTTACGAGAAGGCAATCAGAGTGACCGTGATAGCACCCTTCAAACTTTATAATTTTATCTCTATTAGTGTAACCACGTGCTAAACGAATAGCTGACATCGTTGCTTCTGTTCCAGAATTAACCATTCTAACTAATTCAATAGAAGGAATCAGTTCACAAACTAATTCAGCTAATTCAATTTCTAAAGGGGTAGGAGTACCGAAGCTTAAACCATTTTCTGCTATTTTTTGTACCGCACTTAATATTGAAGGATGATTATGTCCTAATATCATTGGTCCCCAAGAACCCACATAGTCAATGTATTGTTTACCTTCAGTATCGTAAATATAAGCACCTTGAGCTTTTTCCATAAAGATAGGAGAGCCTCCAACACTTTTAAAAGCCCTGACTGGTGAATTAACGCCACCGGGAATTACTTTTTTTGCCCTATCAAAATAGGTTTCAGATAATGTCATTATAGATCCTCAATATTAATTTATTTATAAATAATGTGTTATATTGTACTGTAAAAAGAGTAAAATTATAAAACTATTTATATAGTATATTTGCTTTATGCTGTTTTCTCTTAATTATTTAAAAGGAATATTTTTAATATATGCTATTTAGTCTATTAGTTACTTTCTTTGCTGCAGGTATCACTTTATTTTTAATGCGTCCGATTGCTCAAAAGATAGGTTTAGTGGATAAACCTAATTATCGTAAGCGTCATCAAGGAGCGATTCCTTTAATTGGTGGAATATCTTTATTCTTTGGTAATTTTTGTTTCTATTTAATGGAATGGGAGCAAATGAGATTACCAACACTTTATCTGGTTAGTATTTTTATTTTATTAGTCATTGGTATATTAGATGATCGTTTTGATATTAGTCCATTTATTCGTGCGGGTATACAAGGACTATTAGCAATATTAATGATTGATATGGGAAATATTTATTTAGATCATCTTGGGCAGATCTTAGGACCATTTCAACTGACACTTGGTTCCATAGGGCTTATGATAACCATATTTGCTACTATTGCGGTTATTAATGCTTTTAATATGATTGATGGTATTGATGGACTTTTAGGTGGTTTATCAATTGTTTCATTTGCATCAATTGGAATCTTGTTAATGTTTGATAATCAAATGGATCTAGCCTATTGGAGTTTCGCTTTAATTGTCGCAATTTTACCCTATTTTTTAATGAATTTAGGTATTCCCTTTGGACCTAAATTTAAGGTATTTATGGGAGATTCAGGAAGTACTTTAATAGGGTTCACTATTATTTGGATTCTATTACTAAGTACACAAGGAAAAGGACATCCAATGAATCCTATTACTGCATTGTGGATTATAGCAATACCTGTTATTGATATGATCGCAATTATTTATCGAAGATTGAGAAAAGGAAAAAGTCCTTTTAGACCAGATAGATTACATATTCATCATTTAATGGTAAGAGCTGGGCTTAGCTCTAGACAAGCATTTTTGTTTATTACTTTTTTGTCTGCAGTCTGTGCAAGTATCGGTATATTGGGTGAATTATATTATGTAAATGAATGGGCTATGTTTATTGCGTTTATTTTATTATTTTTTGTTTATTCTTTTTCTATTGCACGAGCTTGGCGTTTAACTCGTTGGATTAGAAGGTTGAAACGTAAAGTAAAAAGAAATAGGGATATTAAAGTTTCTTAAATATTTTAGATTATTTAAATAAGATTGTATGTACTACATTTATGAGAAGGGTATTAATGAAAAAAATTATTATTGTTTTTATTTCAATTATATTTTGGGGGTTAATCGGTTTATCATCAAGCTATATTATTAAACCTAGTTGGATAACTGAGGCTGAAATAGAAAAACCACAAACAAATAGCTTAGGTAACTATTATGCACTTTTTTCTATGTATCATCTGTTGATAGGAAAAGTTGATGAGATAGATAAGATAAATAATATTGTATATACGGAGCTAAATCATCAAATATCCTCTTATGATGTAAGAAGAGAATTTTGGGAACAAAGTGATTACTATAAACAAAAATTAACTGGTGATAAGAAGACTGATCTTATGCTACTAGATAAGTTGATTGAGTCAATAACCTATACATTTTATCCAAATACTAATGTTATTTCTATACGCATTGAATTAGATAATCCTAAACAATCTTTTGATTTATTAGTGAAATTTATAGAAAAGATTAATCTTAATACAAGAGAAAATGTATATAGTAATTTAATTTATAAATGGAAAGTGTTATTTGAACAAGTTAATTTAGCAAGTCAATTAAAATTAGGACAAATTCAAGATAAGGATAAAGTTGTGAGCCAAGATTGGCTAGGAAAATTAAATATGATGAAATCTGTTACCCCTTTAGATAATAAACTAATTGCGTATCATTATATTAAGCAGCCTAGAATACCAATATTATCAATTCCTAATCATTTGCATTGGACTATTTATGGTGGAATATTAGGATTATTTTTTGGATTTGTTCTGCTTTTTTTTATGAGAAGGAATAGATAATTTTGAAGAAAATATAAAAATATTGTTTTCAAGTATTATAATGAACAAGTTTTTATTAAAAAATGAGCGGGTTGTTTAAAAAAATACCATACAGTAAAAAAAATAAAAAAAATACTAGACAATAGATCTAGAAACTCTTAATATACGCTCCGCAACGACGCAATGCATTATTGGAATGCGTTCGTAGCTCAGTTGGATAGAGCGTTGGCCTCCGGAGCCAAAGGTCGCAGGTTCAAATCCTGTCGAGCGCGCCAGGCAATGCTTATTTTGACTTAGATGGTGGCTATAGCTCAGTTGGTAGAGCCCTGGATTGTGATTCCAGTTGTCGTGGGTTCAAGTCCCATTAGCCACCCCATTTAGTATTTTATGTGTACGGCGAGTAGCGCAGCTTGGTAGCGCAACTGGTTTGGGACCAGTGGGTCGTAGGTTCAAATCCTATCTCGCCGACCAATTTTGTTCTTTAACAATTAATCAGACAATCTGTGTGGGCACTTGTTGATTGACTTTATAAAAATGATTTAAATTATAAAAGTCTTGATAGGTGCAAACTAGAAATTCATAAAAGAATGACTATATGTCAGCTATTGAGCGATCGAACTTAAATTGAAGAGTTTGATCATGGCTCAGATTGA
>NZ_SLXI01000012.1 GCF_004345785.1 Bisgaardia hudsonensis
AAAAACGACACGAGCATTTTCTTCTGACAACGTCGTGTCGTTGTGGGGCGTATTATAGATATCTCATCAAACTTTGCAAGTACTTTTTTTTAAAATTTTTAAAAAATTTTATTGTATGTCTAATTTATAAACTTAATTTGAATAAAATGAATATTTATGTCTATTTTTCAAACTAAATTACATTAATTACAGACATTGTTTTAAAACCTAATTGATATAATGCATTCTCAAATTGCGCTTCGTGTTGAGAATTTTTCGTATAAAAAACCAAGTTTTCTATATTTTGATTTTGTTTTTCTTTAATATTGACATTTTTTAACAAGTTTTGTACTCGCAATGCAATAGCTTTACCTGAATCAATAAAATAATTTACTTGAGGCAAAAATTGCTTTATCTCATCTTTAATTAAAGGAAAATGTGTACAACCAAGAACTACCGTATCTAAATCATCAATTCCTTTCCATTGCTCTAACTCAGAACCTAACTGTAATAAATCAACTTCACCGTTTCGCAATTTTTTTTCGGCGATTTCGACTAAAACTGTAGAACCCAATTTCTCAACATTACAATCACTCGCATAATCTTTAATTAAATTATTAACATAGGTACGTTTAATCGTTCCCTTTGTTGCAAGTAACCCAATATGTTTCGATTCAGAAATTTTTGCAGCTGGTTTAATGGCAGGAACCGTTCCCACAATAGGTATAGCTAAATGTTCTCTCAAACTTGGTAGAACAACTGTACTTGCGGTATTACAAGCAATCACAATTAAATCTAGTGGAAAAGTGCGGTTGATTTTTTGACAAATTTTTAATGTTCGATCAATGATAACTTCTTCTGGTTTTTCAGAATATGGAAAACCAGCATTATCAAGACAATACAGATAATGGCAATCGGGTAATAAAGCTTTTACTTCCTTATAAACACTCAAACCACCTAGCCCTGAATCAAAAAAAAGAATCGTTGGTTGCATAACTTACTCTAAAACAAAAAAGTAAAGGAATTCTACCCTTTTCATAAATTGCTAGCAAATAGAAAAGAATTAATCCTAAGCATTAGAATAAATCTCTTTATTATTTAACCAACAATGGATAAGCTCATCTGCTATATTTGGATGTTGATGAATAAGTTTATTAGCATAATACTGAACTGAAGGAATCATTTTACGATCTCGCATTAAATTTGCTATTTTAAATTCTGCAATACCTGTTTGCTTTGTTCCTAGTACTTCTCCGGGACCACGGATTTCCAAATCTTTTTCAGAAATAACAAAACCATCTTGTGTGTCTTTCAACACTTGTAATCTCTTTTGAGAAACTTTTCCTAATGGTGATTTATACATAAGTACACAAAAAGAAGCCGCACTTCCACGTCCAACACGACCTCTGAGCTGATGTAATTGAGATAAGCCCAAACGTTCAGCATTTTCGATAATCATTAAACTAGCATTAGGCACATCAACTCCTACTTCAATAACAGTCGTTGCCACAAGCAAGTCTAATTCCGCATTTTTAAAGCTATCCATTATTTCTTGTTTTTCAGTTGCTTTCATTCTTCCGTGTACTAAACCAATTCGCAAATGAGGTAATGCAGCTTTTAAATCTTCGGCAGTTGCTTCTGCTGCTTGTGCTTCTAATACTTCACTTTGATCAATTAGTGTACATACCCAATAGGCTTGACGTTTATCTTTTAAACAAGCATTATTAACCCGTTCAATAATTTCTATGCGACGCTCTTCTGAAATTGCGACTGTTTTAATTGGAGTTCTTCCTGGAGGAAGTTCATCAATAATTGAAGTATCCAAATCAGCATATACTGTCATTGCTAATGTTCTGGGTATTGGTGTTGCAGTCATTATGAGCTGATGTGGATAACAATCTGATTTTGCTCCTTTTTCTCTCAGCATTAAACGTTGATTCACCCCAAAACGATGTTGTTCGTCAACAATAACTAAAGTCAAAGAGGAGAACTCCACTTCTTCTTGAAATAAAGCGTGCGTTCCAATTATCATTTGTAACGAACCACTTTTAACCTCATCTAAAACCTTTTGTCGAGATCTACCCTTTATTTTTCCTGTCAACAATCCTACTTCAATTCCTAAAGGTTCAAACCAACGACGAAAATTTACAACGTGCTGTTCGGCTAAAATCTCCGTTGGAGCCATTAATGCGACTTGCTTTCCATTATCAATCGCAAGTAATGCAGCTAATGCAGCAACTAATGTTTTTCCTGAACCAACATCACCTTGAACTAATCGCATCATAGGATAGGTATTAGCTAAATCTAGCTCAATGTCTTTCGTTACTCTAACTTGAGCATTCGTTGGTTTAAAAGGTAACTGTGATAAAAAGCGTTGTTTTATATCTGTTTGATAAAACAATGATAATGCAAAAAATGCTTGTGTTTTTAACCGCACTTTTTGCATTGCAAGATTATGGGCTAATAACTCTTCAAAAATTAAGCGTTTTTGTGCAGGATGCTCTCCTCGTTCCAGTAATTCGATAGAAACATCAGGAGGTGGGCGGTGTAAGAAATGTATTGCTTCTTTTAATGCAAAGGGAAAAGGATTAAATTCACGTGGTAATATTTCACGAATAGTTACTTTGTCTAGCATTTCTAATGCTTGATCCGTTAATTTTCGTAATGAATTTTGCTTTAAACCTTCCGTTGTAGAATAAATTGGTGTTAATGTTTCATCTAAAATAGCTGGAGTATTTCCCTGTAAAATTTGGTATTCTGGATGATGCATTTCCGCCATAAAACGCCCACGTTTTACTTCACCAAATGCTTTTACTCGACTACCTATTTTAAAGTTGTTTTTCATTCCTGCATTAAAATTAAAAAATCTTAATGCTATTTTTGATGAACTATCGGAAAGCGTTACCATTAAAATAGGTCTTTTCCCAAACTGTACATCACAAGTCTGCACGATAGCTTCAATGGTCGCATATTGATCTGGTAATAACTCAATAATAGGAGTAATTCTTGTACGATCTTCATAACGAATAGGGAGATGAAAAAGGAGATCTTGTAGATTAAAAATCCCCAGACGACTTAATTTTTGAGAAATCGCTACTCCTACACCCGATAAACTACTAAGTGGAATAGCATCTAATAATTGAATTGTCATTAATTATTAATATTACGAGTAACACTTACAAAACCACTAATAGTTTTAATCTTCCGAATAATATTAGCTAAATGTTGTGTATCTTTCGCGGTTAATAACACAACAACCTGATATAAGCGACCATCTTGTTCTTCAGTCCATATGCTATGGATATTACTGCCTAATGAAGAAATTGACGACATTAAATAAGATAAAGAATCTTGTTTATTTAAAATTTCAATTCTTAATTCCGTTTCAAAATCAACTTTGGTATCCGCATTTTCCCATTGGACTGACATATAACGTTCTGAATGTTCTTGTCTATCTTTAACGTTAGCACAACACTCATGATGAACCACTAATCCTTTACCTGGACTAGCATAAGCAATAATCGGATCACCCGGTATTGGATGACAACATTGAGCAAAGGTCATTAATAAACTATCAGAACCTTTAATTTCAAAAGGACTTGGATTATTTGTTAAATCGCCGTCCGTATCAATTTCAATCGCTTCACCAATTAAGCGATAAGCAATTACTGTACTCATTTGGTTGCCTAAACCAATTTCAACAAAAAGCTCATCAAGAGAATTTAATTTCAATTCAGATAAAAGTGCGGTCAAATTTTCTTGAGAAATATCCTCTAATTTTTGAGGTAATAACGAATTAATTAACTGACGTTTACCTAAAAGTATTGCTGTATCTACTTTAAGATCTTTTAAAGAATGACGAATATTAGTACGAGCTTTCGCTGTAACAACAAAATTTAACCAAATAGAATTAGGTTGAGCATAAGGCGAAGTTATAATCTCAACGGTTTGACCAGAAATAAGAGCTTGGGATAATGGATAAGGCTTTCTATCTACATTGGCGGCGATACAACGTCGTCCGACATCAGAATGAACCGCATAAGCAAAATCAATTGGCGTCGCACCTTTTGGTAGCTCAATAATTTTTCCTTTAGGTGTAAAAACATAAATCTCTTTAGGAAAAAACTCTGATTTAACACTCTCAATAAACTCAAATGAATTACCAACACTTTGTTGCAATTCAATTAAACTTTGTAACCAGCGTTGAGCTCGAATTTGGGCGGTTGTACTATCATTCTTACCACCTTGTTTATAAGCCCAATGAGCAGCAACACCTAACTCCGCCATCTGATCCATTTCTTCAGTACGAATCTGAACCTCAACAGGAACCCCGTGCGGACCAATCATTGAAGTATGTAAAGATTGATAACCATTTGCTTTAGGTACAGCAATATAATCTTTCACTCGTTTAGGACGAGGTTTATACAATCCGTGCATTTGACCAAGCACTCGATAGCAAGTATCAACATCTTTGACAACCGTCCGAAACGCATAAATATCCATAATAGAATCAAACTGCTGATCTTTGAGTCTCATTTTCTGATAAATAGCGTATAAATGCTTTTCGCGTCCAAATACTCTTGCTTTTATCCCAACATCATCAAGACGTCCCTGAATTTCAGTTGAAATTCGTTGAATCATATCTTTACGATTACCACGTGCAACTTTAATTACTTTCTGCAACACGCGATAACGCTGAGGATGCATCGCTTCAAATCCTAAATCCTCAAGCTCATTTTTTATATGTTCAATACCTAAGCGATGAGCTAGTGGAGCATAAATTTCTAAAGTTTCTTTGGCTATTCGGCGACGCTTATCTGGGCGTAATGCACCAAGCGTTCGCATATTATGTGTTCTATCTGCAAGTTTGATTAATACAACACGAATATCTTTCGTCATTGCTAAAATCATTTTACGAAAATTTTCAGCTGCAGCTTCTTTTCTAGTCCGAAATTTTAGTTTATCTAATTTAGATACACCCTCAACGATTTCAGCAACGCTTGCACCAAATTCCTCTTTTAATTGCTCTTCAGTATAAGGAGTGTCTTCAATAACGTCATGCAAAAGCGCACCCATAATAGCCTCATGATCCAAACGCATTTCTGCTAAGATAGAAGCAACTGCGACAGGATGAGTAATATAAGGTTCTCCACTTGAACGATATTGTCCTTCGTGAGCATCTCTTGCTATCACAAATGCACGTTTTACTAACTCTATTTTGTCATCGGGCAAATAACCACGAATAATATGCAACAAACTTTCAAACAAATACACAGGACACCTAACTGAATGGCATTAATTAAAATTAGTTACTAGATAATAACGAAACTGCATCTAATTCTGCATGTTCCTGTTCAAGCGCTTGATGGCGATCTTGAGCATTCATTATATCATTATTTATTAATCCTTTTTCGATTTCACGTAATGCTATAACTGTTGGTTTATCGTTCTCTTCAGGCACTAAAGGATCTTGAATGTTTAATTGTAACTGTCTAGCACGACGTGACGCAGTTAAAATTAAATCAAAACGATTACCAATTTGCTCAACTGCATCTTGTACTGTAACTCGAGCCATAATTTACTCCATTAATCTGTTTACTAAAATGATTAAAATTTAAAAGATAAAGGGGATTAATAATACTAAAAGATACCTTATTTTACCAGTAATTGTTGAAGCAATCTTAAATTTTGTATTTGTTGATACTCAACCGTTAATCTCTCAGCATTTAAAATATGATAAATATCAGCTAATGCTTGCTCAAAAGCATCATTAACAACCACATAATCATATTCATCATAATGAGAAATTTCACTTACTGCTTTTGACATTCTTTTTTCTATAACATCTTCACTATCTTGTCCACGACCAATAAGGCGTTTCCTAAGTTCTTCTAGTGATGGTGGTAAAATAAAAATACTTTTTACGCTAGATATTTTCTCTCTAATTTGTTGTGCACCTTGCCAATCAATATCAAGAAAAACATCAATTCCTTTTGCCAAATTTTCTTGGATTGCGGTAAGTGAGGTACCATAATAATTACCGCCAAAAACTTTAGCATATTCCAAAAATGCCTCTTGTTCAATTAATGCCTCAAATTCATCATGAGAAACAAAATGATAATGTACTCCATCAATCTCTCCAGGACGAGGTTCCCTTGTTGTATGAGAAATTGAAACCATCATTTTTCCTTTCTGATCTTGCTTTAATAATTCAGAAATAAGAGAAGATTTCCCAGCCCCACTTGGTGCGGATATAATATAGAGATTCCCTTGACCCATAATACCACCTTACATTTATTAAAATATTTTCTATTATGCCGATAAATTAATAAAAAATCAGTACTCACAAAGATTTTTTATACCGAAATCAGCATTCTTATAAAAAATAAACAAAACACGGTTATTAACGATAAATCAAAATTTGACATAGATCACAAAATGTTTATCTGTTATATTTTTGGATATAGTCTAGTTTCATCAAAAAAAGAAACCATGCTATAATCCGAAAATGAAAATACACAAATCTATTTTTGTGATATAGACGTTTTGTTTAACTTAAATTTAAAGGTGAAAATCTTATGACAATTAAAATTGGTATCAATGGTTTCGGCCGTATTGGTCGTATCGTATTCCGTGCAGCACAAAATCGTTCAGATATCGAAGTTGTTGGTATCAACGACTTAATCGATGTTGAATACATGGCTTATATGTTAAAATACGATTCAACTCATGGTCGTTTCGACGGTACAGTTGAAGTTAAAGATGGTAATTTAGTCGTAAATGGTAAATCAATCCGTGTAACTTCTGAACGTGATCCAGCTAACCTAAACTGGGGAGCAATTGGTGTTGATGTTGCAGTAGAAGCAACAGGTTTATTCTTAACTGATGAAACAGCACGTAAACATATCACTGCGGGTGCAAAAAAAGTTGTTTTAACTGGACCGTCTAAAGATGCAACACCAATGTTCGTTAATGGTGTAAACTTTGACACTTATGCAGGTCAAGATATCGTGTCTAACGCATCTTGTACAACAAACTGCTTAGCGCCTTTAGCAAAAGTTATCAATGATAAATTTGGTATTAAAGACGGCTTAATGACAACAGTTCACGCAACAACAGCAACTCAAAAAACTGTTGATGGTCCATCAGCAAAAGACTGGCGTGGTGGTCGTGGTGCAGCTCAAAACATCATTCCATCTTCAACTGGTGCAGCTAAAGCAGTAGGTAAAGTAATCCCAGCCTTAAATGGTAAATTAACTGGTATGGCTTTCCGTGTTCCTACACCAAACGTATCTGTTGTTGATTTAACTGTAAACTTAGAAAAACCCGCAACTTATGCTGAAATCTGTGCAGAAATTAAACGTGCATCAGAAAATGAATTAAAAGGTGTTCTAGGCTATACAGAAGATGCTGTTGTTTCAACTGACTTCAACGGTTGTGCATTAACATCTATCTTTGATGCAGCAGCAGGTATTGCATTAACTGATTCATTTGTTAAATTAGTATCTTGGTATGATAATGAAACTGGTTATTCAAACAAAGTATTAGACTTAGTTTCTCATATCTATAACTACAAAGGTTAATCTAAATCTTTCTAGAATTAAACCGCTCTTTGAGCGGTTTTTTTATGCCTAGTTAGCTTTTAAATTATCATTAAACTAGGCTATGTTGATCAATGAAAACTTACCATAAAGTTCCATTCTTACATACAGCTACCTATTTTTTTCCCCGTTTGTAATTGATAAATATCACAATCTTTTGCAAAATCTAATGGACCATTATAATAAGAACGAATAGCTGATTGTGTTTCATCTTCTGTATGCTCTGTACGATGCATAAAATGAGATAGCAATAAATGATGGACTTTCGAATCACGAGAAATTCGTCCTATTTCTGACGGCTTCATATGTAAATGTTGTGCCACATGATCTTTACTACTTTCAGGTACGGCATGATGAGCAATAAAAATATCCGCTGTCTTAGCTAAATGTTCAAGCGTCTTCCCACTATTATTCGTATCACCTGAGATAACTAAAGAACAACCATCTTTTTCAATACGCCAAGCTAATGAAGGCAATAAACCATGATCAACGCCTATCGCCTGTATAGAGAAATCACCAATTTTAGTAGTAAATAAACGAGGATTATCGTGATCCGCATTCACCTCAATGGGTATTAAGCGATAAACTGCTTCTCCAGTAAGAAAATCAGACAAATAAGGATAAACACCATTTACACCAAATTGACGTTCCACAAAAACAGAAGTACTAGGGATAATATGATTACCAGTTGGACCATATAATGGTAAGTCACGCTCACGATCAGAAAAAAATGATGCTTTAATTATTGCTGGTAAATCATTGACATGATCCACATGAAAATGCGTAAAAAGAAGAGCCTCTAAATCTTCAATTTTTCCACCTACACGTTCAAAGTTCAATGAAGCACCTGCACCAAAATCAATAATAAAACGTGCTTTACCTTTTTCTCTTAATAAATATCCCGTAGAAGCTCGCCGATCAGTAAGCTCTGGTCCACCAGAACCAAGAACAACAACGTCAATCTCTGAATTAATACAAGATGTAGCAGTAATTTCAGCTGCTTGTAATTGTGGTATTAGAATTATCGATAAAAATATTAAAAGAAATTTACGCATAAAGAACCTCACAATTAAATAATTAAAATATGTATAAATCTAACACGTATAAAAGTATTGTAGCCATAAAAAATACATATTAATGAAAAAATTTTTAATATTATTCAGAATAAAATAATCTAAATTTAATTATAAATATTTTGCCATATCTAAAATAGCGAACATCTGTATTTTTATAAAAATACGATTTTAATCAAAAAATAAAGAAATTATTATTTTTTAACTAGCAATTTTATTCATTAATCATTATATTAGCTTACAAGTGTAAGCTAGAAATAAATAATATAGGATTTATGAATAATAACGACTTTCATTTGATTAATCGTATCAGATTTCAATCAGAAACACTGAAAAATAATACCGCACTTCGCTACCTTAAAAACGACCAATGGTTAGATATTTCTTGGTCGAGCTTTCAAGAGCAGATTGATGAATTATCACAAGCTCTTTTAACAAATGGTATTAATATTCAAGATAAAATCGGTATTTTCGCGAATAATATGCCTCGTTGGACGATTACAGATATTGCTACATTGCAAATTAGAGCTATCACAGTGCCAATCTATGCAACCAATACAGCACAACAAGCAGCCTATATCATTAATGATGCAGATGTAAAAATTCTATTTGTTGGTGATCAAGAACAATATAATCAGGCAATAAGTATTATTGAACAATGTCCGATGCTGGAAAAAATTGTGGCAATGAAAGAAAGTATTATTACCAACGGTCATTCAAAATCAATTCATTGGGCTGAATTTATTAAAAATCTATCTAATGAAAGTAAAAATGAGCTCAAATCACGGCTAGAAAACAAAAAACTTGATGATCTATTTACACTAATTTATACCTCGGGAACAACAGGTGAACCCAAAGGGGTAATGCTTGATTATTCAAATTTAGCACATCAATTAAAAGCCCATGATCAATCGCTACAACATATTGATCATAATGATGTTTCTCTCTCTTTTTTGCCATTTTCACATATTTATGAACGAGCATGGCTCGCTTATGTACTTCATCGTGGGGCAGTAAATTGCTATATTGAAAATACAGAACAAGTAAGAACTGCACTTTCTGAACTAAAACCAACATTAATGTGTGCCGTTCCTCGTTTCTATGAAAAAATTTACTCTGCTATTCACGACAAAGTCCAAAAAGCCCCCACTATCCGTAGAATGATTTTTAACTGGGCAATGAATATTGGACATAAACATTTTCATCTAAAATCAAATAGACAAAATATTTCTTTACTGTTAGGTATACAATATCGACTTGCAGATAAATTAGTGTTATCAAAATTACGTCATTTACTTGGTGGTCGTATTCGAATGATGCCTTGTGGTGGAGCAAAATTAGAGCCATCTATTGGCTTATTCTTTCATAGTATTGGTATTAATATCATCTTAGGCTATGGTATGACTGAAACTACTGCCACAATATCATGTTGGCGAGATCATTTTAATCCTAATTCAATTGGTGAAGTTATGCCAAATACTGAAGTTAAAATAGGCGAAAATGACGAAATCCTCGTTCGTGGTGATCTTGTTATGCGTGGTTACTATAAAAAGCCAGAAGAAACCGCACAAGCCTTTACTGAAGATGGATTCTTAAAAACTGGTGATGCAGGAATGATTGATGAAGAAGGTAATCTCTATATCACAGATCGCATTAAAGAACTGATGAAAACATCAACAGGGAAATACATTGCTCCACAACATATTGAAGGGAAAATAGGTAAAGATAAATTTGTTGAGCAAATCGCCATTGTTGCTGATGCCAAAAAATATGTTTCAGCACTTATCGTGCCTTGTTTTGATAGTTTAGAAGAATATGCAAAGCAGCTGAATATAAAATATCAAGATAGAATGGAATTAGTAAAAAATTCTGAGATCATTCAAATGTTTGAAAAGCGTATCAATGAATTACAAAATGAGCTAGCACATTTTGAAAAAGTAAAAAAATTTACGTTATTACCTAAGGCATTTACCACAACAATGAATGAAATCACTCCAACATTAAAATTACGTCGTAAAGTTATTCTGGAGCGTTACAAAGCACAGATTGAAGCAATGTATAAAAAAGATAATGAACATTCTAAAGATGTTTAATACTTAACTTTTAATTTATTTTTAGTATAGAACATTCTACCCCATAAGTTAGCTGCGCCTCAAAGTTGAACACCAATATTAAGGCGCAGATTTTTTATAAGTAAGTATTACTTCCATATAATTTGACATAAAGGAAAGAAAGAATGATAAAAAGTTGTTTGAAACCTTACAAAATCAGGATTTAAGTGGCTTTTTTGAATGAATGTAAAAAATATAATAGTAATACGCT
>NZ_SLXI01000013.1 GCF_004345785.1 Bisgaardia hudsonensis
TGATAAGCTCCATCGGTTTGCCCTGAAATAGCTGTTAGTAATTCTTTCTTAGCTTTGGTCATAATATCGGCTTCTTTCTTCAACCCTTCATAATCTGCTTCTTTGACAGACTGGTTTTGATGTTGAGTCTCTTTGGTAATCGCGGCTAGTTGGGCTTTACCTTGTTCACTGGCTATGTCGATATTGCCCTCACTAATAACTGATTTCGTCAATGAGCGGTTATTTTCTGTTACCGTGGTATTGCCTAAGGCATTAACTAGGGCAATTTTAGTTGCAGCATATTTACCATCACTATGCACATCTGTTGAATTTAAACCAAATTTAAGTGGGCTACTTTGATGTTCATTTTGGTTAGCTTGAATAAAAGTTTCCCCTTTGGCTTCTTTTTCTGCTCGATATTTTTTATTTAAAGCTTTATCTTCTGCTGAGGTTTGGTCTCGGTTCACAGAAAAACCACCCATTAATGCCACACCACTGGCTTTTGCCGTTGAGTAATTTTCTATATCCCTAAAACTTAAATCATTAGCAACTAAACGATTTTTTGATTTATCTGCGGTAGAAACAATGGCTCCCCCTGTGAGTGAGACCTTATCAGCTGAAATATCATACCCCTCTTTACCTGCAAAAATTCCCGCTTGTTCGGTGACTGCTAAAGTTTCCCCATTTGCCGTTTGCTGATTAAATGTACCTGATGCGCCCCAAGCTGTACCGATAGATACTTGAGCTCGAACATTAGCTCCACTTTGACTAGAGGTATTTTCGCTATAATCTTGTTGACTGATAATATTCAAGTCACCCTTGATATTTGCTTTTGCTTTTTCGGCATAAATACTCGTACCTTTTAAAGTCATATCACCTTCTGTTTCTGCTTTAAAATTATCAGTAACAATATGGCTATTATGTTTTTTAAAAACAATATAAAAAAAGTGCGGTCAATTTTCCTCAAGTTTTAAAACTCTTAAAAATCCTACCGCACTTGTATGGTTTTTTAATTTCTTTTCGGTTTCCAAGGTACTGCATCAGGTTTGCTATGTTTTTTTCGCCATTTAATGCAATCAGGGTCATTCCACATTAATTCATTTTCACAAACTGGTCCTCCCTCTAAATACCAGCCCCTCTTTTCAAAACAAAGCATATTTTTTCCAGATTTCGAAGATACATGCATAAAATCTAGATTACAAGCTTTGATTCCCTCAATTAGTTTATCAGCCCACTCATTAGCTGATAATTTCCAGCCATCAGGATAATTCCAACTATAATAATTTCTAGCGGGTTTAAACCCCCCCCCTTCCCAACCACAAGCAGATAATAATACGCTCATTAAGATAATTAAGGTAAAATTAAGTTTCATTATTTGTTCTCCTTCTGTGTCTTTTGATTCAGTTCAAAAATAGTCCGTTCTGGTTGCATATTTCCGTTATTTTGCTCTGTTCGATAACCATCTGTTTCACATTGTGGTTGTCCTAATCCATGGCAGTTATGCGATGAAGAGTTATCACCTACTACATCCCGCAAAATTTTAAATAAATTTTTATTTTTTGTATTAGTATCGTTGGTTGCAGGGTTACCTCCAATAAAAAACCAATTACCAATGGGATCGTGCTTATTATTCTCAATAATGATAGACCCCTCTTTTGAGGTTCTCACTTCACCTTTTCCTTGTAAGATAGTTAAGATCCGATCTGCGCGGATTACATTGGCTGCTGGCCCCACCATTTTTAATTGTGTATTTGATAAAATGCCTTTATTTTGTGGATCTTTTTCTAGAGTTTGTAGGGCATTACTGATAGTTAAGGTGCCTCGGCTATGGCTCCCTAAATATAATCCCTCTGGACTACTGCCTTTTTGTTTCATTAAATCCACTGCCTGTCTCACAGAATTATCATCCGATACTGCCCATTTTTGATAACCCGCAATCAGCAATTCTGATAAAGTACTTTCTGCTTTGGGATGATGTACAAAATAAATATCTTTATATAATGCTTTATTGACTTTACCTGTTTCACCTGTTTCTGCCACATAATTTTGTACCGCAAATTTAGCGGCTGCTTGCAGATCATTCATAATACCATTAAAAGCTACCACATATTTCTGCTGTTGTTTCTTTGTAGTTGGGTCAGTGTAAGTAACCGCTTGAATATGCTTACGCTCTTCATCAGACAGTTCTCGCAACTGATAAATATTGTAACCTTTAGCAAATTCCCTCTTACGATATTTCTCCACATATTGTTCAATCTCTTTCTCATCTTTAATGCCATTAGATTCTGCTTCCTTTCTGCCTGCTTTATCTAATTGAGCTAAACGTTCTTTGTCCTTAACAGGTTCACCATTTTCATCGGTAACAAAGCCCATCATACGGTGTTCTGCAATAAACATTTTATGATAAGCTCCATCGGTTTGCCCTGAAATGGCTGTTAGTAATTCTTTCTTGGCTTTGGTCATAATATCGGCTTCTTTTTTCAACCCTTCATAATCGGCTTCTTTGACAGACTGGTTTTGATGTTGAGTCTCTTTGGTAATTACCGCTAGTTGGGCTTTACCTTGTTCACTGGCTATGTCGATATTGCCCTCACTAATAACTGATTTCGTCAATGAGCGGTTATTTTCTGTTACCGTGGTATTGCCTAAGGCATTAACTAGGGCAATTTTAGTTGCAGCATATTTACCATCACTATGCACATCTGTTGAATTTAAACCAAATTTAAGTGGGCTACTTTGATGTTCATTTTGGTTAGCTTGAATAAAAGTTTCCCCTTTGGCTTCTTTTTCTGCTCGATATTTTTTATTTAAAGCTTTATCTTCTGCTGAGGTTTGGTCTCGGTTCACAGAAAAACCACCCATTAATGCCACACCACTGGCTTTTGCCGTTGAGTAATTTTCTATGTCCCTAAAACTCAAATCATTAGCAACTAAACGATTTTTTGATTTATCTGCGGTAGAAACAATGGCTCCCCCTGTGAGTGAGACCTTATCAGCTGAAATATCATACCCCTCTTTACCTGCAAAAATTCCCGCTTGTTCGGTGACGGCTAAAGTTTCCCCATTTGCCGTTTGCTGATTAAATGTACCTGATGCGCCCCAAGCTGTACCGATAGATACTTGAGCTCGAACATTAGCTCCACTTTGACTAGAGGTATTTTCGCTGTAATCTTGTTGACTGATAATATTCAAATCACCCTTGATATTTGCTTTTGCTTTTTCGGCATAAATACTCGTACCTTTTAAAGTCATATCACCTTCTGTTTCTGCTTTAAAATTATCAGTAACAATATGGCTATTATGTTTTTTATTTTGCTGGTAACTTTGCTTACCTTGTTGGTATCCAGCCTCTACATAGGCATACACTCCTGTACCGGCACCCACTTGTGCTCCAACACCAACTTGTGCCCCATAACTTGATTGTTTATTTTTGCCTTTAAACTCATCTCGTCCTGAATCTAACTTAATACCTTGTTTTGATTTCAAATAAACATAACTATCTGGCGTGATATTACCTTTTTCATCTTTGGTCATAATATCAATATGCGATAAATCTATTGCACCTTTATCCGCTTCAATCGTCACATTTTTCCTAGCATTTAAAATATTTCCCTGACTTTGTAAGGCACTGTTTTCATAGCTAGATTGATTATGTTTAAATCCTACTCCTGCCTCTGCTTTAGCCAATGCTCCCGTCATAATAGATTGATAAGCTGAATAACCTTGTACACCAATAAGCGCTCCATTTAACGCTTTCAAGCGTTCATCTGCTTTATCATCTTCTACTGTTGCTTTCACTTCTTTTGCAAGATTAGCTAAATCTAATAATGGAGAAGATACTTTGGCAAATAAGCCTATTTTTGTACCACTTGTTTTACCGCTTGATAAACTCACGTTATCTTGGCTCTTACTAATCACATCGTTACCAGCAAAAATATTCACACCACCATCAGGTGTTACTACCGCACTACTATCTTGGATATAATCTTTTCCTGCATAAAGATTAGCATTCCCTTTATTTGCTCCAACTACGGTACCTTTATGAATAATTTGCTTATCATTTTGTCTGGATTTATCCATGTAAATACCTGTAAATCGCTCTGTATCAGATATTTTCGCACTTCCAAATCCAACGCCTTTTGAGCTAGATGAATAAACATTTTTCCCTTTTGTTGTACCTAATTCTATATTTTCTCCTGCTATTAAGGTATTTTCACCATCTGAAACAATATTTGCTCCTTGAGTAGAAATATTTTTTCCTGCTTTTAGAGTACTTGTCCCTGCTACTGAAATAGAGGTTACTTTAAATTCTTCTTTTGTCGCATTTTCATTATCTTTATTATGATATGCACCAAACTCTTTTAGCCAAGATTTTGAAGTATCAATACCGATACCTTTATTTTTGGCTTTTGCTTTAAAATCTATTGATGATTTCGCTTCGTTTAGTTTGATATTTCCTTTTGCTGATGCAATGAAATTCCCTTCTGCTTGTAAATCAGTACCTTCACTAACAATATCACCTTGTGTAGCCTGAATAACTAAGTTATTACCAGCCGAAACGTTGCCCGTTACCGCTTTGTTAATATAGCGGTTTTGATCTGCTGAATGAGATTGTGTACCAGCCTTAACCACAACTGTTTTTGATAAACGTTCTATTGCTTCATAGCCTGCGTCTGCAACAGTCATAACTTGACCAACAACAGATTGATTTTTTAAACCGCCTTTAGAGTTGATTTCTTCTTTACCAGCTTCATAAGCTGCCCAAAGTGGCGAATAGGTAATACCAACTGATAAACCAGATGATTTAGCATATTGATGGGCATTCATCGTATGTTTTTCATTCACAGCATTCAAATTAATAGCTTTTCCTTGTAAATGAATATCTTTTCCTGCTTGAAGTTGAGCTGCATTAAGGGTTAATTTATCTTTAGATGAAATAGAAATATTATTCTTTGCAGTTAATGAACTGGTAATAACTTGTTCATCTTTCTGTTTGACATCATTTCCTGATTTACTACGTTGATACCCAACCGTCGCTACTCCACCTTTTAGGCTCGCTGAAAAACCTGACTTACGAGTTTTCTCAAAATCTTCTGAATAAGCACGATTTTCAGCCTCTTTGATAGTAATATTTTTTCCTTGAATAGCTAAATCATTTTCTGCCACAATTTGGCTACCTTGAATATTCACATCGCCTTGTGAAGAATGAATTAGTATCTTATTTGCATCAATTTGTGTGCCTTTCGCTAAGTCATAGTCATGTTTATGTTTTACTATGGTTTCTGTTTTAGATAGTAGTCCTTTCGTTTTATCCCTCGCCCCAAAGGCAATATTTTCTGTTTCTCTTGTTTCTTTAACAGTAATATCACCAGAAGATGTGAGCAATAAATTGCTATCACTATGAATGCTATCTCCTGCAAGCGTTATCGCTTTTTGACCGACTAATTTTGTATCACCAATTAAATTAAGCCTGTTTCCAATCTGCTTTGTTTGTTCTAAATAAACGTAGTTACCGTCGCTAAAATCAAAATTTTCTTTGTTTTTTAATGTAATACTGGATAAAGATAATGCGTTGCCAGCATTGATATTCGTACTACCTTTGTTATCAATATCCACTCCTTTTAGGGTTATATCCTCTTTGGCAAATAATACAAGATTGCCATTGTTCCCCACTTTGATTTTCGCTTGTTCATTAATCTCTTTGCGGTAAAAATCTCCTGTATCCACTGTTTCAGCTATAGTACTTTGAATATCTATTCGCCCTGCTTGTGCGATAAGTTCTTTTTTCGCTAATAAATCACCGCCAGTATTGGTAAGTGCATCTTCAGCTTTAAGATAAACTCGCTCTCCTTCAATACTTCCACTATTATTATGGATATTATTTGCTGAAAGTGCGGTTATTTTTTTACCTGATATTGTGCCAGAGTTTTTAATCTCTCCCGTTACTGTTGCAATAATTTGGTTACCTGAGATTAAGGCACCTTTATTATTTATTTTTATATTCCGAGAAGATAAATAGACTTCTGGGGCTAATACTTGCACTTCTTTCCCATTAGGCAATTTGACTTTTTTGGTAACAAACCATACTAAATCAGTTGTCAATTCTTTCATTTGCTCAGCAGTTAATGCTACGCCAGGAATTAAATTAAATTTTTTCGCATAATAGATTCCACTATCCATTAAGGCTTTATATTGTTCAAAGTCTGATTGATAATTTTCTAAAAAACGGCGACCTGTAAGCTGATTAATTTGTTCATTAACCAACCGTTGTTCATAATAACCATCTCCTAAGCGTTTTTGAACAAGTTGGTGATCGGAACGTAGTTGGTTAAACATATAATCAGAGCTTAACCATTTATTGCGATCCGTAAAACGAGGATCTGTTTCAATTAAGTAATGACTATTTGCATCAGGATTAACTTTATATAAATTTGAATTTGGAAGAGGTATTTCTGATATTGTAGGTAACTTTCCTATATCTCCATTACTACCGACTACCTTTCTGTCATTAATTTTAGAGGCATTTGGATCACGAACATTGGCTAATTCTGCTTTAGCATTTTCAGCGTATTGCCAAAGTCCCAGAGAAATAGATTTAGGGATTTCTGGTGGGTTATAATCCCAAGTATCTGTTTTTGTTGTATCGGCATGATCAACACATTTACCCAAAATTTTTTTAACACATTTTCTTCCTTTTCTCTTGTTGTAGACTTTGCCACTATCGGTAGTAATTTGTATACCTTTAGTTTCTTTGTTATCTAAACTGTTTACATTATCAAAATGGATAGTTCTACCTGAAATAATTTTGCTATCTTGGTTCTCAACATCAGCAGAACCAAAATAAATATTACCACCACTTAAAATACGCCCTTCATTATAAAGTGGTTTTAAAACTTGTGTTTCTTTAATTGAACGGGTGTAGTCATATTCCAACCAATAATAATGCTTGCTTCCATCAGGCAGACGTAAAAAATATAAGTCCCTTACTTTTGCGTCACTACCTAGAAAACCACCACTTTCGTTATCTTCACGCTCAACTGACAATCCCTGTGTACCATTCAGATAACGTTTGCTATCACCTGAGGATCTGTATTCATAAATAGGTGTCCGAGAAATTTCTTTTACTTCGGTCTTTAAATATTTATGGGTATTTTTTACTTTATTTACATTAAAATAAATATCGCCTTGTGCTTCAATTAACCCATTAGAGTTTTCAACGAAATCACTATTCCCTGTACTGTGTTTTTTATCATCCAGTGTTTTACCAAAGTACATATTGCCTAAACTAATCAGACTACCACCATCATGATTAAGCAAATGACCAACAGCAAGATCTAAACGCTCTCTCGAAGCAATAACGGCTGATTTAGTTTCAGCATTCTGAGTGTCTTCTCGGTTATTTAATTGTTTTGCCTCAATGGCAATATGATCCCCATAAATTCGTCCAGTTCCAAGATTATCTAAATAACTTGTTTTAATCACAGTTTGCGAGGCATCAATTAGTCCTCTATTCACTAATGTTCTGCTTGCGATATTAGTATTCTTAGAGGATAGTTCTGCTTGATTTTTATTTTCAATATGTTTGGCTTGAATCGTTAATCCTTCCCCTGTTCGTAAGGTACTATTATTGATAAAATTACCTTTTGTTGAGAGATTTAAATTTTTTGATATTTTAAAGGCATTGTTTAAAGTAAAACTATCCTGAAGGTAAATATTTGCGTTATTACTTTGTATATGACTTTCATTTTCTAAAGTTTTTACATCAATTAATAAATTATTATTACTGGCTATTGTGCCACTTTGATTATTCAGTAATACCCCTTTGCCTTTTATTGCTATATTACCAAGGGATAATAACTGCCCTTGAGTATTATCAAAGGTAGAGAGAATATTTCCTGTTAATTTTTCTAATGCAGAAATACGACCTTTTGTATTATTTACTGCGGTGGTATTAATCACAACATTTGATGCAACAATATTTCCTTCTTCATTTACTAATTTATTTGCATTAATATTAATTGAAGATGAAGCCGATAGTTTAGCTTGTTTTGATATAACATTATTTTCAGCATTTAAATCAATATGATCTGATTTATTATTACTTTCTGATAAATCAATTTCTTTAGAGCGGATACTAATTTTATTTTGAGCAAGGTTTTGTCCTTTAATCACCGCTTGTTCTGTGGCAATTAATTGAAGTAATTTACCGTTCTTATTCGCTTCTAATAGTTCCTTTTCTTCACCTTTTGCAGTTTCAATAAAATGAAGACCTGCTGCAATCAAAGCTGATTTATCAGCTTGTAACCTATTAGCATTATAATTCACATTTCCTGTCGCAAGGGTTTCACCTTGTTGAGTTATATTTTCTTTTGCAATAAGCGTTATATTCCCATTATTTTGAGTATTATCCTTAGCCGTAATTGACCCTAATTGTTCAATATTTTTTTCTGCACTTTTTAGTGTGATATTGCCTTTTTGTGAATAAATTATCCCTTTATTTGCTATATCTCTCTTAGCATTTATCGTAATATTCTGTTTCGCTTGAATATTGTTACTATTCACCACTTTACCATTCACATCAATAACAATATCCCCAGCAGAAGCACCAAGATGCCCAAGATTGCGTATCCCTAAGCCAGATTCCGTGCCAATAATATGAATCTTCTCTGCATACATTCCCCCTAAATTAGCGACATCCACCGAATAATGTGTATCATCTGTATTAGTTGTATTGGATTTACTATTGATAATCTGCACAGAATCATTGTTCTTACTCACTTTATTATGACCCGT
>NZ_SLXI01000014.1:0-3412 GCF_004345785.1 Bisgaardia hudsonensis
TAATTAGTAACCTGGCGGTGACCTACTCTCACATGGGGAATCCCCACACTACCATCGGCGTAACAGCGTTTCACTTCTAAGTTCGGCATGGATTAGGTGGGTCCACTGCACTATCGCCGCCAAGATTATTCTTTGGATGTTTTGTCTATATCCTAAGATTGTTAGTCTATTTACTATTGACTAATTCTCTCTTCTTCTATTCTTTATCATTTAAAAACAAGCTGTCTAAAGTAACTCTCTGTCTAAAATAACACGCTTTCGATTCGTCTTTTCGTCTATTTTGTTATTTGTTATCTATCATAACAACCACCCAAAAACACTTGAGCGTTGTATAGTTAAGCCTCTCGGGCAATTAGTACTGGTTAGCTCAATGTCTCACAACACTTACACACCCAGCCTATCTACGTCGTAGTCTCCAACAACCCTTACAGACTTTTAGTCTGGGAGAACTCATCTCTTGGCAAGTTTCGTGCTTAGATGCTTTCAGCACTTATCTCTTCCGCATGTAGCTACCCAGCAGTGCCTCTGGCGAGACAACTGGAACACCAGTGATGCGTCCACTCCGGTCCTCTCGTACTAGGAGCAGCCCCAATCAATTCTCCAACGCCCACGGCAGATAGGGACCGAACTGTCTCACGACGTTCTAAACCCAGCTCGCGTACCACTTTAAATGGCGAACAGCCATACCCTTGGGACCTACTTCAGCCCCAGGATGTGATGAGCCGACATCGAGGTGCCAAACACCGCCGTCGATATGAACTCTTGGGCGGTATCAGCCTGTTATCCCCGGAGTACCTTTTATCCGTTGAGCGATGGCCCTTCCATTCAGAACCACCGGATCACTATGACCTGCTTTCGCACCTGCTCGACTTGTCTGTCTCGCAGTTAAGCTTGCTTATACCATTGCACTAACCTGACGATGTCCGACCGTCATTAGCAAACCTTCGTGCTCCTCCGTTACTCTTTGGGAGGAGACCGCCCCAGTCAAACTACCCACCAGACACTGTCCGAACACCCGTTTCAGGTGCTTCGTTAGAACATCAAACGTTAAAGGGTGGTATTTCAAGGATGGCTCCACGATAACTGGCGTTACCGCTTCAAAGCCTCCCACCTATCCTACACATCAAAATTCAAGGTTCAGTGTCAAGCTATAGTAAAGGTTCACGGGGTCTTTCCGTCTAGCCGCGGGTACACCGCATCTTCACGGCGATTTCAATTTCACTGAGTCTCGGGTGGAGACAGCCTGGCCATCATTATGCCATTCGTGCAGGTCGGAACTTACCCGACAAGGAATTTCGCTACCTTAGGACCGTTATAGTTACGGCCGCCGTTTACTGGGGCTTCGATCAGGAGCTTCTCTTTCGATTACACCATCAATTAACCTTCCAGCACCGGGCAGGCATCACACCCTATACGTCCACTTTCGTGTTTGCAGAGTGCTGTGTTTTTAATAAACAGTTGCAGCCAGCTGGTATCTTCGACTTACTTCACCTTCGTCCGCGAGGGACTACAATTACTGTAAGCGCACCTTCTCCCGAAGTTACGGTGCTATTTTGCCTAGTTCCTTCACCCGAGTTCTCTCAAGCGCCTGAGTATTCTCTACCTGACCACCTGTGTCGGTTTTCAGTACGGTTTAGATAAACCTAGAGCTTAGTGGCTTTTCCTGGAAGCATGGTATCAGTTACTTCGTTTCCGTAGAAACTCGTCATCAGTTCTCAGTGTTAAGGTATCCCGGATTTGCCTAAGATACCCACCTACCGCCTTAAACAGACATCCAATAGTCTGCTAACCTAACCTTCTCCGTCCCCACATCGCAGTTTATCCAAGTACGGGAATATTAACCCGTTTCCCATCGACTACGCTTTTCAGCCTCGCCTTAGGGGCCGACTCACCCTGCCCCGATTAACGTTGGACAGGAACCCTTGGTCTTCCGGCGAACGAGTTTTTCACTCGTTTTATCGTTACTTATGTCAGCATTCGCACTTGTGATACGTCCAGCAAACCTCTCGATTCACCTTCATCCGCTTACACAACGCTCCCCTACCCAACAGTATTGCTACTGATGCCGCAGCTTCGGTACTATATTTAGCCCCGTTACATCTTCCGCGCAGGCCGACTCGACTAGTGAGCTATTACGCTTTCTTTAAATGGTGGCTGCTTCTAAGCCAACATCCTAGCTGTCTAAGCCTTCCCACTTCGTTTCCCACTTAATATAGATTTTGGGACCTTAGCTGGCGGTCTGGGTTGTTTCCCTCTTCACGACGAACGTTAGCACCCGCCGTGTGTCTCCTGAGTATCACTCTTTGGTATTCGTAGTTTGCATCGGGTTGGTAAGTCGGGATGACCCCCTAGCCGAAACAGTGCTCTACCCCCAAAGGTGTCCGCTCAAGGCTCTACCTAAATAGATTTCGGGGAGAACCAGCTATCTCCCGGTTTGATTGGCCTTTCACCCCCAGCCACAAGTCATCCGCTAATTTTTCAACATTAGTCGGTTCGGTCCTCCAGTTAGTGTTACCCAACCTTCAACCTGCCCATGGCTAGATCACCGGGTTTCGGGTCTATACCTTGCAACTATTCGCCCAGTTAAGACTCGGTTTCCCTTCGGCTCCCTTATTCAGTTAACCTTGCTACAAAATATAAGTCGCTGACCCATTATACAAAAGGTACGCAGTCACAAGATTAATCTTGCTCCCACTGCTTGTACGTACAGGGTTTCAGGTTCTATTTCACTCCCCTCACCGGGGTTCTTTTCGCCTTTCCTTCACAGTACTGGTTCACTATCGGTCAATCAGGAGTATTTAGCCTTGGAGGATGGTCCCCCCATCTTCAAACAGGATTTCTCGTGTCCCGCCCTACTTGTCGTTAGCTTAGTACTATGGGTTGGTATTCGGATACGGGGCTATCACCCTTTTTTGCCAAATTTCCCAACTTGTTCTCCTTACCAGTCCACTATCACTAACAGGCTCTTCCACTTTCGCTCGCCGCTACTTACGGAATCTCGGTTGATTTCTTTTCCTCGGGGTACTTAGATGTTTCAGTTCTCCCGGTTCGCCTTTAATACCTATGTATTCAGTATTAAATAATAGATTCTTCATCTATTGGGTTTCCCCATTCGGATATCTTGGATTAAACGTCTCTTATCGACTCATCCAAGCTTTTCGCAGATTAGCACGTCCTTCATCGCCTCTGATTGCCAAGGCATCCGCCCTGTACGCTTAGTCACTTAACTATACAACCTCAAATATTTTTATGAGAGGTTATGATTCATTTCGATAACTAACACTTATATCGCCTTTTACAATATAAGATTTTATAAAACTTTACTCAGACTTCTCTTTATCCTTTCGGACTTGAAAGTCTCTTTAGTTTTTCAGCTTGTTTCCAAATTTTTAAAGAACAATTAAGACAATGT
>NZ_SLXI01000015.1 GCF_004345785.1 Bisgaardia hudsonensis
GGGCGAAGATGTCAAAATCTTCGCCCTTTTTCTATGAGAAAAAATACAAATATTTTATAATTACCTAATCTTACTTACCTTTTAGTTATAGGGCTTAGTCATATGGGTAATGATTCTTTTATAAGATTCTCTTATGTTTTGTTAATGGGGTTTGGTTTTCCTATTATGCGTTATATGAGTATTCATTTTGATACTTTAAATAATAATGCTGTTCGATTTCTCTCTGGTGGGTTGTTATTCGTTTTTATTTGTATATTAAAATATAGAACCGAACTGCTTAAGTTGCTTAGAGAACCTTCAATCATCTTATATCTTCTTTTGTTAGCTATTTTTATGACTGGTAATATGTATTTTTTTATTAATGGTCTTAAATATACTTCAGCTTTAGCAGGTAGTATTTTCGGCATTATGTCTATGCCTTTAGCTGTTATTATGGCTGCAATTTTCTTTCAAGATGAAAGGGAAAAAGTAAAACAGAAGAGTTTTTATATTGGTAGTGTCTTATCTGTAATTGGTTCTTTGATATTTGTAATTTATAGCAACAAAACTGGTGGGGGTAATGATTTTATAACAGGATCACTCTTTTTGGGGACTGCTATATTTATTCAATCTATTCAAAATCTTTTCGTTAAAAAGGTCGCAAAAAAATTAAATGCTATCGTTATCAGTGCCTCCACTGCTACTTTATCTGGACTTGTTTATCTACTTTTAGCAAGTAATACAGGTGTTATTTATCAATTACAAGATGTTAGTTCAGGCTTACTGATCGGATTAATCTTTGCTGGAATGTATGGAATGCTAACAGGTATGTTATTTGCATTTTATATTGTTCAAAAACAAGGGGTAGTTGTTTTTAATATTATTCAATTAACAGTTCCCTTATCTACTGCGTTTATTGGTTACTTTACTTTAGGTGAAACTATTTCTATTTATCAAGGTTTTGGTGCTGCAATCGTTATTGTAGGTTGTGTTATTTCATTGAGGAAAAAATCCAATGGAGATTAGTATGTATAATGTTGGTGTTATAGGATTAGGTTTGATTGCTTATGGAATAGATAAAGATCCAAACAGAAAAATCATATGGAGTCATATCAAGGCATATAAAAGTATTGAAAATATACGAATATCATCAGTATGTGATGTTAATAAATCTTTGGTAGATTCTATCCAAAAAGAGTGTGATATCCCAAATGGATATACAGATTATAAAGAAATGCTGAAAGCTAATAAATTTGATATTGTCAGTATATGCACACCTATTCAAACACATTTTGATATCATCAAAGAGTGTATTAAGAATGGAGTTAAAGTGATTTTCTGTGAAAAGACTATTTCTTATTCTCTAGAAGAATCTAAGGAAATAGTTGAGTTATGTGATAAGCATAATGTTATTATCGCTGTTAATTACATTTTTCGTTGGGATAATCTTATTCAAGAAATTAAGGGGCTATTAGATTCAAATGCCATAGGAAAAATTTATTCTTTAGTTGGTTATGGTGCAACTGCTTTACATACGAGTACAAGCCATTTAATAGATTTATTGCTTTATTTTTCTGGTTCAGAGATTGAATATGTTGTTGGAGATATTCAAAAGGATTTTGTTAGAAATGTTCACGGTATTTCTGATGTCGGAGGAACAGGAATGATAAAGTTTAAATCTAATTCTATTGGGTTCATTAAAGGTACTAGCTCTTCCCCGATGAAATATATGTTTGAAATAGATATACTTGGCGAAAATGGGCGAATAAGATTATACAACAATGGATCATCTTATGATTTATATAAATTTTCAAGTAGTGAAAATTCATCAGGTAGCAAGTATGAATATTTAGATTTAGTCTATTCAAAACACAATACTACTCCAAATGAAAGAATGATAGATGCCATTTTAAGTCTAATTGAAGGTATTGAAACAGGAAAACAACCTGTATCAAATATAAAAACGGCAATAGAATCAATAGAGGTTATTGAAAGTATAAAATTATCATCAATGAATGGAAATATAATTAAATTTCAATAAATTTTAAACCGCCTATATTAATAATATTTTAGGCGGTTTTATCTACCTATACTAAAGCCTCTTTGTCTTACTTTATATGCTTGGGCTTTTTCCTCTTGCTTTCTATTTATAGCCTGTTTAAGCGATTTATTGAGTTCATCAAACTGTCTAATTGATTGCTGATTTCGTAGTATTGTTTCTTGATTAGTTGGTTTTCCTTGTGTAAGTTCTCTAACTCGGCTAATAAAGTTTTTCGCTCTTCCTCTTGCTGTATTAATAATTCTCTCAATGCTTTCTCTAAAAATATTTCCGTTTCTGTTGCCATTTGAGTTTATCCCTATTTTTTCTTTTGTGCTATATCCAAAATCATCAAATCTTTTTCTTCTCCCCATCTCGTGTTGATGTAATTTTTGTCTATCTTCACGCAAGTTAAGATCTCCCCTAGTTGAGTTTTGCACTTGTCTAGCTTTATTCCCCCAGTCGCTTCCTTCGCTATTTTTGTTGATATTTGCCATTCTATCATCTCTTGATATGTTATTTTCGACTTCCAGCTTAGAAGAGCTGATATTGAAATTATTATAGCGAGTATTGATAAAGCTATTATTGTGGGTAAGCGGTACATTCTTACGGTACTCTTTATTAATTTCTTCTGCTCGATTTGGATATTTTCGACTAAATTCTTGTTGGCGTTTTGTAATTGCTCTATCAAGTTTTTTTCGTGCTGTTTGATAACGTTCCCAATTATCTCTTTTGTATTGTCTAGCTCTTTCTTCGATGTCTGCTGGAAGTTCTTTGCTAAATCTAAAATCTTGTTCATAGAAAGCTCCTTTTAATCTTAAATTCTGCCCGTCAGTTTTAATTGATATATTCTTTGGGGTAATCCTTGCTATTTCAAAACCAGCGTTTTCTAGGGCTTTTATAACATCTTGGCGGTTATTTATATGCCCAGCCTTAGCTAATGTACTTAATCCGTCTGTAATGGCTTCTAAGGCTTGTTTTTTGTTGCTTGGTAGCTCTTGCTTAGTAACCATATTTTGTTTTTTTGTTGGGTCGTTAGGGTCTGATAGTCCATATATAGAGTTTATTACCTGTTTAAAATTTTCGACAATAGGTCTATCAGCTTTATCATAGTATGGCTGTAATCGTTTACCGCTGGTTAGTTCTACATTAGGAATGACAAAATTTAACTCTAATCTACCTTTATCAGTATGTTGTACCCACGATATGTTATATTGTTCAGGCTCTAATCCAGCAAAGATAGCTTTTTCAAAACTAGCCATAATTTTTCTTTTATCTTTTTCTGAGATATTAGGCTCTTCAAAAGATAAGCAACCAGCAGTATAGGTATTTTTGAATTGTAGGCTATCTGCTATTTCTTGTGATAGTCTGGGATCGCCCTGTAATATTTGAGCGGTGTCATCAGGCTTTTTAAGTAAATAATCAACACAAGCCTTGCAACTGCTGGCTTTACCTTTTCCCCTTTTTTTAAAAAATTTTACAATCATCGTGCATTTTCTCTAATTATTTGTATATTTTTTTCAATATTTCGTAAGCTAATAAGCACACTAATTAAGTCAATATTAGGTGCTTGATTATTACATTGTCTTGCTATTTGATTGATATTTACACCTATTCTATTTAATTCAAATAATAATTTTGGGTCGATTGCTTTTAATGGTTTTTTAGGCTCTTGTTTTAAGGCTAATTCTCGTAACCATTCAGCTAATCTAGCTTTGGTTTTTCTCTCTTTTAATGCGTTATATTCACTTTCAGTTAGACGAATTTTTATCTCTTTTGTTCTTTTTTCTTTTGTCATTTTGGTACCCGTTCTTACTAATTAGTTGTGTAACCGTAGGGGGTCAAGGGGGATTTATCCCCTTTGCTAGGCACATAAGGGATTGACTGTTAAGTCCCCTTTGTGTGTCCTAGCTATAAATAAAGACAAATACTACCATAAAGCTCCGAAGTGGTATATAAAAACCGCTGAGCCGTAGGCGACTTCATTTTTTAGCCCGAAGGGCTTTTCAAATAATAAAAAAAAATGATGGATAAATTGGCTTTCGTGGAGCTTGTGGACTGTAGTTTTTTAGTGTGGGCTAATTCGGTGTAAAAGCTCGTGGGTAACTCGTAGAGTTATCCATCAGCTTTTGCACAATTAGTCCATACGTTCGCAAAGCGAAAAAAACGTTAAACAGTCCACAAATCCACAAAGCTCATAAAGAGCGTTATTTTTCTTTGTTATTCGATCAAGCGATTAGTGAATAGCTAATCAAAAAATAAAATCGTTTTACTGGTTGAGAATTGAGACCCTAGACAAGCAATTCTCTAATCCTTAATTTTAACTTTATCAGGTACTGATTATCGTACAGTGAGACGGTGGCAGAGCTTACTATCGTATGTAAGAACCGTTAATTTACACCACTTTATGCCTGTTTATTCGTTCCCGAAGTCCGAGCTAATGACCGTTAAATTTAAGGTTTGCGTTTCTTGTTTAATCGTCGTTGAATGGTTTTTTGGTAGTAGTGACGCTCGCAATCTCTTGCATTCCTAGCTACCCTTTGCTAAGATTTGACTTGTCGATGGTCTGTTTCTTAGCAAAGAACGCAAATAACAGATTAAAGAAAAAGGGCGAAGATGTCAAAATCTTCGCCCTTTTTCTATGAGAAAAAATACAAATATTTTATAATTACCTAATCTTACTTACCTTTTAGTTATAGGGCT
>NZ_SLXI01000016.1 GCF_004345785.1 Bisgaardia hudsonensis
ACGGGTCATAATAAAGTGAGTAAGAACAATGATTCTGTGCAGATTATCAATAGTAAATCCAATACAACTAATACAGATGATACACATTATTCGGTAGATGTTGCTAATTTAGGGGGAATGTATGCAGAGAAGATTCATATTATTGGCACGGAATCTGGCTTAGGGGTACGTAATCTTGGGCATCTTGGTGCTTCTGCTGGGGATATTGTTATTGATGTGAATGGTAAGGTGGTAAACAAAGGCAATATTAATGCGAATAAACAAGTATCGATAACGGCAAAAAATAATATCGAAAATACAGGAAATATTGAGACAAAACAAAAGCATATCGTATTAAACACTCAGTCTAATTTGCAACAAGATGGCTCTCTTATCAGTCATCAAGGAAATATTATTGCTCAAGCAAATAAAAATATTACCCAACAAGGAAAAACTATAGCCAATAAAAGTATTCATTATAAAGCCGAGAATATTAATACCGCCAATCATGCGGTAGTTGCGGCAGGCATTACAACAACAGAAAAAGAGGGCGTTACAAATAACCAATTAGAGAAACAAACTAAAACGGGACAGACGTTATCGATTTCTTCTACCAATAAAGCCAATTTACAAGGTAAGCACCTTACCTCAGGGAAGCTAGAAGTTAATGCAAAATCAGTTAATTTAACTGATAGCCAAAATAGTGGGTATGATATTACAGTTAATTCTTCTCAAGCCGATTTATTAGCGGATAACTCAACAATAGTCGCTTTAAACCATCTTACATTAAATACTCCAGCGCTTTTATCTACTCAGCGTGCCAATTTAAGTGCAGATTCGATTAATGCAAAGGCTACACAAATTAATAATTATGCAGGTAAGTGGGTAAATCGTGGTAACACATTGCTTCAACTACAACTTGAAAAAGGCTTAAATAATCACGTTGGGCTAATGTTATCAGGCGGTAGTATGGATTTATCAATGTCTAATCAACGATTAAATAATTATCAAGGTCGTTTATTGAGTGGTGGTCAGCTTAAGGTCGAGGGTCAAGATATTGATAATCGAGGCGGACAGATTATTGCGGATAAAGGGATAACGTTATCTTTAACAGGAAATCTAGATAATCAAGGGATAAATGGTAAAGGCTCTTTTATTCAAACTCAAGATGCCTTAGTGATTGATGCTTTAACTATCAATAATACAAAAACGAAGGCTACACAGGCAACACCAATACAAGGAATACTCGGACAACAAGTCAGTATTACCTCGCAACAAGTAGATAATCATACTGGTGGGATTTATGCTACCAACACATTAAATGCCAATATAGAGAAAGTATTAACAAACCAATCAGGTGAAATCCTTTCTACAGGGGATTTAGTGATAAAAGCAGAACAAGGAAAAGTGGTTAATACACAAGGTGCTATTCAAGCAAATAAAGGGCTTAATTTATCAGCAAGTTATTTATCTGGCGATGGTTATGTTGAGGGTCAGCAGGTAGATATTCAATTAAAAGAAGATTTTTTATCACAAAAAGATATTGTCGGAGGTGATGTACTTTCTTTGGCTACTCAGGGCAATTTAATTAACGAAGCAGGGTTATATTCGGAAGGTACTCTTTCTTTACGTAGTAATCATTTACAAAATAAAAATAAAGCAGAAATTCAGGGGAATACCACAACAGTTGAAGTGCAAGGTAATCTTATTAATCGAGGATTAATTAAAGGGAAACGCTCATCACTGCTTAAAGTTGGTCAAGGATTAACAAATATTGGAACAGGGCGTATTTATGGTGATACGGTTGCTATCCAAGCACAACAATTAGAAAATACCGATGAATTACAAACAGATGGTCAAATTAGCTCAGCGGTCATTGCTACTCATCAACGTTTAGATATTGCTGCCCCAATTATTAAAAATAGTAAAACGGTGTTTACCAAGGATTGGTCATTTAATGGATTAGGAGGCACTCTTTCAAGTGGTGGTGATATTTATATTGGACGCAGATTAAATGAACAAAACCAAGCGGTAGGAAAGGCTGATATATTCTTAAATCAAGGTGCATTAATTGAAGGTCGTCATATCAGCTTAGATGTTCAAGAAATAAAAAATACAAATGCACGTTTACGTACTAATTTAGATACGTTAAGTGATACGTCAGTAAATGAACATTACTTAATTGTGGATAATGCTCAAACAGGAGAAAGAATTAATTTTGATTTATTAAAGTGGGTATCCTATAGCCGAGCGGGAAAAGTCGTATTTAGAGGTAAAGAATTAACAACAAGACCGACTAATAGTGATTTTGAAGGCTACATATTGCCCATGCCAAATGAGGATGTTTGTACTAATGAGGCAGAGCGTATGGGATGTGCGCCATCACCTAAAGCGATTTATCTAAAAGACGATCCGGCTTGGTCTTATTTTAAATTAAATGCCCCAGAAAGTGATGCGCCTCCGCTTCCTGATTTATCTCAGTTAGATCCTAGCTTAAAAGAGCCAATAGAGCCATCTAAACCAAGAAAACGTTGGTTTGAAAGTCAAGATGGTTATCAAATTCGCATTGATAAATATCTGGATGAATTAAAAGACTATGAAATGGCTAAAAAAGCCTATGATAAAAAGTTGGAAAAATACTCAGAGCAAATTAAACCTTATTTAAACTGGGTGAAAGAAAATAGCGAGAAGTTTTCAGATTTAGAAAAGGCGATTGAAACGCATAATAGTAAATTATGGGGACGAGAGTTTTATAAATTTTGGGATGTGTATGTTACAAGACGAGTGGAAAAAGAAACAATAGTAAAAGAAACCCATCCTGCGAAAATACTCAGTACAGGTAATATCAGTTTTACAGGAAATTTATTAAATGATCGCAGTACAATAATTGCTAATGATAAAATTTACAATTCACAAAATAATCCAACTAGCTTGGTTAATGAAGATGCGTTTGGGATTCATCGTACAGAAGATTATGGCAATCAAGAATGGACTAAGTCTCGTTGGCGTGGAGGGTTTAAACGTTATCATCAAAGAGATTGGGAAGGGCGTCATGCCCATTTAAGGGTAGCAGAAAAAACCATTGCATTAAATCAAGCGATTGCTCAAGAACAAGGACAGTTTGAAGCAATAGCAATACAGCCTGATTTAACACTTAATGCAATTAATTTAAATAAAAATCAGAAAGTAACAGAAGGCATCAATGATAAACAACATCAACAGCAAGTTGTTGATGAAGTTCGCCATATTAGAGCCAATACTGTTTTACCAACATCGAGTCTTTATAAAATTAATCCTCATGCTAATAGTCATGTATTAGTGGAAACCGATCCGGCTTTCACCAATAGACAAAAATGGTTAAGTAGTGATTATATGTTTAATATGTTGCGTTCAGATCATAATTTAGTGCATAAACGCTTAGGTGATGGTTATTATGAGCAACGCTTAATTCGAGAGCAAATAAATCAACTAACAGGTCGTCAATTCTTGGGTAATTATCAAGATATGGAAAGCCAATATAAAGCCTTAATGAACAGTGGCGTGAGTTTTGCGAAGAAATTTAACCTTTCATTGGGGGTAAGTTTAAGTAAAGAGCAGGTTGCACAATTAACCAGTGATATTGTCTGGCTTGAAGCTCAACAAGTTACCTTACCAAATGGAAAAGAGCAGAGGGTATTAGTGCCAAAAGTCTATGTGATGACGAAAAAAGGCGATATTGATGGGAAAGGAGCATTAATATCAGCGAATAATATTGCGGTAAATAGTCAATCTTTAACAAATAGTGGCATAATTTCAGGGCGTCAATTAACGCTATTAAAAGCAAATAATATTATCAATCAAGGTAATATTTCAGGGGAGTTAGTTGCGATACAATCTTCTGGCGATTTAACTAATACAGGTGGAAAAATTAGTGCAGAAAAAGCCCTCGCTATTGATGTTGCAGGTGATTTAACACATCAAAGTACCACAATAAATACCAAAGTTGACCTATCTCATTATCAACGTCACACCACTGACTTAGACCGAAACGCCTTAATTTATGTAAAGGGTCAAAATGGTCAATTACAGATATCAGCGAATAATATCAATATAAAAGGGGCGGATATTATCAATGAGGGTGATGGACAAACCATTATTTCTGCAAAAAATCGTTTAAATTTAACCGCACTTAAAACGCTTGATGATGAAAAAATGGGCAAAGGCGATCACTATCGTAACGAGCGAGTACAAGATGTAGTGATAAGCCATGTTAAAGGTGGAGGGGAGCTGCAATTACAAGCGTATACAATTGAAAGCGAAGGAGCGAAACTTGAGGCTAAACGAAAACTCATCGCTCTTGCTGAAAATGACTTAGTCTTAAAGAGTGCAACAAAAGAATTGGATTATGACGAGTATCATTATACGAAAAGTGGTTCAGCAATAAGTCGTTCAACTAAAACTACTTATGATGCTAAACACAACATCAGCAAACAAGGTACGCAACTCAATGCAGAAAATATCGCATTATTATCAGGCAATAATATAGAAGCCAAAGGGGTGGAAATTGTAGCAGATAAAAATATTGATATAGTGGCAAAAAA
>NZ_SLXI01000017.1 GCF_004345785.1 Bisgaardia hudsonensis
TTTAATGCAGAGAAATTTAACCGTCAATTACATCCAAATGAAATAGAATGGATTAAGGAAAATGCAAAACGTTTTGCTGAACAAGAAGGGATAAGTACAAAAGAAGCAGAAAAAAGACTATCACAACAAGCAGCAAAAGAGCTTGATATATTATGGTTCTTATCACTTGATGATAAACAAGATAGTCAAGCCCAAGCTTTTTTAGCTAGTCAAAAGAATAAAACCTTTACTCATATTAATGGTGAAAAGGAGCATTATTTTGTAGCAGGAGGTAATGATTTTTGGGTATCAAGAAAATATGCTAAAGAAGCGGATACTTATAATCAACGCACAGGTTTTATTAGTGAAAAGTTGACCTCAGGAATAGTGAGAACACCAACAGAGGGCTTAAGGGATAAAGTAAAACAAACTTATAAATCAGTTTCAGAAAACAAATTAGAAACGGTGAAAAAAGTTGGAGAGTCAGTTGTTAATAGTGCGATGGATTGTGGGAGAGACCCACTAGCTTGTGGTCGTGATATTGTCGATAATTTTGTTACAACAGGTAAAAGTAGTATAGAAGAAACTTATCGAAATGTAATGGGAGAAGATGTAGAAGAAATCAACCGCCTATATGGACAAGATATGCGTGGTGAAATGACCGCAATTTCTACCGCTCAACTGATTGGCACTGTTGGAGAAGTTGTTGGAGCTGGGAAGGTCGCTAAGGCAGGTGGAAAAGCGGTTGGTAAGGGTGTTGTCGCTATAAAAAATAGTGATGTCGTAAAAAATGCTGTTGAAGGTGGAGCAAATCAAATTAACCGAGTGGTGAATTATTCAACTTTAAATAAAGTGATTGATGAAGTTGATAACATAGCGATTACCTCACCAAGTGGCTATATTAATGCACAGAAAGTATGTAAGTCAGGTTGTGAATTGAAGCCAACAAGTACTATTGAGCGAGATTTAATAGCGGATATTGTAAAAAATGGAGATAAAACAGGTGAGAAAACAGAAAAGCTTGTTAATAGCTTAGCAAAACGTTCAGGTTATAAAGTACTTAAAGGCGGTAAGTATGGTGGTAACAGTGGATTTGACCATGTACTTCAAGCTAAAGATGGCTCTATAGTTATTATTGACAGTAAGCAAATTACTAATGGTGCAACTAAAGTAAGTAATAAAGGTGCTAAATTAGATAATAAAGTAACCAATCAGCTTTCACAAGATTGGATTGAAGCTGTTGCGACAGAAAAGTTTGATTTAGACAAAACAGATCCAGCAATATTAGCAGTGAGAAAAGCACTTAAAAATAAACAAAACCAACCTATTAAAACATTAATTATAGGGGTTGATAAAGTTGATGAAAAAATCAAATTAATCCCAGTAGAAGTACCTAACAAATAAAGATAAGGGGATGATAATGAAAGATAAATATAAAATATATTTAGGAAGCGAGACAGAACCTAATACCTATGAAGGAAAGATTGAGCAAGATCTATTATATGATGCTTATGGTAATATTAGAGAAGATTTAGAATTGTTAAATAGTAACCTTGGCAATTCACTTGCTTGTATGCGTAGTTTAGGTTTGTGCCATGCAGTTTTGGCAAGACGAGCATTATTACGCAATAATGATATTGAATTATTTAGACAACATTGTTATACAGCAGCTAAATTATGTGTATTAGGCGATGATGGTTGGACAGTAACATATGATTTTTTTGCACTTATGTCAGATAATCAAAGAGTAATTAACAGTATTATCTCTGATATATTGGGTGCTGATTATGATAAATATGATAGAAAAGATTTATACCCTTTTTTCTTTAAAAATAAAAGATTAGCTATAAGTAGTAAAAATTGGGAAGAGTTAAAAGAGCGATCCCAAAGATTTTTAGATGATGAAAAAAATTACCCTAAGGCAAAAAAATACAAGCCGTACATTCCCGAGCATGAATTTTATGTTTCCTTATGTGATGGTAATGTTGAAGGTATGCATAATGCTTTAGAAAAGCTATTGGATTTAAAAATCGCTAAAAGAAGAGTAAGAGGTTATTGTGTAAATTTTAGTTGGTTTTTAAATGTAATTGTTCTTGAGCTAGGTAAAATTGCGTCTATTCACGGATTTGATGTTGGTATAGACCACCCAACCGCACCAAAAGAACTTATAGAATATAAACCATTAGCTCATTATGAAGATCCTTATGATTTTATGAAAGAATATGATTTTAATAAACCACATCAAGAGTGGATTGATATGTGGCAAGAAAGACATAAACAAGCGAAAGCAAAGCAAGAAGAAATAGAAAGTAAAAAATTAAAAAATAGGATTTTGTCTTGGTTTAGAAAATAGTGTTCTAACAAGTGCGGTAGGATTTTTAAGAGTTTTAAAACTTGAGGAAAATTGACCGCACTTTTTTGTATTTAAAAAGGATTTAGGCAATTCCAAAAGAGGTACAAAAAGAGTTAATCAATCATCCAATGAATTTGCAACCATTGCCAAGAGAATTGAACTCTTCAAAAGGGGCGAAGATTGAAACTGGCACAGAGGGTTGGAAGATGTATGTGAAGGAAAGTAAGGAGATTTCACCTAAATATCGAGAAAATTTGGAGAGAAGACAGAGGGCTATAATAGGAATGGTAGAAAAAGAAATTGAAAAAAGAGGATTATAAAAATGAAATTTGTCAATGAGCAGGAACTATATACGCATTTTGAAATGGTTTATTATGATATGAATGATATACCTTACGAGTCTTTGTCTTTAACTGAACTAGATAAAGAGTTTGATGGATATAATTTCTTTCAATATGGGAATTTATTTGAATATATCATCGCATCTTTTAAAGAAACTCAACCGTTATCTTATGAGTATTTAATGCAAGGGCGATTTTTCTACGCAGTAAAGAAATCCACTCACCCTTTACCTATAATGGGAGATATTACCGAATTAGGTATTTTAGTAAATGATAGAGCCTATTTTATTTATTATACGCCTTATGCTAAAAATCATAAAAAATACTCAAACATTCCTTTGGAGATTTTAAGTTCTTGGTTATATCGAAGTAAAAGATGGGGCATTATGGAAAAGACTACGCATAATGTTTATAAAAGCACTCTTCCTTCAACAATATTAACACCCATGCGCTCAATTATTGCTGGTTTTGAAGATAAAAAAGGTTATGCCTTGCCTGAATATGTGGATTTTTTAGAAACTAAGTTTAATCAATTATTCCGTCAAAGATATGGTGATAAGAAATATTTTGATGAAGAAAAATATTTTGAATTACGTTGCTTGCTTGATACCCGTCCGAATGAAAGTTGGGATAAAAGTGGATTTCAGTTATTTGTATCTTCTCATCAAGGCAATGAACGTAATGTGTATGTAGTTCCTCAAGCAGATGTGTTTAAGATAAAAAAACTGAGCAACCCAGCAGAAGCAATCGACAATTACGCTGCCCATCTTTTCGCCAAAAAAGAGGGAGAATTTGATTTTATGCAATATGCAGAAGATTTTTAATATTTTTTCTTAATTTATAAACAAAGTGCGGTAGAATTTTTGAAAGTTTTGAGATTTAACCAAAATTGATTATATCTTTTAAATAATTAGACTTTTTTATATTATGCTTTAATTGAATATATAAGCCACAGTAAGGAATAGATTATGA
>NZ_SLXI01000018.1 GCF_004345785.1 Bisgaardia hudsonensis
AATGCAGAAAATATCGCATTATTATCAGGCAATAATATAGAAGCCAAAGGGGTGGAAATTGTAGCAGATAAAAATATTGATATAGTGGCAAAAAATAATATCAATATAGAAGCAGATACAAATTACGACAAAGCCACGCACTTTGAGAAGAAAACAAAATCAGGTATTTTCTCAGGAGGCGGATTAGGGTTTACCATTGGTAAACGCTCAGAAACGCATCATTCAGAAGCCGAAGGCTGGACACAGTCCGATGCTCGTTCTGTTGTGGGTTCATTGTCAGGTGATGTAAATATCAAAGCAGGAAACGAAGTTAAGGTATTGGGTTCAGATTTAATCGCTAATCGAGAAAACAACAATAAGATTAATGTTGAAGCAAAGAAAATCAAAGTTGAAGCGGGGAAAGATGTGTTTGAAAGTACGGAGAAACACGAGTTTAAACAATCAGGTTTAACCATCGCCCTTTCAACCCCCGTAACGGATATGGCATTTAAGGCTCAAGAGAGTTTAAAACGAAGCCAACAAGTGAAGAGTGAAAAGCTGGCTAATCTTTATAAAGTGAAAGCGGCGAATGAATTATATCTAGCTTCACAAAGTATTGATGAAGTAAAAGATACGATTGATGCTATAAGTGATAGTACTAAGGCAATGAAAGAGGGCGATGTTTCTAACCCAAGTATTAAAGTCTCTATTAGCGTAGGTGCACAGAAATCTACGCAAGAAAGCAACACAAAACAGGTGATTCATTCAGGCTCAGAATTAAGTGCGGGGAATCTACATCTTAAGACAACAGAGGGGGATATTGATATTCTCGGCTCAACCCTTTCAGCTAATCAAATCAATCTCAACAGTGCAAATAATCTTAATGTTGAATCAGTGCAAGACACTTACACTAACCGTTCTAGCAATAAAAACGCAGGGGGAAGTATTGGTGTGTTTGTAGGAATGAGTGGCAATAGCGTTGGATTAGGCATAGAGGGTTCAGTACAAGCAGGTAAGGGCAAAGAAAATAGCGATAGCATTACTCAAAAGAACAGCCATATTAATGGTCAAGCCGTTTCTATTGAAACCATTAAAGATGCTAACTTTAAAGGAGCGGTAGTGAATGCAGATAAGCTTGAGGCGACTATAGGTAATAATCTTAATATAGAAAGCCGTCAAGACAGCAACCATTATGATTCAAAACAAGTACAAGCCAATGCAGGTTTTAGTGTTGCTATTTATGGTTCAGGCTCAAATGTTTCAGCGAGTGCGAGCTTAAATAAAGCAAAACTGAATTATGCTCAAGTAGAAGAGCAAAGTGGCTTTAATGTAGGTGAGGGTGGAATGAATGTGAATGTTAAGCATAACACTCACTTAAAAGGCGGACTTATCCAATCAAAAGCCGAAGCGGATAAAAACTACTTTACCACTAATAGCTTAACGACAGAGGATATAACAAACCATTCAGAAGTGAAAGTCCAATCGGTAAGTGGTGGTTTCTCTACTGGCAATATGATGCAAAATGTGGCTCATGGGTTAGGAGCGGCAGCTAGTGCTTTAGGCAACAAAAACGACAGTCAAGAAACGACCACACAAAGTGCTATAGGAAACAACATCAACCTCACTACAAAAACAGGGGAAATACCGACCGCCCTTTCAAGGGATACCGAAAACGCTAACCAAAAAGTGGGCAGTTATGACCTTGAAGAGATTAAAGAGCAACAGGAAGCAGCCCGAGTAGGCGGTGAGTTAGCGGCAAGCCTTGTAGGTGATTTAGCTAAAAAAATGGAATGGAAAGATGGTAGCCCACAAAAAGTAGCGTTACACGCTGTAGCAGGTTTCTTAGTCGCAAAAGCGAGCGGTGGTAATGGTTTAGTGGGAGCAGGTAGTGGAGCAGTGTCTGAATGGATTAATACAGAAGTAGCGGACTACTTAAAAGCCAATCATACTAACTTAACGGAAGATGACCGCAAAGTTATTCAACAAATTTCAGCACTAGGTTTGGGCGCTGTAGTTGGAGCAGTTGGCGGAGCGAGTTCAGAAAGCATAAAACAAGGTGCTTTAACGAGTTTTAATGCAGAGAAATTTAACCGTCAATTACATCCAAATGAAATAGAATGGATTAAGGAAAATGCAAAACGTTTTGCTGAACAAGAAGGGATAAG
>NZ_SLXI01000019.1 GCF_004345785.1 Bisgaardia hudsonensis
TGGAGCTTATCATAAAATGTTTATTGCAGAACACCGTATGATGGGCTTTGTTACCGATGAAAATGGTGAACCTGTTAAGGACAAAGAACGTTTAGAACAATTAAAAGAAACAGGCAGGAAGGAAGCGGAAGCTGAGGGGATTAAAGGTGAGAAAGAGATTGAACAATATGTAGAAAATTATCGTCAACGTGAATTAGATAAAGGTTACAATATTTATCAGTTGCGAGAACTGTCTGATGAAGAGCGTAAGCATATTCAGGCGGTTACTTACACTGACCCAACTACAAAGAAACAACAGCAGAAATATGTGGTGGCTTTTAATGGTATTATGAATGACTTACAAGCAGCCGCTAAATTTGCGGTACAAAATTATGTGGCAGAAACAGGTGAAACGGGCAAAGTCAATAAAGCATTATATAAAGATATTTATTTTGTGCATCATCCAAAAGCAGAAAGTGGTTTATCAGAACTACTGATTGCGAGTTATCAAAAATGGGCAGTATCGGATGATAATTCTGTGAGACAAGCAGTGGATTTAATGAAACAAAAAGGCAGTAGCCCAGAAGGCTTATATTTAGGGAGCCATAGCCGAGGCACCTTAACTATCAGTAATGCCCTACAAACTCTAGAAAAAGATCCACAAAATAACGGTAT
Source organism: Bisgaardia hudsonensis (assembly GCF_004345785.1). Taxonomy (GTDB): domain Bacteria; phylum Pseudomonadota; class Gammaproteobacteria; order Enterobacterales; family Pasteurellaceae; genus Bisgaardia; species Bisgaardia hudsonensis. The sequence goes on from NZ_SLXI01000019.1 coordinate 655, forward strand.
TTTATCAAATACACAATTAAAAATGGTGGGGCCAGCAGCCAATGTAACCCGTGCGGATCGGATCTTAACTATCTTACAAGGAAAAGGTGAAGTGAGAACCTCAAAAGAGGGGTCTATCATTATTGAGAATAATAAGCACGATCCTGTTGGTAATTGGTTTTTTATTGGAGGTAACCCTGCAACCAACGATACTAATACAAAAAATAAAAATTTATTTAAAATTTTGCGGGATGTAGTAGGCGATAACTCTTCATCGCATAACTGCCACGGATTAGGACAACAGCAATGTGAAACAGATGGCTATCGAACAGAGGAAGATAAGGGAATTATGCAACCAGAACAGACTATTTTTGAACTGAATCAAAAAACACAGAAGGAGAACAAACAATGAAACTTAACTTTACCTTAATTATCTTAATGAGCGTATTATTATCTGCTTGTGGTTGGGAAGGGGGGGGGGTTAAACCTGCCAGAAATTATTATAGTTGGCGTTATCCTGATGGCTGGAAATTATCAACTCACGAATGGGTTATGAAACGACGTGAGGGGATTATCGCTTGTAATCTAGATTTTATGAGTGTTGATTCTTCAGAAGTAAAAAATCTACTTTGTTTTGAAGCACGAGGCTGGTATTTAGAAGAGGGACCAGTTTGTGAAGACCAATTAATATGGGACGATCCTGAGTGCATTAAATGGCGAAAAAAACATAGCAAACCTGATGCGGTACCTTGGACGAAGAAAATAGATTAAAAAACAATACAAGTGCGGTAGAATTTTTAAGAGTTTTAAAACTTAAGGAAAATTGACCGCACTTTTTTAGGGGAGTTCTCTAACATAGTGTTCTTATGACGGCTATCGAACAAAGCAAGGTAACGGAACAATGCAACCAGAACGGACTATTTTTGAACTGAATCAAAAGACACAGAAGGAGAACAAACAATGAAACTTAATTTTACCTTAATTATCTTAATGAGCGTATTATTATCTGCTTGTGGTTGGGAAGGGGGGGGGTTAAACCTGCCAGAAATTATTATAGTTGGAATTATTCAAAAAAAGTATCTTTTGAAGAGTGGTTTGATATAAGAGATCAGGGAATCAAAGCTTGTAATCTAGATTTTATGA
>NZ_SLXI01000020.1 GCF_004345785.1 Bisgaardia hudsonensis
GAAAAACGGATACAATTAAGATTAAAAGGACTGAGTCCAATACAATATCGGATACAGTCCCTAAAATAACAGTCTAACTTTTTGGGGGCAGATCAAATTTGACCGCACTTTTTTATGATTAAATATATTTAAACTACAGTTTGTACTAATGCAGAAATTTCATCACCAAAATGTTCTCTTTTCGCCATTGCAATAATATCTTCTTGTGAATATTGTTGACCATTATAGACAACGACAATGCTAGTATCGCCTTTTTGTAAAAAATTAGATTCACCAAATTCCGTATATCTCGTTGCACCAATACTAATAATAGCTTGTTTAGGATAGTTTGCTTCTTTTATTAATGAGGCTATATGATTCATTGGACCTTGATCTGGCTGATTATTCATTCTATCGATAATCCAATTTAATAATTTTTGATGAAAATAGCTATATCCAATAGCTGGACTATCAATTCCATAAATATTCATTGTTCCATTACGTTTATGAAAACAGGCAATGCGATAACTATCTATTTCACTTCCTAGTTGAAAAGATGAAATGGGGATTAGAATATCTGATATACCTTTTGTGTTTTCTCCCCAATTTTTCTTTTCGCAAATTTTATTAGCATTAGGACGTCGGATAGAACAATCATTATAGGCGGTAAAATATCGAGGAATAATTTTAGTTACTAAATTATTTTGATATTCTAAATCACAAATAAGTGCTATTTCAGGTTCTATTTGTAAATTATCAGCACCTTCTTCAGGAAATTTAATTAGCTTGTTGCTAAGTGGATAAATTGATAAGAAATGATCTTCTTGTGATGGAATGTAAAAAGGAAAGATCGCTTTTGGTTGAATTATTTCTTGAGTTTCTACAGAAAGAAAATCATTTGCCTCCCCAGCCTGTTCTAAATGGCCTGCAAAATTACCTGCGACACCAAATCCAATCATTGATTTAAAATTCATAAAATATATTTCCTTTGTTACTTTAAAATATCTCAACTTTAAAGCTAAAAAAGCCTTAAAACAATAGTTTTTGATCTTTTTTTATACATTCGATTAAATTTTTAAAAAAAGTACTTGCAAAGCGTAATGAGATGTCTATAATACGCCCCACAACGACACGACGTTGTCAGAAGAAAATGCTCGTGTCGTTTTTTGTTCTTTAACAATTAATCAGACAATCT
>NZ_SLXI01000021.1 GCF_004345785.1 Bisgaardia hudsonensis
CGTGTAAATAAATTCATATAAGCAATTTCTTCTAAAACCACTGCATTATGTACCGCATTATCCGCATCAGTTCCCCAAGAAAAAGGTCCGTGAGAATGAACAAGTACACTTGGAATATCCTTAGGATTTATACCGCTCTTTTGAAAGGTTTCCACAATCACTTTACCTGTCTCAAGCTCATAATCCCCCTCAATCTCTTCTCTCGTCATTTTACGAGTACAAGGAATTGCACCATAAAAATAGTCCGCATGGGTAGTACCTGCCGCAATCAAAGCCTCTCCTGCTTGTGCCCAAATAGTCGCATGTCGAGAATGAGTATGAACAATGCCACCAATATCCGAAAACTGACGATACAATTCTAAATGGGTATCGGTATCAGAAGAGGGTTTCTTTTCTCCCCACACTTTGTTTCCCTGTAAATCAACAAGCACAATATCATCAGCTGTCATAACATCATAATCAACACCTGACGGTTTAATCGCAATAATACCTGTTTCTCTATCTATCTCACTCACATTTCCCCAAGTAAAGGTAACAAGTTTATGTTTAGGTAATTCAAGGTTGGCTTTTAATACTTTCTCTCTTAAAGCTCTTAACATGGAAAATTTCCTTCTTTCATTTTTTGTTCAATCCAACGGCGGGCATTAATAATCTCAGCAATCGGCTCTTCTGATTTCTCCGTCCACATCTCAATTAAAAATGCACCTCGATAATTCAATTCAGCTAAAGTTTTAAAACAACTAACAAAATCAACACAACCTTCTCCAAAAGGTACATCTCTAAATTGCCCCTTACAGGTTTCAGTCACTTTATAAGTATCTTTTAAATGAATAGCTGAGATTTTATCTATACCTAGCTTTAACTCTTCTACCACATTATCATTCCAAGCCGATAAATTCCCTAAATCAGGATATACCGTAAACCATGGCGAATTAATCAATTTATCCCATTTCTTCCAACGGCTAATTGAGCTCATAAATTGAGTATCCATAATTTCAACTGCGAGTGTTACTTGATTACTTGCCGCCAATTCAACTGCCCATTCAAGTCCTTCTTGAAAACGTTTAACTGTTATCTCATCTTGCTCTTCGTAATAAACATCATAGCCAGC